>NZ_SLYH01000002.1:0-415529 GCF_004343445.1 Rhizobium sp. PP-CC-3G-465
CAGAGGCTTGAGCTGCATGCGGGGAAACTCGCACGTGCAGTTCTTAGGGGGGCGCGGCCTGGAAACGGGCCGCGCCTACCCGACTCCAGCTTGACGGAGAGATATTCGCGCTGCGTCTCGCGGGCGGTCTTCTTCCAGGCCGCGCCGAACTCGGTGGCGCCGGCGAAGATGCGGAAGTCGGGGCCGCGCTCGCTGTCGCCCTCGGTGGCGACGAACTTGGCCTTGACGTTGAGGGTCAGGGTCTTGACCGCGCCGGTGAAGCCCGCGCCGTTTTCGTTCTTGGTGAAGGTGCCGATGGTCGCCATGGTCGTGTTCCGTGCGCCAAGAGTGACGGCTGGAAACCGTCACGCGCACTTTTTGCCCCTGCGGGGTGGGAAACCCCGACGCCAACGTGCCGCAAGTACGGGGGCTGAAGCAGACGGGTGAGGTAAGCCGGGTGCCTCCGGCAAGCCATAAATAAGCAGAACCCGTCAAAGTCGGAGGGTCAGGGACTTCCGCCCATGGTCCGTCCGGCAAGCATGCCTGCTATGGGAAGAGTAATCGAACCGATGTTTGAAGCCTCGTTGCAACATGGAACCTGTCAAACCGGAAGTGGGCAGGTCGGTCGAAAGACCGGAGGAGCGCCGATCCCCGCTGGATTACCGGGGATCAGGGGTGCGCGCTATCGCGCGCGTCAGCCAGCGGCCCAGCTTGCGGTGGCCGTTGGTCGGAATTCTCACGGGGTAAAGTCGGTCCCTACGGCAGGCGAAGGGACATCAGGTGAACTTGGGAACCTTGCCGTGTTCTCTCTCGCAGGATTGCGCGAGATGATCGAGGCGACCGATGATCGGCGCGGCAGGGGGCGGAGTCTTCGTAGTAGTCCGAGGGCGGGAAAGCCGTCCACATGGCGAAGGGAGACAGTGAGTGAAGCAAGCCGGCAGGAGGTGGGCCGATGAAGCCAGACGCGGTGAATACTGTGTTCGTCCTCGACATGCAGCGCAAACTTCACAGGTGGAGTGTCGCGGACGCCGACAAGGTGTTCGCGGATCTGTTCAACATCGTATGCGACCGCAGGACACTCTCGGAAAGCTGGCGACGATTGTCCCGTAACAAGGGCAGTCGAACACCAGGAACCGATGGCGTCACGCGGAAGACGGTCGAAGAGCGGCCGGGCGGCGCTACGCAGTTCATCGAGGATATTCGAAACGAGCTGCGCGGCGGCACATATCGGCCAGAGCCTGTCAGGCAAAGGCTGATTCCTAAACCGGGTAAACCCGGCAAGGTACGTCCACTCGGCATTCCGACGCTCAAAGACCGACTGGTACAAATGGCTTTGAAGCTCGTGCTGGAACCAATCTTCGAGGCGGACTTCTATCCGTCCTCATACGGCTTCCGGCCCGGCAGGAGCACCCATGATGCGCTGGCGAACATCCAGCGTCATCTGCACCCCACACCCAGCGGCACCTCCGAGTACCGCATTGTGATCGAAGGGGACATCAAGGGCTGCTTCGATGCCGTCAATCATCACGTGCTGATGGAGCGCGTACGCCGCCGTATTGGGGATCGCAATGTCCTCAGGCTCGTACTCGCCTTCCTGAAAGCTGGTGTCATGATCGAGGGCTCCGTCCATCACCCTGTCACGGGCACCCCGCAGGGCGGCATCATCTCACCGTTGCTGGCCAACGTCTATCTGGCTGCCATCGACGAGAGATATGGACGGTGGTCGATGCGTCCTCGCGAGCGTCCGCAGAATGCAGCCGACCGGCGGCTCTATGACCGCCGGAGAAACAGGCCGACATTCTTCGCCGTTCGTTATGCCGACGACTTCGTCGTGCTGACGGATGGGACGCTCAAGGACGCCGAAGCCGAAAAGCTGGCGCTGGCGCAGTTCCTCAAACAGGAATTGCGCATGGAGCTATCGATGGAAAAGACCAGGATCACCCAGGTCGGGGAAGGCTTCGACTTCCTCGGCTATCGGGTGGTGCAGACCAAGGCTCGCCGCACCGGTCGTATGGTCGGCAATCTCTTCATACCGAAGAGCAAGCTGAAGGATTTGCGCCACAAGATCAAGGTCAGGGTGAAGGAGACCCCGACAGGTCAATCCCTTGCCGATCTCATCGAGAGCCTCAACCCGGTCATCACCGGCTGGCGAAATTACTACCGCTACGCCACATGGGCCACGCGGGACTTCTCCGGTCTGGATTGGTGGCTATGGGAGCGCATCGGGCGATGGCTGCGCAAAAAGTATCGAAAGGCGACATGGCGTGAGCTGTGCCGCTGCTTCCGCGCGACGGCGCCTGACAGCCGCTGGCGATGGGTCGACAGACCGAAATCGCTGCGGTTCTTCCGGGAAGGTGGATCGATCCGCTTCCCGTTCCGGGGCATACGAATACCAAACGGATGGAACGACCCTGACGAGAAGTTCCGAAAAGGAGCCGATCGATTCTGGGCATCGTTCAACACCCTCATGTCCGTTTGAGGGCCACCCGTGGCAATGGCCACGCATGGAGAGCCGGTAGCTTGGAAACTTGCACGTCCGGTTCGGCGAGAGGGGCGCAGAGACCACCTGCCGCGAGGCAGGCAGGCGCTGTGCTCCTACTCTACTTTCGGTTTGCTCGAGCCGCGCCCCTGCGCGACCTCGATGGGGTGTCAAAGACCGCTGGCGATCGCCACCGCATCCCGAAGGGACCGAAATGGAATGCAGGACGGCCGAGAGCGGCTTTCTTGGATCGCGAGGAATGCGAGCGCAGAGAGCAGGGAAGAAAGTCGCAGAAGGCCGTTGCGGTCAGGCGATCGAGACGCAGTCGTCCTGCGGTCACACCCATACATCGAGGACGTGCCGGGGCGCACCGATCATCAACGCAGAAGGATCCCGACCGAGGTGTGTCTATCATCGACGGTTTGAAGCACAACCAGCGGGGACACCGCCATTGATGCAGGCTCTTGCTACCGCTGCACGACTGCCGAACTCGATTCCGTTGAACGTACCGTCGACACCGCCCCTTCGGACAATGGCAGGCGAGAGCAACGCTCCCCCGAAACCCCTCGAACGCGCAACATGGCAAGCAACCTTGCCGGGAACTCAAGTTTCCCACCTCGACATCGGCTAACTGCGAACGAGGCCGACGGTGGCGCGCGCCCTGCAAGGTTCAGCCCGAAAGGTGCGGCGGTCGACAGGTCGGCCTCGTCGAGAGGAGCCTCCGAACGGTGGAGGCAGACCTCGCCCCGGAGACCGCGCAAGCCGGTGCGGATCGCCCGATCGACCGCGACAGCATCGCACCAGACTTCGGGATCCTCGTCGCGCATCGTCCGCCATACGGCTTCGAAATCAAACGGGCAGCCGATGCAGGCGCTCTTCGGTGGAGGGGGATAGCTGTGCCGGTTGAGCCAGCGCAGGCAATCGTGCCGGGTCATATGCCGCTCGATCAGCGGCATCAATCGACCTGCCACGCCTCGCGCGCAGGTTTCATGGTACGACCTCGTCCAGCGAAATTCCGAGCCATTGCTCGACGACGGGATGCTGGGACGAGCGCTGGCGTGTCAGGCCCGCAAGCTCGCGGACCTTCATGCGGATCGGCACAATCTTGACGTCGCCCGCGCCTTGGCGGCGGATCATGCAGATAGAGATCGTTCCCGTTGGCGTGCCCGTGTGGAAACCTCGACCAGGTCGCCGTCCTCGTCCTCGTCGAGGATGGGCACCTCGGTTCATGCAGGCGTCACGATCTTCGTGAAAGCCGGGATCGACGCCCAGCCTTCTCCGCTTGCGGCCTCCATGAGGCTGTCGCGGATGTTCCCGGCCGAGACGATATGGACCGGGAACGGCAGGACGTTCGGCGACACCAGCAGGCGAGATGGTCTTAGTCCGTTCGCGGCTCCCAGCCGGTATCGACGAGATGGCGCAGTCGGGCATTGGCCCGATCTCGCCACTGGCCGCCATCAGCGCCAGCGTCGTCGATTGCACGCCAGCGCCGAGGCTGAGAACGCGCAAGTAAGGAGTCGGAGGTGTGAGGCCCCGCCCCGGCGGTGGACCTGCCGGTAGGAAAACCGTGGATGCGTTTGCTCCCATCCGTCTTGCAGGAGCGTGCCGTGCCCCGCTGGAAGAGGATGCGGAGCGCGCGGGTCGCGTCAAGAGCCTGTCAACGTCCCGATCAGCGCCTCTGACGAAAGCCTGTGAGCCGCAGAGCGCAAGGATATCTGGGTTGCAGCCTACGGCACGACGTCCAGATCGGTCTTTCTGAACTCGTCGGCCGTCGCCAGGATTGGCACGCGATAGTATTTGGCGCAGGCATAGTGCAGGCAGTCGCCGAGATTGAGACCATGCCGCCCGGCGCGATAGCGCTGCGCCGCTGAAAGCGACAGGGCGACCGTTTGTTTGGCCGGCGGCAGATCCCGGATCTCGATTCCGCGCGCCTCCAAGAACTCAAGAACGATCGGCTCCACCGCCTCGACGCTCAGCCCGAACTTGTCCGGCCGAGCGAGGCCGATAACGGACTCGAGAATGGCGACCGGTGAGGTGATACGCTTGGAGGCGCCTGCCAGCGATGTGGACACCCGCTCCGCCTCGGGCTCGTCGGACAGAAGCGCGATGATCGCGCAGGCGTCGACATACATCAGCGGTCCTCCCACATCTCGTCGAAGATTTGGCCGTCGAGCGGCTTGCGTGCCTCCTCCGTCAGCGCGACACCGTGCTTCTCACGCAGCCGCGCGGCCGTCTGAAGCGCCGTCTCGCTGTTGCGGCGGCGCTCGATCGCTTCCTTCATGGCGATGACGATCGCCTCGGTGATGCTGAGGCCTGCCATCTGCGCGAACTTGCGCGTGAGCGCATCGGCCTCCGGATTGTTGACGTTGATCGGCATGAGGCCCTCTATGTAGATCAGCTAAAACTAAATGTAGATGATTGCGTCTACATTTCCAAGAGTGCTGGAGAGTGCGGGCTTTGTCAGAGCGAGAGCGCCCAGTGGACTGGCGGGGCCGAAGCCCTACCCGCGTTGGCTGTGGCGAGCGCCGCCATCTGGAGATCGGCAGCCTTGCGATCGACGGTTGCACCGGCGTTCTCGATCTGGCGCTCGAAGGGCTTCCAGCGCTCGCCGACGATCTGCTCGTAGGCCGCGACCGCGCCCTCGGCGGCCATGCGCGCCCTCGATCCCGCGATGGCCTCCCGGCTGCTTGCGGATCAGATGCACGGCATTGTTGGTGTTCTCCCAGAGTGCGAGCTTGCGCCTGTGATGCACCGGCGGTCTTGCCGTACCGTCGGCGTAGCAGATGATCGCGCCGAGTAGCGCGAGGTCGTGGATGTGCTGTGCGGACATGAGGTCCTCCCTGGTGTGGCGCGATGCGCGTGAACTTGAAACGGAACCGCCGCCGGCTTGCGGCCGGCGGCGGGTATTCGTTCGGAAAAAAGAAGAGGGAAACGCGCGGCTACTCGGCGGCCTCGCGGAAGGCCTCGGCCACGTCGGACGCCGCCGTGCCATCCTGTTCGTCGTCGGTGACGATGCTGGCGTCGTCCGCACCTTCGTCGCTCGCCGCGTCGTCGCCCTCGAATTCGGCCGGATCGTCCGGCAGGCCGTCAACATCGACCTCCCCGTCTTCCGATGCGCGGTTTCGCGTCATCCATTCGGCAAGCGCCTCCGCCTCCGAAGCAAAGAGCGCGGACGGGTGGACGAACGGCGCCTCCCCGAAATGCTCCACCAGAGCCGCACGCGTGTCGCGGACGCGGGCACGCGGCAGGACGGGCGTGTCCTTGCAGGAGCCTTCGAGCGCGCCACCCGACAGGCACGATAGGAAGGCCTCGGTGCCCATGTCCGGCAGGAACGTGGCCGCGCCGATCGCCTCGCGGGCGATTTGCGCGACGATCCCGCTGTTCGTCTGGTTCACGCGAGCCAAGAGCACATCGATCAGCATCTAGCGGGCCGCAACGCCCAGCGTACCCGGATCGAATTCCAGCGTGCCATCCTCAATGACAAGCTGCACCGCATGGCGCGCGAGGCGCTTGCCGCCATAGCTCGTCGCGCTCGAGCCCGACTGGACCTTGCCGTCCCGGTCGAGATACCAAGCGCTGCGGTCGGACTTGGAAGGCTTGCCGTAGACGCGCTCGGCTTTGGGCGGCAGCTTCACCTCGCCCCACTGCGTCGTTTCCACGATCGCGCCGCGCTTCGGCAGATGGTTTGCCATCCACTCGTTCTGCACCCCGAGAAACGCCTCGACATCGGTGGTGTAACGGCTGTCCTGGTCGGCGGGCGCGAACAGGTCCTCCTGCCAGACGATGCCGTAGGCCTCGGCGACAGCGTCGTAGAAGCTCGCATCCTTCGCCAGCATGCGCGTCTTCGTCAGCCCCTGCGCGACGCTCCACCAGGTCACCTGCGGATCGCCCTTCTTTAGCTTGTGCTTCTTCCAGACCTCCACCTGCTCCTCGCGCGAGGCTGCGGCGATCGTACGCAGCTGCCGCTCGTCCGGCATGTCGCCTTTGGCCATCTGGTCGAGCATGGCAGGTAGAACGTTAGCCAGAAGCCGGAGCTTGCGGATCTGGCGCGCAGGAAAGCCGAGGGCGACGCCGATCGCCTCCTCGGTCCAGCCGAGCGCGACCAGCCGCTCGATCGCGCGCCACTGGTCGACCGGGTTGAGCGGTTAGGTTTTGTGTCAGGTGTCCTTTTGGCTGGATTACACTGATTCTAAGCACTTTTCAGCTGTGAGCGGTAGTTCGATTGTATCTTTGGCTTCGAAACCCTCTCGCGTCTGTCAATTACGAGCTTCGCGACGGAACCGGTAGCCGCCCTTTGATGCGCGCATGGCCTTGGCGATCGCCTTGTTGATGTCATCGAGATTGCAGGTCTCCGGGTGAAACTTGCGACCCACCCACCGGCGCATGGCATTATGTTCCTCGTGGTCAGGATCGAGCCAGGCTTCGAGGAAGTCAGCATAGCCTGAAGTCCCACCAACATCTTCGGGAGGTCCGGAACGTTTACCTGCGATACAGCGAGGATATTTGGCATTCTCCTCGCGCGCGACGCGCTCCAGGCGCAGCAGATGACGCCAATTATCGCCAAAGTCGTATACATAGAGGATCGTGAGAGGGTTTTCCTCGGGATCGTAGGGAAAGTGAAGGTCGATCATCCTAACCTCGGTCGCCTCGAAGGTCCGGCTGTCGGACAGACCATCCTCATCGTACTCTGGTGCCCCGTAGATAAGGCCTCCGATATTGAACTGATGCAAATGACTGTCAGTCCAGCCAAAGGCGGCCTGCAGCAACTCGTGGAGTTGAGCGAGGTTGAGAATGATGGGCAGTTCGAGCGTGCGGCTGATCATGGGCTCGATGCCGAGGATATGAACCTCGGCGCGCACGATGAAGCGGTCTGGATCGAAGGGGTCAAGCATGCGGCAGATCATGCCGCGCACGAATGTTGCGGGCAATAGATAGGACGACAATTGTCCTTCGACGAGCGCAGTAACCAACCTGCAATCGCAGACGACATCAGGATTTTGGCCCGCGCGGGAGAGGCATCGGCTTCATGGCGCGATCGCGCTTAGTGATCAGGCAGGCATTAAGACGCTTCTGCCGCTCGACCTCCGCCTCGGCGTCGAGGATGCGCTTCAGCAAGGCGGCATTTTCCGTCACCATACGCCGCTCCTCGATCTGCAAGACCTGGATCAGAGCGCGCTGCTGGGCGAGCTTGTCTTCCGGGCCGCCAGCAAGATCGAACATGAACTGCATTTCTCGCAGAACAAGACGTTATCGGCATATGCAAGCGAAGCATCGACCCTTTCACGGATCAAGGCCTAGCCTGCGAGCGCGTCATCTTCGGATGGCGCCCTGTTCTTTCGCCTACGTGCATTCTCGATACAACTCGATCGACGGCGCGTGCGCATCGATCATCTCGCGGACCTTGCCTGCAATCGGCAGGTTGGCCTTCTCCGCCTCCCAAACGGCGTGGAAACGCTCGACCGTCTCGCGTGCCGTGTTGAGCACCAGCTTTCTGACAACTCCGTCTTGGCCGCGAGATGCGCCAGTTTATTGGCGCGCTTAATGATGGCCTTATAGTCGGTAAAATCCGCATGTTCGATAAGCGGCGACTTTTTGGCACGCTGCTTGATATCCATTTCCCTCTTATCAATCCATCAATCGAGCATGCTGTCAGGCAGTTTTAGATTGCGGCAATTCGTTTCTGGCCGCGATTCCATGGGTTTTGGCAGTGACTGAGCAGTGGTCGGAAAATGGAAGAATGGCCTGAGCCGTATCAGAAGATCAGGACCTTTTCAGGCGAGACCGAGATAAAAACGACGTCTGCATCCTCGGGCAGGCGGGCTGAGGTTGCGCAGGTCAACGGTTGGTCAAGACCTTCGACGTGAAGCATGACATGCTCTGTTGCCCCGAGAAAGACGCGTCGCCGAATGCGTGCTCGGATGGCCCCGGGACTTGTTGAAATGTTGATCGCATCCGGTCGTATATAGAGCGTCGTCGCGTCCTCCGGCGCCAGAGCAGGCGGCGCGGCGAAGGTTCCAAGAGGGGTTTCCACCCTGCCGTCGCGCAAGAGGCCGGGTACCGCATTCAGCGCGCAGAAGAACGCCGCCGCATAGGCATCGAACGGCCGGTCGTAGAGATCGTAGGCCGTTCCCACCTGCACGATCGCGCCCCCGCGCATCAGCACAACGCGGTCTCCAGCCGACAGAGCCTCCTGCGGATCATGCGTCACCATGATAACGGTGGTTCCGGAGGCGCGCAGGACTGACAGGGTTTCGTCCCTTACGCGCTGGCGCAGACCCTGGTCGAGGTTGCTGAACGGCTCGTCCATAAGGATGATGCCGGGCTCGGGAGCCAGCGCCCGGGCAAGCGCTACCCGTTGCTGCTCTCCGCCGGACAACGCATGGGGAAACCTGGCGGCCAGATGCGCGATACCGAGCCGGCCGAGCAGATCTTCTGCGCGGGCTGCCGCCTCGGTACGCCTGCGTTTCTTCAGGCCGAAAAGGACGTTGTCACGAACGCTCAGATGCGGGAAAAGCGCGTAGTCTTGGAACATGAAGCCAACGTTGCGGGCTTCAGGCTCGATGAAACCATCGCCATCGACGGGGCGCCCACTGAGGAAGACATGTCCGGAATCCAGCGTTTCCACGCCGGCGATGACTCGAAGAAGCGTCGACTTTCCGCAGCCGGAGGGCCCAACGAGCGACAGGATCTCTCCTTGGTGGATATCGAGGGACAGATTATCGAGGGCAGTGGTGCTCCCGAACCTGCGTATCGCCTTTTGCAGCCGCACGGCCGGTTCCGTCATGTTCGCGTATCCTCGATCGCTTCATTTTTTCGCGACGACGTCGATGATGCCGACCCCGCGACACCGACGCGGGACAGGAAGACAACAGGCAGGACAGAGATGGCGACGATTGCGAGCGCTGCGATAGAGGCTTCCTCATAGGTGCCGCGCGCGGCCTCGCCATAGAGATGAGTCGCGAAGGTTTCGACATTGAGCGGACGCAGGAGGAGCGTAGCCGGCAGTTCCTTGACGCAATCGACGAAGACCAGCAGCGCGGCGGCCGCTATGGCTGTCTTCGACAGCGGTAGGTGAACATGCCGGAACGTTCCCGAAGGCGACTGCCCGAGCGTGCGGGCGGCATGGTCGAGCGAAAGCGGGATGCGCGAAAGCCCCGCTTCGATGCCTCCGGCCGAGATGGCCAGGAACCGGACGGTCAGGGCATAGACCACGGCAGCGCCTGACCCCAGGAACACGAGGCCGGTGGAGATGCCGACCCACTGGAGCGCAGCGCGGTCGATAAGCTGGTCGGCACTGCCGAGCACGATCAGAACGCCGATGGCAACGACAGTGCCCGGGGCGGCATAGCCGAGGGTGGACACGCGCAGAAGCCAGCCGGTGTCCGGGCGCAGGCGCGCCGCATAGACAATGAGAAGTCCCAGCGTGATCGTCACGGCCGTCGCCAGCGTTGCAATGACGATCGTGTTGACGGCCTCATGGAGGAGGCGAGCGGAGAGCGACGCGAACTGGTAGCGTTTCCACGCTTCTATTGCGAGGTAGATGGCGGGCGCAACGAAACCGAGCAGCACAGGCACAAGCCCGGCGGCAAGCAGCAGCACGCCCTTCGACGGCGCGACCGAAACCGGTGTCATGCCGCGGTTGCGCCGGGTATCGCCGGCGTAGCGCTGCCTGCGCCGGGCCCATCGCTCGAGCGCTACCAGTCCGACGACGATAAGAAGCAGCATGAGCGCAATCTGCGCAGCCCCGGGCAGGTCCGTGCGGGTGATCCACGTCGTGTAGATCGACACCGTCATCGTCCGCACGCCGAGAAACTCGGCCGCCCCCACATCGTTCAAGGTTTCCATCAACGCCAGCGCGATGCCAACGGCCACGGCAGGCCGTGCCATGGGCAGGGCAACACGCCAGAAAACGGCACGCCTCGATATCCCGAGCGTTCGGGCGGCATCGATCAGATTGCCGGGCTGCGTCAGAAACATCGCCCGCGTCGGAATATAGACATAGGGATACAGGACGAAACCGAGAAGCAGAATGCAGCCTGCCATGGATCGGATATCTGGAAGGCGGAACTGCCGAGGGCTTTCATAACCGAGCATCCAGCGGACGGCGCCTTGGACCGGGCCGATCGGGTGGAGAATGTCGAGATAGGCATAGGCGATGATGTAGGTGGGCACCGCAAGCGGCAGGAGCAGCGCCCCTTCGAGCACACGCCGCCCGGGAAAGGCGTAGGCCGTGACCAGCCAGGCAGCGGCGGTACCCAGCGTGGCGGTGACAAGGCCGACGCCGGCAAGAAGAATCACCGTATCCACCAACGCCACCGGTAGGATGCTCGATACCAGATGCGCCCAAAGCCCGGGAGATCCCTTCAGCGCTTCGAGTGCGAGCCCTACGAATGGCAGCGCGACGACAAGCGCGACGACACCGGCGCAGGCCAGCCAGCGCCTGCCGGAACGTCTGAGAAGGCCGGCGGCCGGTGAACTGGCGGGCATCGCGGTATCCAGGGGTATCGGAAGACGGCGCCCACATGAGCGCCGTCTTCGCGGGTCAGTTGTCGAAGCCGACCTTGTCGACCAGCGCGCTTGCTTCCTTACGGTGACCGACGATCTCGGACAACGGTGTCTTGTCGATCGTCAGGGGACCAAACGCGGCGATGATAGGATCGACGGCAACGCCGGCTTTGACGGGATACTCATAGTTCGCCTGTGCGTAGATCTTTTGCGCATCGTCGGAAACCAGGTATTCCAGTAACTTCACGGCCTCGGCCTTATTGGGGGCATGCTTGGCGACGGCCGCGCCGCTGATGTTGACCTGGGTGCCGCCATCCTTGAACGTGGGCAGTACGACCTTGATCGCCTGCACCCATTTCGCCTGCTCCTCGCCACCCTTGCCCGACGTCATCAGGCCGACATAGTAGGTGTTGGCGATGCCGATATCGCAAATTCCGCCGAGAATATCCTTGGCGACATCGCGGTCGCCACCGGCAGCCTTGCGGGCAAGATTGTTCTTGACGCCCGAAAGCCATGCCTCGGTTTCGACCGCTCCATGATGGGCGATGTAATCGGCGAACAGAGCGGTGTTGTAGGGATGCTGGCCCGAGCGGATGCAGACCTTGCCCTTGTACTTCGGGTCGGCGAGATCCTCGTAATGGAAGGTCGTCAGGTCCAGGTCCTTGGCGGCGTAGAGCACGCGGCCACGCATGGACAGGCCGAACCAGTGCCCCTTGGCATCACGCAGCTGCGCGGGAACGGCGGCGGTCAGCACGTCGGAATCGACGGCCTGTGTGACGCCCCGTTCAGCCAGATCGACGAGGTTGCCGGCATCGACGGTCATCAGAATATCGGCGGGCGAGCTTTCGCCTTCGGACGCCACGCGTTCGGCAAGGCCGTCCTTGAGGAACACGGTATTGACCTTCGTCCCTGTCGCTGCCGTGAAGGCTTCGAGAAGCGGGGCGATCAGCGCGGGTTCGCGGGTCGTGTAGACATTCAGGTCGGCAGCCGCGGAGGTCGAGGGAGACAGCGCCAGGAGGGCGGCGACGGCGGTCGCGGTGAGGAAGGAATGCGCGTGCATGGAGTGCTCCTTGGATAAGGTTCGGGAGAGCCGCTAGGCGACTTCCTGCGATGCTTCGATAGGGACGACCCGGCCAGGCTTAATCTGTTCTCGATCACTCCACTTAAACGGATGAGCAGGCCCGATCCATGCGGACCAAGGTCCGTATCGGGAAGCCTGCGGGACAATTCCGTGGGAACGGCGACGAGCGATGTCTCCACGTCGGGAGAGAATGGCGGGGCCAGTGTCGAGACGCCGCTGCATCTCGACACATTCATGGCGCACCTGTCGCTTTATCAGGTACGCGTCCATGGATACGATGCTGCTTCGTTCAAAGCTTCCCGCCCTGCTGCCAGTCGCGCAGGACCATCGCAGCTTCTGTTCTGTTGCGCGCCCGCAGCTTCCTGAGGATGCGGGTCATCACGTGTTTGATCGACTTTTCCTGGAGAACCAGCAGACGCCCGACCTCCTTGTTACTGTGCCCTTCTGCAACGAGCGACAGAATCTGCTCTTCCCGCGGAGTCAGCTTGGGCATCGCGTCAGCAGCAGGGAGGTCTGTATCGACACGTAACGCAGTGACCTGCGCTCGGGCCGGCGGGCGGAGAGCTAGGCTTTCCGGCACGCAGGTCTTCCCGTTCGCAACGCTGCGCAGCACCCGATGCAATTCGTCAACCTCGACACCCTTGAGCACGTAGCCACTGGCTCCGGCCGAGAGCGCATCGACAACGTCCGTTTCTCCGGCGGACGCCGTAAGGATGACGATCAAGGCGTTCGGGTCGATCTGGCGAATGGCGTGAATGGCGGCATGGCCGCCTCCCGGCATCGAAAGATCGAGCAGACTGATGTCGGGCCTGTGCGTCCGAAAGAGCGCAATGGCGTCGTCGGCGCTGGCGCCCTCTCCGACGATCTCGATGCCGGCCTCTTCTTCCAGACCGCGAACAACGCCCATGCGGAACATCGGGTGGTCATCGACGATGGCGACGCGAAGCGCGCCTGTCTCTATTGCAGTGCCTCTCATGGCAGGAACATCCTGACCAATGTTCCCGAAGGCATGCCGTTCGATGCCGGGGTGATCTCCATGCGTCCGCCGAGACTTATGATCCGTTCTCTTAGGCCGGCCAGACCGAGCCCCGGCCGATCCGGGTCCGGCTCGCTGGAAAAACCGATGCCGTCGTCTTCGACGCAGGCCATGATGCCGGTGTCATGGGGAGAAAGCTCGGCCTTGATACGGCTTGCACCAGCGTGCCGTGTTGCATTGCTTAAGGTTTCCTGCAGGAAGCGGTAGAGGCAGATCTTGGCACCCTGCGTTTCTACCGCGACATCGGCAAGCGCCGACTCGACTGTCGCGCCCGAGTGGAACGCATGCGCCTTTATGGCGCGCAGTGCGACCTCCCGACCCGACAAGCCTTCCAGTTCCGGGAGCCGCAGATCCTGGCAAAGGCTTCGGATTTCGGCAATGGCATCATCGATGGAGCGGCGAACAAGCGTTTCATCGTCGGGGCGCCCCTTGCCCTTGCGGATGGCCTCCAGCCGCAGGACGGCAAAAGCGAGAAGCTGGGCAGGTCCGTCATGGAGATCCGCGGAGATGCGGCGGAGGTAGCGCTCGTTGAGGGTCACCGCACGTTGAGCAGCCTCGTCCACCGCGTTGCGCAGCGTCGTATTGGCGGCCAGCAGTTGCGAGAGATGTTCCACCTGATCGTCGAGCCGCCGGCGCTGGCGGTCAATACGGTTGCTGCCGCGCGCGACGATGACGAACAGAAGCGCCAGCATGGCGATGGTCACGCCGGCAACCACCAGCCAGCTCCGAAGGCGGGCGCGGGAAAGAGCCTCCCGGATATCCGCCGAGGGCCTGTAGAATTCCGCAACGCCGATGATCCGGCCGGTTCCGGCATCGCGGATAGGGCTGTGAATTTCCAGAAGCTCCTGGCCGCTATCCCGCTCGACAAGGTGCTCTGCGCCGGCCATCTCGTCGAACGCCGCCACCACCTCACCGTTCAGCGCGGCGAGCATTTCCGGCTGGAGAGCGAACCGCTGTCCGACCAGCCCCGGATCGCTGCTGAAGGCGACGTCTCCCTCCGGCGTCCAGATCTTGAACGAGAAGAAGCGTTCGGACAACGGCCCGGTCTCGACTGCCGCCAGCAGGTTTTTCTGCGCGGGGGGATCGAGCGCACTCTGATGCGCCAGTGTTTGGGAAAGCGGCGATACGATGCTGTCCACAAACAGTGCCGTCGCATCAGCCCGGTTCTGCACGATCGCCATTTCGATATTCGCCGTGACCCAGAGCCCGATGGCCGCCATGCCGGCCATCAGGACGATCAGTCCCGCGATCGCAAATTGCCAGGCAAGACTTAGCTCGGCGCCAAGACGTCGAAGGGAGAGAGGAACCGCTACCAAGATGGTCTGTGCTCGCTCACGTGTGGGACCAATGGCTGTCGTTGGCGAAGGTCGAATGGCAGACGTCCCAAATCGAGAAACATTGACGGCATTTCTACCCCTGCCGCAGCTGAAACAAAACCGGCACCAGGCCAGTCGTTCGAAGCGCCAATTTAAGCCACGGCAAACATAGCAATTGCAATACGGAAACCCGTTCTATGTTATGTTAGTAAAAATAGAGGTAACTCGTTATGTCGCAGCTGGAATTTTTCGACAATGACCAGGCAAATGATAGCATCAGGAGGCTTGCAGCCCCTGTCAATCTTGAGCCTATGGAGAAGGGCAAATTCCATATCAAAGGTCGGATCGAGCAAACCGGCGGCCTGACGATCTTCGGATTTGCGTCGATCACGGGATACCATGCCCGATACATCCGCGCCTTGGATGATTTCGTTTTCGCCGTCCAGCGCGGAAGCGTTGACCTCGATGAGCCCTTGCGGATCAGAGGCCTGAATGTTCAATCTACCTTTGTGGTCGATCGCAGGGCTTCGGATGGGAAATCCATACTGCCTATGTCGTCTCAGACAGGCGTCAGCATTGAGGCTACCACATTGTTAAAAGCAGTTTCTGACCGACTTGGTGAGGAACAGGTTGCCCGTATCGCCTTCGATCCAGGCGGGATGTCCCTACCCCTCCACATCGCCTGCGAGAATATCTGCTACACGTTGCAGATGGGGCTGTCCGAACACGGCGGACTGGCTGGGAACCCGCTTGTGATTGCTAATCTCCAGGACGCCTTGATCAACACAATCTTATACGGCGCCCGGCATTCCTATTCAGCGGCGTTGCTGCATGGATCCATCGAGTTGCCCCGACTGGTCCGTCGGGCTATGGAGTTCATGGACGCCAATGCCCATCTGCCGATTACAACGACGGATGTGGCTGTTGCCTCGGGGCTTAGCATACGATCGCTTCAGCTGACATTCCGGGAGCGATTGGAGACCACCCCACAGCATTACCTTAGACGGATACGGCTCAAGCGTGCCTATGCTGATCTGAAATCAGGCCAGGGGCAGGGGGTCGGAGAGATCGCGCGGAGATGGGGGTTCCACTCATCTGGAGAGTTTGCCCGACTCTTCTTTGCCGAGTTCGGTGAGAAGCCCGGCAACCTTTTTCGAGAGGGAAGCCGGCGTTAAATTGGCGAGAAGGTCACTGGTACGCAACGGAGATCTGAATTCCGCATAATTACGTTAGTATCTTCTATCATTTACATATTCTCAATTTTTGACCCCACTTTTAGTGTGCAGGCATACCTTTCCGCACGGCAGATCACACGATCTTGCGGATGCCTTATTGCCAGCTGAGGGGAGATCTGCATGTTTGGCGTGAATTTCGGAGCGGGAGCAATATTGGATGCTCTTCAACGTTCGCAAGCTATTATCGAATTCAAGATCGACGGAACCGTCATAACAGCTAACGCTAATTTCTGTCAGACGCTGGGTTATGAGCTGTCTGAAATCGTTGGAAAGCACCATCGTCTGTTTGTTGATCCCGTTGAGGTGACATCGCCCGACTATCAGGCTTTCTGGGCAAAGCTCGCCCGAGGGGAGTTCGATCAAAGGCAGTACAAACGGATCGGCAAAGCCGGTAAGGAAGTATGGATCGAAGCGTCCTACAACCCGGTGTTCCACCGCGGCCGGCCGGTCAAGGTCGTGAAATTCGCAACCGATATTACGCAGCAGAAGCTTCAAGCCGCAGAGCATGCAGGCAAGATCGCGGCGATTTCACGTGCTCAGGCGGTGATCGAGTTTACACCTGAAGGTCAGGTACTTGCGGCCAATGATAATTTCCTCACCTTACTTGGCTACTCGGCCAGCGAGATTGTCGGGGGCCATCATGCCATGTTCTGCGACGCCACTTATGTTGGAAGCGATGAGTACCGGCGTTTCTGGTCGAACCTTGCCTCAGGAAAGCTGATTGCCGATGAATTCATGCGCATCGGGAAAGGTGGCAGGCGGGTTTTTATCCAGGCCTCATACAATCCAATCTTTGACATGAATGGCAAAGTCTTCAAGGTGGTCAAGTTTGCAACGGATATCACCGAGCGGGTGAACAACGTCGAACAGTTGGGCCTTGCACTTAAAGCGCTTTCACAGGGTGATCTGACGCATTCGATCGCCGTACCTTTCCTACCGGCCCTCGAGCAGCTGCGCGGCGACTTCAACCAGACCTCCTCCAGCCTCTGTTCTGCCATGCAGACAGTCTCCCAAAACGCAGCAGCCATTGCGTCCGCCTCTCGGGAAATCCAGTCCGCATCGGACAACCTTGCAAGACGCACCGAGCAGCAGGCCGCTTCTGTCGAGGAAACGGCCGCCGCGCTTGAGCAGATCACGACGACTGTTGCCGACTCCAGCCACCGTGCAAAAGACGCCGGGCAGCTCGTGCGCAGCACCAAAGGCAATGCCGAGCAATCGGGGCTGGTTGTAAGTCAGGCCGTTTCCGCCATGGAAGATATCGAACGGTCCTCCTCGGAAATCGCAACCATCATCGGTGTAATCGACGGGATTGCCTTCCAGACCAACTTGCTTGCGCTGAATGCCGGCGTCGAAGCGGCCCGTGCAGGTGATGCCGGCAAGGGCTTTGCCGTTGTCGCTCAGGAAGTTCGCGAACTCGCCCAAAGGTCGGCTGTGGCTGCCAAAGAGATCAAGGATCTGATCGCTAAGTCGGGCGGGTTCGTCAAGAACGGGGTGGCTCTGGTCGGATCGACGGGGAGCTCCCTGCAGAACATCGTGGAGCAGGTGGTTGAAGTTGACCGCAATGTCAGTGCGATCGTGGTGGCCTCGTCAGAGCAGGCAACCGGCCTGAAGGAGATCAGCACGGCTGTCAATACCATGGACCAAGCGACACAGCAGAATGCAGCCATGGTCGAAGAGACAAGCGCCGCAGCCAGCCAGCTTGCAACGGAAGCAGGCCAGCTTTTCGAACTGCTATCGCGGTTTAAAGTCGGAATAAACAGCGAAGAGACGTCGTTCGGCGCCGGTGCGATGCGACAGGCCCCCAGTCCCAGCGCTTTACAGAGTGCAACGCCCAACAGATTGGTGGCGACCCGTCGAAGGATGGCATGAATTCTGATCGGCGTGAAAGGACGTCTTGTCCCTGCATTTTTGAAGATGACCCGTTTATGACGGATCGTCTCTTCAACGCAATTTCGGATTCACGCCGTCGCTACCTGCTGGAACAGCTCATGGTCTCTCCGATGACCGTCAAACAGATGTCTGATCGTCTTCCGATCAGCAGGCCCAGAGTCTCGCAACATCTCAAGGTCCTGCGCGATGCCCAGCTGGTCCTGGTACAGACCTGCGGAACCCGTCGCGTTCACATGATCAACAACGCGGCTTTTCAGCCCTTGCAGACGTGGATTGACAATTTTCGTAACCCCTCGATCCGAGAGAGAACACTCATTTAAACTTCCGTTTTAGCGTCTGTCAGGTTCAGAATAAACCTGACAGACGCTAAAATACGCGTCCCATTTTCCTGTCATTCTCCAACCGTGCAACGCAGCCCTGTATCTTCGCCATGAGCAAATCGAAATCGACCGGCTTGGTGAGGTAATCGGCCGCGCCTGCTTTAAGCGCTGTGATCATGTTTTCCTTGTCGCTCAGTGCCGTCAGGAAGATAAAGGGAATGTTTGCGAGTTGCTCGTGGTTCATCTGAATTTCGGCGAACAACTGGTGCCCACTCATTTCGGGCATGGTGATATCGCACACAACAATATCAGGCCACTTGCCGATGATCAAATCAAGAGCCTGCTTTCCATTGGCGGCTTCGAGAGTCGTAAACCCCGCCTCACTGATCTCTTCGACCAGAAGATTGCGGATAGCATCTTCGTCTTCAACACAGAGGATCGTAATCATTGGTTTAGCCCACTTTCGCCTCATCGCATGCGGCGATGAGCATCGGATTGGTGACAGGAAGAGTTACGGTGAACGCGGTCCCTTGACCCTTGCGGCTTTCGAGGAAAATATTCCCCTTGTGTGCCTCAACGATCTGTTTCACGAGATTGAGACCAATTCCCGTCCCCGCAATCCCGGTTGAGGTCCTTGCACGGAAGTAGCGCTGGAACATTTTCGGTAGGTCGTCGGCATCGATGCCGACCCCCGTGTCGGCGACAGTCACGCTGGCGCCGTTCCCTTCCGAATGCCCGGTTATGTATATGTCGGGAGAAACCGGAGCGTATTTCACAGCATTTGAAATCAGATTTGTGAACACCTGTTCCATTGCCGCAGTATCGGCAAACACAACAGGCGGAAGATCGTCTAGTTTCAGGTGGAAGTGGTGCGTGGTGGCGATGGATTGCTGCCGCGCGACACACCGCTCAACAACCTCCCTGAGGGAACATGGGCGAAATGCATATGTCATGTGCCCGTGCTCGATGCGACCAGCCGACAGGAAACTCTCCATCAGGTCAACCATCCGCGAAACTGCGCCGCGGATGAGACCGACCTTGTCTTCAATAAACTCACTCGTGACGGCATGCTTGCGCCGCTGGAGCCGCTGGGCAGCGCCGTCAATGATAGCAAGCGGTGTCCGGAATTCGTGAGACGTCATTGTCACAAACTGGCGCTGTAGCTCGTTGGTGTGCCGCTCCTGACCGAGCAGTCTTCTGAGTTCCTCCGCCTGTCGCTCAATCTCTTCGGTTCGAAGCAGGACCAGTTCCTCAAGTGTCTCCTTGTGCCGGAGAAGGGCCTGCTCGGCTCGTCTGTTCACGGTGACATCAAGGTATGTCAGAACGCATCCGCCACCGGTTTTTGGGGCAGAGCGCATCTCGATGACGAGACCCGTACCGACTTCGCGATCGAAGCGGTGCTCCTCGAAGCGTCTGACTTGGCTGAGGCGCTCGCGCACCTTTTCCTTGGGATCACCCGGCCCATATTCGCCACGGCATGCGTTATATCGGAACACGCCCTCGAAGTTGGAACCAGCCGGGAACATGTCTTCGGACAGATCAAGCAACTCATAAAATTTTCGATTGGTCACGAGCATGGTGAGGTCGTTGTCGAGCACGCAGATACCACCCGGGAAGTTGTCGATTGTGGCATGCAACAGACCCGTGGCATTCTCACGACCGTCAATGGCGTTTGCGTCGCACCGATTCGACATCGATATCTCCTGGGAAAGTATTTTTTAGTATTTTTAATGCGAGAGCATGCTCTTGTTTTCGTTTTACTCACCATACGTTATAGGTGCGTTAAATTTGAATGACAGATTTATCCGTACTCCCGACCAACGTAGTTCCGCGCGGGAATGAATAGATACTCCAATCCCAATGAAGTCTTGACCAATATTTGCTGATCATTTCATTATATCTAAAGTGACCAGCGGTCTAAGAGCGCGAATTCCTTGATGGAAAGGTTTCCACCCATGCCCGATGCGTCGAGCGCGACTTCAAGGCGTCTCAGCAGGTCTGTGTTGGATTTCCGCGTGTAAATCAACTTATGGCTCCTAACCGACGCGACAATGACTGTAAGTCATAATGGCGCTTTAGGAGCGGAGCTGCCTTATCGGGGGGTATGGCTAGATTTCCAAAGATGACACGGCTGAGGTCGGCGGCGTCGGCTCAAGGAGCCTTGAACACGTCAATCATCAGCTTTTTCAGAATGTGGTCGTTAAGCAGCGCGTCGTCAGCCGTTCCCGCCTCGAGGACGTCGAACCCTTCGTCCGCAAAGTAGTCCGCGGCATCCATCCTGATCAGGATTTCGTCCTCGACGACAAGGGGGGTGCGGACGAAAACTTGGACCACCAGCAGCTCAGTTCCGCGTGGAAACCAACATCCTGAAGATCAAGTCCGTCGTGAGGCACCACTGGCTTGCCGACTGTGCCTCGCGACGGGCCAAAAACCGTAAGGTTGGCGGGCCGCGCCAATAATCTAACGTTGACGACCTGATCCGACGGCCGGGCTCTCGAATTTGATGACCTAGACATGGACGACAAGCCGAGGATCGAAATCGGTCGCTTCTCCTGGATATCCCCGTGGATTGGAAACCACCCTCGTTTCACCCACGCGGTAGTCCACGCGATGGTGGACGTGTCCATGCACCCACAACGACGGCTGGGTTTCGATCATGAGGTGTTCTAAATCCGAAGCGTAGCAGGCCGACAGGGGATCGCCCTGGAACTCTGAGGCGATGGACCGGGGCGACGGGGCATGATGGGTCACGACCACGGTCGTCCTTGCGTTCGTTTCCGGCAGCGACGATCTGAGAAAAGCTCGTGACTCTTGATGCTTCCGATAGGCATGGATCGGCTTGAACTTCTGATACGGAAGCTTCGAGAACTTGATCCTGCGGTAGTCGTTCATCCCTGCTTGGGCGACATTCATCGCAAACTCAGGATCGCCTCCGTTGACCCGGAAATCTGTCCACAGCGTCGCGCCCACGAACCTAATGTCCTCGACTTCAACGGCATCGTTATCGAGGAAGTGGATGTTGGGATAGCGGCTTTGAAGCAACCGAGCATCGCGGACGCTCTCCTGCACGGAGGCACCATAGAATTCATGGTTCCCTGCGGTGAACACGACGGGTATCGAACTAGGCACGTTGCTCGCCAGCCATTCGATGCTCGGGACGACACCCCGCGTTAGCAGGTCGCCAGCGCATACCAATACGTCGACGTCGTCCGGCGGTGGCTGATTGAAAGCCTCGCCGAATTCAAGATGCAGATCGGAAAAGACCCAGATCTTCATTTTCCCTTACCCCGGCGCGATGCGGTCCATTCCCCAAATGTCCGAAGACTGGGAACAGGAACCCGGAACGCCATAACTCACTTCGACCCAATGGACTTGGGCACCCCTATTTGCGCGGTTGAGTTCAATGCACCCGCACTTGAAGCCTGCGGTCTTTGTTCATAACAAGAACACATAGAGAACAGCACACTGCGTGTCCATGGGGCATTCGAGGATAGCCAGAAGCCCAAGGGTTTGTCGCGTTTGCTTGGTATTTCTCAATTGACGAGGGCTGTCGGTGTAATGACTCAGCTGGACAGATGTGACGTTTCGCGTGTGATAGCATTAGAACGCTCTCGCGCGTCATCCGGCCCTTGATGGCTCCGCGCCCCAGGCCTTGCAATTTTGCGGCTGCTTTAGGAGCGGAAATAATTTCCGCTCTGGACGTGTTTAACTGGTCCGGCGCCTTGAAGGGATACGAACCGCCGACTGTTTGCCGCTGTGAAGTATGACATCGAGCTAGCTTGCAGCAGTCGTTGCGCTTGGCTTTATCGCTTATTACGCATTCTCAATCATGTAGATATCGATCGGCGTCACGAGGGACGCTGGAGGATGGTCGTTCCTGCCGAAATATGATGCCAGTGCCTGAACGGCGGTTTGCACTTCGAGTTCGGGTCGTTGGTCGATGATGACATCGATCAGGCCTTGGCGAATGAGCTGGCGACGGTCGTCGGTCAGTTCGTGCGTGATGAAAACGACCTCGTCGGCGCGTCCGAGTGTCTTGAGCGCCGTCACAACCGTCTGAGCGCCGGCGGAAGCGTTGTAGATGCCGCGGATCTGAGGATTTCTGCGCAGGGCGTCGAAGACGAGATCGCCTGCCGTTTCGGCACGTTCCAGACTCTCCAAAACGTCCGTTACCCGGCAGTGCGGATAGCGTTCGCGCAACACGGCGCGAAAGCCCATCTCGCGCTCCTCATGACCGATCATGCTCAACATGCCGGATATGATGACGATTTCGCCGCCTTGCCTGCCCATCAGGCGCGCCATCAAATCTCCGGCGACCCGTCCTGCTTTCCGGTTGTCGGGCCCGATATAGCCGATGCGATCCGCGTCCCGAATATCGGTGGCAAGCGTCATGACGGGCTTGCCCTGCCCGCCCCAGGCTCGAAGAGCAGTCGCGACATCCTCGTTCTGGGAACTGACGATAATCAATGCATCGCAATGCCCGCCCAGAGCCTGGATCAGCGCGACAGTGGCGGCGGGGCGAACCGGGTCGATGTGATGAACCTGAAACTGCAGGTTATACTGTGGGTAAAGTCGCGTCGCCGTCTCAAAACCATCCTGCACGACCGCGTGGAAAGGATTTGCACGCGACTGAAGCAGAACGGCGACACGCAGCGTCCGCGCAGCGCGCGGGTCGATCATGCGGTTGATCTTCAGCCGTCTCGCCTGTTCGAGAACACGCCGCTCCTTGTCCGGGCTCACGCCGCCGCGCCCGTTCAGGACACGATCGACCGTGGCCAGCGACACGCCGGCTGCGATGGCGAGATCTCGCGATGTCGGCTTGCCCACGGCACACCCCGTTTGAGGAGATCTCATCAAGATCGACGTATCCCCTCATTAGCACCGCGCTAGACTGCCGACAACGAACGAGGCCGAGACGGCTCGCGTGGATCGGGAGGATCTTCATGCTAAATCTCGCCGTCTTCGGTGCAGGGCGCATCGGGCATGTGCATGCGACGAACGCCGCAAGCCTGCCCTCGGTGCGGGTGCGCTATCTTGTCGATCCCATCGCGAGTGAGGCCCGGTCGGAGCTTGCGTCAAGAGTCGGCGCCGACGTCGTCGAGGCCGCGCAGGTCTTCGCCGATCCGTCGATTGATGGTGTCGTCATCGCGAGTTCGACGGACACGCATGCCGCTCTGCTGATCGAGGCCGCGCGTGTCGGCAAAGCCATCTTCTGCGAAAAGCCTGTGAGCCTCGATTTTGCGACGGTCGAGACGGTTACGGATGCTGTCGAGCGTTCGGGCGTGCCCTGCCTGCTTGCCTTCCAGCGCCGCTACGATCCCGATTTCCGCTTCGTGCGGGATCGGATTGCGGAGGGCACTGCGGGACCGCTGGAACACATCGTCATGCACACGCGCGATCCCGCACCCCCGCCCCGTGCCTATGTCGAGCGATCCGGCGGCATGTTCCGGGATCAGGCGATCCATGACTTCGACATGGCGCGCTACCTGCTGGGTGAGGAGATCGTGACGGTCTACGCCGCCGGCAATTGCCTCATCGACCCCGCGATCGGCGCAGCCGGCGATATCGATACGGCCATGGTCACGCTGACATCCGCATCCGGGCGTTTCGTTCAGATGATCAACTGCCGCCGTGCACCCTTTGGTTACGACCAGCGTCTTGAAGCGCTCTGCGCCCGTGAAGTGCTCTATGTCGAGAACCGCCCGCAGCGCGGGGTCATCATCGCCGATGCCGATGGATTCAGGGCCTCCCCGCCGATGAACTATTTCATCGAGCGCTTCTCGACGGCCTATCGCGCCGAGATGTCCGCGTTCATCGACTTGATCCGGACCGGCGCCGAACCGCTGGCGACGATCCGCGACGGTCTGGAAGCGCAACGGATCGCGGAAGCCTCGGTGAAATCCGTCGCCACCGGCCTGCCCGTCCGGATCGGCTCCGACTGGCAGCCCTGACACAGTCCTTCATACCGGAGACCATGATGAGATCTGAAACCCTATCGGCGCTTCCGTCCGGAGTCCGCCTCGCCGTGAGCCCTTTGTCCTGGGCCAATGATGTCCTGGAGGATCTTGGCGCCGATATCCCGGTCGAGACCTGTCTGGATGAGGCCGCCCGTGCGGGCTACGACGGTGTGGAGCTTGGCCGCAAACTTCCGCGCACAAAAGAATTGCTGGCGCCCCTGCTCGACAGCCGGAAGCTGTCGCTTGCCTCCGGTTGGCATTCCGGTCAACTCGCCGAAGGGAGCGTCAAGGACGAAATGGCCGCCGTCGCGGCCCATGCCGATCTGTTGCGCGCCATGGGCTCCACGGTCATGGTCTACGGCGAAACGGCCATGATGACACCGGGCGCACCTCTTGATGCGCCGATGTCGCAGAGGCGCCAACTTCCCGGAGTGGATGTCGCGGCCTATGCGGCAAGACTCACCGACTTCGGCGCCAGGCTCGCTGGCGAGTATGGTCTAACGCTCGCCTATCATCATCATCTCATGATGGTCACTGAAACGTTCGATGAGATTTCGATGATCTTCGACGCGGCAGGGCCATCGGTCGGGCTTCTCCTCGACACAGGCCACGCGGCGGCGGCAGGCTTTGCCTACCCTCAGCTGATAGAGTGTTTCGGCGACCGCATCGTCCATATTCACATGAAGGATGTCCGCGCGCCGGCTCTTACCGTGGTTCGCATCCGTGACCTGAGCTTCAACGAAGGGGTGCGAAGCGGCATGTTCACCGTCCCCGGAGACGGCGCGCTCGATTTTGCGCCACTGGCGCGATTCGTCCGGGAAACCGGCTATCGCGGGTGGCTTGTGGTCGAGGCAGAGCAGGATCCGGCGGTCGTGCCGCCTTTGCCGGCCGTCACTGCGGCTTTCCACCATATCCTTGCGCATTTCTCGGCCTGATGGCCCCCCTTGAGGACAACGAAGATGCCAAAAGAGACGCTGAATATCGGTCTGATCGGCTCCGGCTTCATGGGGCAGGCCCATGCCGACGCCTATCGTCGCGCGGGCATGCTGTACCGGGATCTGCCGGCGGTTCCGCATCTGAGCATGCTCGCCGATGTCACGAACGAGCTTGCGGCAGATGCCGCCCATCGCTTCGGGTTTGAGCGGAGCACCGGTGACTGGCGGACGCTTGTGACCGACCCCGACATCGATGTGGTCGACATCACCTCGCCCAACGCGATGCACCATGAGATGGCGCTCGCCGCCATTGCCGCGGGCAAGCATGTCTATTGCGAAAAACCACTCTCGGTGACGGTGGCGCAGGCCGAAGAGATGGCCGACGCGGCACGAAGGCAGGGCGTGAAGACCATGGTCGCCTTCAACAACACCAAGACCCCTGCCGCAATGCTCGCCAAGATCATGATCGACCGTGGCGATATCGGCACGCCCATGCGGTTTCGCGGATGGTTCGATCAGGGATTCTTCAACGATCCGGACCTGCCGTTTTCCTGGCGGTGCACACGCAAGGAGGCGGGCTCGGGAGCGCTTGGGGATCTGGGCAGCCATGTGATCTCGGTGGCGCAATATCTGGTCGGCGATATCGACCAGGTCATCGCGCAGACGCAGACCTTCTTTCCGACGCGACCCGTGCCGCAAAGCGGTTCCGGCTATGGGGCGACGTCGGACACGGATGCGCCGCGCGCGACTGTGGAGAATGAGGACCAGATCCAGACGCTGATCCGCTTCAGCAATGGTGCGGGCGGTACGATCGAGGCATCGCGCGTCGCTGCCGGTAAGGTCTTCGGCATCTACTGGGAGGTTTCCGGCACTGAGGGCACGATCATCATGGATGGGGAGCGCTTCAATGAGTTGAAGATCACGCGCTTCAACGATCCGAAGCCGGACCGTGGTTTCAAGACCATCCTTGCCGGAAGCCAGGTGCCGCAGTTCGGCGCCTTCTTCGGGTTCGACTTCGCCGGCGGCGGTCTCGGCTATTTCGACGTGAAGGTCATCGAGGTCCGGGATCTCATCGAGGGCATCTGCAACAGCGCGGACTGTTTTCCGAACTTCGACTTCGGTCTGGCCAACGAACGCATCATCGACGCGATGGAACGCTCCGTCGAGACCGGGTCCTGGCAGAAGACCGCCGGCTGACGCGCTATTGACGAGAAGGAGGAGCCCTCATGTCTTTCCCAGAAACACTGCCCCTGCCCCGGACCCGGCCGCCGATGGAGGCACCCCCGCTTCGCTGGGGTATTCTCGGCTCGGGATGGATCGCGGCGAAGTTTGTCGAGTCGGTTCAGGCGCATACGCGCCAGGCGATCGCGGCGGTCGGCTCCCGATCGCCTGAAGCCGCCGAAAGGTTTGCGGCGACCTGGCAGGTTCCTCGCGCTTACGGCAGTTACGAGGCACTCGTCGTCGCGGACGATATTGACATTATCTATGTCGCCACACCGCACAACAGGCACCATGAGCATGCCATGCTGGCAATCGCAGCGGGAAAGCATGTTCTCGTCGAGAAGCCGGTGGCACTCAATCACGCGCAGGCAGCGGACATGGTGGCGGCCGCGCGGGCGAAGAGTGTGTTCTTCGCCGAAGCGCTCTGGACCTATTTTCTTCCGAAATTCGACGTGATCAGCCAAGTCCTTGATGCCGGCGTCATCGGCGACATCCTGTCCGTCTATACGGACTATGGCGAGTACCTGCCACGCGACCATCGGATCTTCGATGCGGCGCTTGCCGGCGGGCCTCTTCTCGATCTCGGGACATATCCCGTCTCGCTCCTCGCCAAGCTTCTTGGCACGCCCGAGCGCATCGTCGGTCTGGCTACGCCGGATCCAGCCGGCGTCAACGGACAACTCTCGGTCGTCATCTCCAACGAGCGCGGCGCCCTTGGCACCATGTCGACCTCACCTTACGGTTTCAGCCCGACGAACGCGGCGATCATGGGCCGCCGAGGCACGATCCGGTTCGAGACGGAGTTTCACCTACCGGGCAGCTTCGAAGTCTGGTCCCTCGATGGCACCCGTCGCCTGCGCTACGAAGAGCCGAGAGGTGCGCATTTCCAGGGTCTTTTTTACGAAGCCGCCGAGATCGCCTGGGCGATCTCGGAAGGAAAACGCGAGACCGCGTGCCGACCCGCCGAGAAATCGCTAGCCACCATGCGGCTGCTCGACGGCATACGGCAGGCGCTCGGCATCGACTTCACGCAGGCAGGGCTGGTGGAATAGGCCTCCGTCACCCGCTGGTCGTCTGCAACGACGCACGAATGCCGTTCGCCAGGGCGTCGCCGAGTACGATGCCTGCAGTCACGCGTGACAAGGCGTCTCTCCCGGCACCGGCGAGATCGAAACGAACGCTGGCGAGTGCTGCCGTGGGCGATAATGGCGTGTCGGTCATGCAGACAATCGGCATCTGCAGCTCTTTGATGGCCACGACATGAGCGGCGAGCGCGCTGCTGACCGGGGCTGTCTCCAGGATGACGGCCGCATCTCCGCGTCTTGCAAGAGCGAGGATATCGATTGCGGAGGCCATGTCGGTCAGCAGAATCGCTCGGATGCTCATCGCGACAAGACGCCGGTGGAAGAAGCTCGCGAACGGCAGAGCGTCTTTGCCTGCGAGAATGAAGATGCTATCCGCCGTCGACAGCATGTCCGACGCAGCCCTCATATCGGCAAGCGGGATGGTCTCACCCATCACGTCGATCGACATGCGGCAGGCCTCGACCGTCTCGTGAATGGCATTCCAGTGGCCGCAAGCGGGGCCAACCTTCAATGCGACATGAGATGTGGCTTTGGCAACGATTCTCGTGCGTCCCGCCTGCTGGAACACCGACTGAAGATCGCTGAACCCACTATATCCGAAAAACTGCCCAAAGCGGACGAGCGCAGACGGCGAAACCTGCGCAGCTTTTGCAATCGATGCGACGGTGCCGAACGCGATGTCATCAGGATGGTCAAGGGCAAAGTGCGCAAGCGTTGCGATCCGCTTGGGAAGGTCTGCGTGCCGCGCCAGCATCACGGCTTTCAGCGTATCGAGATCCGGCGGACGGTAGTCCCTGTCACCCGATAGGGGTGTCCGAAACGAACGTGCGGAGGCAGACGCCCGACGACCTCGCGGGACGGGGTCCAGGCGACCGGTCATAGATCACCCGTCACGAATTGAGCGACACCCGCGCCGAACGACCAGTCCTCGTCACCGTTCTCGACGAAAGACACCATGAGATCGGATGCCGGAATGCCGCATCTTTCAGACAATTGACCACCAAGGCCCTGATAGAATGCGAGCTTTTCGGATCTCGGCCTCGGCCGCGAGACGACTTCGATCAGGACGAAACGATCCGTCCGCGTGAAGCCGAGGCCTGTGTCCAGCGCGCGAAAATGCGTGTCTTCGTGTTCGAACACGATCTGGTAGCGATCCCGCTCCGGCACATGAAAGGCGTCCAGCATGACCGCATGCACCGTGTCGAGAAGCCGTGTGATGTCGGCCTCCGACCGGCCCTTGCGAATGTGCAGCTTGATCAGCGGCATGATACGTCCTTTCGGCAGCGGCTACGCCGTGGTGTCGCGATCGATGATCCACTGGACGGCCGGATCGGGAACGAAACGCCAGTTCCGCAACGGACCTGCCATGACGTTGAGGTAGTACATTTCGAAGCCATAGGGCGCGCCGCAGGGGTGATGGCCGCGCGGCACGAGGACGACATCGTGCGACTTCACCGCGATCGTTTCGTCCAGCGCGCCATCTTCCGTGTAGACCCGCTGGACGCCAAAACCCTGGTCGGGATTGAGCCTGTGGTAATAGGTTTCCTCCAGATAGGTAATCCGCGGAAAATCGTCCTCGTCGTGCCGATGACTTGGATAGGACGACCAGTTGCCGGCGGGCGTAAAGACTTCGGTGACCAGCAGGCTGTCGCAGTCGTCGTCCGCCTCCATCGCGATATTGTTGATGAAGCGCTGGTTTGCGCCGACCCCGCGCGTGGTGAGCGTGATCCGGTCCGGCCCGATGCGGTGGGCCTTGTGGCCGCCCTTTCCCGGAGCCAGGCAGACGGCGATGGTGCAGTCCGTGATCGCCTGCGCCTGCCATGTCTCATTATTCGGCACATAGAGGCAGTGCGGCGGCGTGCGCTCGAAGACGTTCATTCGATCGCCGAGTTCGCCCCAATCCGTGCCCGCCGCCTGAAACCGTGCCTTGCCCTCGACCATCACCAGAATGGCCTCCATCGCACCGGTCGCCTCGCCGATCGTGTCGCCCGCGCGCAGGCGGTACAGGCTGAAGCCGACATAGCGCCACCCGGCCGACTGCGGCGTGATCTCGTGGACCTTGCCGTGCCCGCCAAAAGGCCGGCGTCGAAGCATGCTCATCGCTCTTGCCCTCCTTATTCGGCTGCCTTTGCGGCGGATGTGTCGAGCCCGGCGTTGCGAGACATCGCCTTTAGAGCCGTCAGGCCCATGTTCTGGTAGAGGAACGGCTCCCGAACGGCACTGTCCTGCTCGGCTTCGATGACGAGCCAACCCGCATAGCCGTGCTCAGCTGCGATCTTCAGCACCGGTTCGAAGGCGACGCAGCCTTCCGGATCACCCGGCACGGTGAAGACGCCGAGGCGCACGCCATCGAGAAACGACAGGTGCTCCGAGCGAACGCGCGCCATGATCTCGGGCCGGATGTTCTTGGCGTGAATGTGCGTAACGCGGTCCATGTATTTCCGAGCGACTTCCTGCGGATCGGCACCGCCGAAGGTGCAGTGACCCGTGTCGAGGAGAAGCCGCGTATGAGGCCCGGCCATGCTCATGAAGCGATCGATATCGGCAGCGCTCTCGATGATCGTGCCCATGTGATGGTGGTAGCCCATCTTGACGCCCTGATCGGCGGCATGCCGGGAGAGCGCCTCATACCCTTGGGAAAACCGTGTCCACTCGGCATCGGTCATGATGGGTCGGTCGTTGACCGGCGTGCCCTCGCTGCCATGAACGGTGTTGGAGCATTCGCAGGCATTGATGTGGTCGCCGCCGGCGGCCTTGGTCATGTCGATGAAGGTCTGCAGGGCCGCCTTCTCCGTCTCCACATCGTTGACGAGGAGATTGGTGGAGTGCCACCCGCCGACGAAGCGCAGGCCGAACGTGCCGAGCGCGTCCTTCAGTGCCCCGCCCTCGCTCGGCATCTTGTGGCCCTTCTCGATGCCGTCAAAGCCGATCTTGCGGCAGTCCGACAGGCAATCCTCGAGTGTCAGATGCGCGCCGATCGTCTGATCGTCGTCATTCGACCAGGCAATGGGGTTGGTTCCGTAGAGTATCATGGTCGTTCCTTCCGGCCTGTCGAAATGTCAGTTGATGCGCTGGCGCGCGGTGTTGGCCTCGTAATGCGCGCGGGCCTGGGCGAGCTTGTCGGTATCGCCGACCGCGGGAACGGCGACATCCCACCAGGCGCCGCCGATACCCGGACCGGTTTCCGCTTCCGTATCGATGACGATCACGGTGGGGATCTGGCGATCCCGCGCCAGAACGATCTCGCTTTCAAGGGCAGCGATGCCATCGACCTTGACCGCATGTGCGCCCATCGAGCCGGCATGCGCCACGAAGTCGATCTCGGGCTGCACCTCGATGTTGCTGTCCTTGTACATATTGTTGAACTCGGCACCGCCGCACTCCTGCTGAAGCCGGTTGATGCAGCCGTAACCGCGATTGTCGGTGAGCACGATCGTGAAGGGGACGCGCATCATGACGGCGGTGGCCAGTTCGGAATTCGCCATCATGTAGGAGCCGTCGCCGACGAAGCAGACGACCTCCTTTTCCGGCGCTGCAAGCTTGATGCCGAATGCGCCCGCGACCTCGTAGCCCATGCAGGAGAAGCCGTATTCCATATGGTAGCCGCCCGCTGCGGACCGCCAGAGGATCTGCAACGCTCCCGGCATGGTGCCGGCCGCGCACATGGCAACCGTCTGTGGCCCGGCCACGCGCTGCACCGCCCCGATGACCTGAGCATCCGAAGGCAGGACATTGGCGCTCGCGGGCTCCGGTGCCGCCGTCACCTGATCTGTGGCCTTGAACCATGCATCCCGAGCCGCAAAGTCCGGATCGGCGAAGCGGTGCCCACCGAGCCCCTTCGAAATCCGCTCCAGCGCAACCTTCGCGTCGGAGACCAGCGGAATTGCGCCATGCTTGGCCGCGTCGTAGCCGGTGAGGTTGATGGACACGAGCTTGCGGTCCGCCTTGCCGAAAATCGTCCAGCTTCCCGTCGTGAAGTCCTGGAAGCGCGTTCCGACACCCAGAATGAGGTCGGCCTTCGCCGCAATCGCATTGCCGCAATCCGTGCCCGTTACCCCCGGAGACCCGAAGTTGAGGCGCTCCTGCCAGTCCATCGCCCCTTTGCCCGCCTGCGTCTCGACGACGGGGATGTTGTGCTTTCGGGCAAAGGCGAAAAGGTCTGCATCAGCACCCGAATAGAGCACGCCGCCGCCAGCAATGATCAAGGGGTTCTCGGCCCCCTTCAGCGCCGCCACCACATCCTCAACCTCCCGCATGTCGGGCTCCGGTCGCCGGATGCGCCATGCCTTCGTGTCGAAGAAGGACAGAGGATAGTCGTAGGCCTCCGCCTGAACATCCTGGCAGAAGGCGAGCGTGACGGGACCGCAGGTGGCCGGGTCCGTCATCACCTGAAGGGCGCGCGGCAGTGCGGTCAGAAGATGCTCGGGCCGGGTAATCCGGTCAAAATAGCGGCTGACCGGACGGAAGCAGTCGGTGACGCTCATCGTGCCGTCGTCGAAATCCTCGATCTGCTGGAGAACCGGATCCGGCCAGCGATTGGCAAAGACGTCTCCAGGGATGAAGAGGACCGGCAGGCGGTTCACATGGGCGAGCGCTGCGGCCGTCACGAGATTGGTCGAGCCGGGGCCGATGGACGACGTGACCGCCATGGCTTTCCGGCGGCGCTTCGTCTTGGCATAGGCGATGGCCGCATGCGCCATCGTCTGCTCGTTCTGTCCGCGCCATGTCGGCAACTTTGCGCCGATGCCATGCAGGGCCTCGCCGATACCGGCGACGTTGCCGTGGCCGAAGATCGCCCAGACCCCTTCGATAAAGCGATCCCCATCCTCGGTCATCTGCACGGAAAGCCAGCGAAACATCGCTTGTGCCGCGGTCAGGCGAATGGTGTCGGTCATGTCAAATTCCTCCCTGCGACGGAACCGTCGCTTCGTTGTCCTGCGCCACCGCCCGCGCCGTCTCCCAGAGTGCGCAAAGGCGGCGATAGCGCGCCTGCATATCCTGCACGGCATCCGCATCCGTGATGTCCCCGGCGAGCCATCCTCGCGCAGCGTCGGCGAAGATCGTTCGGCCCACAGCAAAGCCCTTCACCAGCGGGAAGCCGGCGGCGATCTTGAAGCTGGCCGCAAGTTCGTCCTCCGGCGCATCGAGGCCGAGGACGACGATGCCGCGTGTCTTCGGATCGTTGTCGGTAATAGCGGTGCAGGCCTTCTCCCAGGCAACGCGGCTCGCCATCGGCTCGAGCTTCCACCAGTCGGGATAGATGCCGATCTCGTAGAAGCGGCGGATCAGCGTGGCGTTCGTGTCGTCATCGACCGGGCCGACCTTCGACGGAATGATCTCCAGCAAAAACTCCAGCCGGTTGCGCCGCGCGGCCGCAAAAAGTCGCCTGACCGTTTCCTCCTGCGCATCCCTCAGGTCGGTCGCATCATCAGGATGGCAGAAGCACAGGACCTTCACGACATTGTCGAGCGGCCATTCATCCAGGCCGCCGAAGTCGGGACCGATCTCCGGCTCGAGCGTCAGCGGACGCGATCCCGGCCACTCCACCGGGCGGCCGATCCAGAGGCCGGTGCCGGATGCCGCATGCAGAGCGCGCTTGCCGAGACGGTTGTCGCAGAGAATGCCGTATCCCGACCGACCGTCCTGCACGTCGAGCGCCGCTTGAAGGCAGAGCGCCTTGAACCGGCCGATCTTGTCGGGCGTGGCCCCCGGCATGGCTTCCAGCTGCATACGGTGATCGAAGGCGAAGACACGCATCGTCGACCAGTCCGCGTGGCGGTTGGTCGCCCAGTGGATCTGCTCAAGTTCCAGATCCTGACGCAGAGCCTTGGTCTTCACCCCTCGCTCGAGAAAGAACGTAAGCTCTGCCAGCGAGGGATAGGCCGGCGTACAACCGTGGCGGCTGACGGCAAAGGCGCCGCAGGCATTGGCATATTGAAGGGCACGCGGCCATGCGGCATCTTCAAGCCAGCCCTTGATGAGGCCGGACATGAACCCGTCGCCGGCGCCCAGCACGTTAAAAACCTCGATGGGATAGCCCGGGCCGGTCTCTCCGCCGTCGAGATCGTCGGGAATATCGCCCGTGAAGGCGACGGCCCCTGCCGCACCGCGTTTACAGACGAGCGTCGCGCGCGAGACGGCGCGCACCGCACGCAACGCCGCGATCGTTTCTGTGGAGCCGCCCGCGATGTGGAATTCCTCTTCCGTCCCCACGATGAGGTCGAAGAGATGCAGTGTCGATTGCAGCTTGGATGTGACGGCCGCGCTTTCGACGAACCGGCTTTCGCCATCGCCATGGCCGGCAAGGCCCCAGAGGTTGGGACGGTAATCGATATCGAGCGCGGTTCGGCCCCCGTGCTTGCGGGCAAGCGTTAGCGCCTTCAGAACGGCCTTTTCGGTGTCGGGGTGGCTCAGATGCGTGCCGGTGGCAACGACGGAGCGCGCGCGCGCGATCAGGGCTTCGTCAATATCATCTTCGCACAGGGCCATGTCGGCACAGTTCTCGCGATAGAAGATCAGTGGAAATGTCTCCTCGTCGCGGATGCCGAGAAGCACGAGCGCCGTCAGCCGCTCGGGATCGGTCTTCACGCCCGTGACATCGACACCTTCGCGCGCCAGTTCCTCGCGGATGAAGCGCCCCATATGCTCGTCGCCGACCCGCGTGATCAGGGCGGACCGGAGGCCGAGCCGGGCCGTTCCCGCAGCCATATTGGTCGGCGAGCCGCCGATATATTTGCGGAAGGACCCCATATCCTCCAGACGTCCTCCGATCTGGGCGCCGTAAAGATCGACAGATGATCGACCGATCGTGATGATATCCAGTGACTTTTTCATTTCATCCTCCAGCATCGGCCGTGGTTCCAGGGATCGACCGTGCCTGCACCTGCGCGCAGACACAGCCGCTCGTTGCGTCAGAGATGGGCCGAGACGTAGACGATGCTCTCACGGACCGCCGCTTCCGGATCGGTCAACGCGTGGACCTCTTCGGCGAAGGGCTCAAAGCTGAAGACCCCATCGAAACCGGCGGCGATCAGCGCCTTGATCTGGGCCACGTTCTCCAGACGGTCTGCGCCATCCACCAGCACGCGGTGCGCGTCGATCATGTCGTCCACGGCAACCGCCGGATCGACCACGCCCGAGATGTGGACGAGGCCCGTGCGGCTCGGAAAGAGCTCGGTTTCGCCGGCAAGGTGATGATGGAAGGTGTCGTGCACCAGTCTGTAGACATCGCCGCCACCTGCTGCGTCGATGGCGCGCAGGGCTTCCGCCTTCGTTCTCAGGGAGGAGATCGGGAACCCCAGAGGCTCGACGAGGCCTGTCAGACCGCGCTCCTGAAGGATCGGCTTCATGGCTGAGAGGGCCGCCACGAGATCATCGAACAAAACCTTTGTCCCGTCGTTCAGCGGGCACATGACCAACGCCTTTGCACCGCTTGCCGCAGCGTAGTCGACAAGGGCTAAAGCCTTAGCCGGCAGGTCCCCCGACCAGACGTTGAACGGGTAGAGCGCGTTGATCGAAACGATCTCGACGCCGGCCTTTTCCGCCGCCGCCTTGACGTCGGCGGGATCCATCGTGTTGACGACATCCGGAATGTCGTTGCGGATCTCGACCTCCGTCAGGCCGAGACGGCGGGCTGCGGAAAAAAAGTCCTCAAGAGACAGGTTCGGGGCCGTGATGTGGTTGATGGCAAAACGCATAGGAGCCCTCAGTTATAAAGCGCCGGACGGGCGGGAAGGTTGATGGCGACGGCTGCCCCTTCGGCATCCTGCGCACTGACGCAGGCATCCGACGTGATCGCGGCGACATAGCCGTCCCAGGAACTCGGGCCGGAGGCGGTGCCCCTGGCGGCTGCATGGATGAAGTCCTGCAGTTCGACGTCGTAGCTGGCGATGAAGCGGTCCTTCCAATCGGTCAGGATCTCGCTTTGCTGGCGCGCACCAAGCCGCATGGGGATCGCCATGGGATCGGGCAGGTTCGCGATCCCGTCCTCGCCGACGACCTGGCACTGGATGTCGTAGCCGTAGTGGCAGTTCACGAAGATCTCGACGTCGATGATCGTGCCCTTGGCGGTTTCGAGAATGACAATCTGGGGATCGCGCAACTTGGCATGGCTGCGGGCGGAGGCCCGCGGAAAGAGAACGCGGGCGGAGACGTAGTCGTCGTCGAGCAGCCAGCGCAGCACGTCGATCTCGTGGATCATCGTGTCGTGGATCGCCATCGGGGTGACGTATTGCTCGGGAACGGCGGGGTTGCGGTGGGCGGCATGCACCATGATCGGCGCGCCGATCTGGCTGTCGACCACCTTCTTCAGGGCGACGTAGCCCGCATCGTAGCGGCGCATGAAGCCGACCTGCACGAGGCGTTTTCCATGGGCAACCTCCGCATCGACGATGCGCTTGCCGCCGTCCGCCGTGGTGGCCAGCGGCTTCTCGCAGAAGCACGGCTTGCCGGCAGCGATCGCTGCGAGAACGTATTGCTCGTGTGTCGCGCCCCAGGAGGTCACGAGAACGGCATCGACATCCGGCGACGCGATCAGCGCCTCGCCCGTCTCGAAGATGGCGGCATCCGGTGCGACGTCTGCCTTGACCGCTTCTGCCGAGGCCCGGTTGACGTCGCTCAGAGCGACGATCTTCGCGCCGCCGAGGACATGGTTGATGCGGCGCGCATGATCGCGCCCGATGGCGCCTGTGCCGATAACGCCAATTCTCACAGTCATTTCAGACCTCATTCCAGTATTTGGCGACATAGCGCCGGGTTTCGTTGAGCATGAAGCGCGCGCTGTCATCGACGCGGTCTTCCCAGGCGAACACACAGTTCGAGAGGACACCGTCGAATTTCATGTCTGCGAGCGTCGCGAAGAACGTATCGAAATCGATCTCGCCCTGGCCGAAGTCGGTGTGCTGATGGACGCGCACCTTGGAGCCGGGAGGGTTGACGATGTAGCGGAGCTCCGACGACTTGTTGTGGTCGTAGGTGTCGGCCAGCCGGACATGCACCAGATGCCCCTCCGTGGCGCGCAGATTGGCGACCATGTCCGGACCGTAGAAGAACGTGTGCGGCGCGATGAACGACGCTTTGACGGACGGCGAGTTGATCGTCTTGATGATGTCGACGGCCGGCGCGATCTGTTCGATCCAGTCTTCCGGGTGCGCTTCCAGCGACAGGACGAGGCCCTCCTTCTCGAGGAGCGGCACGAGAATATCCATCGCGCGGAAGAACTGGGCCTCGCAGGTTTCGGGACGATGGAGGCCGGAACGATCGTTCAGGCTGCGCTCAGGCGATCCGCCACGGCCGAACTCCGAGACGAGCATCGGGCCATCCATCTCGACCGCGATCTCGATGACGCGTTTCCAGTTGTCGATCGCGTTGTCCCATTCATCCTGATAGGGGCTCGCCCAGCGATACATCGGCTGGAGCGTGGCGAGGCCGACACCATGATCCTTCAGCGCCGTCTTGAAGCTGGCGACGCGCTCCGGATAGACTTTCGGCCTCGTCCACCAGGAGAGAAAATCCGGACGCGGGGACAGTTCGACGTAATCGTAGCCGAGATCGGCAACCTTGCGGCAGGTGTCCTCCAGCGAAAGGTGCCGGAACATGTGCGGGTCGAGTGTGTGTTTCATGGGCTTCTTCTCCAGGGCCGCTGTCGTTTCACTTGTAGGTCGCCATGGTGTCCGGCGTGACGAGCTCGAAGGGCACCCAGAGGGCCTTCTCGGTCGGTTTGCCCAAGGCCATCGCGACGGCCGTCTCGACCGCGACCTCCCCCTGCCTGGTCGCATTCTGGAAGACCGTCAGGTCGAGGTCGCCCGAGGTCATGGCGGCAAGGCCGTCCGGTGTGGCATCGATGCCGGCGATCACGATGCTCTTCATGTCGATGCCGGCGGACTTCAGAGCCTGGGCGGCACCGATGGCCATCTCGTCATTATTGGCGATGACGGCATCGAACTGCACGCCTGCGGTCAGCCAGGACGCGGTGAGATCCTGTGCCTGGGTCCGGTTCCAGTTGGCCGTCTGCTTCTCGATGATCTCGATCTTGCAGTTGGGCCGCGCGAACACGGCCTCGACATCCTTGGTACGGGTCAACGCAGCATGGTTCTCCAGAGGGCCCATCAGGATGACGGCGCGACCTTTGCCGCCCATCAGCTTGCAGGCTGCCTCTGCTTCCATGGTCCCGGAATCAAGCTCGTTGGAGCCGACGAAAGCGGTGCCATCCGGCAGGCCGCTATCGAGCTCGGCCGGCGGATGGTTGACGTAGACGAGCGGGATTTTGGCGTTTCGCGCCGCCTGCGTAATCGCGGCCGTCGCGTCTCCATCGACGGCATTGACGATGATGGCGTCGACGCCGTTGGCGATGAAGTTCTCGACTTGGCTCAGTTGCTTGGCCGGATCGAGCTGGGCGTCTTCGGTGAGAAGCTCGATGGTCGTATCTTTCGCTGCGCCGGCGCGAATGCCGTTCAGCAGGATCGTCAGGAACGGATTGTCGAAGGACGTCATGGACACCGCTACCTTCGTCTCGGCAAATGCCGGCGATGCAAGAAGGCCAGGTGCTGTAAAAAGGCAAAGTGCGGTCGTGATCAGGAGCTGTCTCATCGGAGGTCTCGCTAATTGAAGGTCGTTTGGTGGTGATGTTGGACGCTGGGAGGCCGGCCCCCTTGGAAGACGTGCCTCGGTTTCAGGCCGTCTTCACGCGCTTTCGCTGTCGGTAGACGTCGGCCACGACGGCGGCGACGATGATGATGCCCTTGAGCATTTCCTGGTAATAGGCATCGAGCCGGAGGAACGTGAACCCGGAAATGATGACCCCGAAGATGACCATGCCGATCATGGTCCCGAGGATGGAGCCGCGACCGCCCGACAGGGAGACACCGCCGATGACGGCCATGGCGATGGCGTCGAGCTCGTAGCTCGTGCCCATCCCGGCCTGAGCGGTCAGGCCGCGCGAGGCGACGACGATGCCGGCCAGAGCCGAGAGAAGGCCTGCCACTGCATAGACCTTGACCGTGTGACGCTCGACATCGATGCCGGAGACGCGGGCCGCCTGCTTGTTTGCGCCAATCGCATAGGTGAACTTGCCGTAACGGGTGTAGCGCAGGACCACATGCATGATGGCGGCGACGATGAGGAAAATCAGGACGGGAGCAAGCCCCTTGCCGATCGCGGCAAAGCTGTCTGTGGGAAAGCTGATCGGTTGACCTTTGGTGTACCACTTCGCAAAGCCCCGTGCGGTGACCATCATACCCAGCGTCGCGATGAACGGCGGAATGCGCGAGTAAGCGATGAGGAGCCCGTTGATCGCGCCGCAGACGACGCCGACCAGAAGCCCGGCGAGAACCGGCACGATGACCGGAAGATCCGTCAGTCCGGGATAGACCGCCCGCTCGAATGTGCCGACCTGGGCAAGGCTCATGGAAATCATCGCCGTTGCCCCGACGATCGATCCGGAGCTGAGGTCGATGCCGTCGGAGATGATGACCTGCGTGACGCCGATCGCGATGATGCCGATGACCGAGACCTGCAGGATCATGATGGAAAGCCGCTGCGTGTTGCCGAGGAAGCTCTGCCCCTGCAGGATCCAGCCGAGAATTTCAAACGTCAGCGAGATGCCGACGAGCACCAGAAGGATCGTCAATTCCGGCGGAACGCGCCGTCGCGTCTGCTGCAGCTTCGGAACGGGTTGCGTGATGGTGTTCATGTTCGCTGTCTCCTCCCGCGGTGCACGACTAGCGCGCAGCGAGGTCCATGATCTTGACTTGAGTGGCTTCGGCGCGGTCGAGAACACCGGACACGCGACCTTCATGCATGACGACGATGCGGTCGCTCATCCCCAGCACTTCCGGCAGTTCTGACGAAATCATCAGCACCGCGACCCCCTCCGCCGCGAGACCGGTGATGAGCCGATGGATTTCCGACTTGGCGCCGACGTCGATGCCGCGCGTCGGTTCGTCGAGGATGAGAATGCGCGGCTTGGTCAGGAGCCAGCGGGCAATCAGCAGCTTCTGCTGGTTGCCGCCCGAGAGGTTCTCGACAGTCTCGTAGAGGTTCGGGGTCTTCACCCTCAATTGGCGGGCCATGTCCTCGGCAAGCTTGGTCACGGTGGACTGATCGACGAAACCGCCTTTGACGTGCGACCGCGTGATCAGCGCCGACTGTATGTTTTCCAGGCAATTGAGGCTCAGGAAGCAGCCCGTCTCCTTGCGATCCTCGGTGAGGAAGGCAAAGCCCTGCGCCATGGCAGCGCTCGGGCTCCCGATGGTCACCGCCGTGCCGTTGACCAGGATCTCGCCGGATGTGGCAGGCGTGACCCCGAAGATAGCTTCGGCGACGTTCGACCGTTTCGACCCCACAAGCCCTGCAAGCCCCAGGATCTCCCCGCGCCGGAGCGAGAACGAGATGTCGTGGAAGACGCCGGGAATCGTAAGATTGCGAACCTCGAGGATGACCTCGCCAATCGGGCACTCGATCTTCGGAAACATGTCGGTGATATCGCGCCCGACCATCATGCGGATGATGTCGTCGCGGTTGACGTCCGTCGACAGATGGGAGCCGACATATCTCCCGTCGCGGAATACGGTGAACTCGTCGGCGATCTCGAAAAGCTCGTTCATCTTGTGGGTGATGTAGACGATGCCGATCCCGCGTTCGCGCACGTCGCGGATGATCGAGAACAGGCCTTCGACCTCGCGATCGGTCAGGGCGGATGTCGGCTCGTCCATGATGAGGATCGAGCTATCGTAGCTTACGGCGCGGGCGATCTCGACCATCTGCTTCTGAGCGACCGTCAGCTCCGACACCTGCGCGCGCGGATCGAGCGTGATGCGGAGGCGGGCGAAAAGATCGGCGGTCATCTCCGCCATCCGGCCGTGATCGATGAGGCCGAAGCGGTTTTTCGGTTCCCGCCGGATCCAGATGTTTTCGGCGACCGTCATCCAGTTCATCAGGGCCAGCTCCTGATGGATCATCGCGATGCCCTGCTCGAGCGCATCGAGCGGCGACTTCAATGTAACGACTTCCCCGCGAAGGCGGATTTCGCCGGCATCCGGCTGGTAGATACCAGCGATGATCTTCATCAGGGTCGATTTTCCGGCACCGTTTTCCCCCATGAGGGCGTGCACGGTGCCGCGGCGAACGCGCAGCTGAACGTTATCGAGCGCGACGACACCCGGGAACTCCTTGCGGATACCCTCGATGGAAAGGAGACCGTGGCGCTCCGTCTCTTCGATGACGTGCTTGATGGCTTCGGCAGTTCGCGGACTGACCATATGCAAACCCTCCATGGTGGGATCGGGAAAGGCGTTCCCGCCTCCCCCTTTGTCGCGAAGAAGGTTAGTTCTTGGCCTGATAGTCCTTGAGGTTCGAAGGCGTCACGAGCTCGAAGGGGACGTAACCCTTCTTCTCAACCGGCTCGCCGCGTGCGATCTTCAGCGCGGCATCAACGGCACCGCGGCCTTGGCCAGCGGCGTTCTGGAAGACGGAGACATCCAGCTCGCCTGCGGCCATGGACGCCAGAGCATCCTGGGTCGCGTCGATACCGGCGACGATGACATCGTCCATCGCGCGCCCGGACGACTTCAAGGACTGAATGGCGCCGATCGCCATCTCGTCATTGTTGGCAATCACGGCGTCGAACTGAACGCCGGCGGACAGCCAGTTGGTCATCAGGTCGGCGCCCTGCGTACGCGACCAGTTGGCAGTTTGCTCCTCGACGACCTTGATGAAGCTGCACTCCGGCGTGGCAAGGACATCCTTGATATCCTGGGTGCGCATACGCGCTGCCTGGTTGGACAGTTCGCCCATCATCACGACGGCTTTCGCCTCGGTCTTGCCGGCAGCCTTCAGCATGCGGCAGACTTCCTTCGTTTCGAGCGTGCCCGACTCCTGTTCATCGGATGCCACGAAGGCCTGCTTCTCGGGAAGGTCGTCCACATTTACCGGCTGCCGGTTGACATAGACCAGCGGGATGCCGGCAGCAGCCGCCGCCTGCGAGAGCGCGACGGTCGCATCGGTATCGACCGGGTTGACGATGATCGCATCGACGCCGGACGCCACAAAATTCTGCACCTGGCTCAGCTGCTTGCCGACATCGTTCTGCGCGTCCTCGATCTGCAGCGTGACGTCCTTCAGATCCTTCGAGTAGTCCGTCATGCCGTTGCGAAGAACGGTCAGGAAGTTGTCGTCGAACAGCGCCATCGAGACGCCGATGGTCTCGGCCGAGGCCGTTGTCGCGAGCATCGTTGCGAGCGCTGTCGCCAGGAAATATTTCTTCATCGGGTTCTCCTCCACTTTATTCGTGTTGCCGCCGTTACGCGGCTGTTTATGGGCATGCGTGTCCGATGCCGCTGGCGAACCAGTGACGGGAAACAAGGATCTTGTTGCGTAAGCGGTGAGCTCCTACCTCGTCACCGCAGGGGGACAATTCCGCAGTCGGCCCGACGGGTCAACACGTCATGAGAGGGTCGAGCCGTCATTCCTGATAGAAACGCTCTCGCGATGCTGACGTTTTTCTATCATTCCCTCATAGACTCTCAGGAACCCAGAGAAGGGCCGGAAAGAAGCGCTGCCCGGGACTTTCCGCCATGCCGTGTTCGATCGTGTGCACCATTGTCGCAATCAGGTCGGCACAGAGTTCGACCAGCGGCGTCTGGAAAACGCCCGAGATTCGGCGCTCGAGCAGGGCCTGCCGGGATTCCGGCGTGAGTTCGTTGACGAGGCAGGCGATCTTCTCCGAGCGCTTGCTCTCCTTCAGCGCCTCGATAGCACCCTCCATACCACCGCCCATGCAGTAGACGCCAACGAGATCGGGATGGTGCGACAGCGTATCCATCAGGAGTTCATAGGTCAGCCGCCGGGTTTCTAAATTGATATGAGCATCGAGAACCTGAAACTGCGGTGCGAACTCGCGCATGTAAGCGCGAAAACCCATCTCACGGAGCGAATGTCCGTGAAACCGGTGGCCACCGAGAAACAGGACCACCTTTCCCGGCGAAGGCGACAGTTTGGAGATCATCCAAGCCGCACTTCGGCCGACCTTCATATTGTTAGTCCCGAGATAGGCTTCCCGCACGCCTTGCGCTAGATCGGTCAAGAGGGCAAACGTCGGAATGCCCTTAGCCTTCAGCGTCGAAACTGCGGCCGTCACATCATAGTGATCCGGCCCGGTCACCGCGATGGCCGAAACCTTGCCGGCCATGCCGAGCATCAGTTCCGACAGTTCGCTCGGCTCGCCTGAAATGGCGTAAGCGATCGTCAGGCTGACATGGCGATCCTTCACGGCCGCCGCCGCCGCATTCAACTGTTCGGCGAAAGCCTGATAGAATGGCTGTCGCTCCTTCCGCAGAATAATGCCGAACCGATAAGACGGCAAATCAGCCATCATGCGCTGACGGATAATTTTAGCGCCGTGAAAGCCCAGCTTCTCCGCCGCTTCGTAGACCTTACGCGCGGTCTCCTCGCGAACAGGAAGGCGACCATTCAAGACCCGATCGACTGTGGCGACACTCAAGCTGGCCGCCTGAGCAACATCGGCGATGGTAGGACGTTTCATGAAATATCTCGGATGATCGAATGTTTAGCAGAATGACAGCCCCTCTGCGATCAATCCAATCATTGTTGAACTCATCAACCAATTTTCATATCTGCCTCGCTGGAGCATGGCTGTGAAATAGGCCTAGCGCCTTGAAAAGGTTCGAACCAACGACCCCGTCGTCCAGTAGCCATGCCGGTATTAGTCATCTTGTTGTGACAAAAAAGTCGTTCTTTGGAATGGCTGGTATCAGGCCGTGTCAGGACGGTCCGGTTGTGGCGACGACTAGGCGGTAAGCTGCCGCTCTGCAGCCGCCCATCAAAAGACCTCCCGGAGCAATATGCAATGTCTTGATAGCAGCCATCGCCTTCGGCGCGGCGGCATGGGGAGCATGTGTAGAGAATTTGCGATACGTCTTCGGACATGACTACCTCGCGCGTTGCTATTGACGGTCACCAGCCTAGATCAGTTTCGGCAAAGTCGTTGCCCTTGTAAGCGATCTTCGTGCGGTAAGCCCTGGCGCAGGCATAAGTGAAGCAATCGCCCATATTCAGTTTTGCCGAGTGATTGACGATCTTCCCAAACTGCTGTGCAGCGTCAAGCGCCTTGGTCCCCACATCTCCCGAGATCATAGCCTCTTTGGCTTCAAGGTCCGCGAAGAACTGATCGACCATCCTTCGCGCCTTAGCGAGCATGTCAGGCGTAGCAGGACGGTCGCGGCCTGTCGCCTGTGCCATGCGCCGCGTCAGCGAAAGCGAGGCTTCCAAGCGAACCACGGCCGACACGTAAAAGGGGCCACCGTGCTGTTCGAGCCGCTGCATCACCTCGCCGGCGTCCTCTTCGCCGGAAAGGATTGCGACGGCCACGGAAGCGTCCACGAATAGCATCAGTCTTCGCCCCACATTTCGTCAGTTTCGCGTTTGTGGTCCCCCGGCGCAAAGGGACCGGCGTCCCGCGCCATCGCGAGGGACTTGGCCAAGCGCTCGCGCATGGGCAAGCTGCCCTTGCGGCTGGCGATCTCGCGCCGGAGGGCAGTTTTCACGGCATCAACCTTAGATGTCTTGGTCAAGCGGATCAGCTCTTCAGTGAGCATATCAACTTCCGGATCTTTGATGTAGAGCGGCATGATGCATATCCTTTCGAGGATATTATAATATGCTTGAAAGGATATGCTCGCAATGGCCTCCAGATTTTTCCATCGGAAAAGTTGCTTTGCCCCTTGCGTAGCCTTGCAGCGTTCTCGCTACGCAACTTCAAAGAACGTTCAGAATATATCTTCATTAAGCACGAGCTCCCGCACAAGCGGGGTTGGGGGTCTATCTGAAAGTTTCAAAAAATGGCTGGCCCGACCTGGAAAGCTGCGGTTCCAATCCGCGTTAACGGCAGATGGCTACTCTAGTCGGTGTTCATGATCCTGACGGTGCAGGCCAGTTGGGCTGTCGGTTCCGGAATGGAGAGCCCGGCCAAGTCGTTCGGCGTTGGCGACAATCTCAAGCGGAAGGTCCAGCAGCTCGTCATTGGGATGCTCGATACGCGCCGGTGCGACGCGGGTAGGGCTTCCTCAACAGTCAGATCAGCCGATATCCTAATTTCCTATCGTACTTAAATATAGAGGATTTTGTCGATTTGCCATGGCCTTTGGCCGATCTCGGCATAAATCGATTACGCCATCGTTCATCACCCCAGTCGCAATCGATCACTCAGTTGGATTATGGATCATAGAACCTGAGACCATCACTCCTATAGTGAGGCACGGGGCATGCCGACGGATGATATTGTGCAACCATCATGCACATTGCTCGCATACATTTCGGGAAAAGTAAGATTTGAGTGGAGACGGTCCCAAGCGGTACATCAACAGTCGGCTGATGGTCTCAACATCGTGACGAGAGCCACGACATATCAAGATCCGGGATGTTTTGGAGGCAGACTTGTTAGACGTTTACGCGGACGGTTCCTTCCGCCCGAAGTCTTCGACCGGTGGGTGGGCGTTCGTGGTTTTCCAGCACGGGCAGGAGATCCATCGGGCGCTTGGGTTTGCGACCGGGATGTCGAACAACACTTTCGAGCTTTTGGCTGTTTTGAAAGCAGCGGCGTGGATCGCAAACGAACGTGCCGACACGTCCGCCACCATCTGGACGGACTCGAGCCAGACGGTGAAAGGGTGTCAGATCTCCAGGGCTATCTGGAGAAACAACGGTTGGCGCCGTATCGAGGCAAATCCAAAGAAGCGAAAGCGTTTCATACAGGACGCCGCGTTATGGCAGGAGCTTGACCGTCAGCTCACCGCCAACCCTCGCATTCGCATTGCATGGTGTCGCGGACACGATGACATTCCAGGCAATGAACTGGCCGATGCAATGGCGCGGACGGCGGCAATGGCAACGAACGTCACCATCGGCTAGACGTCACATCCTCTTTTCCGCGCCGAAGGGTTCAGCGTCCAGAGCACTCGGTAGAGACCCAGCGCATGCGTGAAGCGCCTCGACGACCATCCGCAGATATTCTCCACGTCTGCCATCTCCCGCCTGTGCCGCTTCGCTCGACAGCTCGCCCCGTATCCTGTCGATGAAGCCCAGATGATCGAATGTGTCCGACCGCACGTTCACCTCGACCTCTTCGACGTAATGCGACACCAGCAAACCCAGATCGAGGTTCCTGTCCGCCTGGTACATCAACGCCATCTGTTGGGCGAGTTTAACCATCTGCACGTATGGTCCGAGCGCAGCGCTCATGACATTCTCCTCTGTGGCTTGCTGTCCCGATCACCGATAGGTAGCGGAAAGGACGTCGAACTGCTCTGAAGATGGGGATGTCGGATCGCGAAGCTATCTCTGCCCGAGATAAACTTTCCGTCAGAAGCGCCGCATGCAGCCAAGGCTGTCCGCACGGCAGACGCCCGTGATCGCGGAGCAAGAGGGGAAAACGCTCCCTGCGTTGACTTGGTCGGATCTGAGGCCCATCTCACCGCCATGTCGAAGCGCGAGAAAGATGACGTCGAACTCCTGCGGACCTGGACGTTGCCGTCAGCGGCGACGCTCGGCTCATCGGTGCGCGCGAAAGGCATTCTTCTGGAAATGCGCGCGCGACTGCCGGCATCATCGAAGAAACTGCTCGTTCTGGAGTCTGGGGAACTTGTTCTTGCGATGCCCGCCAGTGCGAAGACCGAATTCAACGCAGCCGCCGGCGTTATCTCTGCAGCGATGAAAGATATCGAAAGCCTCCCGGTGATCCCGCGCGAAATCCAGGACATTCTGACGATCAAGCCAGGCGAGAGACACCGCTGGCTGGCGGACGGTCGCCTTCCGAGTGCCGGAACAAGAACAGTCCGACTGGCAGGCCGCGCCAAGAAGATCACCTTTCATGTCTTCGATCCCAGGGTTGTCGAAGACCTCCTCAATAGCGGGAGGGTCGATGAATGGCGAGAGGACGACCTGGCCGCTGCCGCCGAAAACCGACGGCGGGCGGCTTACAAAGCCAAGCTTACCCGTTCGTTGAGAAAGGGTCGGAGTGTGGTGGCGTCACCACCGGCGGGACCGGATGAGGCAGCTGCAAAACTGGATGATTGGGAAGCGTTCGGCCGCGACGGGCTTTTGCGTTGATCTTTAAAACCAACGTGTTCGCCCTCATCATAGTGATTGAACTGCGATGCGGTTACCTTCGCTATCAGCAATTTCGGCGACAAACCCAATCTCGTTCACCGGTATCTTTGGAAACAAAATCTCGCTCCCATACCCAACAGCCTTGGCCAGAACGTCGTCAACGTCTGCGACATTAAGATAGATGATTGCTCCATCTCGGGTGGGAACGTAGACATCGCCTTGGGCAAGCGCTGCGCTGGCACCACCTCCACCTTCTTCGAAAGGGAAATAGGCCATTCTGTTGTCGTGGATTATGACAACGTCTCCAAAGTTCACCCCGAACACAGCACTGTAGAAGCGCATGGCTCTATTGAGATCTGTTACAGGAATTTCGACGTGGGCAATTACGTTCACTCAAGGGCTCCTACGACATGGCCTCTGCCATTGCTGACTGCGCCAAACTCCGACCGAGATTCCGGAGAATAAATGCCCTTGGTAGACTTTGCCATGGAACATCTATCTCGCCTTCACCTGCAACCCGCAATGGAAGACGGAGGCTGAAGCCGTCCGGGTTTCCAAACAGGCTCCGAGGCCATAAGATCGCCCAGTTCGCCCCTGTTGCGAGCCGTTCTTCATGCCTGGAAAAAATGCCGAGAGCCGTGCTGCCCACATCGTCGCTACGCCGGCAAGCCCGCTTTCGACCGCCCTCGATCGCGGGCAAAGTCGCACGCCCCCGGCTTCTCGATCTCCTGTCGCTGCCCCGGCAACGACGGCTGACGATCCTTGTCGCGCCGGCCGGCTATGGCAAGACATCGCTTGCCGCGCAATGGTATCACCGGCTTCTGTCACAAGGCCTCACGCCCGCATGGATTTCGCTCGGGCCGGATGACAGCGACCAGAGCCGGTTTCTGCTAGCGATGGTCGAGGCCCTGGACCAGATCCTCGACCATCCGGCCAAGCCGATCGATGCTGGCTCCGTGTCCGTCGCAACGCTCCTGTCCGTGCTCGTCACGCGTCTGCAGCGCGTTCAGCCGGAGGCGACCCTGTTTCTGGATGATTATCATGCGTCCCAGACCGATGGCACGGAGGCGATCGTCGCACGGCTGCTGTCGCATGACGAGCTCGGGCATATCCGGTTCGTGCTCGTTTCCCGCAGTGCGCCACGATTTCCGACATCGGCCCTGCGCCTTGCCGGGGAGGTCAAGCAGATCGGGCTTGCCGAGCTCGGATTTTCCGACGACGAGGCGCAGGCCTTCTTTGGCGGCGATGGCGCCTCGCTGAGCGGCCCGCAGTTGAAGAGCCTGAACGAGCGTGCCGAAGGCTGGGCGGTCGCCCTGCAGATGATGCGGATTCTGCTGGAGGAGTCCGGCGCCGATAGTCCGGCCATCCTCTCCGCGTTCAGGGACCGCAGCGGCGACATGGGACAATATTTGTCGGAGCAGGTCTTCTCAAGCCTCTCAGCTCCCTTGCAGAGACTGCTTCTCGAAACGTCGTCCCTGCCGGCCATCAGCCGGGGGCTCGTGTCCGCGCTCTGCGATGAAACGGTCGTCGGAGCCTTTGCCTCCCTGCGCGAACAGGCCCTGCCCATCGCGGTGCTCGATGACGAGGGACAATGGCTGCGCCTGCATCCCGTTCTCACGGGGTTTCTGAAGGAGGAGGCCGTTCGTCTCGGCATCGACAGCAGCGCGATCCTTGCCCGTGCCGCGCGCTGGTTTGCCGGAGAAGGCGATATCGAGGCCGCGGTCGAGCATGCCTTCGCCGCCGGCGCGCCGGAGCTTGCCGCGGAGATCATCGAGGCGGCCGGAGGCTGGCGGCGGGTGTACACGACAAATCGAGGCGGTGCGGCCCTGTTCCGCAAGCTGTCGGACGAGGCGGCACAGATCGATCTACCGGCCTACCCTCTCACCACGCTCGGCCTTGCCGTCGTCAGCGCCAAGACGGCGCAGCTCGATGCGGCGGATTATTACCTTGAGATCGTGTCCCGTGGAGCCGACACCATGGACGAAGGGCTGGCGAGTGCGCTTCGGGTCGTGCGCGTTCTTGTGTCGCTCTACACCGACCGCTGGGTCAGCAGCGCAGATCTTGGAGAACTGGAGCGCGACCTTGGCCGTCACTCCGGCCGAGAGCTCGTGCATCGCGCGCTCTCGCTCAACATGCTCTCCTATAATTTCCTGATTCGCACCGACCTCGATCGCGCTTTGCATTATGGCAATCTCGCCATGCAGGCGTTCCGGGATGGCGGTGCGGATTTCGGAGCGTTGCACCTCTATACCCATATCGGCCAGGCCTCCTTCTTCAGCGGCGATATGATCTCGGCGGAGGAAGCCTATGACCGCCTGATCACCGAGGTCGCTGCGCATATCGGTCGTGGCAGCGATTTCGATGCCGTCGGCCATGTGCTGAAATGCGAGGTCCTGTCGATGCGGGGGGACATCGTGGAGGCCGGACGTGCGCTTGCATGGGCGCTGCCGCACGTCGAACGGCATGACACGTGGCTTGATCCGCTGGCCGCCGGCCTGCTGGCGCAGCAGCGCGTTCTCATCCTTTCGGGCGACACGATCGGTGCGCACGCGGCCATGGACCGGGCGCGGTCAACCGCAAGGCGGCGTGGTTTCGACCGGCTGGTCCGGATGATCGATGGCGAGCGCGTCGCGCTGCTGATCGCGTCGGGCGATCTCGCGGAAGCCGCGCGCTATGCCGAAGCAAGCGGGTTCGGCGAGAAGGCGGCGCGGGCGGACCAGCCGAACGACCTGTCGCTGCGGCTGCGGGGAACGGTGCCCGCCCTTCTGTGGGTGCGGATGCATCTGGCGCAGGGCCGCCTCGACGTGGCGCGCGATCTGCTCTCCCTGCTGGAAACGAGCCAGGCCCGCAAGCCGCATGTTCTACGCCAGATGGAGCTGCGTCTTCTCGGCATCCGGCTGGCGATGGCTGCCGGCGACAGCACGACCGCCGCCAGCCAACTTTCGGATCTCGTGCTCGGCCTGCCCGTCATGGATTATCGCGCCGTGCTCCTGTCGGAAGGGCCCGCCTTTGTCAGTGACATCCTTGCGCTCGCCCGCGCAGCACCGGTGCCCGGCGTCGTCCTGCAGCGTCTGTTGCAGGCGGCCGGATCGCCGTCTCCGGTCGTCACGAAGACCGGCGGCCTGACGGAACGCGAACAGGCCGTGATGCAGCTTCTGAGCGCGGGTCTGGGAAACAAGGATATTGGCCGGCGACTGTCCCTCAGCGACAACACGGTCAAGTTCCACCTCCGGAATATCTTTGCGAAGTTCGGCGTGACGACCCGCACGGGCGCGGTGGCGGCAGCACGCACAGCCGGCCTGCTTCCCTGACGTTCTGACCCTTGCCCACCCGTTCGGGCGGGTATCGCTGGCCGCATCCCACCCGTCTGGCTGGCTATGCCGCGTTCCCATCCCCTCCTACGCTGTGTTGCACGAACCAAGGGGGTCCACATGCTGTCCGGACAGAACGCCGTCGATCCGGTGACGCAGGAAATCATCGAGGGCAAGCTCGTTGCCACCGTGGATGAGATGGGCATCGTGATGGCCCGCACCAGCATGAGCCCCGTGATCTACGAAGTGCTCGATTTCGCCTGCGGCCTCCTGACCCGGGATGGCGAGCTCGTCGCGCAGATGAACGGCATCACGCTCTTCACGGGCACGTTCGGCGTACAGGTCAAGGCGTTGATCGCGCAATTCGGCGAACAACTTGCCGATGGCGACGTGCTTCTGACGAACGACCCCTATGCCGGGGGCACGCATGCCTGCGACTTCGCGATCGTCAAGCCGCTCTTCGTCGATGGCGAGATACTGGCATACGCGATCAACGTCGCCCACTACCTCGATGTCGGAGGCTCCGTGCCCGGCAGTCTTGCGCCCAACGCCACGTCCGTCTTTCAGGAAGGCCTGCGGCTTCCCGGCGTGAAAGTGATGCGGGCCGATGCGTTCTGCGACGAGATCCTTCACGTCATCGCCGCCAATGTCCGGATGCCAGAGATGGCTCTTGGCGATCTCAACGCGCAGATCGCCACCGTTCGCGTCGCCGGTCGTCGGATGGCGGAGCTTGCGGCCAAGTACGGTGCGGACGTGGTCGAGGCAGCTTTTGCGCATCTTCTCGCCACCAGCGAAGCCAGCGCGCGCGCAGCGATCCTCGCCTTACCGGACGGCGTGTATACGGCAACGGACGTGATCGACGGCGATGGCGTCACCGACGCACCGATCGAGGTCAGGGTCACGATCACCATTGCGGCGGATCAGATCGTCGCCGACTTTACCGGCTGCCCGCCCGCCGTCGCCGGGCCCATCAACTGCGCACGCGGCGCGCTGCAATCCGCCGTCAAGACCATCGTCAAGGCCCTCATCGACCCACAGGCGCCATCCAACGAAGGGTGGTTCCGCCCCCTCGACGTCGTCTGTCCGCCGGGCACGGTGTTCACGGCGGAACTGCCCTCGCCGACCGGCTGGTACTACGAGGGTTCGGTCCACGCGTCGGAACTGCTCTGGAAGGCGCTGGCGCCGCTCCAGCCCGGACGGTTCTCCGCCGGGTCCTATTCCAGCCTCTGCGTCGTCTACATTTCCGGCCGGGATGAAACCGGCATGCCCTTCATCCACATCGAGCCGCAACATGGCGGCTGGGGCGCAACGCCGGACGAGGACGGAGCCGGCGCGCTGATCGCGCTGACGGATGGCGACACCTACAACTATTCCGTCGAGGTGATCGAAGCCCGCTTTCCGCTGCGGGTTCGCCGCTACGCGCTGAACGTCGAAGGCGGCAGCGGCGCCGGGCGCCGACGCGGCGGTTTCGGCATCATCAGGGAGTACGAGGTGCTCTCAACGGAAGCATCCGCCTATGCCAGCTTCGGCCGAACGAAAACCCTCCCCTGGGGCGTTGACGGCGGGGCGGAGGGAACCGCAAATCGGCTCGAGATCGAACGGCACGCCGGAGGCCTTGATGTTCATGGACGCATCGCGCATCTCGATCTCGCGCGAAACGATATCTTGCGGATCGTTACCGGTGGCGGTGGCGGCTGGGGAGATCCGAAGGAGCGCGAACGGCCAAGGATCGAGCAGGATCTGCGTGACGGACGGGTGACGCGGGATGTGGCGCTTGAGATATACGGCTACGAGGAAGCGGCATCATGATCAGACTGGCAACGGATGTCGGCGGGACGTTCACCGATCTCGTCGGCTACGACGAGCGCAATGGCCGGCTTTTTACCGCAAAGAGCCTGACGACGACGGAGGATCAATCCAAGGGCGTCCTCGACGCGATCTCCGCCTGCGAGGCGACCGACGGCCTTGCCACCCGCGACGTGACGTTCTTTGCCCATGGCGGCACCACCGTGATCAACGCAATCACCGAGCGCAAGGGCGTGCGAACCGCACTGGTCACGACGGCGGGGTTTCGGGACGTGCTGGAGATCGGGCGCGGCAACCGGCCGGACCTCTATAACCTCCAGTTCAAAAGCCCCGAACCTTTCGTCCCGCGCCACTTGCGTTTCGAGGTCCGTGAACGGATGGACGCCAGAGGAAACGTGGTTCTTCCGTTCGAGGAGGCCGATCTGGCGTCGATCATTGCGGCCTGCAAGGCCGAGCAGATTGAGGCCGTCGCCATCCTTTTTCTCCACAGCTACGCAAACCCGCTGCACGAGGAGATGTGCGCCCGCCTGCTGGTCGCAGCGCTCCCGGAGGCGACCGTCTGTGCAAGCCATGCCGTTTCCCGGCAATGGCGCGAATATGAGCGGTCGAACACCGTCGTGTTGAATGCCTACGTCCAGCCGATCATTCAGCGCTATTTCGAACGGCTGGAACGCGCCCTGATGGCGCGCGATCTCACCTGTCCCTATTACGCCATGCAGTCGAACGGCGGCATCTCCACATTCGACCAGGCGACCGCGCGCCCGCTGACGCTGGTGGAATCCGGACCGGCCGGCGGCGTCGCCGGGGCAGCCTGTATCGGGCGCCTGCTGGGCGAGAGCGAAGTGCTCCACCTCGATGTCGGTGGCACGACAGCCAAGTGCTCGCTGATCCATGAGGGGCGGCCGACGCTGAACGTCGACTACAAGCTCGAACATACCCGCATTACCCCCGGACATCCGGTCCAGGTACCGGTGGTCGATATCGTGGAGATCGGGTCGGGCGGCGGTTCCATTGCCCACCTCGACAAACAGGGCCGCCTGCGCGTGGGGCCGGAAAGTGCCGGCTCTTCCCCGGGACCTGCCTGTTACAATCGCGGCGGCACCCGGCCGACCCTGACCGATGCCCTCGTCGTCATCGGCATCTTCGACCCGCAGAGTTTTGCCGGCGGGACGATGCGCCTCGATGTGCCCAAAGCGTCCGAGGCGATCGCATCCGTCGCCGGTCCCCTCGCCATGTCGGTGGAGGATGCCGCACTGGCCATCATCGAGATTGCGCATGCCAGCATGATCAACGCTTTGAAGCTAGTGACGGTGCAGCGCGGCCACGATCCGCGCGATTCCATCTTCATCATCAGCGGCGGCGCCGGCCCGGCGCTGGCTAGCCGCCTTGGTCGCGACCTTGCCGTCAAGGCGACCATCGTCCCGCCGCATTCCGGCATCTTCTCTGCCTGGGGCATGCTGGCCGCCGAGCCGCGGGCGGATTTCCGGTCGACCTGGTTCGCGCCTCTGTCGCACGAGGCTCTTGCAGCCCTCGCTGAGCGCTTTTCCGGCCTCGAAAGGGAAGCGACGACCTACTTCGCCAAGGACGAAGACGCCCCGATCCGCTTCCTCTATCAGGTCGAGGCGCGCTATCGCGGTCAGGAACACGGCGTGTTCGTGGGCTTCTCCGTCGACGATACCGTGGAAAGCTTCTCCGAACGGCTGCACGCGGCGCATGAGCGCGCCTATGCCTTCCGTCTGACGACGACGCCGGTGGAGATCACGACGATACACCTCGAAGCCGTCCTCGAAGGCCCTGTGATCACGCTGTCTGTGCAGAGCCCGGCCGGGCGATCGCTCGAGGCGGCGCTGAAAGGCGAACGACGGGTCTATTTCGGCCGGGATAGCGGATGGCTGCCCTGCCCCGTCTATGATCGCTTGGCGTTGCCCATCGAGCAGGACATCCCCGGCCCGCTGCTGGTCGAGGAGGCGACGACCACCAGCCTCGTTCAACCCGATCAGGTGCTGAACCTGACCGCAAACGGCATCATGGTCATTCGCGAAGCCGGACGGGGAGGACGCTAGATGGCGATTGCAATCGACATACAGTCGGTGAGCCGCTCCTACGGCCCCATCACGGCGCTGGATGGCATCGATCTCTCGATCAAGGCCGGCGAGTTCTTCACGCTTCTCGGCTCCTCCGGCTGCGGAAAGAGCACGCTCCTGAAGCTCATCGGCGGGTTCGATCGCCCGAGCGAAGGTTGCATCCTGTTCGATGGCCGCGACGTGATCGACGTTCCCGCCAACCAGCGGCCCGTGAACACCGTTTTTCAGAGTCTCGCGCTGTTCCCGCACATGACGGTTGCGGAAAACGTCGGCTATGGTTTGAAACTGCGCGGTCTCTCCGGGGCCTCTCTCAAGGCGAAGGTCGAGGATGCGCTGGATCTGGTCGAGCTTCCCGGCTTCGGCCCACGCACGATCGGCATGATGTCCGGCGGACAACGCCAGCGGGTCGCTCTTGCCCGCGCCCTGGTCATGGAACCGGGCATCCTCTTACTCGACGAGCCGCTGACGGGCCTCGACGAGCGCCTGCGCCAGCAGATGCGCGACGAGTTCGGCCGGCTACACCGGCGAACCGGCGCGACCTTCATTCTCGTCACGCACAATCAGGATGAGGCGCTGAGCCTATCGGATCGCATGGCGATCATGCACAAGGGCCGGATCGAGCAGCTGGGTGTGCCAGCGCAGTTCTTCGAGCATCCCGCCAACAGCTTCGTCGCCCGCTTCGTCGGCATCGATACCCTGCTCAAGCCGGAGCGGATCGAGATGCGGGATAACGGTCCCCACGCCATCGTTGGTGGCCAGTCTCTGCGGCTCCGAGCGCCAGTGGCAACCCTGGGCGCCGACAGCCTCGTCGCCGTTCGACCGGACAGGTTGCGGATTTCGGAGAGCATCGACACCGCAGATCTCGTTCTGACGGTCGTGGCGACCACGTTTCGCGGGCTGCAGACGGATGTGCGCCTTACCTTTGCGGACGGCCAAAGCCTCGTGGCCGTTGTTTCCAGCGACAGTCCCGCGGCGACGATGAAGCCGGGCACGCAGGTACCGCTTTCGCTTCTTCCGGATGCAGCGATGCTTCTATCAGGTTCGGGAATGCCGCCGGCCGCTTGACGCGCCGGAGGTTAACAAAAAGGGGAACGACCATGACGAGACGTCCAGTGCCTTCCGCATTCGCCAGCAATATCGGCCGGCGCCAGATCCTGAAACTCATGGGCCTCGGGGGCACGGCTCTGGCAGCCGGCGGCCTCGGCCTTGGGCAGCGCGCCCTTGCACAGGAGGCGGGAACGGTCGCCTTCTGGGCAACCGCAACGCTCGACATCGCCGACAAGTGGCCGGAATTCGCGACCCAGGCCGGCGTAGCCCCGGAATTCACCGACAACGGCAACGATCTCGGCCCCGTCATCGCCCGCCTTGCCGCGGGGAACGCCAACGATCTGTTCGACGTCGGCGGTTTCCAGGGCGGCGCGGAAAAGGAACTCGCCCGTCAGGGCGCCATCGTTCCATGGGACCTCTCGAAGATTCCGAACTACGAAAGCGTCTGGTCGTGGGCCAAGGACATCGCCTATCTCAAGCAGGACGGCAAGCAGTACGGCATTCCCACCGTCATCAATGCGGACTCGATCATCTATCGGCCCGACAAGCTCGGCAAGATCGACAGCTACGGCGCCATCTTCGACCCGAAGCTGAAAGGCCGCGTGGCCATGGAGGATGCCTGGATCAACAGCGCCATCTTCACTGCCATGTACCTGAAGGAAAGCGAGAACCAGCCGATCAAGGACCCGGGAAACCTGTCGGAGTCCGAACTCGGCCTCGTCATGGAATTCCTGATCAAGCACAAGACCGACGGACAGTTCCGCACCTTCTGGAACGGTTGGGAGCAGGGCGTGCAGCTCGTCGCGGACGAGGAAGTTGATGCTATGACCGGCTGGGAACCGATCGTCTACGAAGGTCGCAAGCGTGGCCTTCAGGTGGAATATGCCGCACCCGTCGAGGGCTATGAGGGCTGGGGCAACAATACGGTGCTGCTGAAGGGCGCCGAAGACCGCGGAACGGCTGAAGCGGCGCATCGGTTCGTCGACGGGCTCCTGGGCGGCTTCTATGGTTGCGAGCTCGGCAAGGCGCGCGGCTATATCGTGCCGACCGACAAGAACCTCGACTACGCCAAGGCCCACCCGACGGAATATGCACCCGAAGAGGTCGAAAAACTTGCCGAGCACGTCAAGGCGAAGTTTGCGGGCAAAGTCTTCTGGCAGAACGCGCGGCCAGACAATTTCCAGCTCTACGAGGAATGGTGGCAGAAGCTGCGGAATGCCTGATCGCGTGACGGAGAGCTCCGCGATCTCCAGAGAAGGCCGGCGGCAATCCTTGCCGCCGGCGCCGTCAACCGGATCCCGCCCATGAACCGTCGCCCCCTCGCCCTCATCGCATCGCCGCTCCTTGCCATCCTCATGCTCGGCGTCGTGCCGCTGGTGCTGGTGCTGGTCTGGAGTTTCTGGACCTGGGATCCCGCCACCTACTGGATCAAGCCGGATCTGAGCCTTGCTGGGTACAGCGCGATCCTCGACGCGGGTCGCTGGACGGTGATCGTCTCGACCCTGCTCAAGGCTGCGGGAACAGCCGCCTTGTGCGTGGTTCTGGCTTTTCCCATCGCCTATGCCGTTCATTTCCTCAGCGGGCCGCGCCTGCAGACCTTGCTTCTCGCTCTGATCACGATCCCCTTCTTTACCTCCTACCTCATACGCGCCTTTTCCTGGCGGCTGGTCCTCGGGCGAACCGGCATCGTCAATACGACGCTCCAGCAGCTCGGCCTGACGCAAGCACCGCTGGACTGGCTGCTGTTCAGCAACTTTGCCGTCGTGGTCGGACTGGTCGCCTCCTATCTTCCCTTCGCGGTCTTTCCGCTCGTGCTCGCCTTCAGACGCGTCTCTCCGGACCTGATGGCAGCCGCACAGGATCTCGGCGCCGGTTTCTGGCGCGCTGTCCTCACAATTCTTGTGCCGCTGACCATGTCCGGCATTTTTGCCGGCTTCCTGTTCGTCTTCGTCATGGTGGCCGGCTCGTCCACGGAGGTGCAGATGCTGGGTGGCGCCGGCGCCTCCATCGTCTCGGTGATGATCAACGACGTCATGCGGGTCGCCAACTACCCCCTCGCCTTTGCGATCTCCACGGTCGTCCTCGCCGTCATTTTCGCGCTCGTGCTGATCGGCAATGCCGCCTTCGGACTGGCATCGCTGTTCGGGGAGGAGGAACGATGACCGTCCACGAAGGTCTCGGCAACCGCATCGTCCTCTGGGTCATCGCCGTTCTCGGCCTGCTGGTGATCTACGCGCCGCCGCTCTATCTGCTCGCGATATCGTTCAATCCGGCGCTGCAGCCGGGCCTGCCGAGCCTGTCGGCGCTCAGCCTGGACTGGTATATGGCGCTTCCACGGGAGAAGGCCCTGATCGGCGCGCTCCAGCAATCCTTCCTGATCGCGTTCGTCACGGCTGTTCTCGCAACGTTTCTGTCGCTTCTGGCCGCCCTCGGTTATGTCGAGCTGCGGCTCGGGCGAACCACGTGGATTCTCGCGGTCCTCCTGCCCATGTTCGTGCCCGGCGTGGTCCAGGGGCTGGCGCTCTCCGCCGTTTTTACCCGGATCGGCGTGAAGGCTTCGATGATGACGGTCATTTCAGGCCACCTGCTCTGGGCGATGCCGTTCGCCTTCATCGTCATTCTCACAAGCTTTGCGGCCGTGCGGCAGAACGTTCTGCTGGCGGCAGCCGATCTCGGCGCCGGCCGGTGGCGGCAGTTCGTCGATATCACGCTGCCGCTCATCCGCCCGGGCCTTGTCAGCGCCTTCATCTTCTCGTTCCTGCTGTCGCTGAACGAGTTCACGCGCGCCTTCTATCTCGCCGGACGTCAGAATACCCTTCCCGTCGTTCTCTTCAGCAAGATGAACTCCGGCGCCTCCCCCGTGATCTACGCCATGTCCGGCGCCATCTTCATCATCTCTGTTCTGATGGTCGCCGCACTGGCAATGTATAATCTTGTGAGAGAAAAGCGTATGAACTGACCTAGACGAAGCCGATGCATGTGGTGTTCCCGGCCAGTTGATGATGTCCGAAGAACGTCCTGCCATTCCGGATGATGTTCAATCCGAGCTTTGGAAAACGGGCAGAGGGAAATGACCGTGCCCTCACGCCGGGCATCATCGACCGCCTGGCCCACGAGGCGCTCACCGATCTTTCGGCCCCCACCCTCCCGGATCTGCGGCGGGTCGCCGTGGTTTGCCAGTCGCGTGGCGTTCCGCATATCAGTATTTCGCCGGGCATCAACGAGATGGGTCCTGAAGTCGCTGCCTATATCCACGGCCCGAATACCGCGTCGGTCGTGCTGGGCACAGATGGCTTGTCGGGGCAACGACGGTCCCGACTGCTGGTTCTCTTCATCGCCGGCAACATCATCACGGCGGTGGGGCCATCCTATCCGATCGCTCTCGTCGGTCGCGTTATCACCTCACACACATGGGCGCTTTTTTGGCATAGGTTCGATCATGGCGGCCGATCTGTTCGCCCCCAATCGTCGCACGAGTGCCATAGCCTTCATGTTCACGGGACTGACCCTTGCCACGCTGATCGGAGCACCGGCAGGGACCTGGCTGGCACAGACCGTATCGTGGCGTGCGACATTTTTCGCGATAACGGTGATCGGTATTATCGCCATCGCAGGGGTGCTGCTGCTGGTGCCTCGCGGCGAGCGCCACGAACCGCCGCGCTTGCGCAGAGAGCTGGCGGCTTTCACCGATATTCGTGTCTACTTGCCATGGGATCACGATCCTCGGTCCCGCGGCATTTTTCACCTCCATCACCTATTTAGCCCGTATGATGACAGAGGTCGCCGGCTATACCGAGGGCGCAATCACATGGCTTTTGTCGCTGTTCGGACTAGGGCTGTTCGTCGGCGATATTCTCGGGGACGCTTCGCAGACCGGGCGCTGATGCTGCTGCTCTATGTAACGCTCGCCACGCAGGCCATCGTTCTGCTGACCTTCTCTTATATCGCCGACAGCCAGATCGCCTCGGCCATCTGTATCTTCCTGATGGCGACCTTCGGCTTCGCCACCGTCGCGCCGATCCAGAAGCTGGTCACGGACAATGCACGGGCAGCCGGCGCACCGAATCTTGCTTCGGCGGTCAACATCGGTCTGCTCAACCTCGGCAACGCCATAGGCGCGTGGGCTGGTGGTGCCGTGATAGCCGGCGGCTTTGGATACGCCACGCCCGACTGGGCTGGCGCCTTCCTGTCGGCAGCGGCACTGGTGCTCGCACTCGTGTCTGGCGTTATCGGCCGAAACGACAAGCAATTGCCCGTACCGGCATCCGCAGCGGCGACATACTCCGAGATCCGGCGGCAGTGTTAAATGGGCACTTCCTTGCTGGATAGGCTGATCAGCCTTTCGCCACATCATTTGTAGCGCAATGTATCGACGCCGCGGCGCTGGCCGGCTGACGCGCCTACGGGCGCAACAGTGTTGCCCTGCCTTTCCGATGACTATGAGGATAGAACTTCAGCACCTTGGATTCCTTCGCCTCTCCTGAGGACGATGACGGATCTTAACCTCCAAGGTAGCAAAAGCTGGGATAAGCGAAAGGCCGCAAACGTCTCTCAGCATTGCGCGGATCGGCTCGCCAAGCTAGTTTAACATGAACAAGAATGTCATCTTTGGATTTTCATGCGCGTTGTTGTGTTGGTTTTCATAAGCATGCTGCTGTCTTCTCCCGTCTTCGCTCAATGTGACGGTCGGCTCATCGAGGACGGCGCGTTTCTTCACCCGCCGCTCTGCGCTCCCAAGGAGCCGAAGAGGATCGTCGCCCTCGTCCCGACGTTCAGCCTTGGCATAGCGCTGGAGCTTGGCCTGCCTGTCGTCGGCGCTCCGCTTTTCGGGATGAGTGATGAGGATCTGAAATCCAGAGCTGAGGCTGCTGGTGTCGTGGATCTCGGTTCCTTCATGGAGCCCAGCATCGAGAAGATTGTCGCGCTTCAGCCCGATCTCATCATCGGCAGCGACTTTCTGGGCGAGGAAGCGTACCAGATGGCATCGCGATTGGCTCCCACCGCACTGCTCACCGGAGCGAACTGGAAAGAATTTTATCGCACGCTGGCAAATATCACTGGCGTCGCGGATGGAATGGAAGGTCGCTTCACCGAATACGAAAAGCGGGTTGCATCCGTTCGCGAGCGGGTTCCCAAGGATGTGCGCGTGTCCGTCGTCCGAATCACGCCTTGGGAGTTCCAGGTTTACCTTGATGAACCCGATGCATGGGCGCCGTTCGATGTGCTGCGTAAGGCGGGTGTCAGTCGTACGGATTTCGAAACATCCGAAACGAAGGTCGGCACGAAACGGCTCGATTTCGAGGGGCTGGCCGGCCTGGATGGGGATATCCTGCTCTACATCGTCGGCGGATCCAACGATTCAGCCACCAGCGGCAGGCATGAGGCGGTGCTGGCGAACCCATTGTGGAAAATGCTGCCGGCCGTGAAAGCAGGCCGCGCTTATCGAGTGGACGCAGCCACCTGGATGGAGTTCAGCGGTCTAGCGTCCGCCAATAAGGTTCTCGATGACATCGAGACCTACATCATTTCGAGGCCGTGAAATGGCGATCGTCACGTCGACGAGGCGCAACAGCCCTGCGATGCGGATCTTTGCTTTTGGCCTGCTTGCACTTCTCCTTGCTTTTCTGAGCCTGTGGTCGCTGACAATCGGTACGACAGCGATACCGCTGGGTGACGCGCTGCATGCCATCATATCGGAGGGAACCACACATCAAGACCTAGTGATTTCCACGATCAGGCTGCCGCGCATTCTCACGGCCATCATCGTAGGCTCCACATTAGGCGTTGCCGGAGCCTTGATGCAGGCGGTCACAAACAATCCGCTGGCTTCACCCGATCTGCTGGGCATCAGCGCCGGGGCGGCTTTTGCGGTCGTCATATCCATCGTCTTCTTCGACGCGCAATCTCCGCTGGTGTTCCTATGGTTCGCCTTCGGTGGTGCTTCAGTAGCAGGAGTCATCGTCTATCTGATCGCGTCAGCCGGCATATCCGGTGTGACACCTGTTAAGCTCGCTCTGTCAGGCGCGGTGCTGAGCGTTTTCCTCGGTTCGGTGTCCGCTTCGCTTCTGATCTTCGACATGAAAGCCATCGACACGATCAGAATGTGGTCGGTTGGTTCATTGACGGGAAAAGAAATGGCTGCCGTCGCAGCCGTGGTACCCTTTGCCCTGGCTGGAGTTGCTGCCACTCTGTTGCTTGCAAGAGAGGTGACGACGCTCAGTCTGGGGGCGGATGTCGCGCAGGCTGTCGGTCAGAATGTCCTGTTATGGAGACTTCTTTCGGGAGCCCTGGTGGTCCTGATGGCTGGAAGTTCGGTTGCGCTCGCAGGCCCTATCGGATTTATTGGACTGGTGGTGCCACACATCGTCCGCTTGAGCCTCGGCGTCGACTACCGCTGGATTTTACCTTTCTGCGCGTTATCGGGAGCTTTACTGGTCGTCACGGCAGACGGGCTGCAAAGAAGCCTGACAGGGATCGACATTCCGGTCGGCGTGACGCTTGCCTTGGTTGGCGCGCCTTTCTTCATCTGGCTGGCGCGATCGCGCGCTGGCGGGATTGGTTGATGCGGAGTGTTCTTGTTCTATTGGGCATGACGGCCGTCATGCTGTTCGTGGCACTGGCGATCGGCGACCACCCAGTCGCGTTGGCGCAAATTATTGCGGTGCTCACCGACAGCCCGGTGGCGGACTTGCAGTCCATACAGATTGTCCGCGATATTCGCCTTCCAAGGGTTATCATGGGTTTCCTGGTCGGTGCATCGCTTGCAATTGCCGGCATGATCGCACAGTCGGTGCTTCGCAATCCGCTGGCAGAGCCGGGCCTGATCGGTGTCAATGCCGGCGCGGCACTCGCTGCGGTTATCGTCATCGTCAAATTCGAGGTGCCTCCCACACACCTCCTTTCGTGGCTGGCATTCGCCGGAGCGCTCACAATGTCCCTTGCGATCTATGCGTTGTCATGGAACAGCGGCAGCTCGTCGCTGCGCATCATTCTCATTGGCATCGGCCTCAGTTCGCTGGCCTGGGCCGGAGCCAATTTCATTTCTGCCTTCGGAGACCCCCAAGCCGTGCAGCGAGCGATGATCTGGCTCTCCGGCAGCGTCTACAACAGCACTTGGGAGAAAATCCGTACACTTGTCATATGGCTGGCGATAGGAATGGCCGGTAGTGGACTGATTGCGCGGGAAATGGACCTTCTTGCCCTTGGGGACGAGACGGCAAGAGCACGGGGGCAACCGGTAGAACTGCTCCGTGCCGTCATGTTCGTCCTTTGCGCGGTTCTGTCTGGCGCCGCCGTCGCTGCGGCAGGTCTGGTCGCATTCGTCGGACTGATTGCGCCGCACGTCGCTCGCTTGCTCGTGGGTCATTCTCACGGTCTCATGCTGCCGGTCACGGCGCTTGCCGGCGGACTTCTGGTGGTTGCTGCCGACCTTGCAGCCCGCACCCTGTTTATGCCGGCACAGCTACCGGTCGGATTGATGACGGCTATTCTGGGCGCGCCTTTCTTTGCTTACCTGATGTGGCGGAAGAGAAATGTCTGATCAGTCTGCCCTCCCTATCCTGGAAACCCGCGCCGCCTCCATAGGATACGGCACCAGGCTTATCCTGCGCGACCTCGACTTTTCCATTCCCGAAGCTTCCTTCACGGTGCTCCTTGGTCCGAATGGCTGCGGAAAATCGACTCTCCTCCGCGCACTTGCTGGCCTGATCCGGCCGCAGCAGGGCACCGTGTTGATCAACGGACGCTCGATCTCAACATTTCCACGAAAGGAACTGGCGGAACGGATCGGGCTTCTCTCGCAAAACCAGTCGGCGCCGGAAGGCATGACGGTCAGGGATCTGGTCCGGCAGGGCCGTTACCCATACCGTACCCTGTTTGGCCGATGGACGAAGGAGGACGACGAAGCCTGCGAAGAGGCGCTCGCAGTCACCGACACGGCACATCTCGCGGGCGAGAAATTCGATACGCTTTCCGGCGGACAGCGACAGCGCGCCTGGATTGCGATGACGCTCGCGCAACGAACCAGCGTTCTCCTACTCGACGAGCCGACGACCTTTCTCGACCTTTCGCATCAGATCGATACCCTGCGTCTTGCGCGAAAGCTTGTTCGCGAACGCGGCGTGACAGTGGTCGCCGTCTTGCACGACCTCAATCAGGCCGCACGCTACGCTGACAATCTGGTTCTTTTAAAACATGGCGCGATCATCTCCGAAGGTCACCCGGCGGATGTCCTGACACCCGAGACCGTCAAGCGTGTCTTCGATGTCGATGTGACAATCCTCATCGAGCCTCAGACCAAGGCTCCGATCTGCGTTCCGGTGGAAGACGCTGACCTGTAAAATGAAAAACCCGCCGGGCTGCAACGCCTGGCGGGTTTGAAGAAGCCTGAAACGCTTGTCAGACAATCAGAAAGTCGCGTTGACGCGTACGCCGAAGGAGCGCCCGTCGCCGACAGTGGCGCTCGTTCCATCGGTAGAAATCGAGGTCAGATATTCTTCATCGAACAAATTCTTGGCAAAGGCAGTGATCTTGAAGTTGTCTTTTTCGTAGCCGGCATTGACGTTTACGACAGTAAACGAATCCAGAGAACGGACATTATTCACGTCCCCCTTGCTGTAGAAGCCGTCTGTGAAGGACACGTCGCCGCCTCCGAAGAAACCGCTTTCATGTTTGTAGACGCCACCGAAGGAGGCGGTAACCGATGGTGCTTCGGGAAACTCATTACCCTTGAAGTCGCCCTTGTCGAACTCCGATTTCATAAGGCCCAACCCGCTAAAGAGCTCCAGGCCATTGTCGAAGCCGTAGCGAACTTCCAGTTCGGCGCCGTAAGAATGCGATTCGGCTGCATTGAGACTGATCGTCTGGGCTGGGAAGCGAGGATCGAACTCGATTGGAACCTGCTGGTTCGTATAATCGTAGTAGAAGACGTTTCCGTTCACCTGCAGACGGTCCTCCAGCCACTTGGAACGATAGGCAAGTTCATAGGCCCAGAGAGATTCCGGGTCGACTTTGTTGATGTCGGTGGTGCCGATAATCAGCTCCGAATAGCCTGGGCGATAACCCTTGCTGATCGTGGCTGCGAGGTTCTGGTTTTCGGTAAGTTCGAACGCCAGGCCGATCTTCGGCAAGAACTCGGTGTTGGAAACGGAGTTGTTCTCTGTAAGTGGAACATATCCGAAGGTGGAAGCGTCCAGCAGGCTGCCCGTGTAGTTGGCCGAGACCTTGTCATGGACCAGCCGACCGCCGGCCAGCAGCGTCCAGCGATCGACAAACTCGTAGCGGGTGTCTGCGTACAAAGCGATTGTCTCGCTCTTGTTCTTCGCCTGTAGCAGCTGGAACGGCACGATGATCGGGGTGAATGGATCTGCGACGATCTGGATGTTCGAGTCGAGATCGAAGGTGGAACGGCCCGCGAATAGACCGAAGACGCCCGAAAATTGCGAGTCCTCCGATCCGTAAGTGAGACGGGTATCCTGGGAAAAATCTCCGCCCTCGCGTGTGTCGCCACGGATGAACTGGAACGGTTGAAGCGTCGACGTCTGAGGAGAATTGATGTCCACATCAGTGTCTACGAACGACGTGATCGACTGAATCTTCCAGTCCTCGTTGAACTCATATGTCAGATCGGCGATGTAGCGGTTGACATAAGTATCGCGTCGTTCTGCCGTCGTATCATCAAATCGTCTGGCGAAAAAATCGGGACCGTCCACCGCACCCCATGCCGGTTTGTCATGCGTGCGGCTGACGGTAAACAGCGCCCGGAGGCCCGGTATTTCCGCTGGCTCCCAGAGCAGCTTGCCACGAATTTCCTCGAACTCCTCTTTGCCCACGTCCGAAATCGACGGATCGACATAGTCGATATCGTTTTCCTTGCGGAAGATTTGCCCGGAGAGACGAAATGCCAGCTCGTCATCGACGATCGGCGCCGAAACGGCAAAGGCACCGGATTTGTAGTCCTCGGTTCCGATCAGGCCTTCAACACTGGCTTCGGGGGTATACGTCGGATCTTTCGTCTTGATGATGACGGACCCTGCAAGCGCGTTGCGTCCCTGAAGCGTCGATTGCGGACCACGCAATACCTCGACCTGCTCGACGTCCCAGATGCCTCGCGTCCCGCGCCGGGTCGCCTCGACACCCTGTTCTGCGCCGTCCACGACCACCGAAATAACCGGGTTCGAGCGGCTCGGAGCCGTTACCCCCTCGGAGCTCAAACCGCGGATGACAATGTCGGAATTCCCTGTGCCACCCATGAAGGCACGGATGTTGGGTGAGCTGTTCAGCGCATCATTGAGTGTGGGTCGAACGAGATCGTGAAGTTCTCCGCCCGTGAAAACCTCCACGCTCGTGAAGGTGGTGAACTGATCACGGCCGAATTTTTCGCCAGTGACGATGATTGGCGCCAAGGTCGTCACGGCGTCTTCGTCGTTCGGCGTCGCGTCCTGGGCCATCGAGATACGAGTGCCCGGCCCGATCAATACTACCGCTGTAACAGTCGCGATTGCTAAGCAGCCACGGAGCGGCTGCAATGTCTTATTCAACGTCATTATCCCCTCGCACCATTAAACCCTAGCGAAAGGAAAATTAGAGAATAAAGGTGAGTGAATCAATCAACTTATTAGGGACTGAAAAAACCACACGCACGCATTGCAAAAATACACCACATGGGACTGTCTTCTCAAGACTGTTGACGAGACCAGTAGGATGCGGCGCGCATCTCTGACTTTTGGAGGCCGCGATCGGCCAACATATCACGAGCCTGATTGACCTCCGATCGCTCGCTTGCAATCCAGACGAAGCGATTATCATCCGGAATTTCAAGCTGTTTCAATTCGTCAAGCAGCGATATGCCGTCGCCGCGTACCAGCCAGCGAACGGCCATGCCGCTTGGCGTCTTGAGGTGCTGCTTATCATGCGCGTCTGATACGAGGATAGTGGCGACCCCACTGGTCTCCGTGGGAAGGCTTTCCAGTATCCGGGCGATTGCCGGCAGTGCCGTCTCATCGCCGAACAAGGCAATCCATGCCGCGTCTGGCAGCCACTCTCCTCCCGGCCCCATGATGGCCACGTCCATTCCTGGCTGCAACGTCTTGCACCAATCGGTCACGCGCCCACCCTCATGCGCAAAAACATCAAAGTCGAGGGTGCCGTTCTCCGGATCGACGCTGCGAGTCGTATAGACCGGCCGGTGCCATTGACTGATGCCGCCGGGCCATTCCACGCGCCCGCTTCCCGAAACGAAGGGCCATTGACCGATATGGCTCTCTGGCGGGAACAACAGCCGGAAATGCAGGCCATCACGAGAAAAACGTTCAAGGGAAGCTCCGGAAAGACGCACGCGATAATAGGACGGATAGACGTGCTCGCACGAAGCCACCGTCGCAAAGGTCAAATTGGGCGGAACCAAGCCTGGATTGGTCAGCGACCATCGGCGGTCGAGAGCGACAGCCGCTTCGTCGAGACGGTGATCGACCACTTCTTGGAGAAGGTGCAACTTCACGTCGTCGCTCGCGTTCAAGGTCAGTCGCAGGCCGCCATTTTCACCACAAGCGTGAATTTGACCCAGTGGCAAATGTAGGGTCACCCCATCGGGCGGCTCATCGAAGGGCAACGACCGTTCCATGGCCTGGGCCTTTATCATCTGCAGGCCAAACTCAGGCGGAATATCGAGAAATGTGGTTGTTTGCATGTTCGAACTCTGTCTTGGTGGCGTTCGCAAAGCTTGGTGCTGGATAAATGCTATCGTGCCGAGCTACCGCGCGGTAGCGCGGCCGCGGAAGAGACGCAAGCGCCGTTGATGGCAAACGGGCGAATTTGCAAAGCGCGATGCTTGCTTATACTGCGGGAGGCCGACTTACACGGCACCTGATACTATCCACAGACTCATCGCAACAGTCCTATGTTTTACGGCACATCTCAGGCGTTGAATTTTTCACGAATTGTGGGTGTATAACGCAGCAGAAAAAGGCTCCCGACCGATTTCTGCAACCGCCATGACCGCAATGCACAAAGCTGACATGTCGCACGAAGGTCTTGAATGGTTCCGAACCGCTACCCTTCACTTTCATCGCTGAAATAGCAAACATTTAGGAAACTCGGCCCCGGTTCCTGTGCCAGCCGTAGGTACGTGTAGTCCATTGCTTGGAAGCGGAGTCTGCGGGGACCCCGAGGCGTAAAGTCTTTGAAAAGCGCTCGGCGTTGTCGAACGCCATGCCCAATGATGACGCCCAATAAGAGGACCGCCTGCCACACAGGTATTAGTATACGCAGTATCATCGGGCTCAAGCATCGTTTCTACTGGAAAACGTTAACTGGTTCGCGCTATGTTCACATGACCATCGCAGCACCTAAATCCTGACGTGTAAACCTTGTGGACATGTCAGATCTTTGAAGCCTGTAAGCCACACGAACGATACACCGGCCGGCTTTGACGCTAACGTGCGTTTTGCGGACATGACGGCCGAACGGATGAAGATTGCAAAACTGATGACGACGGCACAACATATCGTTGCCCTGCTGCGGAGCCATATCGACGGGGATGACGCACGTTTCATCTCCGTCGCGACGCAGCTTGCCGCCCATGAAGCCCGCCAGGGACATGGCAAACTCGCGCAGGAACTGACGGAGCTGATCGATGCCGCCAAGGGCAAGGGTCAGAATGTTGGACGCCGTGGTTCCGGACCGGTCGCAATTGCCCAGCCAAGGGGTGAACTGACCAACCTCCTCAATGCCCGCTTCTCCGATACCCGCCTGGCCGACATGGTGTTGTCCGGTGAGCTCAAGGAACGTCTCGCACGCGTCCTGACCGAGCAACGGCAACAGGAAAGGCTGAAATCACGCGGGCTATCGCCAAGACGTAAGCTTCTCCTGGTTGGGCCCCCGGGTTCGGGCAAGACGATGACAGCGGCAGCGCTTGCCGGCGAACTGAAGCTTCCGATATTCACCGTGCTTTATGATGGCCTGATCGGAAAGATGATGGGCGAAACCGCAAGCCGGCTGCGTCTTGTGTTTGACGCCATGGCCGTTCAGCGTGGCGTTTATTTCTTCGACGAATTCGACGCGATCGGCTCGCAGCGATCGGGACCAAACGACGTCGGCGAAATCCGCCGCGTGCTCAATTCTTTTCTGCAGTTCATCGAGAACGACAACGGCCCGAGCTTGATCATTGCCGCAACGAACCACCCGGAGCTTCTGGACAAGGCCATATTCAGACGTTTCGACGACGTCATCAACTACGCTCCGCCCGATGCTTCGGTCGCGCGCGGCATTATCGAAAACCATCTCGCGACATTCGACCTGAAGACGGTGGATTGGGCACAGATCCAGGACGCCGGCCACGGACTTAGTCAGGCTGAGGTCGCTCGTGCCGCAGACGAAGCCGCAAAGACCGCCGTCCTTTCCGATCGCAACGATATCACCACCGCAACGCTGCTCTCCACGCTGGCCGAGCGGAAGGCATCCACCAGCTAAAGCGTGAAACAGCGAGTATCATGGCGCGTCCTCCCCGCAATCGTCCCCATTTCCATCTCGAAGGCGGCGGCGAGGCCGAAGCCTATACCTCGCCTCGCACGCCGCGCGATGGGCTGCCTCCTGTTCGCGCTCGAGCCGCCCACGCTCAGAAACTCAAACAGTCGCTCGACACCGCGGTTGCCGCAGCGCGTGACAAGCTGGCGCAACGCAACCCGGAGATCGCCGAAGGAGAAAAGGGCTTTTACCTTGAGTTCAATCTGGACGCCGGAGACCGCGGTTTTGTCGACGCATTGGAAAACAAGCCCGGCAATATCGAGCTTGTAGCGGTTCGCCCGCAACCTGACGCGGACGGGATGATTTCGGCAACGGTCTTTGTACCAGAGAACTCGGCGGAGTTTTACGGAAACCGGGTGGAAGCCTACCGCACGCAAGAGAGCCCGAAAAGTGGAAGACCGAAGAACGAACGCCTGGTGGCGCGGATCGAGGACGTTCGCATTGCGGCCGCGAAATCGCTGTTCACAGACGATCCGGCTACCTTCCCCGACGCTGGACAAATTGTCTGGTGGGAGGTCTGGATCCGCGACGAACGGCTCATCCAGTTCCGTCATGTGGCGCAGCGCCTTAACATCACCGTCAAGGATCACACCATCAGATTTCCGGAACGCGTGGTCGTGCTTGCGCTCGGCGATGTGGCGGCAGTCACCAACCTGATCGACAACAGCGATGCAATCGCCGAGCTCAGGCTGGCAAAGGACACGCCAACACTGTTTTTGGAAATGCCTGCAGCCGAGCAGGTCGATTGGGTCGGCGATCTGGCAGGCAGGGTCGAGCCACCAAACGCCCTGGATCCCGCGATCTGCATTCTCGACAGCGGAACGACGCGAGAACATCCGTTGATCGAGCCGGCGCTTGCGGCTGACGATATGTACACGGCCGTTGATGCCTGGGGTACAGCAGATACAAGCTATTGGAACGGCCACGGCACCTCAATGGCGGGCGTTGCGCTTTACGGGGACCTCGAAGCAGCACTATCGACCGGAGAAAAGATCCACCTCGGACACGGACTGGAGAGCGTCAAGGTGCTGCCGCCGGCTGGAGAAAACGATCCTCTCCTGTATGGGGCGATAACAGCGAGCGGTATTACAAAGGCCGAAGAACTCGCGCCGGGGCGACCGCGTGTCTTTTGCATGGCCGTGACAAGCGATGTCGGGCTAGGACGAGGCCGACCCTCCTCATGGTCGGCAGCGGTCGATCAGATCTGCTACGGTCAAGGCGATCGCAGGCGCCTGATGGTTCTTGCAGCCGGCAATCTGCGCGACGAGATCGACGCCGGAACATATCTCGATGCCAATGATCTGGCAGAGGCCGAAAGCCCGGCCCAGGCGTGGAACGCTTTGGTCGCGGGCGCCTACACCGACAGAATCACCATCAATCATCCCGATTACGCGGGCTGGGCGGCGGTCGCGCCCGCCGGCGATCTCTCTCCCGCAAGTCGCACGTCCGGTATCTGGGACCGGCAATGGCCAATCCGGCCTGACGTGGTCTTTGAGGGCGGCAACTATGCCCATGACGGGGTGAATGCAGCGTCAGCGATCGACGACCTCCAGATGCTGACCACGCACTACCGGCCGCATATGCGGATGTTCGAATCCTTCGGTGCGACGAGCGCTGCAGCGGCGCTCGCGTCCAACCTGTGCGCCGGGATAATGGTGGGCCGGCCTGGACTTTGGCCTGAGACCGTGCGCGGACTTGCCGTTCACTCGGCAGAATGGACGCCCGCCATGCGCGCCCGGTTTGACGCCGCAGGCACGCAGACACAGAAGATGGCGATGCTCCGCCGGTACGGCTGGGGTGTTCCTGCTCTCGGTCGGGCGCTGATGAGCGCCAACGACGATGCGACCTTGATGGTGGAGGATGCTTTGCTGCCGTTCAAGAAGGGTAAGAGCGGAATCAAAACGCGCGACATGAACCTACATGCGCTGCCTTGGCCCAAGGACGAACTCCTCGCGCTTGGAGCACTGGATGTCGAGTTGCGTATCACGCTGTCCTATTTCGTCGAACCCAACCCGGGGGAACGAGGTTGGACCAGACGTCATCGCTATGCGTCGCATGCCCTGCGCTTCGCGGTGAAGCGGTCGCTTGAGAGTCTTCCTCAGTTCAGGCAGCGCATCAACAGGGCGGCGGACGCCGAAGAGGGCGGCATCCTCGGCGCGGCGGCGGGTGGTGATGACTGGGTGCTGGGTCAGACCAGGGATCGTGGTTCGGTTCACTCAGATATTTGGCGCGGCAGTGCCGCAGCACTGGCCGACCGCGACGCGATCGGTATCTTTCCAGTCAGCGGCTGGTGGAAGGAAAAGCCAGGGCTTCAAAGGTGGGACCGATCGGCAAGATATGCGCTGATCGTCTCCGTCAGGGCGCCGGATGCAGATGTCGAAATCTATACGGCCATCGCCAATAAGATTGGAATCGAACTACCCGCGGCGTAACCGGATGATCCAAGGGGATGGATATTCCGTGCGCCTTTATCGGATTCGAACCATCGATACCCCTTTCTAGGCGCGAACTTGCGTTTTATCTATGCCTCCTTTCAGACATGAACTTCGTCGGTGGTCGATGTGTTTTAATGTCGCCGAATGTCAGTGCGTGGTGACCTTAGGGGTGAACATGTATCCACCAAGCCTGACCGTCTTGATGAAGGTCGGGTCTTTTGGATGAAGCTCGATCTTCTGGCGAACTCGGCTGATATGAGCATCGACGCTTCGCTCGACCGGCCCTGCACTTCCCGCATGCGTCATGGCGAGCAGCTGCTCGCGCGTCAGCACCTGGTTCGGATTGCGACAAAAAGCGAGTAGAATTTCGAACTCGGCCGTGGTCATGGAGATCTGGACATTTTCCGGATCGACGAGGGAGCGAGCAGCTGGATCGAGCGTCCATCCTGCGAAGGAAAGTGGCGCGTTGTTGGCGGCAGGCCTTGGAGTTGCAGTCGAAGCCGAACGTCGGAGCAGCGCTTTGATCCGCGCGACGAGTTCGCGGGAATTGAAAGGCTTGGTGACGTAATCGTCGGCCCCGAGCTCCAGCCCGACGACCCTGTCGATGTCGTCGCCCAGCGCGGTCAGCATCAGGATCGGCATATCGCTCGCTGCCCTCAGTCGCCGGCAGATGCTGAACCCGTCTTCGCCTGGCAACATTGCGTCGAGAAGGATCAGGTCGAAAGGCTGTTTGTCCAGCAATCGATCCATCTCCCGGCCCGAGCCGGCCGAAACGGCGGAATATCCGTTCATCTGCGCGAGTTCGACCAGCATTTCTGCGATATCTCGGTCGTCTTCCACGATCAGCAACCGCGCGCTTGTAGAAGACGCGTTCAACCGCAGGACCTCGTGTGCTCTCATCGCCATGCCCATCTCCTCAAGTCGTCCCGACATCATACGCCCCCCGTCAGAGGCGTGTCAGCCAGGCTGGCAAACTCAATATCGACGGTAAGCCCCGTGGGTATAGTGTCTCTGAGTGTCAGGCGACCGTTGTGCCCGACCTCGACGATGCCTTTGGCGATTGTAAGACCAAGGCCGAAGCCCGCTGCTTTCCCCAGCGGCGACTGTCGAGCCGGATCGGCCTTGAACATCGGCTCAAGAACATGTGCCTTCAGCGTGTCGGGTATACCCGGCCCGTTGTCGATGACCAGTATCCTTGCACCATCACGACCGCCTTCTTCTAAACGGAGGTCGATGCGGGTAGCATAGCGCGAAGCATTGTCGATCAGGTTGCTGATGGCGCGCGTCATTCCCTGGGGCTTGCAGATGGCCACGAGCCTTGGCGGGGCTTCGAAGTGGACGACAATGCCCGTGTCTGCAAAATCCGAGACGATCGTTTCCAAAAGGCTAGAGAGGTCGACCTTGACGGCAATTTCCGGCTTGTTGTTTAAGAACTGCAGGGTCTCATTGAGCATCGACGCCAAAAGATCGATGTCGCGCAGCATCCGTTCCTTTAATAGCACCTGCTCGCATCTCTCAGCCCGCATGCGCAGTCGCGTCAGTGGGGTGCGAAGGTCGTGGCTGACGGAGCGCAGGATCTGCGTGCGGTCGATTGCCATGCGCTGGATCCGCTCCCGCATGGCGTTCAGGGACTCGGCAAGGCTTCGTATCTCGGCAGGACCTTCGACAGCGAACGGCTCCGTCGTTGTTTCGTCCCGAATGGTCTGGCGCTTCGCTGCGGCGGCGATTCTCTCTAAGGGTTTCATGATCAGCATCGAGCTGACATATGCCATGATCCCAAGAGGAATGACGATCTTCAGAATGCCGCTGGCAAACGGAGCGAGCGTCCAGCGGCTTCCCGAAGGGGACTTATACCGGAAAGAAAGAGCCGACGTTTCCGAGACGGCGAACACGATGTCCTTCTCTGTCGAAAATGCGCTGTTCAAGCCCATGATCATTCCCAAGGGATCGAAGCGATTAAGGCGATGCGCAGCGGCAACGATGTCGGCCTCGCTGCGGATCACATACTGCAGCTTGGAATCGCCATTATCCGCTGGAGGAAGAGAGACCATCTGAACGCTCAGTCCGTCCCCGGCGACACGCGCCAGAACGTCCTTGCGCGCGTCGGAAGTGTCACTGGCTTCATACTGCTGCGTTACGGCCAAAGCTTTCCCAAGAAATATTCCCGTCCTGATGTCATTGGACTGACGGCCATAAAGGAGCGGCTCCGTCAGGGTCGCCGTTATGGACACCAGAACGATCAGCATGATGGCCAGCGTCAGGACCTGGGTTCGTATCGATGTTGCAGCAATCGCCAAGATCTTCTCCTGCACCCTCATGAACATGTCCGCAACGATGAAACAGCCGAGATGGGAGATGCGGCAGACCTGACATCGCGTTTCGGCGCAGATGCCGGTGGCGCGCCAGAACGTCTTCAAGAAGACGCGTGCCGTTCATTCGCGTTCGATGACGGTATACAGCATAATCCGGATCCTCGAAGAGGTAGGTATCGACGACAACGGATCGCGCTCGGCAGGCTTCATTCATTGCGATGAACGTCGATCGGGTCGTGACGATCACGTCCCGGGAGACCGAGCTTGCGGAAAGGGTGGCTTGCGAGATCTGCTGCATCGGTTTCGTCCAGATACCGCCCAATCCAAGGACCGCCTTGGTGGCCGATGCCATCCCGTGGTCCGCGATCAGAAGCGTGACGCACGGCTCGTTTCCGGGCGGAAGCATCCAGAGGTGAACATCCTGTTTCAAGTACCTTACTCCCCCGGCATGAAAGTGTCTGCGCAACGATCCGGCGACCTATTCCGTAACGCCGGCGACCCGGCCAATGGCATCCCGACCGAATGCAAGGACTGTCAGCGGCGCGCCTGCCACCTTGCCGAACGCTGACGCGGCCATCGCGAGCGGTCCGGGGCGGCGAGTCGTATCGTCAAAGCCCGGATTGTCGAGGGATATCTCAGACGTGGATACGGCTGGCGCAGCGTGTGTTGCGTCTCTCCTCGACATGGGTTGCCGACAAGAGGCATCGCACGCGCTGAAATCGCCATCAGGGCTTGCTGACCGTCGAACCGGCATTGCAAGGGGCGCAGGCGCAGCCTTGGCCGAGGCAAGGACGGGCGGCTTTGGTGTTGGAACGACGCGATAGGTCCGAGCGGACTCAGCCTGGAAAACGACCGGAGACGAGGCCGGCAAGCCTTCTGATCTCGGACTAAAGAGCGACACATAATTGGCAGGTATCCGTTGGGGCCGGTCTTCCTTCACGGGACCTTTGGCAAGAACGGCCATGGTCGTCAGCAGTGACAGTCCGGCCCCTCCCATCACAAGATTCCAGGTGAGATTCCGGGAGGCCTTCGCATCATGGCGGCGGTATTCGTTCGATTGCAGAGTGATTTCCATGTCTGTTGTTCCTCGTATCGCATTGCGGCAAGACGATGCCCCCGCGTTAGAATGTCAGCAGCACGCAGGCGGCAGCTAGGGCCAGATGCGTCAGGAGCACGACGAACGTCCCGATGGCTGGGGCCAGCGCACCTGCATCTTGATGGTCTTTGCCGTGCATCCCGCCCTCGCTGCTTGAGGGTTTGGATCGATCGAGAGCTTCGAGGTGAAACTCACGGCTCTTGAACGCTGAGAACGTCCGACCGCGCCGGTTCGTTCGTGGTTCAGCGGAACCCCGCTTCCTTCGCAATGGGTCCCGCTCATCCATGCCTTCAGAACTTGAAGCTTGCTCCGAGAATCACCTTGTTCTGGGTAGCGCCGAATTTACCGACCGAGTCTCCAAAGTCCTTCTCGCCGAAATCCGTATATCGATATTCGCCACGCACGAGGATGTTGTCGGTAACGGCATGCTCGATGCCACCCCCAGCCGTCCATCCGATCAGGATTTCGTCTTTCTTTCCTGCGGCAGGACGTTCAACCACTGCCCCGGCCGCAGCAACACCCGCGGTGGCGAAGATCAGCGTACGATCCAGCGCATAACCAACACGCGCCCGGCCCGATGCGTCCCACTCTGTCTTTGCGGAACCCTTGCTGTCGAAGTTGTAGTTGACGTCGTTTTCGATGCCGTAGACGATGCTTCCGGATTGAAGGTTGTAGCCGGCATGCGCGCCCGCCGCCCCGCCGTCGAGCTCGCGCTCGATGCCACGGACATCGCCCGTCATCCAGGCGTAGCCGCCTTGGCCACCGAGATAGAAGCCGGACCAGTCGTAGGTGCTCGACACCTGTTGAACAGGCTGGGGCGCGTCCTCGAGGACGTTCATGTCGGCGGAGAGAGCCGGCAGTGCCGTCGCAGATGACAGGATCGTCAAAGCCAGAATTCTGATGTTCATCGGGATACCTCGTTTTGTTCATCAAAGAGACGAGCGCCTGTCTGATGGGCTCGTTGCCGGCCCTTTATGAGCGATGCCAACGTTGCGTGTTGTCCTTTGACGTTGCGAAATGTTCGGAGCCGCCCTGAATGACGTTACCGAACGAGCCGGCATCGGCGATCATCGCGAGGATGCCGCAGGCCTTTTGCTGACGAGGTGCCTCAATCTGCCAATCCACCCATGGTTCGTCTGTCTCGGCATCGTGGTGCGGCAGGGCTTTGCTCGATCTGCGGAGGCCGGCGGTCGCACCGGGCGCTGCTCCGTGAGAAGTCGCACCCTCTCCAGAAATGCCTGTCCGTCAAAGACCTTCCGGCTCGTCTCCCGTCCATCCTCGTCGACTGTCTGGTGAAAGAAAATCTCGATGTTCACGACCGGCAGTGCCCGCAAGCCGAGGACCGCATCAATGTCCGGGCGGGCGGTTATCGCCAGCGCCCAAACGCGTGTCTCAAGCGCTTCGGAAAGCTCCTGCATCGTGGAAACACATGCCGCGGCACGGCCGGTCGCGATCAGTCTCGAGACGACGAACTCTCCCGATGGCCGTGGAAGAAACACGAGGATCGGCCGGATTGACGTGCTTTGATTGGCATGATGCATGTTCGCTCTTCCTTGGTGGGTTGAGCGAGCTTAGGAGGTCCGCGTGCTTGTTTTCGTGCAAACATATTTTTTTATGTTGCGGACAGCACATCGGCAGGTCTGATCGTGTCTACACCATTCGGCATATCAACGCCGCGGAGAGACATCGCCATCGAGTTTGCCCGACACGATAATCCCGGCCCTGCGACGTGCTGGGCGATGAATGCCAGAATTGACGATGTTGTCGAAATACTCGGGCCCACTGCACACGCTCCCCGACCAGCCGCAGATGTCAGTTTCGATCGTCCAATTCCTTTTCGCCTTGATGGGGTTTGAACTGACGAACTGTTATGATCAACGCGTTCCCTTTGAAGTTGCTTGGTCGGGGACGGTTGCCTGTGACTATGGGTCTGGTAATGGAAATACAGGCTTGAGGTTCGTGCCCGAGGACGCGGTATAGCTCGGACAACCACGGTTCATCCTAAAAGACCGGATAATTGTCAGCGTGCCACCGCCGGCAAACTGATGAAAGGGTTATTGCTTATTTGCCCGATATTTCCAGCGTCATGTCTCAGGCGCGTTGAAAGGTGGTGACCGAAATTTGTTTTGAACGCGACGACAATGGCATAAACTCCATCAGGGTTGCCAATTCGGGCGATGCGACGGATCTAGGCGACGATCTGTGAAGAAGGCAGCGCTGATGAATGCAAGGTGCGTCAGCGCCTGCGGAAAGTTGCCGAGTTGCCTGCCTCGGACATCTTGCTCTTCGGCAAAGAGGCCAAGTGTATTGGAATAGCGCATGCCCTTGGCCAGCGTTAGCTGAGCCGCGTCAAGACGTCCGGCACGGGCGAGGCACTCGGCATACCAGAACGTACAGGTGGTGAAAGCACCCTCGTCGCCCTCAAGGCCGTCCGTGACGCGATAGCGATAGACGAGACCATCGTCGCTGAGCTGCTCACCGATGGCGTCAAGCGTTTTTAGCCAGACCGGATCGGTAGACGAGACGAAGCGCACGAGCGGCATCATGAGAAGGGCTGCGTCGAGCTCCTTCCCACCGCGCTCCTGTACGAAATAGCCGTCCTCGGGATGACGAAAGTTCTCCCACACATCAGCATTGATGGCGTCGCGGCACTCCGCCCAGCGCACGATCGGTGCCGGCAGGGAGCGTTTTTTCGCAAGCCGGATCGCGCGGTCGAGCGCCACCCAGCACATGAGGCGTGAATGCAGGAAGTGGCGCGGTTCCGACCGCATCTCCCAGATCCCGGCATCGGGCTTCTGCCAGTGCTCGATGACATACTCAACGAGGTTTCGAACGTGTTCCCAGCCATTATGGCTGATGGCCTCGCCATATTTGTTGGAGAGATAGACGCTGTCCATCAGTTCGCCGAAGATATCCAGCTGAGTTTGAACACTCGCACCATTCCCAATACGGACGGGCCGGCTGCCGGCATAGCCGGAAAGATGCGGTAATTCCTCCTCGTCCTTTGCCTCCGATCCGTCGATCGCGTACATGATACGCAGCGGATGGTCGGCATCCGACGCCATGACGCGCTGGCCCGCCCATCGGCCGAAATGCTGCGCCTCCTCTAGAAAGCCGAGCCGCATGAAGGCATACACCGTGAACGAGGCATCGCGGATCCACGTCGCGCGATAGTCCCAGTTTCGACCGCCACCGATCGCTTCGGGAAGCGAGAATGTCGCGGCCGCAGCAATCGAGCCGTGCTGGCGCGAGCTCAAAAGCTTCAAGGCAAGGGCCGAGCGCAGCACCTGCTCGCGCCAGCGGCCCCGGTAGGTCGCTTTTCCAGCCCAGCTTCGCCAGGCAGCCGTCGTTTCAACAATCTCGGCGGAAAGCATCGCGTCGTCGGGAATGGTGAGATCTTCGCCACCAAGCGTAAACCAAGCCGTTTTACCAACCGAAAGCTCGAACGTCGCCTCGGCTGCGCCATCGTTCGCAGTCAAGGGGATCGATGCGAAGAGATGCATCGTCAAGTCTTTGCCCGTAAACTTTACCCCACCATCGATGGTGGAAATGTTCGGGATCTCGCGGGCATAGTCGAAACAGGGTGCGCAGCGGATTTTGAACAAGATTGTTCCCCGAGTCACCGAGATCCGGCGAAGGATGCAGCGGGCAGTATTTCCAGGGTGAACCCGGGCATCCGGATGCGGCATGAGGTCCAAGACCTCCGCGCTCCCGCCATCCGCCATCCAGCGAGTGATCAGAACGTTCGTCTCAGGCACATATAGTTGAAGACGGCGCGGTTCGACAAGTTGCGGCGCAATCGAGAATGCACCACCCCTCTTTTCATCGAGGAGCTCCGCAAAGACGGTAGGACTGTCGAGTGCCGGCCAGCAGAGGTAGTCGAGCGTTCCGTCTTGCGCGACCAGCGCCGCCGTCTCCATGTCTCCGACAATCCCATGCTCACTGATGGCGCGGTCTGGCTTAACCATTGTCACGGAACTCCGGATAGAGCGACATGCCGCCATCGACGAAGAGCGTCGTGCCTGTCACATAGTCAGCCTCGTCAGAGGCGAGCCAGACAGCGGCGCGGGAGACGTCTTCCGGCTCGCCGATGCGACCATAGGGGATCAGCCGGAGAAGCTTGGTCAGGGCCTCGTCGGTCTCCCAGGCATCCTTATTGATCGGTGTGCGGATGGCGCCCGGCGCAATCGCATTGACCCGGATGCCCTCGGCGGCCACTTCCTGAGCGAGAGATCGCGTCAGCATTCGCACGCCGCCTTTGGCCGAAGCATAATTGACGTGCCCGGCCCAAGGGATAATCTCGTGCACGGAACTCATGGCGATAATGCTCCCGGCACTGCGCGCGGGCCGGCCCTCCCTGGGTTGCGATCTGAAGCGACGCACGGCCTCGCGGGCGCAGAGGAACTGGCCAGTCAGGTTGACGTCGATAACGGTATTCCAGTCTTTGAGCGAAAGATCGGCAATAGCCGCATCCTTTTGGACACCGGAGTTGGAAACGAGCACATCGACGCGTCCAAACGCTTCGACGGTCTCATCGAAGAGCTTGGCGACGTCGTCTTCCTGCGAGACGTCAGCCTTCAGGGCAAGAGCCTTCCCACCTTTGCTTTTGATCCTGGTAACCAGCTCTTCGGCGGGCTGCTGATGAGAGCGGTAGTTGACGATCATGGCTGCACCGGCCTCCGCCATCGCCTCGGCAACGGAGATACCGATCCCGGAGCTGGCACCGGTGACGATGACTACATGGTTCTGGAGCATCTGGTCATTGGCTGTCATCACATGCCTTCTGTTCGTTTGCGCTTATATGATCTGTCTCCGGGAGGTGCTGCCGGATGCATCCAATGCGTTATCGTGCGATACGACGAGATAGAGCTCGCTCTCTTGGAAAGAAGGATGGGGCAAAATATGTTCTGCAACATTGGCTCGGTAAAACCGCTATCTCCGTCTCAGAACGCCTTCGACAGCCTCCTTCACCGGCTGGTTTCTGGGTGACTGGTCAGAAATCCACCATGGTCGTATGCACGACGGTCTCGTTGACGTCAGCATCGTCGGGCTTTTCAATTGCGAAGCGGACGGCGCGGCCGATAGCATCCGGAGTCAGCGCGATGGCGCGGTATGTCTTCAGCTACTATTTTTCCGATTGGATGGACGGCAAGACACGTGCACCTCCAAAAGAGTCGAACCTCGTCCCCGCAAACTGTTTTTGTTAAGCGTTTAACGTCGTCTCGTTCCCATTCAACGAGCCTCTGACATAGATTTTGCGGGTATCACTTAGACTACCGAACTTGGTTACCCCGCCGCAAGCAAATGAAGCTCGCGGCGAGATATGCTTACGCCTTACATCGGCGGCTGAACGCCGTTGGTGCCAACCACGACGCGGCTGCTTGAGATCGAGCCGTCGGCGGCCTTCTCGGACGGCACGAATACCGTGGCGCCGCTTTTCAGATCTGCTTCAACAGCCCGTGCGAATGTCACGACCGGCGTGCCCGCGAGGATGGATATCTTCTTTTCCTTGCCCTTGTAGGTCACCGTCACTGTCTGGCCATCGACGGATTTGACGGCGTTGGCAACGGTCGCGTTCGTCATCGAGCTGTTCGGCTTCAGGTCCCAGGCATAGCTCCCTTCGCCCGTGCCCTTCATGGCTGCGGGGAAAATCAGCACTTCGAGCGCACCATCGCCGCCTTCGGCCGTCGGCAACGATGCAATGCCGACAAAGTCGCCGGTCTTGATGTCGTCGATGGAGGCCTTGGCGACGCTGGAGACCTTCCAACCGTCGGTCAGCATGATCTTCGCATCGGTACCCTCGCGGGTTTTTACCGACAGCATATTGCCTTCGAGGCTTTCCACGACGCCGCGCACCTGGATCTGGTCGGCCGCCTGAACGGCTGTGCTGAGCGTTGCGCCCATCAAGACACCCGTCAGCGCCGCGATGCTGGTTTTTGAGAGATAGGACATGTGTCATTCCTTGTTTATCCCCTGTCGTCACGTCCGGCGAATGCGGGGTGTTATTCGCCGGTTTCGCAAGGCTGGTCGGTTTCGACCGCCTGCAGAACCTCAGATCCCGGCGTACCATTCGTAGCCGCGATCCTCCCAGAAGCCGCCATTGCCGCCATAGAGGTTCTTGAGATCGGCAACGGCCTCGATGCGCATGACATATTTCGCCTGCTTATAGCCGAGCTGCCGCTCGACCCTTAGCCGCAAAGGTGCGCCGTGCGGCACCTCCAGGTCGCGGCCGTTCATGGCATAGGCAAGGATGGTCTGGGGGTGGAAGGCATCGACGAGGTCGATGCTCTCATAATACCAGCCGCTGCCGTCGAGGGTCTTTTCGTATTCGTCGGCACAGTGGAATGCGATGTAGCGAGCGTCCTTCTTCAGGCCTGCGGCGCGCAGCACGTCACCAAGAGGCACACCCGTCCACTGGCCGATCGCACTCCAACCTTCGACGCAGTCGTGCCGGGTGATCTGCGTGCGCGCCGGCATCGCCTTCAATGCGGCGAGCGAGATGCTTGCCGGGCGCTCGACGAGCCCTCCGACGTGCAGTTGCCACTGCGCGAAGTGGCTTGCGAGAAGCGACTGGTATCCTGCGCCGTCCGGCATGGAGGTTCCGTTGGCACGAAACGTCGGCGAGATCTCGATCACGCCGAACTCACGTGCCAGCGCCGTGTCGCCAATCAAAAACCGCTGCGTCCGCATGGTCAGGCTTTCCGCCATCTTGATCACAGATTGGACATTACCGTTTTCGACCAGCGCGTCGCAGCCGGCGAGACCGAGCGTCGAGGCGGTCAACGTGGAGCCGATGAGAAACCGGCGGCGGGTGAGAAAATTGTTCATGGCGCGGTCTTTGATGCCTTGAGGGATGGTTCCGTACGGATCGCGTAGCGGCCCGTGATCATGGAGCGCATGTTGTTGAAGACGCCGGATGCCAGCACCATGGCGATATGAACGACGACGAAGGCAACGAGCGATGTCGCGAAGATGAAGTGGAGCGTGCGGGCGGACTGCCGACCACCGAAGAGATCGAGCAGGAAGGGCGCGAACGCGTTGAAGCCCGGCGACATGGTGAGGCCGGTCAGGATCATGCCCGGAAGCATTAGGAAGATGACGACGAGATACGTTATCTTCTGGAGGGCGTTGTAGTGGCGCGCCTCCTCACCCTTGGGAAACCGCAGCCGGGAATGGTCGGCGATCTCATGGCCGAGATGGGCGAGCGTCAGCTCGGCTTTCGTCGGCACGAGATCGCGCCGGAAATGCCGCGATACAAAGCCATAGGCGAGATAAACAAGACCGTTGATGACGAAGGCCCAGGCGAAAAAGAAGTGCCAGCGACGCCCCGTGGCGAGATCCTGATAGCTGGGAAGCGTGATCCAGGCTGGGAAGCCACGCGCCGTGGGTTCGCCATCGACCTCGGACACACCGAGCACGCCCGTGGTGTCGAGCGAGAGAGGGCCGACGCGCGTGACGCCCTTCAAACCGCCATCGTTCTCGAAGGCTTGCAGAGACAGGACAGACGGATCGTCATCGGCGCCATACTGACCCCAGTATAGGCTCGGATGCGCATTGAAGATCTGCAATCCGCTAGCGAGAAGGACTGTCATTGCAAGCACGTTCAGCCAGTGCGACAGCCGCACGGTCAGGCTGTGACGGCGGATCAGCGTTTGCTGACCGGATGTCGTGGAAGATGAGCCGAACATGACGTTCCCTCCGAGGTCGGTGATATCGTGACAGTGACCAAGACCTACCTTGCGTGTCCGAAGGCTGATCCGGAAACGTCGTTCCCCGGCTCTTGCAGAACGTTCTACGAACCGGGAAACGACGAAGATCACTGCAGCGAGAGTACTTACATGGCGTCGCAGCCCTTCATCATGTCGGCTTTCTTCATGCTGTCCTTTTCCATGTCGGCCTTGTTGGTGCAGTCGGCCTTGGTGCCTTTCATGGCGTCGTGTTTCATGGCATCAGGCTTCATGGCCTCGGTCTTCATCGCGTCCGGCTTCTTCATGGCGTCCGTGCTGGTCTGGGCCTGTGTCGCACCGAACGAGAGGGTGAGGCCCAGAATGATAGCGGCGGTGGCGGTCATGAGGCGATAGGTCATGATGGATCTCCTGGTGATGTGCAGGACGCGGACTGCGTCGACGGTCACGGGAAACTCATTCGGACCAGACGCTGATCCGGTTACAGGCATCACGCCGATGTGATCGTACCGGGAATTCGCTCGCTTTTTTCAAGATGCACTGTAACCGTTTCTGCACTGCACCGTATGAGCCTCCCAGAGACATGACAGATGTAACCGAGTCCGAGCTGAAGGTGCTGATGCTCTTGTCCCTTGATGGGGACGAGAAGGCCTATCGGTGCCTACTTGATGTGCTCCGGCACCTGCTGGAACACTACTACGGGCGACGCCTTGCCCGGGCGGACAAAACGGATGTGGACGACCTAGTGCAGGAGACGCTGCTCGCGCTGCACCAGCGGCGGATAACGTATGATCGGGAGCGACCTTTCACGGCATGGTTTTTTACCATCGCCCGGCACAAGCTAGTGGATCATCACCGCAGGACGGGTGGACGTGGTCACGTCGGGCTGGATGCTGTGGAAGCCATCCCGGACGGCTACCGCGAGGATGCGGTGGCCGCACAGATAGACATTCAAAGGCTGCTGGCCGTCCTTCCCGCGTGGCAGGCGGAGGCGATCCGGCAGGTACGGCTCGACGGTCGGTCCATCGCCGAGGCCGCCCTGCATTCGGGACGGTCGGAGGCGACGGTCAAGGTCAGCATCCACAGAGGTATCAAGGCACTGGCAGCAAGATTGAGAGGCGATCATGGCAAAGGTGAATGAGCTGATCGACGATCTCGTGCGGGATCTCCGGCCGGTGCGCAAGGATGCGCTCGGGAGGCTTCTCGTCGGAGCGCTGATGCCGGGCATGCTGCTCTCGGCAGCGCTGATCCTTCTCGGCCACGGGCTGCGCCCGGATCTTAGCGCCGCCTTGTCCCTACCCGCCTTCTGGATAAAATCCGCCTATCCGCTGCTGCTCGCCATCATCGGGCTCAGCACCCTGATGGCTGTCGCGCGCCCCGGCGGACGGCCAATCGGAGCAGCCGTTCCCCTCTCGATTGTCTACGCGCTTCTGGTCGTCATGGCAGTGGTGCAGATACGCCAGTCATCCTCTCCAGAAGAAAGCCGGAGGCTCGTCATGGGCATCTCCGCCTGGTTCTGCCCACTGATCATCCTTGCGACAGGAGCACCAATGATGGCCGCGGTATTCTGGTTCCTGCGCAAAAGCGCCCCGACATCGCCGACCTTAGGTGGAACCATTGCAGGCATGACCGCCGGCGCGCTTGGGGCGTGGGTCTACAGCTGGGGCTGCATCGAGAACGGCTTGGCCTTCGTTGCCCTTTGGTACACGCTCGGCATCGTGCTGTGCGCAGCAATCGGCGGCTTGATGGGACGGCTTTGGCTACGGTGGTGAGGTTTGAGAAAAAACGTCAAAGTCATCCCCGCAGCAGCACATCACGGCGCACCTTTTAGTGCTGGGACCAGCGCTTTTTATTGGCTCTTACCACGGATCACAGCCCCCAGACGTCAGGTGCCGGCAATCGGTTCCCAGTTGCCGTCGTGGCCGGGTGAAAACTGGGGAATGTGTGCAAGGCTACGGACGAGGGGTTCGTCGGCACCCAGTATCTGCTTCCAGTCGGTCGCCTCCGTCAGAATAACGCCAATGCCGACCACCTCGGCGCCTGCCTTGCGCACGAGATCCAGCGAGCCTTTCATGCTGGAGCCGGATGCGACGACGTCGTCGACGACGACGACGCGCTTGCCCTTCAACAGCGGAACCGCCGCACGGTCGAGGAGAAGGCGCTGCTCGCCCTTGGAGGTGATCGATGAAATCCGCTGTTCCAGCGCGTTTGCGAGATGGAGTTTCGGCGATTTCTGCAGAATGACATAGGCGTCGAGGCCGAGGGCACGGGTGACGTCGATGGCAACCGGAATCCCGAGCGTCGCCGCGCCGACGATGATGTCGGGCTCGAGCGGCTTGAGTTTGGCCGCCAGTGCCTGTCCGATATGCTCGCCGAATTTGACACCGAGATCGATCACCATCATCAGCGAAATGGCAAAGTCCGGCTTGATCGCCACGATTGGCAGATCGATGGGCCAGCCGGCGACGTCCACCCGCCAGCTTTGTCCGGTTGCCGGGTCCGTTTTTGCGTCTGCGGGGTCAGTTGTCATCGGCTTTGTCCTTCATGTTCATGCGAGGCTCGACCATCGGGCCGACAATGCGCCATGTGGTTCGCTTTTGTTTGAGGTCGAACCCGTAAATGGAAAGAGAAAAGGAAATGGCGTGCGCCATGCGAATGGCCTGGACGAGAAGCGGAATGCCGCGCGCAAGCGCAAACCGCAGTTTCGTCGGCAGGCTCACGTCGTCGATCTCCATGCCGCGTGCGCGCTGGGCATCGGCGATGCGCTCGAAATCGTCGCGCAGCATGGGGATGATGCCGAAGGTCAGCGACAGGACAAGCGTAACGACCGGCGGCAGCCGCGCAGCGCTTGACGCTGCAAGGATCGAGCCGGGCGTGCTGGTTTCCATGACGAAGAAGAAGGCGGCCGTGGTCGTCACGAGGCGCGCAGCCATGCCGGCGGCAATCGGCAGGGCTTCAGCTGTCGTTGCGCCCTGCAGCCACAGGTTCACCAACCAACTGACAACGACCATGCCCGACAGCAGCAGCGCGCCCTTGATGTAGCCGCGCAGGCCAGGCACGCCGGCAAGCCACAGGAAGGCGACGGTGAGAACGGCAAACGGCAGGCCAAAGCGCCAGCCAGGCACCAGCCAGGCGACCAGCATCACCGAAAAGGCAAAGGCCAGCTTGATGAAGAAATTGATCTCGTGCAGCCGGTTCATCCGATCTCTCCGGCCATCTGGCGATAGGGCGGCGGCCAACCGAGCTGGCGGAAGGTTGCGCTCTCCCAGCCTTCGTTGAGCGTGCCATCAAACGCGATCGCGCCGTCGTCGAGGATCATCATGCGGGTCGCCACATCGTCCACCAGTTCGAGATCGTGCGAGATCAGCATGACGGATCGACCACTTTCCTGCAGGGTGGCAATGAAGAGATCGAGCATGCGCCGCCCCTTGAGGTCGCGGGCCAGCAGGGGTTCGTCGACGATGGTGATCAGCGCGCCGGCCGCATCCGCGCAGGCGAGGCCGAGCAGCGCCTGCTGGCGGGCCGACAGAACGAACGGGTTGGCCTCGGCAAAGCCCGACAGGCCGTAACGATCGAGCGCCGCTGCGGCCCGCGCGAGAATGTTGGGATCCGTCGAGGTGGCGCTTGCGGCGGTGATGGCGAAGATCACCTCGCCGGTCACCGTCATGTTGAACAGGATGTGCCGCATGTTCTGCGGTATATAGGCAATCTTGCGCGCCCTGGCGGCGACCGTCCACGAGTTGGCGGCCTCCCTGTCGAGGACGAGCGCACCGGATGCGATCTTCTCAAGGCCGAGGATTGCCTTGAAGAGCGTCGTCTTGCCCGCGCCGTTGCGCCCGATCAGGGCCAGAACCTCGCTGGCGCGGATCTCGACATCCACCCCCTTGAGAACCGGCTGGCCGTCAGGACGTGCCAGCCGCGTGGTGAGGCCGCGTACCTCCAGCAGAGGCCGCCCGAGGATAGCGGGTGGACGCTCGGAGCGTTGCCGTAGCGGCGGCAACAGGCCCGCGTTGCGCCAGGGGTTATCGAGCGGCACGATGTTGGCAGGGGGAACGGGCTGCGAAAGGTGGCGATCGGACAGGAGCGCAATCCGGTCGATCACCGACAGGAGTGCCAGCGGATCCTGCTCGGCAACCAGGAGGGCCGAGACGGAACTCGCCACCGTTTGCAGAAGTGCTGCAAGCCGCGCCCGGGCCGCCGGGTCGAGGCCGGTTGTGGGCTCGTCCATTACTAGGATCAAGGGGCTTGCCGCAAGGGCCGCGGCGATCGCCACCATGCGCCGCTCGCCGCCGGACAGCGTCAGCACCCGGCGCCCGCATAGGGCTTCGATCCCGAAGGCCGCGATCAGTGTGCGCAACCGCTCGCGGATCACCTGTTTCTCGACGCCCCGGTTTTCGAGGGGAAAGGCAATGACATCCTCCACGCAGAGGTCCCAGAGCTGATCGTCGATGTTCTGAGAGACGAAGGCTATGGTGGAAAAGAGCTCGGTCTTGTCGAAAGTCGCGATCGGGCGGCCCATCAGGGTGACGTCGCCCGCATGGTCGGGGATCGGTAGGAGGCGCGGAATGAGGCCGGCAGCAGCGGCAAGAAACGTCGTCTTACCACTGCCGGCCTCGCCACAGATCAGGAGCCGCTGGCTCTCTTCGAGATGACAGTCCGTCTCGGCGATCACGGGATCGGGACCGCCGAAACCGAGACGAAGGCTGGTAATCTTGAGCACTTGATCTGTCCGGTTGGTCTCAGAAGCGCTTGAAGCCCGCCGGGTGGGCGCTTTTCAGGATCTTCATGGCCGGGACAATCAGCAGCGGCGTACCGATGACCATGGGCACAATGTCGGACAGGCCGATGTAACCGAAGGCCCACCAGAACGGGAAGATGCCAAGATATGCAAGGCTTGCGGACACGGCGGCGACCATGACGATGCCAACGGCGAGGCAGGCAAGCGCGATCTTGACGAGGACCGTGCGGTCGAAAGTGGTCTTTGCCGGATCAAACAGGAGGCCCGGAGCAAGGCCCGTCAGGCCGACCATGATGCCGTCGACGATCAGTGAATGGGCGGGAATGAACGTGCCGGCAAGAAGCGACCAGACGATCGTGCCGAGATAGCCGCAGATGAAGCCGCTACGCCAGCCGAGCAGAATGCCAATCAGCGGCGGAAGGAAGGCGAAAATCCGCCACTGGATGACGCCAGGCACGAGCTGGATCGGATTGGCATAGGTCCAGAGCACACCGGTGGCAGCGGCCGCGACAATGGACAGCACGAGCGGAAAGAGCGTGTTGCCGTCACTGTGTGAGAGAGTTGTCTGCTGCATTTTCATAGTTCCCCTTGCGTTAAGATAGACAGGTCTTCGGGCATGGCGCGCGCCCCTTGAGACCTCCCTTATGGTCTGTCGAAGGCGGTTGGGCTGATGAGCCGTCCGCTTGCTTTTCTGTTGTCCGCTGGTCCGTCCGGTCAGTTTTGGTCTTCCCTGAAAGACCCTCGCTTTTTGTTTCTGTATCTCGTTTCAGGAACGCTGGTGCCCCTTTATCCCCTGACGAACTCTAGCCTGCAGACCATCTCCCGACGTTCCGATTATCCTGACCGAACGCATGGCTTGCGCCTGTTCGCGCCGTATATTCCGTTGCTGCATCTGGTATGGCTATGCCGTCGAAGATATCGAACTGCGGGATGTGGCCGAGCGTGTTCACGAGGTCGGCATCCCGGCCCAGCGCGTGGCGCCAGGCGTGTCCCTCTGCAAGGATCGCACCGGCACCCACAACCTCGGCGCCGGCGCGGCGCACCAGACGGATCGCCGCAGCCATGCTGGAGCCCGTCGCGACTACATCGTCGATGACCAGCACGCGCTTGCCCTGCAGGAGCGCAATGGAGCGCCTGTCGAGCAGAAGCCGCTGGGAGCCGCCGGTGGTGATAGATCTGACGTCCTCGACCAGCGCTTCTGCGAGGTGGAATTTGGGCGATTTTTGCAGGATGACATACTGGTCAAGCCCGAAACGGCGTGACACCTCGATTGCCGCGGGGATGCCGAGTGTCGCGCTGCCCACCACAATATCCGGCTTCAACGCGGCAAACCGCGCCACCATCGCATCGCCGACAAGATCGCCGAAGCGCACGCCCATCTCGATGACCATGAGCAGCGCAATGGCGCGCCGATCGCTGAGGGCGATGATCGGAAGGTCGAACGTCTCGCCGGCAATATCCACACCAAAGGTCTCGGGAATGATCGGGTTCATGTGGGTCCTTCATCGGCAAGCCTCTATAGACAATCGATGGCGTGCCTTTTACAAACATCAAGATCCGTCCAGTGCGTTTCCTTTTTCTCAACACAGGGCCATCGATCTGCCATGAGCAGGCTGCTGTTCTCCCGTTTTGCCCAATATCTAGAGGCCATCGCCCGTCTCGGGTCCATCCGGAAGGCGGCGGCGGAACTGAACGTATCCGCTTCCGCCATCGACAAGCAGTTGATCCGCGCCGAGGAGGAGATGGGCGTGGCGCTGTTCGAACGGTTGCCGCGTGGCATGCGCCTGACTGCGGCAGGCGAGATCCTCATTCACGGCGTCAAGGGATGGCGCAAGGATTACGCCCGCATCACGTTCGAGATCGAACAGCTGAAAGGCCTGCGCCGCGGTGAGGTCAAAATCGCGGTTTCGCAGGAAACCGTATTCGATTTCCTTCCCGGCGCGATGGCCCGCTTCATGCGCGATCATCCCCGTATTCGCAACAATATCCTCGTTGTAGACTCCGATCAGGTTCGTAAACTTGTCCTGGACGGGTTTGCCGATTTCGGGCTGACGTTCAGCCCGCGGCCCTTGCCCGGCGTTACCGTCACCCGCTCCGCCCCTTTTCATCTGCACGCCGTCGTGCCGGCCGCCCGGCTACCCGAACCGGAGGCGACCCTCTCGCTTGAGGCGTTCTTTCAAAATCCAACAATCATTCCGGATGCCAGCACCCATCTTCGCGATGCCGTCGATGTCGCCGCCGCCCGGACGGGAACGCGGCTTCGGCCCGTGCTTACGACCAATAGTCTCGACCTCATGCGGTCGATGGTTCGAGAAGGTGCGGGATTCGGCCTGATCGCATTGTCGCAGGGCGCACAGGTCCAGCGGGACGACGGTCTCGCCTATCTACGCTTCAGCGACCGCGGTTTGCCACCCCTCACGCTCTCTCTCATCATCGATCCGCAGCGCAGCCCATCAATTACGTCGATTCTGATGCGCCAGTATTTTGAGACATACTTCGACGATCTGGAAAAAAGGCAGAAATGACATTAGGCGTTAAGCAAAGTGCGGTGATCGAAGATCAGCTTAGGAACGCCCTACCTCATCCTTCCGCAGCGGCAATTGACGATGTCAACGGCCATAGCCGAAACATGGCGTAAGCCGCTACGCCAGCAGCAGGGCCTTGAAGAGATGAAAATCGACGACCCTGACACCAGATCGCCCATGGGCATAAAATTTGTTTCGTCTAGGCGTTAACTTAGGCTTGGCAGCATAATAGATTCGGGCCGCCAGATGTCTGACCGCCTTTCGATTGGGATGCGTATCGGCATCGCGACCCCCCGCCGGTTCACACTAATTGAAATAGAAAGCGTAGGCCGCGAAATTCCCCTCAAAGATATTGGTAATCTGGTTCCACTCGCCGCTACTCATAGCTTTGCCATCCTGCAGGTAGGGTAACGCAGCCGGTCCCGTTACCCAGAGCACAAGGTCGAAAGGCTTAGGCTCTGTGAAAACTCTTGCAAGGTTGAAGCCCTTGTCGAAGCGCCAGTGCGGGACAAGGATCTTGCCATTGAGGGCGGCTTCAAACTGCGAGAGGACTGCGAGCCATGCTTGAATGCGTTCAGGCGTGACGTCAAAGGACGGCAGAACCCCGCTCTTTTGTTTTGGCCCCGGCAACCATTCATGATCGTCATCGGTTTCCTTGTCGATGAGTGCCCAGGTATCACGGTTGAGTACAATGACCTTCTTCAGGTGATCGCGCACTTCGCCCCACATTGCCGTGTCGGTAACCGGCCAGCGGATCGTATGAATAAGCGTGACGAAGTCGGCGATGTCATCAGCTTGCGCCTTATTGACGCCGAACGTCGTTATGTCATCCGCGCCTTTGCCATTGGCCACCGACAATGTCGAGACGGCCCGTGGGAAGATGACACCGAAACTCCCGTTCCAGCTTTCGGAAAAATCATGGGACAGCCACGCCTTGGCAACAGCCATCAGCAAATTGTCGTAGCCTTGCAGCCATTTGGCGTCGGCAGTGTCAAAACCGACGACGAAAGGCAGCGCCCCACCTTTCTCGTCCAGATTGGAAAAGGCCCGCCCAATGTAATCTTCCGGCCCGACCCTGCCGTCGCCATTCCAGTCAAAGCGCGCGACGGAGAGGTCGACTTTCAATTTTGCCGGCTTTTCACCGACGGCTGCAAGAGCCTTGTCGGCGGCATCCAGATCTTCAATGAAGGCAGCAAGAATGCCGCGAAACTGGTCGTATGTGATTGCCTCGGGATTTTCGTTTCGGGCAATTTCGCCGGAGCCCCGGCCTAGAAACATCTCATAACCGTCGGACTTGGAGCCAAAGCCATAGCGGTACAGCGACTGAGATAGTTTTTCGAATGCACGGGCCGATCGCACCAGACCGAGCCCCAACTGTGCGTCAGCGTTGTTAGGAGCCGCGGCAGCTGTGGACAACATCTGCTCGTCTGCCTCACCAAGGCGTCCATTGGCCAGATATTTTTGAAACAGCTCAGTTACGGCACCGTCTGCGCGCGCTGGAGAAGATTGGTATAAACACGCGAAGCTCGCCAAGATTACGATAGAAATAAGTTTTTTCACGACGATTTTCCGCTGTTATGACCTCTGAGGGCCTTGTTGTGTCAGATCGGACATTTGTTGAATTCTGCCGCCGGACGCAAACCTTCCCTAATGCCTGCGAGGCCGGTATCGCGGACTTTCCGATCGTCTGCGGCAGGGCGTGCCGCCAGTAACCGGCGCTCCGCGATTGTCACCGAATGAACTTCAGGGCTTGGTCTGGTCGGAAGGCGCTGTCTCAACCAAGGGAGCCGCCTCGTCCGAAGGCGCTGCCTCGTCAGTGGCCGGTGCGTCCGGCCCCTTGATTTGTTGGCCGTTGACGCTGACCGAGCCGTCGCCGGCGACCGCTACGTCCCAACGCTGCGCGCCATCGGGGTCGGCCTTGGCAAAACCCTTGATCATCATCAATCCGAAGGAGGCATTGTTCAGATCCGGATTGCTCTTTGCCAGTTCCTGCACAGCCGCGATCGTCTTGTCGTAGTCGCGCGCCACGATCGATGCGTTCACCCTGTAGTCTTTTTGCGTGTCGACGCGGCCTTCCATCTCCCCGGATACCTCGATGTTATAGACGCTAGACTCCGCGCTGACCTTCGGAAAATCAACCTTCAGGATGCCGCCCGGAAAAAGCTTCGCGGCGGCCTGTTGTCCCGCCTTCCTGCTGTCGCCCGTTGACGTGGTGAAATCTGTCTTCATGAACTCGTCGCCAAGGGCTGCGAAATCCATGCCCGAGACGCCGAACTGAATATCGAGTGCTTGAGGCAGGAAGGCGGTGTAACCCTCAGGAAGCAGCACGCTGTCTAGCGTCAAGTCGCCAGCATCCATCGCCACGCCAACGCGCGTCGCGTTGCTCGGCCCATCGACCGTGAAGTGATAGCCAAAGGACTTGGCGCCGCCGCTTCCGACGGCGCTGGTGACGGCGAGGTTGTTGAGTCTGATGGTTTCCTCAAGCGAGCTCAGCAGCGGAAAGGCTTTGCCGAGCATGTCCTTGAACTTGGTCTCGCTCTCCTTGGTGAGATGCTTCTGCTCGACGTGATCGAGCACGAACAGGACCATTTCCTTCAAGTCCTTGGCTGCAACGCCTTTGACCTTGGCATCGAAATCCAGGCTGTCTGCCGAGATCTGGATCGGCGGCATTTCCTTGCCGCTGACCTGCTCCACAAAGGTGCTGAGCTTGCCGTTGGCAGCAAAATCCAGGCGACCGGCAGTGGCGCTTTCGGCAGAGGTCAACTTGTAGATCATGTCGCCGAAGCTGGCCTTGACCACCTCGGTATCGGTGGATGAGATAAATTTCAGTTCCTTGGCACTGAAATCACCGGAGCGGAAGTAGCTGATTGCCGGGTCGAAGACCGAGTTAAACACCATGTTGGCAACCGAATAGGTGAAGTCCGAGCGCTTCTTGTCAGGCCCGATGAAATGCCCCGTGACATTGAGGTTGTTGTTGCCTTCCAGATCCCAGAGCCCGTTGTCCTGCGGTGTGGCGAACATTTTGAAGGGTTTTAGGCCCTTGATGTCGAAATCCGTTTTCTTGATCTGCGCCAGGAGTTTGGAGAAGTCATAGCCGATCTCGTAGCGCGATCCGGCCGGCGTGACCGTAACGGGCGCACGCTTGGCGATGTCCTTGGGCAGCAGGTGATTGAGAGTGTCACGGATGTTGTTGGCCCCGTCCTGGCTAATATCTGTCGCGGACGCCCCCGTGGCAAAAGCCATAATAATGGCGGTCGTCGCCGTGATAAGCCTATGACGCATCTCGATAAATCTCCCTTGGCCGCATAAAGGCGGGCATGTGTGATTGCCGTAGCTCCGATGTCAAGCCTGAAAACCGCCTTAAACCAATTCGAACCGGCGGCACCATGCAGGCCCAGAAGTCAAGATCTTGGGTTCGTGAACCAATCAGCGTCTTATTAGGAACAATCATATCCCTGGCGAACCGCGGCTGTGGGCGTTAAAGATGAACGATCACAACCGGATGTGGATAGACATGCGCCTTCCTCTTGCTGCTTTGATTGTCTTTTCCTTCGGAACCGGTGTTGCGCATTCGGCTGAGGCGGTTACCTACGTCGGCTCCATCGGGTCTCTGCCAGTCATCCTTGAATTGGCGTCGCCGGGTGCCGATGGTTTGCGGGCCGGACGCTATGCCTATCTTGCCAAAGGCGGTGACATCCCTTTGCATAGCATGAAGGTCAAGGATCCTGACGCCATGCTACTTTCCGAAGAAAAGCCTTGTACCGAAAAGCTCTGCAAAACCGCCGATGGTGACGTCATCGATGTTGCGCCTATCGCCGCTGAATGGAACTTGAAAACTGAAGGCAGCGGCGAGCGACTTTTGGGGACATGGCGGGACAAAGAGAGTGGCAAGACGCTGCAGGTCAAGCTCGTCAAGAAGGGCAAGCGGACGATATCCGATAGCGAACCAGACCTGCTCGCTGCTCTCGACCCAAGCTACGCGCTCACCGGGACCGACCAGCCGATGGTGCTGAGCAAAGACAGCTTGCCCTACGACTTCCTGAAAATGGATCGCCCTTTCAAACAAGGCGTCACGACCAATCTTGGCCACAGAAGCTACCGCATGGATGAAGACAGCCGAACCGGACTTTCTTATCCGGTTGTCCTTTCGATTGGAAAAGTCGATCCGGCACCGATCAACCGCTACCTGGCGCAACAGCGCCTGCAGCTTGCCTTGTCCGCCTTTTCCTGCATGGCAAGAGCCTATCTTGGCTTCGGCTGGTCGGGACAGGATGCGGAAGGTACCAGCGGATATGACGGCGGTGGATCTGTAACGGTTGAACATCTGACTTCGCGCCTAGTCGGTATTGCAGAGGGTGGCAGCTATTGGTGCGGTGGCGCTCATCCCAGTAATTTCGGGGATCATCGTCTCGCCGATGCGCGAACGGGCAAGGCACTCGTGCCGGAAACCCTGCTGCGCGGCTGGACCGCAACCAACGGAGACGGAACTGTGGTCGATCCTTCTACGGTCGCGGACCCCTCGTTGCTAAGCTTTGGCCCGAGCGAGAGCTTGATCCAGTTCATTCTTAAAAACCGCGAGAAATTCGATGACGAGACGGAGAAAGGGTGTGGGTATGAAGACCTCATCCGGAGCAGTCTCGCAGTCTACTTCACCACCAGTGACCTCGTTTTCACCCTGCAGGGCCTGCCACACGTCATATTCGCCTGCACCGACGATCTCCTGACGGTTCCCCTCAAAGATGCTCGTCCGCTCCTTACAGAGGAGGGTGCCGGATATTTCGAGGTTCTGGATCTCTGAAGTTATGTCATCTGGGGCGGCCGGATCATGTTGAGAGACAACAATATTCGGACACTGTGTGCAGAAACAAGACCTGGAAATTGCTTGGCTTTGATCTGAACCTGACGGTCGTGAAGGGAATTGAACTGTCGACCCTGTGCCGGGAACGGCCAGCACTTCCCGGCAATGCATCAAGGGAAAGAGACCGTGCTCAGCCTGAGGTCGTTGATGACAGCGGCGAGCCCTGGTGCGCCGATCAACGGCACTACGCGGGCCGGTGCCAGCTTGGGGACTGCACGCCTAAAGACAGCGATATTTGTGTGGCCGTTCAGGCGAGATGGATAAATGATGCCATCAGGAAGTGACGGGTGCTCGTGGAATGCCAGCGACCAGGAGCGCGCAAGGCTCTGAAGCGAGGATTTTGCCACGTCAGTTGGAACCCCATCCTGATCGCGTGGTCGTCGCGCAGGTCGACAAGGCTGAGGTCTGCGGTCGTCTCGACCTCAGCGTCGCGTCGCGCGTAGATCTCCTTTTCATCGATCGGAAGATCGCCGACAAGACCATCGCAGCGATCACGCAGAACCGCCTCAAGGAAGCAGACCTTGAGTGTTTCGCCCAGATAAAGAACGCCGAAGCGCTTCGTTGCATCACGTCGGCGCGGGTCGCTGAAACGACTTGGCGTTTTTCCAAATCCCAACGGGTCCGGAAAAACGCTTGCGTAAATTCGGCCAAAGCGACGCCCTGAAGGAATCGTTTCAATATCGAGCGGCTGACGCTCGAAACCGGCAGGCGGTTTGATACCAGCCATTTAGCGGAAGTCACCGTGGGCAATGCCCTCGGCTGCGGCGATCACGTCGCCATCCTGGCCCCGCTTCAGGGCGTCGAGCCCGGTGCGACCGTCAAGCGCACTGTGGGGCGAAACAAGGAAGCGGTAAACGGCCCAGGCACCCGCCAGGATCTCGTGCAATTTTGGAAGCGCTGCATAGGCTCGGCCATCCCGGTCAAGCTGCCAGGCCGGGAAACGGAACCCTCGCTTGGCGCCACCCAGGCCGAGCACCTGGCCGTTTTGACGCTTTGTATTGACCGTGACACGGGAAACGCCAAGAAGATCTGAAAAGGCGTCGGCGCTGAGCATATCGTCTTCGGATAGGATCTCTGCAACACGGCGATGGCCGCGCTCTCGTGCGGAGGACAAGGCTGCCGTCAATTCGTCGTCCGGTTCCCCAGCCTCTTCGACCGGAAACGCACTGTCGCCAACCAGCGGGTCTTCCTCAACGATCGAAATTGTCTGCGCTCCTGCGCGCGGATGCACGACGACGCGGAAACTCACCTGATGGCCAGCCTTCTGGCTCAGTTGCACTGCCTTGGTATAGTGATTGAGCAACGCTTTTTCGAAATCGGCTTTGCGGGGCAGCTTCATCGATAGCGCGATATTTGGAGTTTCGCTTGCTGAAGTTTTCGTGCCGGGCATGACAATCCACCTTTTGAAGGCAAAATAGCCAGTCGCTGTCAACTCGCCAAGCTCGTTAAGTTCGTAAAGACAATCTCCCGAGTTATCCAACCCTGTGTGTTTCACACAGAGCCTACACGCCTTGAAGGGATACAAATCAGCGACCCTCCGTTCGAGGCGATTTCAACAAGAAAGCCACGCTCTCATATTCGGCGCATCTTTAGTGCTTCTGTAATGGGCCTTTGTTCGTCAATTCCCTCTGAATGATTATCCCGTCGCCGGGATCATGCTTCTGTCCGTGGTCAGCACGAAGACCGCCACACCATGCCATCAGATCCAGAACCGGCAGATCAATCTAGGAAGCGTGGTTTGCCGAAGCATTCACAGCACTACACACGATCTTGCCAAGCAACCATCTCCGAGGCGGCGGATCACAGGGGAACATGTTCACCTACAGCGAGTTGTCCGGCATTCACGAATTCGTGAATCGCAGGAGAACCCGGCATGACGACACCTATTTCCACAAACCTAACTCATGACACTCTACAACGCGTCGATCCTGATGTGACGGCGGGCTTTCATAAGGTCTCGTGGGGATCGATCTTCGCAGGCGTGGTCATCGCCTTGGCTGTTCAATTCCTGCTGAACCTTCTCGGTGTGGGGATCGGGGCCGCGGTTCTCGATCCAGCGACGTCCGACAATCCGGCCCCCGGCACTTTTTCGATCGCTGGCGGCATCTGGTTTGTCGTCGCGGGCATCGTCTCCGCCTTTATCGGCGGTTACGTCGCCAGCCGCCTGTCTGGGCGTCCCAGCAACTCGACAGGAGGTTATCATGGTCTGACGTCCTGGGCTGTGACGACTCTTGTCGTGCTGTATCTGCTGACGACGTCCGTTGGCGCGATCATCGGCGGCGCTTTCAGCGGCCTGACGAGCGTCATCGGAGGTGTTGGCCAAACAGCTGCAACGGCCGCAGGTGTTGCAGCACCGTCAATCGCAAACTCCGCCAACCCTATGGCAGGCATCGAGCAGCAGGTTCGCAGTTCGACCGGCAACGACGCGCAGGCCCTTCAGGACGCGGCTGTTTCAGCCGTACAAGCGGTGATGACGGGCGATGAGGCGACGGCGGAAGACGCCCGGGTTCGTGCGGCAGAAGCGGTTGCCCGCGCACAGAATATCCCCGTCGAGCAGGCCCGAACAGAGGTCGATCGGTATGAAAAATCCTACCGTGAGAATGTGGCGGCAGCCAAGCAGCAGGCCATTGACGCGGCACAGGCTGCCACGGCTGCCGTATCCGTTGGCGCTATTCTAGCATTCGTAGCGCTGGTTCTTGGCGCAATCGCTTCCTGGTTCGGCGGCATAACAGGTACGAAACGTAGCGGCTTCGTAGAAACGCAAACCACGCGCCGAACCATCTAACATCAGACCGGAATTGTCCGCGTCGATAATTATCTAATGGAGATTTCCAACATGGCTTCTACCAAAACACTCGACGAGCTCTTCCACGACACTCTCAAGGACGTCTACTTCGCCGAGCGTAAAATCGTAGAGACGCTTCCGAAGATGCACGAGGCCGCCACGAACGGTCAGCTGAAGGCAGCATTCGAGAAACACTTGTCTGAGACGCAGGTCCATGTCGAACGCCTGGAACAGGTATTCAAGATCATCGGCAAGGCTCCGGAACCCAAAACCTGCGACGCCATCCTCGGCATTACAAAGGAAGGCGCCGAGATCATGGAGGAATATGAGGGTTCGCCTGCTCTTGACGCTGGACTGCTTGCAGCCGCACAAGCCGTCGAACATTACGAGATGTCGCGCTATGGCACGCTTCGCACCTGGGCACTGGAGCTCGGGCTCAACGACGCCGCCGGGCTTCTTCAGACGACGCTCGATGAAGAACAGGCCACCGACCTGACCCTTACGTCCATTGCTACCTCGGTCGTCAACCAGAACGCTGAACGCTAAACGTCGCCAGGCGAAATTGAAAAGGGCCGCCCACAGCGGCCCTTTTCCCATTTACTGTCAGATGAGAAACCACCTTGGCCGACTTGAAGACGCCAAGCCCGAAGCTGGAGAATGACTATCTTTTGCCCGTTGGAAAGAGGCTGTCTTAGCTCGATGAAAACATCGTAAGCAACACGGCATGGGATGACGAGCCGGCTGAAGCCGCTGGTTTTTTTTAGGAAGAACGTGCCAAGATGCTCATCAATCACGAACGTACGGAGGTGGAGACCCTCGTCAAGGATGTCATCGGCACGGTTTTCTAGTTGCTCGACGACGCTTTTCGGATTGGAGAAGACATCCAGGCGAAGGACTACATGGGCACCGTCGAAGGCTTCAGCCTCCGATCGATGAAGCTCTTTGGCTATCGGTGACCCGTCTATACACTTCCGTTCGGAGAACTCAGGGCTGTCCAGAACATGAGCCGCGACTGGGTCATCGACAAGTTCCGGACCACCGTCGGCGTCGACACCAATTTGGAGTAGGCCCGCAAGATTACCAAGCGGATCGGGGCGGAGCTGCAAGACGGCCCGGAGCTGGGAAGCCAGTTCATCCAGCCGCTGAGAATAAAGGGTATCGAGGCGTTCGGGGGACTACGGCATCGTGCTGATTTTCCCGATGACGACCGTTCCCGGACCGAAGAACTTCATGCGCAGAAAGAGGTACGCGATGATAAGCGAGGTGTTCCGGACCGAGGGGATCGCGTTCGCGCAACCTACGGTCCAGGTCGGGGATGACGGCCGGCATTCGGGAGCTGTCGCGGCGGCTGCAAGGTACCCCTCGTCCATCCTGATGGGACGCGACGGTTCCGTTATGCATCAACAGTCCGGGGTTGAGGACGACCTCGCGGTGGGAGCGCGGATCGCTATGGCGCTATCCGTCAGGATGCCCGGTCCTGCTTCTCGGTCGACTGTGCAGGATGACGGCGGATGTGCCGCCGGCCTTTGCGAAGTCCTGCGGGAGCGACACTCAAACCACCATCGTAGAAGTGGCTGGCGCTTGAGACAGCAGGTCACCAAGGATAGCCAAGCTCCGCTTCAGTTCCTCGACGGAACCCGCAGCACCTAGACCGATCCTGACCGCCTCGGGAGCGCTCGATATCGCGAAGGCATCGCTGGCAACAACGCCAACCCCGACTGAACGCAGCCTCGACACCAATTCCCCTCGTGTCCAAGGTTTCTGTACGGGAAGCCATGCATGGAAACCTCCAGTAGACGCGGCGGCATTGTGAGGCAGTGTCGCCCGCAACACCTGCAGCCTTGTTGCACTCTCTCTCATTATCTCGTCTCGCACTTCATCAGCCATTCCTGTCTCGATCCACCGCGAAGCGATCGCGCTGGTGAGTGGCGAGACGAGGGATGCCGAGGCCCTGATAGCGTTGGCGACCCTGAGGGACCGACCTTCCGGCACAGCGACGTAGGCGACGCGCAGCGCCGGCGACAGGCATTTCGACAGACTGGCGACATGAAAGACAGTCTCCGGTGCTATCGCTGCAAGGGGTGTGGGCGCATCGGGAACCAGTGCGCCGTAAGCATCGTCCTCGATTACTGGAATATCATACGCGCGCGCTACGTTAATCAGTTCACGGCGACGGTGGAGGGGCATGGTCCTTGTCGTTGGGTTGTGAAGCGTCGGCATACAGTAAAGCGCCTTTGGCCGTGCGGCTTTACAGGCCTCTTCGAACGCTGTCGGGAGCAGGCCGTGATTGTCCATCTCCAAGGGCGCGAGCTTTAGGCGCAGATGCGACGCGACGGATCGGAAACCTGGATAGGTCAGTTGCTCCACGCACACCGTATCGCCAGGCTCGGTAAGTACGCCAAGCACCGCATGAAGCGCCCCTTGAGCGCCGGCGGCTACGAGGACGCGTTCCGATGTGACACCCGGAAGCCTCCGAGACAGCCAACCCGTCGCAACGACGCGATCGCTCATGATGCCTCCCGGCTCCTGATAGCGCATCAGCAGATCGAGGCCCTGATCCTCCAGATCTCTCGCCGCCTCCCACATTCTGCGTGTGAGAGAGCTGTTCTGAAAACGCGGCGGCAAGTTCATGCTCATATCGACCAAGCCAGAAGGCTGTACAACGCGCGAGAGCGTGCTTCGCCGTGCCTTCACATACGTCCCCTGACCGACCTTCCCTTCAATCAAGCCGCGGCTCTGAGCTTCCGCATAACCGCGGCTCACCGTTGTGAAATCGATATCCAGGTCTTCCGCCAGTCTTCGCTGCGTTGGAAGGCGCGTACCTTCGGCAAGTTGTCCGCTGGCGATATCGGCGGCCAGTGCGTCGGCAATCGCTAGATAGATCGGGCCATCCTTTGTGCTCAGCTTCGGTGACCATGTTTTCGCAGTCATAAACGCCCCCTACATCCAATCAATAGAAAACTATATGGATATTATATGCTCGCCGCAACGGCCGTTATGAATAACGTTATAGCCCTGACAAAGTTGGAAAGTGTTTTAGCGGCCGGCCAACAGAAGCATAGGGGGTCATTTTAACACATGTATAGCGTCGTTCTGGCTCATTTAATCCCCTGCAGTACCAAAGAGCGGGCGCGCGGATCGAGTGCGACAATTCGCGCGTCGCCATATTGATAGGATTATTGTATGTAGATTCAATACATATAATCTCCGACATTGAAAGGCTTGAGAGATGACAACCCAGCCGCAGCCACTCTCACCAATGAAGACGGGTGTCCGGGGACTTTGCCCCCGATGTGGTCAGGGACACCTCTTTGAGGGGTTTATGAAGCTGAAGCTGAAATGTGAGGCCTGTGGTCTGGACAACGGATTTGCTGATCCTGCCACTGGCACGGCATTCTTCGTGAACTGCTTCACGTTCATTCTGGTCGCCGTTGTCGTCTCCGCCTGGATCGAGATCGCCATGAGCCCTTCATTGTGGGTGCACATCCTTGTTTCTCTACCCATCGTTCTGATGGCTTGCGTACTGCCGTTGCGTCCGTTGAAGGGGTGGCTCGTAAACAGCCAGTTCTTCTACAAAACCAGGAGAGGCAAGATTCCGTCGGGATATGCAGCGCCTGAGACGGCAACTCCAGGCGCAGACAAGGTTTGAACGGACATGGTTTGCCGTATCCATCCGGTCGATCACTAGATGCAGAAAGGATTGATCGATGACCAGCCAATGGCCTCCACTTCGTCCCCTCAAGACAGGTATCCGAGGGCTTTGCCCCCGGTGCGGGCGAGGACACCTCTTCGAAGGCTTCCTGACATTGAAACCGGCATGCGAAGTCTGCGGTCTCGACTACAGTTTCGCTGATCCGGCTGACGGGCCAGCGTTCTTCGTCATCTGCTTTACATGTGTGCCAGCGGTCGCAGTCGCCTGCTGGATCGAGGTCACTTTCAATCCTTCACCCTTGTTGCATCTCTTCACCTCATTGCCCCTGACACTTCTTGCCTGCCTTCTGCCGCTCCGCCCGCTGAAGGGATGGCTCGTCAACAGCCAGTTCTTCTACAAGGCCGAGGAAGGAAAGATTGATAGGGACTACGTCAGGCCGAAGACCGTGCCCCCAGACGCTGATCGGGAGTGAGGCATCCTGACTTTGAACATCGGAGAGATGTAGCGGTATGAGTGGACGGGACGACGCGCTGCCCCCTCCGGCCGCCTTGGAAGAACGCTTCAGCATGATCGAAGTGCCCTAAGATCGTCAGATACACTGGGCCTCGCAACAGACACCTGCTAACGACCGCTTGGAAAAAAAATGTGGGATTGGGTCCCGATAGTTTTCGTCACGTTCAAGGTCCTCGCACTAGGCTTGGCCATGTTCTTCGCCATCAAGTGGCACTACGACCAGAGCAAGAAAGGGGAGAGGCGCGCGGCTCTACGCACCGGAGCGATAATGGCCGCGGCCTTCCTGCTGGCGCTCGTAGCCGTGATGCTCTTAGCTATCGGCCTCAGCCGGACGCTGGGTTTGGACCTGAGTCTTCCGTGACGAACGACACGCTTCGCATGTGGATGTCCTAAACCTTCGACGGAGTGGTCCCTACTTCAGCGATCAACCAATCGACCAGAGCGGCGATCGCAGGGCTTTTCCGGTAACTCTGCCATACGAGGTAGAAATTGGCAGGCCCCTGCAACGAGCCGTCAAGAACACGGTCCAACCTTCCCTCATCGAGGTCCCTCTCGACGAATTCCTTGTTGGTCAGGGCTATGGCCCCGCCTCGCAATGGCAGCTTCGATCGCGTGCGAGGTCTGCGAAAAGCTGATCCCTTAGAACGTAGTATCCGTCGAACCACCCAGACGTTCGATGAACTCGGGGCAAAATTATGGGCGTCGTGGAGTAGCGTGTGTTCGGCGAGTTCTTCGGCGGACCGAAGCGGCTTCCGCTTTGTCAGCAGCGCACATGCCCCTGCCCATAACGATAGCCGCGTGTGAAACGGCGCATTGCCGCCTCCCTTGCAAGAGCATGACTCGCTCCGACCACTTTGCGCAGCGCATCGAGGACCGTCCTTGCGTCGTTCGACGCTGCGAACTGGGCAAGACGGGGACTCATCGGTCTAAGCTCACTTTCGGAATAGGCGCGCGATGCTCAACGGATGGCGGTCATTCCGTAATGTAGCACGATTGCCCTCTGCACCGGTGGTCACGCCAGCCACGTGGCATAGTCGGAAACCAGCAGCCGGAACGGCTGTTCGTCCTCCTCAATGCCGGAAAACCGCGTCACCCGCGGGTCTTCGAAGATATTGTCGGTCGCATCATCGTTGACAGTGGACACTTCGGCGACGAAGACATCGCTCTCTTCCGCCCAGAACGCGTGCCAGTCGCCGGGAGACAACGTCACGCTTTCTCCTGGCTGCAGCCGCAGTCTGGCACCCGGCGGCAAGACGGCCTCGATGCCGTCACATCGCACCGAAGTGCCCTCAGAACGATCACACGATCCATTCCTGCCACCGAACAGTTCGACCACCAGTGTCCCGCCGCCGCGATTGATGATGTCTTCGGTTTTCAGGATATGCGTGTGGCTCGGCGTCACCTGGTCAAGACGCGAGATCATCGCCTTTTCAGCATAGAGCATTCCGCCGCCACGCTTCAGGTCGGCCAAACAACCGTTGCGGGTCGTGAACAGCAGCAAACCTGTCTTCGCGAAGTCTCCCATGCCGAAATCGGTGATGTCCCAACCGAGTCCAGATCGGGTGATATTGGTGATCTCATCCTTACGGGCTTGCATTTCGCCAGGCGTCCAGTTCGAAAAAGGCGGCAGAATATAGCCGAAGGAAGCCATGAAAGCCTGCGCCTCTCGCAGAATACGATTGATGTCGCTTCTCAGCAATTCGTTGGTCATGATAAAGGTCCTTCTGCCTTGTCTCAGCGCACGCCGATGCCGGCCGTCAGGCCGCCGTCGATCCGGTGATCCGTTCCGGTGATGAAGCCGGCCTTGTCGGAGGCAAGAAATGCGACCAGATCGGCAATTTCCCCTGGCTCACCGATGCGGCCGAGGGGGTGGGCGGTGCCAAAGCGCTGGAACACGGCCTCGATATCCGCATCCGGACCTTCGAAGGTGCGCGCCGCCAGTTCGAGGATCGGCGTGCGCACGGAACCCGGGCTGACGGAGACCACCCGGATCTGATCGGCCGCAAAGTCCAGCGCCATGGCGCGGGTCATCGAATGGATCGCGCCTTTTGAGGCGACATAGGCCGAAACGCCGCTCTGGCAGGCGTGTCCCTGGACGCTCGACATGTTGACGATCACGCCGCTGCCGCGCTTGCGCATCTCCGGAACGCCGAATTGTGCCGTTAGATGGATCGAACCGACATTGACGGCCATGCAGCGCATGAAGATGTCGAACGGAGTCTCCGTTGCGTTGCCATAGGGGTGCACTGCCGCCGAATTGACGATCACATCAATGCCTCCGCCCAATGCGGCGACCTTTTCGAAAGCGACACGCACGGCTTGAGGATCGGACACATCCGTGTCCAGCACCAGAACGTCGAGCCTCTCGGCAGCCGCAAGCCCGGACAGGTCCTTGTTGGCTGCAACGTCGATCCCAAGCGCAAAGACGCGTGCGCCGCTGCGCGCTAGATTAAGTGCCACGGCGCGGCCGATGCCGGTCGTGCCGGTTACGACAGCAATCTTGTCAGTAAATTCACCCACAATCTCGGCCCCCTTATTTTCTCTTCGGATCTCGTGACACGACGGCGTTCGGAATGAATACCAGACCTGCACTCAAATGCCGGTCCATATGGTAGGAAAAGCCGATCCGATCCTTGTTGCGCAGAGCCTCGATGATTGCCTGATGCTCACCGAACACGCTCTTCAGGGTCGAGCGCCTCGACTTGCCTGCCATCATCAACCTCTGGATCACCGGCTTGAGCATGCCATAGGTTTCTGTCAGCGTCCGATTTCCGGCAGCCGTCACCAGCAGCATGTGGAACTTGAAATCGATTTCGGAGGCAGCCTCGGCATTGCTGGCCGTCAGGATCGCAGAATTGACCGTCTCGATCTCGCCCAGCTTCTCAGGTGTCAGATGCACGGCCAGAAGATCGAAAAGGTTCAATTCCGTCAGCCGACGGTATCCTTGAATATCCTGAAATGCGTCGGTCGACACATCCATTGCGAAGGCGAAGAGGTCGCGCATCGCATTGTGATGCTGGTCGGTCAGGACTGCCCCGAGCTTCTGGCGTGACTCGGCGATGCCGTAAGCCTTCAGCGTACGAAAGGCTTCACGCACGGTGTTGCGACTGGAGGCGAACATCTCCGCAAGCTCGACCTCGCTCGGCAGAACATCGCCCACACCCAAGCCGCGCTCGCGGATCAAGCCCCTGATCTGACCGACGACCTCATCGACGGCTGACGCCTTGCTGTCCTGATCCGGCATTTTCACCACACTCCTCGTCCAATTTCAAAGGCATAATATGTTGGCCTTATTTTTGCAAATCCATTTATATCTTGCCAGTTTCGAAGCAGAATGCATTTATTGTCCAACATTAAGGATGGAGACGTTGATGCTAGAGAGCTGGCGGTGGTTCGGAAGCAGCGATCCGGTCACTTTGTCACATGCGCGCCAAGCGGGTGCCCACGGCGTCGTGACCGCGCTGCACCATATCTATGACGGCCGCGCGTGGAGCGTCGATGACATCCTCGACCACAAGGCAACGATCGAACGCGCCGGCATGGCCTGGTCCGTCTGCGAATCCATTCCGGTGAACTCGGCGATCAAACTGCGCAACGAGAAGTGGCGGCAGTATGTCGATAGCTGGAAGGACAGCTTGGCCAATCTCGGTCATGCCGGTATTCCTGTCGTCTGCTATAACTTCATGCCGGTGGTCGACTGGACGCGCACGAACCTGCGCTACCCAACAGCGGCCGGCGGTCTTGCGCTGCGCTTCGACATGGCCGATTTTGCCGCCTATGACCTTTTCGTGCTGAAACGCCGCGCCGCCGAAGAGAACTACCAGCCCGCGTTGATCGAAACGGCGCGCCAGCGGTTCGAGGCCATGTCGGATGAGAAGATCCAGACACTCGAGACCAACATCATCGCCGGGCTTCCCGGCAAGGAAGGCACCCATACGCGCGAAGGCATCCGCGCACAGATCGCCAGCTTCGATGATCTGTCATCGGACGATATGCGCGCCAATCTCCTTGAGTTCCTCACGGAAATCGTTCCGGTAGCGGCGGAGTACGGCGTCCGTCTCGGCATTCACCCCGACGACCCGCCTTTCTCGCTGTTCGGCCTGCCGCGCATCGTCTCAGATGCGGATGATATCGCGACCATCCTCGGTGCTGTCAATCATGACGCCAACGGCATCACGCTCTGCGCCGGCTCTTACGGGTCGCGCGCCGGCAATGATCTGACGGAGATGGCGACGCGGTTCGCCAGCCGGGTCCATTTTGCCCATCTTCGCAACGTCAGGAAGGAAGCCGACGGCTCCTTCATCGAATCCGACCATCTCGATGGCGACGTCAACATGGTGTCGCTGGTCGCGGCACTTCGCCACGAAGAAAGGCGTCGTGAGGCGGAAGGGCGCGCGGACAGCGTCATTCCATTCCGGCCAGATCACGGACACCTCCTGATCGACGACCAGAACCGGACAGTGAATCCGGGCTATTCCTGCATTGGCAGACTGAAGGGTCTGGCTGAACTTCGCGGCGTTATCGCCGCCGTCGATCAACTCGAACACGGAATTGGCGCCTGAAGCGGCGCTAAACGGCGGAGATAACTAGGCTCAGGACCTATTAATCTGATTTGAGATGTGATTCACAGTCTCCATTGAGGAGGCCGTGATAAGTGATTTGTTTTTGCTGAGCGAGCGTCAGATGTCTCGGATCTCGCCGTTCTTTCCCTTGGCGCATGGTGTGCCGCGGGTCGATGACCGGCGGGTGGTGAGCGGGATCGTCTATGTGATCCGCAACGGGCTGCAGTTGAAGGATGCGCCGAAGGACTACGGCCCGCACAAGACGCTCTACAATCGCTTCATCCGTTGGAGTCGGCTCAGCGTGTTCAACCGGATCTTTGCGGCTCTGGCGGGCGAAGGTCCCAAGCCCGAGCGCATCATGATCGACGCGACACACCTGAAGGCCCACCGCACGGCGGCGAGCCTGCTTAAAAAGGGGATGTTCCCCGACGTAGCGGACGCACCAAGGGCGGCCTGAACTCCAAGCTCCACACCGTCTGCGACGACAAAGGCCGTCCCGTCGTCATGCTGCTATCGGAACGTCAGATGAGTGACCACAAAGGCGCCCGGCTCGTGCTTAACGCCCTCCCGCCAGCCAACGTTCCTTATCGCCGATCGCCGCTACGACAGCATCTGGTTCCCGCAGGCGCTCGTAACCAAGGGCATCGAACCCTGCATTCCGTCGAGCCGAAGCCGGAAAATTCCTTATCCCTACGACAAGGCACTCTATCGCCAGCGCCACAAGGTCGAGAACCTCTTCGCCAAGCTCAAGGACTGGCGACGCATCGCTACACGATACGACCGATGCGCCCACACTTTCTTCTCAGCCATCTGCATCGCTGCAACCGTCATCTTCTGGATTTGAAACAACGAGACCTGAGCCTAGCATTCTATCGCTTCTGCCACAAGTATATCCAGCATACCAACGCCTAAATGCACTATGAACCATCGACTTAAACTGCTCGCAAGGACTGAATTCATCTTTATCCGCTTTGATTAATCTGAAGCGCACCTTAGCATTCATCAGTCAGTCTGCGTGTCTCCGGTGGCAATTGGAACTAGTTTTCCGCTGGCAGGCTGATGAGTGGCTTATCGTGGCGATTGTCTCAATGGTCATGTAGCAGGATTGCCGGACGGCCCGTTCATCGTTCTGTTCGAGCAGCAGCGCGCTACCAGTCAGACGATGGCGTCCTCGTTGGGAAAGATGCCGACGATCTCTGTCCGTCGCTTGATCTCGCCGTTCAATCGCTCAATGGGGTTGGGCGAGTGCAGCTTGTTCCAGTGATGCGTGGGAAAGGTCATGTAGGCGAGTATGTCTCGTTTGGCGCCATCCAGAAGCGGCGCCACCGCCGCAAAAACTGGTAAATAGTAGAAAGGCACCGTCATCGCTGGCCGAGAACAGCGGGCAACAGTGAAATTGTTTGCTTGCGGACAAAGCCGGAATATCTCGTTTGCATAAAGATAATGATGCCGATCGATTACGGGTTCAGACTGCCGCTGGCGACCTACCTATAACTGGACTATAGGTCGACGTCTGAATGAGGCGATTGTATTCGACCTCTGCGGGGCCGTACCCCCCTTTCGTCAAATCGATGAGGCCTTGCCAATCCAGCACAAATATTTCACGGCGTTGTATCTTAATAAGAAGGCGCATTTCCAGAAGTTTAAGCGCCACGGTAATACCGGCGCGGCGAACCCCCAGTATCATCGCAATAAACTCATGCGTGACACGGAAATGATGATCATCAATGCGATCGTTGACCATCAAAATCCAGCGCGCTAGGCGTTGCTCAAGCGTGATCTCAGCATTTGCCCAAGCGGTGTAGGTCGTCTGTATACCAAGAGCATGCGCGTAACGAGCCATCAGATTTTTCAACGAAGCACTTTGGCGCATGGCATTCTCGAAATCTTCCGTTGAAATACGTATGGCATCTCCTTCCAGCTCTATGATGCAGTCAAATGGACTTTCAGTATCACCCTGTACTAGGGAGGTTCCGGACATGCCGTCGCGGCCGAACATGCCGACCTCGATAGCAGAACCTGATTCCTTGCCTGCCATGACTGAACCCAATCCAGATTCTAGAAAGTAGACATATTCGATTTTTTGATGGGCGGTCTCCAGCACTTGTCGGACGTGCAGTGGTACGCGATCAGCGTGCGGCATAATGAGTGCGAGATCGGAATCCGACAGGGTGCGCAGCAATCGGTTTTGAAACAGAAATGCCTTGGGCAAATCCATTGAAGTCTCCTTTTTTGAGGCGAGCACTCGCAAGCGACAAGCCCTTTCATTACCGTCTACACGAGGACAAGGGTGATCAATATTGACTTAAATCAAATACATTCGTGCGATTTCGTACATTTAAACAGTTCAATATTTATGCTTTAGTTCAATAATTCGAGTTTATGTCGCAAATCTGCGACAGTATCCAAATACAATTCTATTCAATTCTGAGATAATTAATGTTAGCGGATCACGTTCAAACTCCTCGGGCCGCATCATGCGCCGAGAAACAGGAGTGAGAGACGGTGCGCATTCGATCCATTCAGCTGAAAATTGCCCTGCTCGCGGGCGTCTGTGTCGTTGCGGCAAGCAGCGCACTGGTGGGGTATAGCATTATATCCGCCTCCAACAGCAAAGCGTTCGTCGGCGAACATGTCGATGCGCTGACGGAAGACAGCACCAGAAACCATCTCAAGACTTTGGCTCTCGCGCAGGCAGCCTTGATCAAGGCACCTCTCGACACGGCTTTCGACTCGGCGCGCAGCATGGCGCGCATGTTCGAAATATCGGCGATGAATGACAATGAAATGGCAACACCGGCTGGCAAACGCCGAACCGAGTTCAATGCCGTCCTCCTCAACGTTCTGAAGGACAATCCACGCTTCAACGGAACCTATAGCGCCTGGGAGCCCAATGCGCTCGATGGGCAGGACCAGCTCTTTCGCGGCAAGCAGGATGTCGGTTCGGATGCAAGCGGGCGTTTCCTGCCTTACTGGACACGGAGCACCGATGGAAATCTGGCTGTCCAACCCCTTGTCGAATATGACAGTGCAGAGCTGCACCCGAACGGTGTCGTGAAGGGCGGATGGTATCTTGACCCGAAAAGTGGCGCAGGGGAGAGCATCCTGGACCCATTGCCCTATGTCGTTCAGGGTAAAAACGTCTACCTCGCGACCATGTCTGTTCCCATCACCATCGATGGCAAGTTCGTCGGCGTTGCCGGGGCCGATTTCGATCTCACCTTCGTCCAGAAGCTTGCGCAGGACGTAAAGGCGTCGATCTACGACGGCAAGGCAGCCGTTGACATCGTCAGCTACAAAGGTCTTGTCGTCGCATCCAGTGACCATCCGGATGCGATCGGCCGTCCGTTCGACCAGATAAACCCCGCGGCCACATCGCAACTTCCATTGATCCAGGCCGGCCGCGATACCGTCGAGGGAAATGCAGAGACCTTTACGGCCCTATCGCCCATCATGATCGGCCGGACGAGTACGCCCTGGTCGGTCATCATAGAAGTCCCGAGATCGGTGGCGTTGGCGCAAGCCACAGCCCTCACATCGTCGCTGGCCGAGCGTAACATTGCCGACACTCTTTTCCAGATTGTCGTCGGCATCGCGATTGCCGCGGGCGGCATCGCCGCGATGTGGTTCGTGGCCCGCAGCATTGCGTCACCCATCAAACAGATGACGACCGCCATGGGCCGGTTGGCACAGAGCGACGTCTCCATAGACGTCCCTGGCCTCGACCGCGTTGACGAAATCGGGGCGATGGCGGCCGCGGTCGCCGTCTTCCGTGAAAATGCGATCCAGAAAACAGCGATGGAAAAGGAAGCGCAGGCCAATCGTTCCTTGAGCGAACGCGAGCGCCTGGAACGGGAAGCGGAAAAGGGACGCCAAGCTGCAGAATCCCAGTTTGTCGTCGATTCCCTGGCGACAGGGCTTCAACGACTGGCGGACGGCGACGTTGCTTACCGGATCGTCACACCCTTCGCCACACATCTCGATACGCTGCGTCTCGACTTCAACAACTCGCTGACCAAACTGCATGAAGCGCTACAGGCGGTCATGGTGAATGCCCGCGGCATCGACGGTGGCGCGAATGAAATTCGATCCGCGGCAGATGACCTGGCAAAGCGGACCGAGCAACAGGCAGCCTCCGTCGAAGAAACAGCCGCCGCCCTGGAACAGATCACCACGACGATGCGTGACTCCACAAAGAGGGCGGAAGAGGCCGGCGTTCTCGTCTCACGCACCAGAATAGGTGCAGAAAAGGCCGGCGAGGTCGTGCGCAGCGCTGTGCACGCCATGCAGCAGATCGAGAAATCCTCCGGCGAGATCAGCAATATCATCGGCGTTATCGATGAAATCGCTTTTCAGACCAATCTGCTGGCTCTGAATGCCGGCGTGGAAGCAGCCCGTGCGGGAGATGCGGGCAAGGGCTTTGCGGTCGTCGCCCAGGAAGTGCGCGAACTGGCACAGCGCTCCGCAGGCGCCGCCAAGGAAATCAAAGCGCTCATCATTACATCCGGAGAGCAGGTGCGCACCGGCGTCGCTCTGGTTGGCGAAACGGGTAAATCGTTGGAAGTGATGGTCGGAGAGGTCCAGCAGATCAACAGCCACGTCAGCGCCATCGTGGAATCGGCGCGCGAGCAGTCGGTCGGCATTCAGGAGATCAACACGGCCGTCAACACGATCGACCAGGGCACGCAGCAGAACGCCGCGATGGTCGAGCAGTCCACTGCGGCCAGCCACACTCTGGCGGGCGAGGCAGACGCTCTGAACAAGTTGATCGCACAGTTCAACCTCGGCGGACAATCCGCCAACCATCAACCGGTACGTTTGGCGTCTAACAACCCACGCCCGGTAACGTCGCCCGTAAAAGCGCTGGGACGCAAGGTTGCCAATGCTCTCGGCGCGTCTACCGAACAGTCCTGGAAGGAGTTCTGAGCCACTGCCGCCGTGCATGCGGCGGCTCGGCGGTCTCCGCCTCATCGGGCAGCATGCCCCGCATTTTCCATCATGCGGGGCACGTCGTGCTCACTCTGAAAAGGCTGTTCTTATCCCAAGGTGAAGGAAATGCTGAAGCGTATCGGCAAGGATCAGGTGCGAATCGGAATGTTCATCGAGGCGTTGGAGGGCGAATGGCTGCTCACGCCGTCTGCCGGTCGTCGCTATACACTGGAATACGAAGATGATGCAGCACGTCTCAGGAACAGTAACGTCTGCGGTGTTTTCATCAATACATCAAAAGGGCTGGATGTTTTGCCGTCGGTCGCGAGGCGATCCGAATCCGAAGTTCCGGGCAGAGCGGCCATGACATTGTCGGCGTCGCGCGGTCGGAAGATCCGTATCCTAACCGTCGAAAAAATTAAAAGGACCTCCGTCCTGTTGAAGGGCATATTCAACGATGTCAGCGCCGGGGCTGCTGTTACATTCGAAACGGTGTCTCCCGTCATCGAGGAAATTACACAGTCGCTGGATATCGATCCTTCGATCCTCATCAGCATGACCCGGATGAAAACAAAAGACGGAGCAACATTCCTTCACTGCATCGCCGTGTCGGCTCTGATGATCCGCCTGGCGCGGCACCTGAAACTCGATGCGGCGATCGTTCCGATCCTGGGATTGGGCGGTTTACTTCACGATATCGGGAAAATCGGGATGCCGATCGAGATTTTGACGAAGGCCGGCGGCTTGACCGAAGTCGAAATGAAGCTCATCCGTCGCCATCCCACCCTCGGGCACCAGATACTTTCACGGGGCAAGGGCATGCCGAACATCGTGCTCGACATATGCCTTCATCACCATGAGCGGCTGGATGGGAAAGGATATCCCATGTGTCTTCCTGACGGGCAGATCAGCCTTTACGTACGAATGGCCACGATCTGCGATGTCTACGATGCGCTGACGTCAGCCCGACCCTACAAAAAACCCTGGACCTCCTCGGAAGCGGTGTCGTGGATGCTGTATACCGAAGGGGCGTTTGACAGGTCGCTTCTGCGTGAATTCATCGACGGAGTTGTAAAATAATAAGAACGACACAGACGAATTCCAGTGGATCGGCTCAGAAGGCGACTTTTAGACTTGAGACAACGAAGGCAGGCTACCAACCGGCCGCCAATATTTCTCGAAATCGGCAGATTTTACATAGGCTTTCTACGGTTCGGGCATCAACTTTACCTGTCCCGGTCACGGTAGCATAGTTCCTGTTGCTTCCTTTCGGATATGCCAGGACAAGGCCTCCTCAAGCAGATGCGGTGTATGGCCACCACGAGCGGTTGCGCGTGCAACGTAATCCGAAAGCAGATCACGATATGACGGATGGGCGCACTGGGCGATAATCAGGGGTGCCCGCTCGCGCGGTGCCAATTCGCGCAGATCGGCAAGGCCATTCTCGGTAACGATGATATCGACGTCGTGTTCGGTGTGATCGACATGGCTCACCATAGGAACCACAGAGGAAATTTTTCCAGCCTTGGCGAGCGACTTCGTGACGAAGATCGATAGATAGGCGTTACGCGCGAAATCGCCCGAACCACCGGTGCCGTTCATCATGTGCGTGCCGCTGACATGCGTGGAATTGATATTGCCATAAATATCGACCTCCAGCGCGGTGTTGATCCCGATCACGCCGAGGCGGCGAATGACTTCGGGATGGTTCGAGATTTCCTGTGGCCGCAGGAGAAGTCTGTCTTTGTAGGTGTGAAATGAACCGAAGACGCGCTCGGCGCATTCGGCCGACAGCGTGATCGAGGAGCCTGAAGCGAAGGAGAGCTTGCCTGCATCAAACAGATCGAAGGTGGAGTCCTGGAGAACTTCGCTATACATCGTCAGATGATGGAACGGACCCTTGGCCAAGGCTGAAAGTACGGAGTTTGCGATCGTGCCGATCCCCGCCTGCAGCGGCTGCAAACTCAGGTCGAGCCGGCCCTTAGCGACCTCGTTTTCAAGGAAACGGATCAGGTGGCCGGCAATCGCCTCGGTGTCGTCATCCGGCGCTTCCACGTTTGAGAAGCTGTCTTTCTTCTCTGTGATCACGATGGCAGCAATCTTGTCCGGATCGATGGATACGTAGGGAAAGCCAACACGGCTATCACAAGCAACGACAGGGATCGGTTCACGGGAGGGGCGTCTGGTGGGTATGTAGATGTCATGCAAACCTTCGAGTTCAAGCGATTGGCTCAGATTGAGCTCGATAATGACTCTCTTGGCAAGGATCGCAAAACTTGCAGAGTTTCCAATCGAGGTAGAGGGCACGATACCTCCGTCCTCGGTGATGGCGGTGGCTTCGATGATGGCGTAATCGATGGGGCCAAGCTGGTGCGAGCGAAGATGTTCGACAGTTTCCGACAGGTGCTGATCGATGAACATCACCTCACCGCGATTGATCGCGGCGCGCAATGTTGTATCGACCTGAAACGGCATCCGGCGTGCAAGGATCTTCGCTTCGGTCAGCATCCGGTCAATGTCGTGTCCCAGCGAAGCGCCGGTGATCAGTGTGATCTGGAATGGATCCGTCCGCGCGCGTTCGACCATCGCAACCGGAACGGCCTTGGCATCACCGGCCCGCGTAAACCCGCTCATGCCGATGATCATGCCATCTTTGATCAGGGCCGCCGCAGCCTGTGGCGTGGTGATCTTCTCAAGTAGCGACTTCCGACGGATACGTGTCTCGATCATGGCTGCACTCCGGTGGTAAGTCGCAATGGATGCCGATGCTCACAGGTCAAGCGCGTCAACCCGAAGCGGCAATGTGTTTTGCTTCAGAGAATGGCGTCCCCGTACGATGACGCTGAAAACAACGTCATCGTACGGGGAAATCTCCACCTCAGAACGGCGCGTCGATATCGACGATGTTGATCAACTTGTGGTTCACGAACTCCTTGATGCCCAGACCGAGCAACTCCCGTCCGTAACCCGAGCGGCGGACCCCACCAAAGGGCAGGTCAGCTTTGACCATCGTCGGATGGTTGACGAACACCATGCCGGTGGAAATCTTTGCCGCGACATCCGCACCATGTTTGGTGTCCGACGTGAAAACGGAGCCACCCAGACCGAAGGGAGAATCGTTGGCAATACGGATAGCATCATCCTCGTCCTTGGCTCGGAACAGCATCGAGACCGGGCCGAAGAACTCCCAATAGCGGGCGGGGTTGTCGTCGGCGAGGTCGCTCAGAATCGTCGGCTGAACGAACGCACCCTGATTGGGGACACTGGGGCCGACTTCGGTAGCCTTGGCGCCGAGTGCGATGGCCTGCGCAATCTTGTCTTTGATCTCATCGGCAGCACCTTGAGACGACAAAGGTGCCAGCGTGGTGCCGGCGTCAAACGGATCGCCTGCGCGCAAGGCGGCAACGCCGGCCGTATAGCGTTCGACGAACTGGTCATAGACCTCGTTGACAATGATCATCCGTTTGGAGGAAACGCAGACCTGTCCGCCATTCCAATGTCGGCCGAAGACGGCCCATCTGGCCGTTTTCTCCATATCGGCGTCGGCCAGGACGACGAAAGCGTCGGCACCGCCCAGTTCCATGGTCGATTTCTTCAGGGCTTTGCCGGCTTGGGAAGCGATGACGGCTCCGGCAGCTTCGGAGCCGGTAAGCGCCACGCCATGCACACGCGGATCGTTGAGAATCGTCTCGATCTGGGTGCGCGTGGCGTAGAGGTTCTGGAATGCCCCCTCGGGAAGACCGGCTTCCTTCATCAGCTTTTCAAAGGCCGCGGCACTCTGCGGTACGTTGGAGGCGTGTTTGAGCAGCATGGTGTTGCCCGCCGACAGCTGGGGAGCGATGATGCGGGCGATCTGATAGTAGGGGAAATTCCATGGCTCGATGGCGAGCAGAACCCCAAGGGGTTCATGCACGAGGGTCGCTTCGCCTTCCTGCGGATCGGCCACCGACAGCTTTTCCGGAGCAAGCAGCTGCTCGGCGTGCTTGACATAGTATTCGAAGATCGCCGCGGATAGCTCCACTTCCGCCAGGGCCTCGGGAACAACTTTGCCCATTTCGAGCGTCAGCAGCCTGGCGTAGCTGTCAGCGTTCTTCCGCAGAATGTCGGCGGCATTCTGCAGGATGCGGGCGCGTTCGCCAAACGGCACGTTCTTCCATGACAGAAAGGCCTGATGGGCTTTACCGATCGCCTGCCCGACCTCGGTGTCGGTGGCATCGGCAAACGTTTTCAACACTTCGCCGGTATAGGGATTGATCGTCGCATAGGCCATGATAATTGCCTTCGTGGTTAGCGGCGCGTCCGATCTGAACGGGACGCCACGGGTTCGGAGCGGAGGCCGATCAGCCTCCGAGCTCCTTGATGGCCTGGACCATCCGGGTGATCACGGCCTGGGCATCGCCATAGACCATGTTGCAGTTGTCGCCATAGAACAGCACGTTCTCGACGCCGGCATAGCCTTTGCCCTGACCGCGTTTGACCACATAGACCTGATGAGCGTGATCGACGTCGAGAATGGGCATGCCGTAGATCGGGGAGGCCTTGTCGGTGCGTGCCGCCGGATTGACGACGTCGTTCGCACCGATCACGAGAGCGACGTCTGTCGTTGCGAAGGCATCGTTGACGTCCTCCATGTCGAAGATGATGTCGTAGGGCACACCGGCTTCGGCCAGCAGCACATTCATGTGCCCGGGCATCCGCCCGGCGACGGGATGGATGGCGAATTTCACATCGACATCGGCTGCCTGAAGCAATTTGACCAGTTCGTAGAGCTTTTGCTGAGCCTGGGCGACGGCAAGGCCATAGCCCGGCACGATGACGACACGGGACGCGTAGCGCATGGCGATGGCCGCGTCGCCGGCATCGGCCGGTTTCATACTGCCGGCGATATCGGACGGCCCGGTCGCTGCGATCTCCCCGAAATTGCTGAACAGCACGTTTGCAAGCGAGCGGTTCATGGCCTTGGCCATCAAAACGGTGAGCATCGTACCAGCGGAGCCGACAACCATGCCGGCAATCATCAGCGCAGGGTTTTGCAGGGCATAGCCTTCGAGAGCCACGGCAAGGCCGGTGAAGGCATTGTACAGCGAGATCACCACCGGCATATCGGCGCCGCCGATCGGCAGTGTCATCAGGACGCCGAAAGCCAGGGAGAAGGCGAAAAAGAGAAGCGCGATGACGGCGGTGGACAGACCCCCGTCGGGAAGAAGGACGATGAGGACGCCAAGCGCGATGGCAACCAGAAAGACGACCGCATTGAGGACCCGCTGGCCGCCGAAGCGCCAGGGCTTGTCGATCCGGCCGTCGAGTTTCGCCCAGGCAATGATGGAGCCGGTGAGCGAGATCGAACCGATCAGCGCGCCGGCGATGGTCACGGACATGAGCAGCGGCCCGGCCGTCGCCACGGTCAGCAGTCCGGCCGCCGCGACTGCGGCAGCGGCGCCACCGCCCATGCCGTTATAGAGCGCCACCATCTGAGGCATCGCCGTGACGGCAACCTTGCGGCCATTCCACCAAGCGCAGCCCCCGCCGATGCCGAGCGCAAGGATGGCGAGAGCGAGGTTCGTCAGAAGGTTGGGACGCGCTGCGTCAGGCAGATCGGCTAGCACCAGGAAGCTTGCGGCAACGGCGATGACCATGCCGACGCCGGCAATCACAATGCCGGACAGCGCCGTGACCGGAGACGACATGCGCTTCAGGCCGAAGATGAAGAGGGCTGCCGCAACCAGGCCGCTCAGCCCCTCGATGTGCTGGAAGAACATGATCAACCCTTCTTTCCGTCGCTCGACCGGAACATGGCGAGCATCCGGTCGGTGACGATATAGCCGCCGGCGGCGTTGGCGGCGCCCAGTGCAACACCCAGAAACCCGATGATCTGTGCCGTCACGCTGGTGGCCGTGAGAAGCGCATGCAATGCACCGACCACGACGATGCCATGGATGAAGTTGGAGCCGGACATCAGCGGCGTATGAAGAATGGAAGGAACCTTGCGGATCACCTCGTAGCCGGTGAAGGCGGCCAGCATGAAGATATAAAGCGCAATGAGCCAGGTAAGCGACGTGTCGATGGTCATGCTGCGGCTCCCTGCGGCGTCATCGATTTGACGGCGCTCAATCCGGGCTGGTTGCGCATCTCGCCGTGATGCGTGAGCACGGTCCTGGCGATGACCTCGTCATCGAAATCCAGCACAAGCTTGCCGTCGCGGATGATCAGCTGGAGCAGATTGAGAAGGTTTTTAGCGTAGAGTTCGCTGGCATGCTGGGCGAGGTGCGAGGGAACATTGAGCGGAGCGAGGATCGTAACCGGTCCGATCTCGACGGTTTCGCCCGGTCTGGTTCCCTCGCAATTGCCGCCGCCTTCGGCACCGAGATCGACGATGACGGCGCCGGGTTTCATGCCGGCGATCTGCCGGGCGCTGATCAACTTGGGGGACGGGCGGCCCGGAACGGCCGCCGTCGTGATGATCATATCCGCCTCCTGGATATGCTGCGTCAGCGCCGCATCGACCGTGCTCTTCTCTTCAGCGGTCAGTTCCCGCGCATAGCCGCCATCGCCTCGCGCATCGACGCCGGTCTCGACGAATTTGGCACCGACGGAAAGCGCCTGTTCCCTGGTTTCCGGACGCACATCGTAGCCTTCGGTGATCGCACCCAGACGGTGCGCCGTCGCAAGCGCCTGCAAACCGGCTACGCCGAGGCCCATCACCAGAACCTTCGCGGCCCTGAGCGAACCGACCGCGGTCGTCATCATCGGCAGAATGCGCGGCATGTTCGCCGCCCCCAGCAAGGGTGCGTAATAGCCGGACAGTGCCGACTGGGTCGAGAGCACATCCATGGCCTGGGCGCGGCTGATGCGGGGCACCGTTTCCATTGCGAAGGTCGTGATCCCACGGTCACACAGTGCCTTCACCAGCTCCGGCTCGCGATTGGCGTAAATCAAGCAGATCAGAACGGCGCCCGACTTCATCCGCGTAACGGCATCGATGCCGGGAGCCTGCACCGCAAGAACGATGTCGGCTTCGCTCAGCAGACTTTGCAGATCTGGCTCGAACGTCACCTGCTGGAAGCTCGCATCCGGTAGCTTCGCCGCGTTGCCGGCTCCCGTCTGCATATGCAGTTCGGCGCCAAGCTTGATAAGCTTCCCGGTCACGACGGGTGCGAGCGCGACGCGCTTTTCGCCCGCCCGCGTTTCCTTGAGCACTGCAATCTTCATCGAAATTGAACTTTCACGATTGTCAGAGCAGCAATCCTGGGAGGGATTGCCGTCTAAACGGTCCTAATGGAGCTGCAGCACGATCCGGCCGTCGATGCCGCCTGCTTCCATGCGGGCAAAGATGGCATTGATATTCTCCAGCTTGTCCCACGAGAAATGCGCGGCCACCGCGCCATCGCCAGCGAACTCGAGTGCTTCTTCGAGATCCTGCCGCGTACCGACAATCGAACCCCGCACGGTAATCCGCTTGAGGACGGTGTCGAAGATCGGCATGGCGAACTTTCCCGGCGGCAGACCAACCAGCGCCATCGTTCCATGAGAGCGCAGCGCGCCGAACGCCTGCTCGAAGGCAGCCGGCGAGACCGCCGTGACGAGAACCCCGTGGACCCCGCCGATCCGCTTTTGCAGTTCGACAGCAGGATCGGTCTCACGCGCGTTGATGACGATCTCGGCCCCGAGCTTGGTTGCCAGAGCGAGTTTGTCGGGATGGACGTCGATGGCTGCAACATGCATGCCCATCGCCTTGGCATATTGCACCGCCATGTGGCCAAGGCCACCAACGCCGGAAATCGCCACCCATTCGCCGGGCTTGACTTCGGTTTCCTTGAGACCCTTGTAGACGGTGACACCGGCACACAGGATCGGCGCTGCGGGACCCCAGTCAAGTTTGTCCGGCAGTCGCCCGACATAATCGGGATCGGCCAGCGCGTATTCGGCAAAGCTGCCATTGACCGAGTACCCTGTGTTTTGCTGCGCGCCGCAGAGCGTCTCCCAGCCGGTCCGGCAATGCGGGCAGTAGCCGCATGCGGTGTGGAGCCACGGCACCCCGACCCGATCACCCTCCTTGACGCGCTTCACGTCGCGCCCGACACCGACCACAGTGCCAACGCCCTCGTGGCCGGGAATAAAAGGCACCGTCGGCTTGACCGGCCAGTCGCCCTTGATGGCATGAAGATCGGTGTGGCAGACGCCTGTCGCGGCAATCTTGACCAGGATCTGGTCGGGACGAGGCTCCGGCACCGGAACATCTTCGATGACGAGAGGTTTGCCAAACTCATAAAGAACAGCGGCTTGCATCATGCGGGTCATCCGGCATCTCCTTGGTTGACCTACAAGTGACACGGGTCGAGGCTGCCTGGATTGATTCACATCAAAGATCGTTTGTTTCCGTCTCCATGGTCGCTGCCAGCAGACGGCATCCAGGATTGCGCCTGACTCGTCGCAGCCGAAAATTTATAAACCGCCATGCGATCGACCTTCACTCTAGAATGATTGTCGCCTCCCGTAACGGACACACGATCGATCCTTCATTGCAAATCCACGCCCGACGGCGGCGCCGGCAAGGCGGATTTGAGCCTGTCCTCGCGCATTTCTAACCACATGGCGTTCAGGATGGCGAAAGAGCAGGCAAGACCGATGCCGAGAATCCAGGAAAAATACCACATGCTGTCGTTTCCTTCAGTAAGCGTTGGGGTTGCGGCCGATGGATATTGTCGTGACCGTGCCGCGCATGACGCGGTAGACCCAGGCCGTGTAGGCAAGGATCAGCGGCAGGAAGATCACCGTGGCGATCAGCATGATGAACAGCGTCAGATGGCTGGACGAAGCGTCCCACACCGTCAGGCTGACATTGGGATCGAGCGAACTTGGCAACAAAAACGGGAACAACGACATCCCGGCCGTCGAGATGATGCCGAAAATGGCGACCGTGCTGCCGAACAATGCCGTTTTGAAAGCGCTTCGACCGAATGCGACCATGGCGATCAGTGCGCCCGATACGCCAAGCACCGGCGCAAGCATCATCCAGGGATGGGCGCTATAGTTGGCGAGCCATCCGCCTGTAACACGCGAGACGGTCTTTACGAGAGGATTGGACGGGCCATTCATGTCCTGTACGCTGGTGACGACGTAACCATCCATGCCGAGGCCGATCCACAGGCCGGCGACGACGAAGAGCGCAACGGTCGCGACAGCAGCCCAGCGGCCGTAGGTCCGTCCTCTCTGCGCGACCGGTCCATCCGTGCGCAGCGCAATCATGGCGGCACCATGGGTGACCAGCATCGCGACGCTGACGAGGCCGGACAACAGCGCGAACGGCCGCAGCAGACCGAAGAAATTCCCCGCATAGGAGGGCCGCAGAGTTTCATCCAGCGCAAAGGGTACGCCAAGCAGAACATTGCCGACCGCCACGCCGAAGATCAGCGCCGGCACGAAGCCGCCGATGAAGAGCGCCCAGTCCCAGGTGGAGCGCCAGCGCGGATCCTTCAGCTTGCCGCGAAACTTGAAACCAACGGGCCGCAGGATCAGCGCCAGAAGGATGGTGATCATCGCCAGGTAGAAGCCTGAAAAAGAGACCGCATAGAGCGCCGGCCAGGCGGCGAAGATGGCGCCGCCACCCAGAACCAGCCAGACCTGATTTCCTTCCCATGTCGGCCCAACGAGATTGATGACGACCCGTCGCTCTTCATCGGTTCTGGCGACGAACGGCAGAAGCGCACCGGCGCCAAGATCGAAGCCGTCCATGATGGCGAATCCCATCAGCAGGATGCCAAGAAGCCCCCACCAGATCAGCCGCAATGTTTCATAGTCGAGGGGGATATTGTTCATCGCTTTTCTCTTTTCTGCGCGCGCATCGATCAGGCAGCAACGCTGCTGGGAACGTGAGGTTGGCCCTTTTCGTCATCGAGCATGGCGTAGTTGCCCGGTCCGGCCTTGATGGTCTTGAGCATGAGGAAAACCATGACGATCAGCAGGACGGTGTAGAGAAGGAGGAAGAAGGCAAGACTGATCGAGAGGTCGACAAGCGTCAGCCCGGAGGCGGCATAGAACGTCGGCAGCACACCCTCGATCGCCCAGGGCTGACGGCCGTATTCGGCGACGATCCAGCCGGACTCGATCGCGATCCAGGGCACAGGCAAGCTGAAGAGTGCGATCTTGAGAAGCGTCCTGTTGTTGCCCAGCCTGTGAAGGCTGCCGAGCACGAAGGCCGTGGCGAAGAAGACGATCATGTAGAGACCAAGCGCCACCATGATGCGGAAACTCCAGAACAACGTGGCGACATCCGGGATCGTATCCATCGCGGCTCTGTCGATCTCTTCGGGCGTGGCGTTCTGAATGTCATCGCGGTACCGCTTGAGGAGAAGGGCGTAGCCGAGGTCGTGCCAGGTGATTGCAAAAGCTTGCCGGGCCTGCTGGTCCTGCGGGTTCAGGCGAATGGCATCGAGGCTGGCGGATGCAGCCATTCCGGTGCGGATACGCTCCCGTGCATGATCGACAAGGGGCCGGATGCCGGGAACTTCCGTGTCCAGGCTGCGCGTCGTGATCAGCCCGAGAAGCCAAGGGATCTTGACCTCGTACCGGTTGCCATCCACCCCCGGCAGCGCAAACAGGGTGAGACCTGCCGGCGCCGGTTCCGTTTCCCACATTGCCTCCATGGCGGCGATCTTCATCTTCTGATGTTCGGTCGCGACATAGCCGCTTTCATCACCAAGCACGACGACGGACAGGGCGGACGCAAGGCCGAAGCTCGCCGCCACCACCATCGACCGTTTCGCCAGGTCCAGATGGCGTCCGCGCAGCATGAACCAGGCGCTGATCGCCATGATGAACATGGCGCCCGTGGTGTAACCGGCACTCACGGTATGAACGAATTTCGCCTGCGCAACAGGATTGAAGATCACCGCCATGAAATCCGTGACCTCCATGCGCATCGTATCGGGATTGAACACGGAACCAACCGGGTTCTGCATCCAGCCATTGGCGATGAGGATCCATAGGGCCGAGAAATTGGCGCCGATCGCGACAAGCCACGTCACAGCCAGATGTCCGGCTCTGGACAAGCGGTCCCATCCAAAGAAGAACAGGCCGATGAAGGTCGCTTCCAGGAAGAAGGCCATCAGGCCTTCGATGGCGAGCGGCGCGCCGAAGACATCGCCGACATAATGGCTGTAGTAGCTCCAGTTCATTCCGAACTGGAATTCCATGACGATGCCGGTGGCAACACCCATGGCGAAATTGATGCCAAACAGCGTTCCCCAGAACAGAGTCATGCGGCGCCAGACCTCGCGACCGGTCATCACGTAGACGCTTTCCATGATCGCCATGAGAAACGAAAGCCCCAGCGTCAGAGGCACGAAGAGAAAGTGGTACAAGGCGGTCGCTGCGAATTGCAGCCTTGCCAGGTCCACCACAGTGAAATCGATCATGATCGCCATGTCCTGTCTGAAAGTCGGTCATATGCCGGTTCGTACAAGCCATTAGGCACGTCATCATCATCCCGCATTGATCCGTATCAATGCGGTCCATGCTTTCGCTCACTATGTCGAAGCCACAAATGAGGCTCGATCCCGAGCGCCTGTGGAAGCGAAGAAAAAACGATGAGTGACCGCGCGCACGACAGTGACCCGGCTTGCGAACGACGCTGGATGAACAGGCTTCGCCAGCGCGGTGGCTTCGCCCTCAGGCTGGCTATTACTCTACCCCTGGTTTCAGGTTTGCTTCTCATCGCACAGGCTTACATCCTGGCATTCGTGCTGCAGAAGGTCATCATCGATCACGCGACCCTGCAACAGGTCGTGCCGATGGTTCTGCTCTTTGGCGGCGTTTACCTTACCAGGACCGGCTTGAGTCTTGGCGCGGAACAGGCCGCATCTGCCGCTGCGGAACGCATCAAATTCGATCTTCGTAAATCGCTGAACGACTTTCTCCTCGATCAGAAGCCTGGCTGGACCGCACACCGGTCCTCTGGCATTTTGAGCGCTGCGATTGTCGATCAGACCGAAGCCCTTGACGGCTATTTCGCCCGGTTTTTGCCGGCGATGGTTCAGGCCACTCTCCTGCCGCTCGTCTTTGCGGTCTCCATCCTCCCCGTCGACTGGATGGTCGCACTGCTGTTTCTGGTCACCGCGCCTCTGATCCCTTTGTTCATGGCATTGGTCGGATGGGGTGCCCAAGCGGAAACCGACCGGCAGGCAGAGGCATTTTCGCGGCTGTCCGGCCTGTTCGCGGACAGGCTGCGCGGCATCGTCACCTTGAAGATCTTCGGCCGCGCTACCCGAGAAACATCCGGCGTTCTCGCGGCAAGCCACGACCTCCGTCTGCGCACATTGCGCGTATTGAAGGTCGCGTTTCTTTCCTCGGCCGTGCTGGAGTTCTTTGCAGCCCTCGGCGTTGCCGGCGTTGCCCTCTACGTCGGACTGTCCTACCTCGGATTCATCGACATGCGATGGGCGCCGCTGAGTCTTCAGTCCGGTTTGTTCTGTCTGCTCATGGCCCCGGAGGTCTACCAGCCTCTGCGGCTGCTTGCGGCGCACTATCATGACAAACAAAGCGCAAAAGCTGCCATATCGGAAATATCAAGGCATTTCGAAGAGATGACGGATGCCGTTTCGAAAACACAGCTGCCACGCAGTTTACCGGCCTCCGCCATGCGTTCCCGCAACGGTGCGGGAGTCGATCTCACGATCCGCGGTCTGCGCCTGAACACGACGGCCGGCAACCGCACGCTGTTGTCGAATGCTGGAATGACCCTTCCGGCCGGTATGCATGCGGCCCTGATCGGCAAAAGCGGCATCGGCAAATCGACCCTGCTCGAAGCCATCGCCAGATTGCACGCCTTTAAGGGCACGATCCGGATCGGGGCGGACCGCCTTGAGGATATCGATGAACAGGCGTTGCGCGCTGGCCTCGCTTTTCTGGGGCAAAACCCTGTGTTGTTCAAAGGCACGATCGCCGACAATATCCGATTTGGCCGCAGCGATGCGACCGATCTGGACATACAGACCGCCGCTGCCTGCGCGGCGGTCGTTGAATTTACGTCCCGCCTACCGGATGGGCTGGACACCCTTATTGGAGAAAACGGACGGGGATTATCGGGTGGCGAGGCCCACCGTGTTGCTCTGGCCCGTATCTTCCTGCGCAATCCCGGTGTGATCCTGCTCGATGAGCCGACGGCGCACCTCGATCCTGCAACGGAAAGCCGTGTGCTCGATGCGCTCGCGATCTTTGCGAAGGGGCGCACGCTGCTTGTCGCCACCCATTCGGAAGCCGTAGCCCAGCGCTTCTCTCGCATCTACCGGATCGCGGACGGGGCCATTCTGCCCGCATTTTCGTCCTGTCCCACCGTGAAGCCGATGCTGCGAGGACATGCCGCATGAGCGCACTTCTTTCCTTTCTTGCGCTTTATCGCCGCCAATCGACCAAAATGGTCGCAGCTCTGACGCTCTGCATCGTGACGATCGCGGCCGGTATCGCGCTTCTCGGCATATCGGGCTGGTTTCTCACGGCAGCCGCGCTGACGACCACGGCCATCAGCTTCAATCTGTTCGGACCGTCTGCCCTCATTCGAGGCCTGTCGCTCGTGCGCATCGGTTCGCGTTACGGCGAAAAACTGATGGGTCACGACGCAACATTGTCGCTCCTGGCCGACTTGCGGGCGCAGATTTTCAGCCGGCTTTTCCCGCGTCTCCCCCTATCAGACCGCACGCTCCAGCACGGCGATCTCGTCAGTCGGCTGACAGCCGATATCGACACGCTCGACACCGTCTTTCTGGTCGCGATCGGGCCGTTATTGACGGCGTTGCTCCTGGGAACGGCAATGACGGCGGCCTTCGCCTTCATCATTCCCAACGCGGCAATACCTTATGGAACGGCCCTGTCGCTCGCAACCGTGCTGGTGCCGCTGCTTCTGGTGATGAGCACCCGCTCGATCGGTGTGGATATTGTTTCAGCTTGCGCAGCCATGCGGACTGCGGTCCTGCAAGGCATCGATGGACATGCCGACTTCATCGTGTTCGGACAAACGGCAATGGCGCGCAAAGCCTTCGATGATGCCGCTCTCTGCCTTGCAGGCGCAAAAAGGCGCCTCGCGCTTCGCAGCGCCCTGGCAATGGGCGGGGTGCAGATTCTTGCCGGGTCGGGTCTCGTTTCCGTTCTGTGGACCGGCATCACGGCGTTTCAACGCGGTGAGATCACGGCGCCCGTGCTTGTCGGCATGCTGCTGGCGACGATTGCGAGTTTCGAGGCAACCGCCGTCATCGTCCGGAGCGTCTCGCGTTTCAGCGCCGCCATCGCTGCCGCCAAGCGTATCCATGACGTCGCAGACAGCAAGATCACGGTGAACGACGATGGCGATGCCAGCCTGCAGCCATGCGGCAATGCCGTAGCGTTTGAAAAGGTAAGCTTCGGTTACGATCCCATCCATCCGGTCCTGCATCACCTGGACCTTCATCTCCCCGCCGGTCAGCGCGTTGCCATTGTGGGGCAAAGCGGCTCTGGAAAATCGACACTCCTGGCGCTTCTCCTGCGGCTCCACGATCCACGGTGCGGTGCCGTCAGGATCGGAGGCGTGGACCTGCGCGATATGAAAGAAGACATATTGCGCCGTCATGTCGCCCTCTTGACCCAGGAAACGCACGTCTTCATCGGCACCGTCCGCGAAAACCTCCTGATTGGCGATCCGGATGCCACCGATGAGGACCTGTGGCAGGTCCTGGAGAAGGCCAGGCTCGACCAGCACATCCGCAGTCTGGAAGAAGGGCTTGAGACGTATGTCGGGGAAACCGGTCGCACGCTGTCCGCAGGTCAGGCGCGAAGGCTCTGTCTGGCCCGCACCCTTCTGTCCAAGGCAGGGATTCTCGCCTTCGACGAGCCGACATCCGGGCTCGATCGTCCGACAGAATTGGCGTTTTTGAGTGATCTGATCGCGGCTACAACCGGGAGGACGGTCCTGTTGGCAACGCACGCGAACCTACCCGAAGGTGCTGTCGATGCCTGCTACACCCTTCGAGGAGGATGCCTGACAAAGCTGTGACGCTGCCGACATCTGCCGCGGGGAAAGTAAATGCCGGCGACAGCCGTCATGAGGTGCTCGATAGTGTGGGCTCGGGCAGGCGGATAAACGCCTGCCCCTTCCGTTTTGGTGAAAGTGTATCGACGGATACTGGGATGGCTCAATGTGCCATGAAGACGGGTGTTTCCCGGCTGGCAATCATCGATTTTGTGACCCCGCCAAAGACGCGCTCCCGAAGACGGGAGTGTCCGTAGGCACCCATGACGATCATGTTGGCCCCCATGTCTGTTGCGTGTTGTTGCAAAACCTCTGCGACGGACCGTCCCATCGCCGGAAGTTGATCGACAATGACATTGGCGCTGTGCCGGGAAAGATAGAGCGCGATGTCAGCTCCCGGTTCGTCACCGTTTTTCCTTGCGCCAGTGTTGGGATCCACGACAACCACATGCACGCATTCGGCCTGGCTTATCAAATCGAGCGCAGCGCCAACGGCACGAGCGGATTCAAGACTGGAATCCCAGGCGATCATCACCTTGGCGGGTCGCAGCGAAACGCCGCCGCCGCGAGGGGCCAGAATGGCAGGCCGGGCCGAACGGAATAGACATCCCTCGACGGCCGTCGAGAAAAGATCGCGATCAAGCTCCAGATCGGAGCCTATGATCGTGAGATCGGAGTAGCGGGCACGCATTCCTAAGTTTTCCTCGGCGGACGCCGCTTCCGCGTACGTTCCTTCCACAGAACAGGAAATACCTGTCGCGGACACGATATCCTTGACCTTCTCGATATACGCATCAAGGCTTGCCTTCTCGCTCTCTCTTTCTTCAAGCCAAACCGAAGAGATAATCATAGCATCTCCTATCGGCGGCGGAGATGCCAGTTGCACGATCAGGACGGAAAGGTGAGCGTCGGCTTCCGCGCAAAAATCGACGGCATCCCGCAGTTCGCGCTCCGAATGATCGACGCGAACAATGGCCAGAATGGACTTATACGACATCATTAAACCTCCATACGACCCCATCGTCGCATTGGCGGCCAGCCTAAGCCACCTGCCGGCATGACGCCTTGACCAAGGTCAAAGCCTTGATAAGATAACAATCTTCTGCCAATTTCTTCGCTCCCTCGCCTCATTCACACATCAGGCGCAGGGCTTGGGGTTTGCAGATGTCCAGCACACGAAGGCCGTGAAACTTGATGAAACCCGTGTCGCGCAATTTTGTGAGCCCTCGCGACACGGTCTCGATGGTGAGACCGAGGTAATCGGCAATATCCTGACGGGACATCGAAAGCTCGATGTGCTCCAAACCTCCTTGACGGTCGGCAATGTCAATCAGAAATGCGGCAATGCGCTCGACAGCATTCTGGCGGCCGACGACAAGAAGATGTTTCTGGGCGCGGGCCAAGTATCGAAGCGCCAGTGGCAGCAAGTCTTGCGACAAGGTTTCGCCGGCAGATACGCGGTGCGTACAAAGACAGGTCGCGACGATCGCTTCCGCGAAAAAATGGTGTGTGAGGTCTGCTTCAAAACCAAAGGTTTCTCCAGCCAGGTGAAATGCCGCTATCTGGCGGCGACCATCGGAAAGCAGACGATAGATCCGGACCGCCCCGAATTCGATACGATAGAAATTGCCGGCCGTTTCGCCCTGAGCGTAGATTTCCGCGTTGGACGTGAAAAACGATATCGGTTGCGGTTTCGCGAAGACCGGGGCGGGCGGGCGCGGGCCAACAGCGATAGTAGAGTTTCTGTGACTTGCTTCGGAGCGGACGAGAGCGTTCATGTCTGTTTCCCGGCGTTGAAAAAACAACAATCGCGCGAAACCCTCGTGGGCGTTATTCGGTTATGTCCTTACGGGAAATTACTTACTCTCGCTCCTGCCCAATGACGGAGAACCGACGAACAGCATCGAGCAAATCACTGCCATGCAGAGGCTTTGTCAGGATGATCACCCCTGCGCCTGCAAGTGGCGCCAGAATACTGTCCGCCAGAAATATGACGGGCGTAGACATTCGCGTGAGCGACTGAAACGCTCCCTCCTCCAAATGTAGGACGTCTTCATCGACAACGGCACACACGGCAACGGCGGCGGCGAGAGAGCCATCGGCGTCCGAAAGCCGCTCATGAGACTCCGTCAGGAAACCTTCAACGTCCAACGCAAACTCGAGTGAGCGTCGAAAGACCCTGTCGAAAGCGACGATCAGTATGATGGCGGCGGCCAAGGTGCGATTCCTGAAAGATGCAAACGGGATAGTCACCATCGTTTGTCAGATTAAAGCAGGAATGTTGGAGATGCGCCTTGCGCGTGATCAAATAGTCGGCCGTTTCGGTGACGTCAAAATCCTGCCACCAACGCCATTCGGACAAGGTGCGGGAGGCTTCTTGCCTGCATTTTGGCCATGACGTTCGACCGGTGAACCTCCACCGTCCTTGGACTGATGCTCAGATCGTAGGCAATCAACTTGTTGGGCAGTCCTGCGACGACTCCTGTCAGAACCTGCCTTTCCCGATCGCTCAATGATCCCAGTCTGACATGAATCGACACGATGTCGTCGGCGTCCGCTGGTTTGTCGATCAGTTGCGCAGCCGCCCTTTGGATCGCCTCCATGATAACGACATCTTCGAACGGCTTTTCGATGAAGTCGATCGCGCCGGCCTTCATGGCTTCGACCGCCATCGGGACATCACCGTGCCCCGTGATCACGACGGCGGGGAGAATTGCTTTTGCAAGCAACAGGTTACGCAGCAATTCGACCCCGGACATATCCGGCATGCGCAGATCGGTGACAAGGACCCCGTTGATGACGGTGGGAGCGGCCGCGAGGAAATCCGTCGCGCTGTTGTGTATCCGAACTGTGAAACCAGCCGTTCCGAGCAAAAACGCGAGTGAGTTCCTGACGGGCTCCTCGTCATCGACGATGTGAACGACATAATCACTCGTCTGCATTGGCATCCTCTTTCTCGGTTGTCGGAAGCGTAAACCGGAAGGTCGCCCCGCCGGCGACATTGCGGCTGACAGAAATCAAGCCGCCATGCGCTTCCACGATGCGCTTCGATATCGACAGGCCAACCCCCATTCCGCTGGGCTTTGTTGTCACAAAAGGCTTAAAAAGCTGCGAGGCAATCTCGTCGGAGATACCTGGACCCGTGTCTTCGACGCTCACGGCGATTTCACCGGGTCCTGCCGATTGCGTCCGCACGACGAGTTCGCGTTGCTCTTTATCCAGCATCGCCTCCATGGCGTTTCGCATCAGGTTCGTCAGGACCTGCTGGATCTGAATGCGATCGACCAAAACCATCTCTGGACCCGATTCGAACTCGAAAACCGTCCGTATTCTGCGCTCGCGCGAGCCGACGAGCGCCAGGGCTCCCGCTTCCTCGATGAGTTGCCGGATGTTTTGCGGGGCCTTTCCGGTTTCGCCCTTTGTCACGAATTCACGAAGATGTCGGATGATCTGGCCAGCGCGCAGGGATTGACGCGCGGTCTCTTCGAGCGCTCCCCTCATTTTGTTGGCGATTCCGTCATCCATGTCGCGCAGCAGCCTCGTGCAACCCTGCACATAATTTGCGATTGCAGATAGCGGCTGATTGAGTTCGTGGGCAAGCGTCGATGCCATCTCGCCCAGTTCGTTGACACGGGCGAGGCGCGCCAGTTCGCTTTGAATCTCCTGCAGGCGAGCGGCAGATTCTTCCCGCTCCGTAAGATCGCGGATAAAGCCCGTGAAATACGTCTTGCCACCTGATGTCATTTCGCCGACCGCAAGCTTCATCGGAAAGGTCGAACCATCCTTGCGACGTCCGACAACGACACGGTCAATACCGATGATCCGCTTCTCATTCGTGGCCATATATCTGTTCAGATATCCGTCGTGCTCCCGTCGATAGGGCTCAGGCATCAGAAGCCGGACATTCTCTCCGACGACGTCTGCCATCGCATAGCCAAACTGGCGGACAGCGGCGGCGTTGAACGAGACGATCGTACCGTCCTTCTCGATAACGATCGTCGCATCCAGAACCGTGTCGAGGATAGACTGCAGGTGAGCCTCGCGGGCCGCAAGCGCACTATCGGCCATATCGATTGCGCGCCGCGCGGTGTGTAACATCTCGCCCATCCATGCGACTGCGATACCGACGACAGTAAAGATCACGAGCTCGAGCATATTGCTGAAGCGGTCTATCGGCAGTCCGTTGAGCCAGAAAATTCCGGCCATTGAAAGCGAGACAGCAAGTATTCCTGGCCTGATGCCGCCCGCGATCGATGCGACAAGAATGGCCGGAGCGGCTAATGTGAACGTCACACCATTATCGATCACGTGCTGAAGCAAGACGATGACCAGAAACGACACCGCCACCAATATCGTCGCCAGGATATAACCGTTCTTCCCCTCGAAGCGGTCTGACAGCCCAGCCTGGGTGAAGCGTCCCTTTAGTCCCGCGATTTTCCGCGCTGGCATGAGATGATGACCGATCGGAGAGAGATTTGGCTGCCAGTTTTGGATTCAGAAACCGCCAACATAGAGACTCTATCGTATGCTTCGCCACAAAGCGACATCGCGCTAGAGGCGCCGACACGGAAATTGACTTTGATGGAAGTGTGGGAAGTAACTTCCCGTCATTTCCATTGAAATCTCTAGAAAAATTTGCGGCCGGACGTATTCACCTATTTTAGAAGACTTCCAATCACCGTCTGTACGATCGTTTGAGCCGCCGTTTCGAGGTCCGCGGCCGTGAGCCGGGTTGTCTCCAGCGCGTCACATGCCAGTTTGTCGAAATCGGCGTAGAATTGGGTAGAAGACCAAAGAATAATAAACAGATGGCGTGGGTCCACAGGCTTCAGCTTTCCCTGCCGGATCCAATGCTCAATGATTTCCGACCGTTCTTTCGTCACATCACGCATGTGCTCGCGGTCACGTCGTGAGAGAAAGGGTGCCCCGGCAAGGATTTCCGTCGCGAACATTCGCGATTCTTCCTTGTTGTGCCAAGCGTAATCGAGCTTTGCGCGGACATAGGCCTCAAGTGCCTCGGCAGGCTCTCGGTCTGCTCTGATCTGCTGAAGCGCATCATCCCATCCAGCAATCAGGTGCCGGATGACGGCGCTGTATATTTGCTCCTTGGACGAGAAATAATAATAGACATTTGCCTTCGGCAATCCTGCGGCCTCGGCAATTTCGGAGGTGCGTGTGCCCTGAAAACCCTTGCGCGAAAACAGCACCGTCGCAGCTTCAAGGATCTGACGCTCGTTGCGTTCGCGGATCTTCTCTTCCTGACCGGAGCCAGTCGCTGCCGCTTTGCCTCTGGCTGAACGCTTCGATTTCACATTCTCCACGCCTGTCTCTCCTCTGTCAGCATCATCGATCCGCCAAGATTACTCGACGGATTAATTGTTGTGCATTTATGAGTTTTCTTTTTGTGCAAACCGCATGATATATAATCGTTCTTTTAAAACAATATCTTGGTGGAGAAAAAATTTGACCATTCGGTCAGATTTTCGATTCCTATAAGTTGACACTTTGGTCAGCTTTTGGCTAGGTTCATGTTAACGACCTGCTTGAAAACAGACAGCCTCACGAGATTGTTTCAAACGGCATTCCGTTCGCGGATGAGCCTCAGCCAAGGATGACGACATGACGAAGTCTGCTGACACCAGTGCGCATTCCCGATTTTCGCCATCCCGGCGCACTCTTCTCAAGCGCTCGGCCGGCCTTGCGGCTGCAGGACTTGCGACCGCGCTTTTGCCGAGCGCGGCTTGGGCTGCGGGCGAGATCGTGGCGCTTGTTCACACTCAGGCGGCCGGAGACAACGGTCCGGTGGACTCCATGATTGCCAAATTGACCGAGCTTGCCGCAGAAAAGGGCCTTGAAGCCAAAATCGTCTACGCTGCGGATCCGGCAACCTACGAGACGATTTTCCGCACCCTCGGTGATGCCGGCGCATCCATCATCGTTTCGACGTTCAATGAGGTCGCCGAACCCTTCAAAGCACTGGCGCCAAGCTACCCGAACACCAAATGGATCCAGCTCTTCGCCGACCCCTTCGAGCCGGCAATGCCGAATGTCGTCACGGTTTCCTATGATTACTATCTTGGCTGCTACCTGTCCGGCATGTTTGGTGCGCTGACATCCACGAGCGGCAAGCTTGGCTACATCGGCGGACTCTCGCTCCCGCCGCTGAATGCCGACGCCAATGCCGTCAAAGCCGGCGCAATCTCGGTCAGGCCCGATGCCACGTTGACGGTAGCTTTTGCCGGTTCGTTTCAGGACCCTGCGAAGGGTCAGGAAATTGCAGGCCAGATGTACAAGGCTGGCGTCGATTTCATCCAGACCGATTCCGCCGCAACGGACGCCGGCATTATCGCGGCAGCCAATGAAATACCCGGCAAGCTTGTCAGTGGCATCTCTCCGGCCCAGTACAAACTGGGTCCTTCCTCCGTCGCAACGCTGGTCTCGCTCGACTTTGGCCAGTCGCTGTACAACGAAGTGTCGAACGCCCTGAAGCCTGGGTGGACGGGCAGCCACACGAAGACCGGCCTCGGGACCGGCGTCATCGACTTTGTCCTCTCCCCCGAGTTCGTCGCGAAGGGACCTGAAGATCTCGTGGCAAAGGCCAGGGAAATCTGGCCGCAGATCGATGCCGCGAAAGCCAAGATTCAGGACGGGTCGCTGACTGTCGCATTCGACACGACGCTCTGATCGTCTTTGCGCGACTATGAAGCCCTCGATCGACCAGGCCCGGGGCACGTCGAACTTGAACTGTCTTTCAGTCTGCAGCCGCCCGATGGGTGGCGGAGCTATGCGTATGAAACCAATGATGAGCCATAGGGCTATAGCATTGCCGGCGCTGCACTGCCGCGACATCACGGTTACCTATGGTGATTCCGTCGCTCTATCCGGTGTCAGCGTGGCGTTCGAACCAGGTCTTATCCATGCTGTCGTCGGTCAGAATGGCGCGGGCAAGACGACGTTTGCAAGGGTCGCGGCGGGTCTTGTAAAGCCGGAGCCGGGCGAAATCCTGATCAACGGCGAACCGATCGAGCCTGGCAAGGTCAAAGCAGCACGGCGTGCGGGGGTCGAACTCGTGCATCAGAGCTTTGCTTTGCCGCCTTCGTTTACCGTTTCAGAAGCAATCGAGTTCGGAGCAACAGGGCAATCGCCGCTTTTCACCTCGTCGCAACTGAACCGACGGTGGCGCGAGCATCTTCATTCGCTCGATGTAACCGTGGATTCCAGCAGACGCATCCGCGATCTTCCGGTTGAAACGCAGCAGGGTGTGGAAATCGCCCGGGCTCTCGTCAGCGATGCACGGATACTCATTCTCGACGAACCCACGGCTGTCCTCTCGCCTTCCGGTATCGAGAGACTGTTCGAGCGTGTCCGGATGCTGAAAGCGCGGGGCGTGACGGTCATTCTGATCCTTCACAAAATTCGGGAGGTGCTGGGCATTGCCGACACCGTCACGGTGCTGCGTGGCGGCAAGCTGATTGCAGCGGCCGTTCCGTGCGCCACAATCGGTCCTCGCGAGCTTGCCGAACTCATCATCGGCACCTCTGCCCCCTCGGACGATGCAGCGGTCGTCATCGGTGCATCGACGCCGACGGATCAAGCGTATGCGATCACCGCATCCGTTCCGCCATTCTTGAAAATGGAGAATGTCTCCACGCAGAGTGACGCGGAAGGCCCTTCGCTGGAAGAGGTTTCCCTGTCGATCCGTCCGGGCGAAATCATCGGCGTCGCCGGCATCGAAGGCAATGGTCAACGCGCATTGGTTCAAGCCATTGCAGGTCTTGTTGAGGTGCCGTCGGGAAAGCTGGTTCTTGGCGGCGAAGATATCATGAAGCGCGACCTGGGGGACCGCCGGTCGATGGGATTGCGGATCATTCCCTTCGAGCGGAACACCGAGGGCCTGAGCCTTTCGAGTTCGCTCTGGGAGAACTGGTCGATTGCAAGGCTGCTGTCGAAAGGGCTGCTGGATTTCGTCAGCCCGCAGGCCTTGAAGCGGGAGAGCGTGGCGACACTCGACGCCTGGAGCGTACGCTATGCGGCACCGACCCAGCGCGCAGGCTCGCTCTCAGGAGGCAATGCACAAAAGCTGATCTTTGCCCGAGAAATCGATCAGAACGCGAAGCTGATCATCGCGGCGCAGCCGACACGTGGCCTTGATATCGGAGCGACTCTGTTCGTCTGGAAGGCGCAGCGTGAGGCACGGAACCGTGGTTGCGCCATCATCCTGATTTCATCGGATCTGGATGAGCTCTTCGATATCAGCGACCGTATCATCGTGATGCTGTCGGGTCGGATTGCCGCGGAATTCTCGGCACCATTCGACATGGCAAAGGTCGGTGCGGCTATGACGGGAGCAGACCAATGAACGCCAGCCTGACGGCAGTGCTCCGCGCGCTCATCTTCATTATCGTCGCGCTGATGCTTTGCGGCATTCTCTTTGAATTCGCGGGCTATTCCGCGCCTTCAATGTTTGCCAGCATTTTCAACGGCGCCTTTCTGCGGCCCGGGGGTCTCACGCAGGGCCTGCGTTGGGCACTTCCACTTTTCATCACCGCATGTGGCGTAGCGCTGTCATTCCGATGTGGCTTCTTCAACATCGGCGCCCAGGGCCAGTTTTACGTGGGCGCGATTGCCGCGACCCTTGCCGCGAGCCTTCTTGACGGCGCTCCGGCGCTTGTCCTGATACCGCTCTGTTTCATGGCGGGGATGGCCGGCGGTGCGCTTTGGGCGTTGTGGCCGGGCATCATGCGCCTGCGCTGGGGAACGGACGAAGTCATCACGACGTTGATGGGCAATTTCATTGCGGCACTCTTGCTGGTCTATGTCACGGCGGGACCTTTGAAGGATCCGTCGGGCAGTGGGCAGCAGGCGTCGAGCAAGCCGCTGAATGCGGCCTATCGGATCAGCAACTCGCTGGGCATTTCGCCGACGATCCTGATCATCACCGCTGTCGTCGGTGTGCTGATGTGGCTTCTGATCAATCGCACAGCCTTCGGCATCGTCGGAGGCCTTGCCGGCAGGAATCCGGTGATGGTCCGCTGGCAGGGCGCAAAGGTTTGGCGGCTTGGCCTCGCCAGCTTCGTCATCAGCGGCGCACTGGCCGGGCTTGCCGGCACGGTCGAGGTCTTCGGGCCAAACGGCCGGCTGATCGGCGGATTTCTACCCACCCATGGCTTCACCGCCATCCTCATCGCGCTGGTGGCCAATCTCTCGATCATCGGGACAGCCGTTGGAGCCCTGTTCTTCGGCGGCCTTGCCTCGGCGGCTCTCTACCTGCCGGTCATGGCCGGTCTCCCCTCCGCGGCAATCGATATCATCAACGCGGCAATCGCGTTGTTCATCACCGCAAAATCCCGGTTCGTCGATCGGCTTCTCAGCGTCGGGAGAAGGTCAGCATGAATGATTTCATCGTGGCCATCCTGCGCTCCGGAACGCCGTTGATCTACGTGACCATGGCCGGGATGATCGCGCAGCGTGCCGGAATCTGGCACCTCGGCCTGGAAGGCGTGATGATTATCGGCGCCTGCGCAACGGTCATCGGCATCGTGCTGACGGGCTCGTTCGTCGCAGCGATGCTGATGGCCTGCGTGCTGTGTATCCTGGCGTCCATTCTGCTCTGGTTCGTCATCGAGAAGCTGAAGGCCAACCCGATCATCGCAGGCCTTGGCCTGACCGGACTTGGCATCGGCGGGACCGCGCTTGCCGCGCAATCCATCTTCGGTAGCCAGGCCTCCGTCACGGCCCCCTTCGGCGTGCCACGACTCGGCCCCGCCTTCGGGTCCTATAGCTCGATCTCCATTTTCGTCGTTGCGATGCCTTTCGTGGTCCTTGCGCTTTGGGTGCTTCTGAAACGGACACGGTTTGGCCTGCAACTGGCGGCCAGCGGTGAACATCCCTTCGCAGCCCGCAGCGTCGGCATAAACCCCGCGCGGATGCGCTTCATCGCCCTGGCCGTCGGCGGTATCCTCTGCGCGATCGGCGGCGCCGAGCTTTCGGCGGGCAGTCTGCAGATCTTTGCGCAGAACATGACCGCCGGTCGCGGCTTCATGGCTTTTGCCGCCGTCGTCTTCGGTGCTGCTCATCCCATCGGCTCGGCCTTGGCAGCCCTGTTCTTCAGCGTCGTCGGCGCGCTCGGGATTCGCGCCCAGATCGTCTTCGGCGACGCTGTCCCCCATGACCTGCTTCTGGCGCTTCCCTATCTGGCAACCATCGTCGGCGTCTGGGTCAGCGGACGGTTGCGCGGCGGCGCGAAGACCGCAAACGGCTTTGCCGAACTTCGAGATTATTGAGGACGTACCGATGCTACCCTTTGCCCAACGCCATGCCATCACGGACGTTTGCCTGCTGGTGCGCGACGTCGAGACTTCCGTTGGTTTTTATCGGGACAAGCTCGGTTTCGCTCTCAAGCACCGCGCCGAGGGCTTTGCCGATTTCACCGGCGCGGGCGTAACCCTGGCACTCTGGGAGAGTGCCCATATCGGACACCATGCAGGCGTCGCCGTTACACAGGATCGTCCGGCAAGCGTCCTGATCGCCATCAAGCTCGACCGCTGCGACGATGTCGAGGCAACATATCAGGAGTTGATTGCTAAAGGCGTCACCTTCACGGGACCTCCTGCCGACTATCCCTGGAACGCCCGTGGCGCATATTTTACCGGCCCCGATGGAGAGATTTGGGAGCTCTATGCATGGCTGGAAGGCGGAGCACCCGGTCGGGTTCCGGAAGCGTTCTCGACCATCTAGCGTCGGCTGCCCGTCGTCATCGCCGCCGAACAACGCAAGCCTCTCCCGAGCATCCGGAGACCATGTCCATGACGGAAACACTATTTCGAAACGCCCTGATTTTGACCATGGCCCCCGGCAGCAATGGCGCGACGCCAAGCGGCGATGTCCTCGTCAGGGATGGCAGGATCATTTCGGTCGGAACCACTGTGATACCGACCCCGGATATGGTGATCATCGAGGCTGCCGGAAAGTTGATCATGCCGGGTCTGATCAACGCCCATACCCATTCGAGCGAAACATTCTTTCGCGGCCGCTACGAACGCATGCCGCTTGAGGTCTGGCTGCTCTATGCCTATCCGCTGCTTGTCGGCACACAGATATCGCCGCGCCTGCTCTATCTGAGAACTCTCCTCCTTGCGATGGAATCCCTGAGGAGTGGCGTGACGGCCCTGTGCGACGACTTTTTTGATGTGCCGGGCCATGATGTCGAGCGGCTGGCCACCGTGTTCTCCGCCTACGAAGCCAGCGGCATCAGAGCAAACATCTCCAGCGCGGTGATGAACATACCAACGCTGGACGCTCTGCCTTTCGCCCGCGAGATCGTGCCGCCCGAACTGCAACGGCTTCTCGACGGCAACCCGCAGATTCGAACCGACGAGTACATTGCCTTTTGCAAAGAGATATTCTCCACATTGCATGGCCGCGCCGGGCGCTTGCAGTTCATGATCGCGCCCTCTGCTCCGCAGCGTTGCACGCCGGATCTCATACAGGCCTGCCATGCGCTGGCGCGAGACAAATCCGTGCCGTTCCACACACACGTCGTGGAGACCAAGACCCAGGCCGTTACCGGTCAGCTGCTCTATGGAAAGAGCCTGATCCGTCACTTGCACGATCTCGGCGCCCTGGATCGCCATACGACGATAGCCCATTCTGTCTGGGTCAATGACGAAGACATCGAGCTAATGGGCGCTGCTCGGTGCTCGGTCGCGCATAATGCCGTCTCCAACCAGAAGCTCGGAGCCGGGATCGCGCCGATCCGAAGGCTGCTCGAGGCCGGCGTGACCATCGGCTTGGGAACCGACGGTGTCTGTTCCAACGATACGGCCCGGATTCTCGACGTCATGCGCACGGCAGCCCTTATCCATGGCGTTAGCGGGCCCGATCCTGAGGAGTGGCTGACGGCGAACGAAATCCTGCATGCCGCAACGCTCGGCGGCGCTCGCACAGCCCTTCTCGATCATGTCACCGGTTCGCTGGAGCCGGGCAAGGCGGCCGATATCATCATGCTGGATCTCGACACCTACGCGTTTCAACCGTTCAACGATGCCGAGCGCCAGATCGTCTTCAGTGAAAATGGCTCCTCAATCGAATTGGTGATGGTTGCCGGCGAAGTCGTCGTTCGCGACCGCAAGCTGGTGACGATCGACGAGGCAGCCATTTTTCAGGAAATTCGCGAAACCGTCCCGGAACTTCTGGCCGAGCATGGAGAGGTCGAGAGAAGGAATCGGATTTTTGAGCCATGGTTTGCCGAAATCCACAGACGCGCGTCACTCGTCGATGTCGGCATGAACCGCTATGCGGGCGATATGCCTTTCTGGCGGCGCAACTGAGAAACGAGCAATCTCATCACCAGCTGATCGAAAGGATATCAGATGTCTGTCGCATCACGGCCATTCCTGCCTCAGGACGTCATTCGCAGGAAACGCGATGGCGAAACCCTCGATCAGCGGGACCTGAAACAATTTGTCGATGGCACGGTCAGCGGCGCGGTGAGCCAGGCGCAGATCGGTGCCTTCACGATGGCGGTCTATCTCAATGGCATGTCCAGACAGGAACGGATCGACTACACACTTGCCATGCGCGATAGCGGTCGGGTGATCGATTGGGCAACGGTCGGCCTTGAGGGGCCTACGATGATCGACAAGCATTCCAGCGGCGGGGTCGGCGACGAAAAGGTCAGTCTGATCGTAGCACCTCTGGTCGCCGCTTGTGGGATCCGCATGCCGATGATTTCCGCGCGAGGTCTTGGACATACCGGCGGTGAAATCGATCTGCTGGAAGCCATTCCGGGATATGACACCGTACCGACCACCGCGGCTTTCATGAACACCGTCAAGGATATAGGCTGCGCCATCATCGCGCCGACACCGGATCTTGCTCCGGCCGATAAGCCGATCTTCTATGCTCGTGACGTCTGCGCGACGGTGGAGAGCATACCGCTCATCACGGGCTCGATCATGTCGAAGAAACTGGCGGCCGGTATTAACGGCCTGGTGATGACCGTTCCGTTCGGGTCGGGTGCCTTCATGAAGACGGAAGCCCGCGCCGTAGAATTGGCTGAGAGCCTCCTGGATGTCGCACGCGGCGCAGGAGTGCCGATGACCGCCCTCATCAGCGATCTCACCCAGGTCCTGGGAGACAGCGTCGGCAGCGGTTTACAGATACGTGAAGTTATACGCTTCCTAACAGGCGAATACCGGGAGCCCAGGTTGCTGGAAGCCGTTCTTGCGCTCGTCTCCGAGACGTTCGTCATGGGAGGCCTTGCCGCCAACTTGGAGACCGCTCGCGGAATCGCGTGGCAGCACCTCGAAGACGGATCGGCCAAAGACCGCTTTGCGCGCATGGTCTTGGCTTTCGGGGGCCCGGCCGATCTCGTCGATCTTCCCGAGAGGTACATAAGGGATGCCCCTGTCATCCGTCCGGTCTATCTGGAAAAGACAGGATTTGTTAGCCAAATGGATTGCTATGCGATCGGCAGCGCGCTGCTTGGCATCGGAGCCAGTCGCACGCGCCCTCAGGATGATATCGATCACACGGTGGGAGCGTCTTCCTTCGCATCGGTCGGCTCCACGATGGATGCCACTCATCCTTTTTGCATCCTACACGCGCCATCCGAAGACGCATGGGAGCGGTGCTCCGAGGCACTCACTGCCGCGGTCAAGTGCAGTGTTACGCCAGCGGAGCCTCTGCCCGTCATTCGATCGCGGCTCAGCACCGACTGATTTAGATCGCTTGCCCACTTGCTCTTGAACCAATACGAAACGGCGATCCAGATCGACACTATGGTTCATGAGAATGTTGAAAGGAGCCTTCTCCCTTAAGCTGTTCGACCCCACAGATCATCTACTGAGAGGATGCGATGCGAGGTGCTGAATGCAGGGGACAGCTTTAACGCCTCTTCTAAGCCTAAAAATTCCTTATCCGCACTGTAAATAGACCGGAATGGTGACGGGTACGGGACGCTTCAGTACCGCGTCCATTATCGCGAGAGATCCATCAAGAACATTGCCAGGAGTTCGAAGCCCTGTTCGGCAGGAAGCTACGCGTTGATGCGCATCAAGCCAGCGGAAAATGGCAGGCGACGGAGCGTTCATTCGATATGGCTGTCAGCGGTGGGCGAACCTCTCGACAGACGGCCTGCGCGTGTGGGCACCGGGTTGAAAACTTGCAGCCTGCAGGCGGGTCAAGCGGGCTCGGGATTTCACCGGTGAGCAGGATCCGCCCTCGCCGGCTCCGGTTATGCGGCTGTGGAATCGCAGATAACAAGGCTTGCGTGTAGGGGTGGCTAGGGCGTGCATAGAGTGCATCGGTCTCGCCCGTTTCGACGATGGAGCCAAGATACATAACGGCCACGCGGGTAGACACCTGGCGCACAACGGCCAGATCGTGAGCGATGAAGACGTAGGTAAGGTCCAGCTTTTCCCTCAGCTCGCTGAACAGATTGACGATCTGCGCCTGCACCGAGACATCGAGCGCCGATACCGGCTCGTCGGCCACGATCAGCGTCGGCTCCACCGCAAGTGCCCGGGCGATACCGATGCGCTGGCGTTGGCCACCCGAGAACTCATGGGGGTAGCGATCGAGATATTCCTGGCGCAGGCCCACGAGGTCCATGAGTTCGCCGAGCCGCTCCTCGATGCCGGCGCCCTCGCGGATGCGGTGAACCTTCAGTACTTCGGCAAGCACATCGCGCACCCGTCGGCGCGGATTGAGCGAGGCCGAGGGGTCCTGGAAGATCATCTGGACCTTGCGGCGTACCGGCTTCAGCGCCCGCGTATCCGCCTTGGTGATATCAGAACCCTCGAAGCTGAGCGTGCCTCCGTCGATGTCGTAGAGCCGGGTGAGACAGCGGCCGAGCGTCGATTTGCCGCTGCCGGATTCGCCAACGAGGCCGAGCGTCTCCGCCGGAAAGACATCAAGGCTGATGCCGTCCACGGCGTGAAGCGTGCGCCCGGAACCAGGTCTGAACGTCCGCCCGACGGTGAAGGTCTTGACAAGCGACCGCGCCGACATCAGCGGCACCCGGGGCGAAAGGCAGGTTTCGCCAGTGCCGCGTATCGAGGTGTCGGGCGCGGACGGACCTGTTGCCCGGGACGCAACGTTCGAAGGGATGGACGGCGTCATGCGAATTCCTCAGGCGACAGGACGGTGCGCCGGAGCGCGCTTCGCTCCGGCTCTTCCAGAACGCAAAGGGCGGCCTGCGTGCCGATCTTGCGCAGCGGCGGCCGCTCCAGGCAGGCGGGTCTGGCAAAGGCGCAGCGCGGTGCAAACCCGCACCCCTCGCCAATTCTGTCGGGCGTCGGCGGCATGCCGGGAATGGACTTCAGCCGGGCGAGACGCGGGCCGGTCAAAGGCGGAATCGAGCCCATCAGGCCCCAGCTGTAAGGGTGGAGCGGGCTTTCGAACATCGCCTCCGTCTCTCCGCGCTCGACGATGCGCCCGGCATACATGACGGCGACGCGGTCGGCGACTTCGGAGACAACGCCCATGTCGTGGGTGATGAGGATGATGGCCGAGCCAAAATCCTTGCGCAGGCGCAGCAGGAGATCGAGCACCTGCGCCTGCACCGTGACGTCGAGCGCCGTGGTCGGCTCGTCGGCCACCAAGAGCGCCGGATTGCAGGAGAGCGCCATGGCGATCACGGCACGCTGCCGCATGCCGCCCGAAAGCTGGTGGGGATAACGGTCGACCGCTTCCTGCGGATTGGAGAGACCAACCTCGCCTAGGAGCTCGACCGCCCGCTTCTTCGCAGCCCGGGCGGAGATCGCATCGTGGGCGCGGATCTGTTCGGCAATCTGCCAGCCGATCGTATAGACAGGGTTAAGCGCCGTCATCGGGTCCTGCGAGATCAGGCCGATCTCCCTGCCGCGGATGCGGCGCAGTTCGCCCGGGTTGAGATCGAGAATGCTGCGCCCGCGGAAGGCGACCATGCCGTCGACGCGCGTCGTCTTGCGGTCGTGGAGGCCGAGCAGCGAGAGCAGGGTCACGGACTTGCCGGAGCCGGATTCGCCGACGATCGAGAGGATCTCCCCCTCACGCACCGAAAAGGAGACGTCGCGGACGGCCTTCACCATGCCGCGGTCGGTGGCAAAGGAAACGGTCAGGCCGTCGACGTCGAGAAGGATGGGTTTTTCCGCTGCGGTCATGGCTTCAGCTCTCCCGGACGCGCGGATCAATGAGGACATAGACGACATCGACCAGCGCATTGGCGGCCACCACAAAGAACGAGGCATACATAACGGTGCCGAGCACCATCGGCAGGTCGAGATTAAGAAGTGCCTGGTAGGTCAGCCGTCCCACGCCGTTCAGCCCGAACACGACCTCCGTCAGCAGCGCCGAGCCGCCGACGAGCACGCCGAAATCGAGACCGAACATGGTGACGAAAGGGATGAGCGAGGTGCGCAGCGCATGGCGGACCATGACCCGCGTGGGGCTCAAGCCCTTGGCGCGCGCGGTGCGGATGAAGTCCTCCTGGTAGGCCTCCACCAGATTGGCACGCAGCACACGGCCGTAGATGCCGATATAGAGCGCCGCGAGCGTGAACCACGGAATGATCAGCGTCTTGAACCAGCCCCAGGGGTCGGTCAGCAGAGGCTTGTAGCCGAGCGAGGGAACCCAGGAGAAGAAAACCGTGTCATGGAAGCGGCTCTGGGTCATGAGGTTCATGACCTCGCCCAGCCAGTAGACCGGCATGGAAACCCCGATCAGCGCCAGCACCATCAGCCCGCGGTCGAGCAGCGTATCGCGCGACAGAGCCGCGACGACGCCGACGAAGATGCCGCCGATGACCCAAAGCACGGCGGCACCGGCCACCAGCGACAGGGTGACGGGCGCCGCCTGCGCGACGGCCGGCACGATGCGCATGCCCCGGTTGACGAAGGACGTCAGGTCCTGCGTGACGAACAGGCGGTTCATCATGATGACGTACTGGACAGGCAGCGGCCGGTCGAAGCCGAAGTCCTTGCGGATGGCTTCAACCGTTTCGGGAGACGCATTGCGACCGGCGAGACGCGCAGCCGGATCGGACCCCGGCGTGGCGAAGAAGATGAGGAAGACGAGCGCGGAGATGCCGATCATAACGAAGAGCATCTGGCCGAGGCGCTGGAGAACGGCAAAGATCATCGGCGTTCCCTCAGACCAGTTTCGTGCGCGGATCGAGCGCATCGCGGATGCTGTCACCCAGCACGTTCAGAGACAGGACGGTGAGTGCGATGGCGATGCCGGGCGCCAGCGCCACGGCAGGACGGGTGTAGAGCAGCGTCTGTCCATCCTGGATGATCGTACCCCAGCTAGCATCCGGCGCCTGTACCCCGATCGACAGGAAGGAAAGCGAGGATTCCGTGATGATGTTCAGCGCCATCATCAACGGCACGAAGACGATCAGCATGGTGGACACGTTGGGCAGGATATCGTTGACGAGGATGCGCCAGGCGGGGATGCCGAGGCCCTTGGCCGCCAGCACGAACTCGCTCTTCTTCAGCGCCATGACGCGGCCGCGCACGGGGCGCGCGACATAGGGGACGTAGATGATGCCGATGATGACGATGGGCAGCAGGAGGCTGTCCCCGGTGATCTCGATCGGCCCGATGACGATGCCGTGCGACAGAAGAACGATGGAGAGCGATATGGCGAGGAGATAGACCGGAAAGGCCCAGAGGATATCGAGGATGCGCGAGAGGATCTGGTCGGTGATGCCGCCGAAGAAGCCGGCGGTAATGCCGATGACGGCCGCCAGCACGAGACAGATGACGGTGGCGGATGTCGCGATCAGAAGCGAATTCCGCCCGCCATAGAGAAGTCGCGCGGCAACGTCGCGTCCCTGCGTATCCGCGCCGAGGAAGTATTGCGCGCCGTAGGTCGGGCCGATCGGGGTGACGCCGAGGCCCAAGCCTTCCGTGGAGGCCTGCATGACCTTGACCCGCTTGCCGTCGACCGTGATGCGCGCCGAAAGGTTCGATCGGAACGGGTCGCTCGCGGCGACATAGCCCGCATAGAGCGGCGCCGAAAGGCTGGAGACCACGATGAGGACGAGCACGATGGCTGCAAGGACCGTCGGCTTGTCGCGCCGCATCAGCAGCCAGGCCCGGCGCCATGGGCTTGCTCCCACCCGCTTGCCCGCCGTTTCGTCCGGCATATCAGGAATGAAGGCGTCGGGGGAGGCGATGTCGGACGGGATGCTCATGGCACCTCCTGCAGGCGTCTGGCGATCGGGGACCGCTGAAGTCTTGACGGGACCGTCCAGCGGCGTGGAGCCTTTAGGGCCGCACGCCGCTGGGCTTTTCTACTTCACCCAGGACTGGGCGATGTTCCAGCGGTTCTGCTTGTTGAACACGTAGTTCCCGAGGCGGGCGGAGGTGAAGTTCACGCTCTTCGGCGTGAAGAGCGGGGCCAGCGGCGCCTGCTCCATGAAGCCCTTGTCAACCTCTGCCCAGAGGACGTTGGCGGCGTCCTGGTCGGTCAGCGCCGTGGTCATCGCCTGCTTCATCTTCGCGTCCAGTTCCGTGTTGCAGTAACCGGCAATGTTGACGGATGCGTCCGAGCCCTTGTTGAACGAGCTGCAGGACAGGAGCACATTCAGGAAGTTGGAGGCAGCGGGATAATCCTGGTACCACTGGCTGACGCTGATCTGGACATTATTGTTGGTGTTCTGGATATAGGTGAACTGGATGTTTGGCGAGATCGCCTTCATCGACGCGTCGTAGCCGAGTTCGGTGAGGACGCTGGCGATATAGGTGCCGATGCCGCGGGCGACCGCGTTGTCCTCGGCAATGATCGTGACCTTCTGGCCCTTGGTGCCGCTCTCGTCCACCAGCGCCTGCGCCTTCTCCATGTCCGGCTCGGACCAGCTTTCGCCGGGCGCCTTGGTATAGAGGCAGCTATCAACGTGGCCGGGGAAGTCCGGCGGCAGGATCTGGCAGACCGGCTGGGCGAGCACGTCGCCGCCGAAGAGGCCGACGAGCGCATCGCGATCCAGCGCATAGTTGACCGCCTGGCGCACCTTCACATTGTCGAAGGGGGCAAGGTTGGTGTTCATCGGCGCATACCAGAAGGCGGCCAGCGGATCGATATGCACCTGGCTTGCATATTTTGCGCCGATCTCCGGCAGGCGGTCGGAGGGCGGCGTGTCGAACATCCAGTCGATCTGCCCGTTGATGATGGCGTTGATCGCCGCTTCCTCGGTCAGGCCGAACTTGTAGACCACCTCGTCGGCATAGCCGTCCGGCTGCGCATCGACGCTCCATTCCTTGAAGGAAGGGTTGCGCTTCAGCACCATTTCGGCGTTCGGGTCGTAGCTGGCGATCATGTAGGCGCCGGTGCCGGGGATGGGCGTGGTGCCGGCGTCGGCCAGCGGTGCGTCGGCCGGCAGGATCGAGGCGTGGGGCACAGCGAGCTTCGAGAAGATCTCGGCGTCCGGTGCAACGAGGTTGATCGTCACCGTTCCAGCCGTGTCGTCACCCGTCACACCGCCTTCCAGCGTGCAGCTTTCCGGCGTCGCGATGCAGGCATCGGCCCCGACGATGCCGTTGTAGAAGCTGCCCGTCGTCGGCCCCTTGATCTTGAAGATGCGCTGGAACGAGGCGACGACGTCGGCGGGGGTGACGTCCTTGCCGTTCGAGAACTTGATGCCTTTGCGGATCTTGAAAACATAGGTCTTGCCGTCATTGGTGGGCTCCGGCAGGGCCTCCGCGATCGATGGCACGATGTCGAAGCCATCGGTGCCGGCCGCCTGCTTGAACTTCACGAGACCGTCATAGGTCATCTGGAATATCTGCCAGAACTGGGCCGTGTAGTTGATCATCGGATCCACGGTGCCGGCGGCAGAGACGGCGGCGAGGGTGATGGTGCCGCCGCGATGCTCGCTCATAAGGGCCGCGCGATCCTGCGCCTGCGCGGCACCGCCGAGCGCCGTCTGGGCGAGAAGGCAGGTCGCGAGCATGGTGCCCGCGTGTCGTGTCAGCTGTTTCAGGCGAATGGTCATGATCGTCGTTCCCTTGTTGTTATGGTTTTGGCGTTGTCATGCGTCTTTATGCTTGTGGCTGGACCGTCAGGGTGCCGTTTCCGCGAGGAAGGCTCCCACCACAGCCATGCAGTCTTCCCGTTCCTCCACATGCGGCATGTGGCTCGACTGCTCGAAGATGGTCCAGCGGACGTCCGGGATCTCATCGGCATAGGGCTGGACGCAGGCTTCCGTCGCCTCGTCGAAGCGGCCAGAAATAAGAAGCGTCGGCACGGAAATGGTCGAAAGACGGCCGACAATCGACCAGTCCTTCATGGTGCCGATGACGTGGAACTCGTTGGGGCCGTTCATGGTGTGGTAGACGGTCGGGTCCGCAGCGATCGCATCGAATGTGCGCTGGACCTCCGGCGGCATGGGCACGACGCGGCAGACATGACGCTGGTTGAAGACATCGGTCGCTGCGGTATAATCCGCGCTGTCCGTCGTTTCCGCACGCTCGTGCTTGAGAAGGGTTTCCTGCACGTCCTCCGGCAGCTCCCGGCGCAGGCGGTTGGCCTCCGAGATCCAGGTGTGCATGGAGGCCGGCGAATTGGCGATGATCAGAGCCTTGAGGCCTTCCGGCCGGTCGACGGCAAATTCCGCACCCAGCATGCCGCCCCAGGACTGCCCGAGCAGGCAATAGGCCTGGCGGATGCCGAGATGGTCGATGAGGTTGTGGAGTTCCGCCTTGAAGAAGGAGACGGTCCAGAAGTCCCCACCCTTGTCCGGGAGATGCGTCGATTGCCCGTTGCCCACTTGGTCGTAGTGGATGACGGCGCGGCCGGTGGCGGCGATGTCCTTGAAGCTGTCGACATAGTCATGCGTGCAGCCCGGGCCGCCATGCGCGACGATCAAAGGCGGCCTGGGGGACGACAGGTCGCCGGTGACCCGATACCAGGTCTGGTATTCGCCATAGGGTGCAAAACCTTCGATGATCTCCATCGTATCCCTCTCCTTGTCCATGTTCAGGCACCGCTGCGGGTGTGTTTGTCATTGCGGCAGATGGCCTCGGCCGCATCTTCGATTGTCATGCCCCAGTCCATGGCAACGGAGCGCAGGCGCTTCCATGCCGCGGCCTCGCCGCCGCCTTCGTTCTGGAGCAGGTGCAGGATGGCCCGCACGACGATCGGGCGCTGGCGCAACCGGTCTTCGAGCACGCGAATATTGTCTGCCTGTGCGCGAACCTGCTCGTAGGCGTGCGATGCGATGAGGAGCGCGCTGTAGGCACCGGTCGAGCCGATGGGTTTGAGCAGATGCGCGTTGGAGCCCTGGTCCAGTGCCCATTCGATCCGTCCCGGCGCTTCCGATCCGATCAAGGCAATCATCGGCATTGGCGCAAATCCCCGCGGCCATGGGAATTGACCGTCATGTCCCATGTCGGCATCGAAGAACACGACGTCGGCCACAGCCTGGGCTTCGTCGAGATGCGGCCAGCAGACCGTGACCCTGATCTGCAGGAGTTCAAGCTGGCGCCGCAGGGCATCCACCGAAGGATGATCGCGATGCAGGATGACGGCGCGCCATTGCGCGAGAGGTGGTCTGTTCCGGCGCGTCATTTGACCACCTTCAGCGTTACCGGATGGGGGGCGGCCACCCTCTTCATCAAGGAGCGGACGAGATAGGGATCGGCCGAGATGACCTCGTTGGCACTCTGGAGCAGGGTAAAACCACCGTCTTCGTCTGATAGACCCAGGTGCGGCCGGAATGCCGCGTGATGGGTGCGGGGATCGATCCCGATCGGCCCCACGGGCGTGTCGAACAGCCTGGATGTCGCGATGCTTCGTACGGCCTCTGGTGCATCCGACCCGGCATCGGCAATTGACCGAGCAAGGATCGACATCGCCATATACGCCGACATGAAGGGTGTTGAGATCATCCGGCCAGCACCTTGACGCGCGGCCATACGCGCCTTGAAGGCTTGATTTTCAGGCGTTTCCAGCCGATCGAAATAGATCGACGTCGTAACGTGGCCGCATCTCGCCTCGGGGCTTAGACCATCGAGATCGCTCTCCGACAGATTGCAGGCAACAATCGGTGGCGCATCAGGCTGGTTTTTGCGAAAGGCGCCGTAAGCCTCGATAAAGGCCGTTGCCGACTGGCCGACCAGATTGCTGAAAATGAAGTCCGGCTTCTTCTGCTGGATTTCCGTGACGAGATGATCGACCTCTGTGGAGCCGAGCGGTACGTACCGATCCGAAGCGACCTGACCTCCGGAAGCCTCGGTGATTTCCCGGGCGATACGACTGATCTCCCAACCCCAGATGTAGTTCGAGCCGACGATAAATGGCCGGCGACCATAGCGCGGCAGAACATAGTCAAACAAAGGCAGCAGGTGCTGGTTCGGACATGGGCCCAGATAGACAACGCTGTCGCTCGCCTCGTAGCCTTCATAGGGAAAGGCGTACCACAGAAGCGCTCCATTACGCTCCACGACCGGCAGCAGATCCTTGCGGCTCCACGACGTGAGGGTGCCGATGATGTGTCGACAGCGGAAATCGCGGATCGCGGACTGCCCCAGACCGGCATATGCCTCTGCCCGACCGCCAGGATCGTCGATCTTGGCGGCAATCGTGAAGCCATAGGCGGGATCTGAATTGATCTCTGCGACCGCTGCCATTGCTCCGCTCACCGCTTCGCGGCCGACAGCCGCATAAGGACCGGTGGTCGAATAAAGGATGGATACCGGCACGACATTCAGAGACATTCGCAGGAAGCTCCTTTCTTGATCCAAGCGTGCTACGGTTTACGTCCCAACATTCGCATCAAGGCCGCTGAAAACAAAAAAAGCCCCGAACCGCGTCGAGCGGTGTTCGGGGCTTAATTGCCAGCGGCGTAAAACGCCATTTGTTGACGCAACGCTAAGGCAAGCATCGATTTTAGTCAAACATATTTTTTGCTCATTTTTTACTCATCCCCCTGCCCTTCCTATCGCTTTATGGCATTACGACCGGATAGTCGCGGCCGAAGCTTCGAAGTAGAGGCACGCCCCGCCTTAAGTCTCAACATGGACACTCAGCCACGAGAGATGCGTGTGCAGGCCCGACGTGAGCGGCCAAAAGCCTATGGAGGGGAAGCCTGCAATCAGGATCGGGACCTTCAGCATGGCGTCGAGCAGTTGGTCGTCGGAAAGATCCGGATTGTCGAGACCAAGTTCGGCATAGGGCGTACCCTTCTCGTGGATCGCCTCTCGCACGGTAAGGCCTGCTTCAGAGATCATCGTGGCAGGCGTCGTTTTCGACGGCGGATGCTTCACATAGTCGATGACCGTGGGTTCGATCCCGGCATTGCGGATCAGCTCCAGCGTGTTGCGCGACGTGCCGCAAGCAGGGTTGTGGTAGATGGGGCTTCCATGGTCTCAGACCTTTCTGATGGTAGCGGCATGGGTGCGGACGGCAGCCCCGCGCTCGTACCAGCCCTTGCTGCCGTTGACGATCCAAACCACCGACAGCATCACCGGCACCTCGACCAGCACACCGACAACGGTGGCAAGGGCCGCGCCGGAAGTGAACCCGAACAGGCTGATGGCGGCCGCCACGGCCAGCTCGAAGAAATTCGAGGCCCCGATCAGCGCCGAGGGTCCTGCCACACAATGCTCCTCGCCGCTCACGCGGTTCAGCAGATAGGCGAGACCTGAGTTGAAGTAGACTTGGATGAGGATCGGCACGGCCAGGAGTGCGATGACGGTCGGTTGCGCAATGATCTGCTCACCCTGGAAGCCGAACAACAGTACAAGGGTGGTGAGCAGCGCCACCAGCGAGACGGGTTGCAGGCGGCCGGCCATGCGTTCGACATCGGTGTTGCGGCGCACGACCTGAGCCACGATCACCGGGAGCACGATGTAGAGCAGCACCGAGAGGATCAGTGTATCCCAAGGCACGGTGATGGCAGACAGGCCGAGCAGGAGGGCGACGATTGGGGCAAACGCCACCACCATGATCGCGTCGTTCAGCGCCACCTGACTCAGCGTGAAATGCGGCTCGCCCTTGGTGAGGTTCGACCAGACGAACACCATGGCCGTGCAGGGCGCCGCGGCGAGGATGATCAAGCCGGCGATATAGCTGTCGATCTGCGTTTCCGGCATGTACGGCCGGAACAGCCAGCCGATGAAGAACCAGCCAAGCAGCGCCATGGAGAATGGCTTGACCGCCCAATTGATGAACAAGGTGACGCCGATGCCACGCCAGTGGCGGCTGACTTGAGCCAAAGCAGCAAAATCGATCTTTAGTAGCATCGGGATGATCATCAGCCAGATCAGCACCGCCACCGGCAGGTTGACCTTGGCGACTTCAGCCGCACCGATGGCCTGGAATACGCCCGGCATCAGGTGCCCGAGGCCGATGCCAACGACGATGCAGAGGGCGACCCAAAGGGTCAGGTAACGCTCGAACGTTGACATCAGACGACCTGACCTTGCGGGAAGGTGCTGCCTTCCAGGTTGCCGATCTCGCGCAGGCGGGTTTCCAGCGCCACCTTGTCGACCGAGGTCAGCGGTAGGCCCAGAAACGCGGAGATACGGTTCTTGAAAAAGCGCGCGGCCTTGGAGAATGCCCGACCCTTCTCCATCTCGGTGCCTTCGACGGCGGCCGGATCCTCGACACCCCAGTGAGGGGTCATCGGATCACCGAGCAACACCGGCAGGCTTCGCCGGAAGCGTTGTTTCAGACCGTGAAGAAGAAATCCATGCCGGGCGCCGGGTGCGGCAAATTCATCCCAGGTCTTCGAGCGGAAATCCGTGGACTTGTAACCGAGGGCGCGCAATCTATCGAGGGCCGGCGGGTGTACCTGCCCTTCGGGCTGGCCCCCTGCCGAATAGGCCCTGAAGCGCCCCTTCCCTTCGCTGTTGAGGATAGACTCGGCGAGGATCGAGCGGACGGAATTGCCAGCGCACAGGAACAGCACGTTATAGACGCGGTCGGTGGTCATTGCAGGTTCTCCGGAGCGGACGGGGCGCCGCAGGGGGTGAGAGCAGTAATCAGGGGCGCGCACAGTTCGGCGCTGCCGCCGCAGCAGTCCTTGATCAGGTAGAGGGTCAGGTCGCGGAGCGTGTCAATCTCGGCGCGGTAGATGATCGAGCGGCTGTGGCGCTCGCCTTTAATCAGGCCGGCACGCGACAGGATCGCAAGGTGCGCAGACATGGTGTTCTGCGGCACGCAGAGCAAGCGGGCGAGTTCACCAGCAGGCACGCCCTCCGGTTCGCGGCGGACCAGCAGCCGAAAGGTGTCTAGGCGGGTGGATTGGGCAAGGGCGGCTAGCACTTCAATAGCGTTATTTGATTCCATAAATCCAGATTACCGGATATATGGCTCATGTCAAACGTCTCCACTCTGCGCATACGCGTGTCGCGATCTTTCAGACTCGCTGAAGACGCTTTAGGTCCTTGTTTTTCCGCATGTCGTGGTCGCAGAACCGCTGCACACTATTGCGCAACGTGTTTTATGTCTTGTCGAGGCTGTGGCGGTCAGCTGTCCGAATGGAGAACGCCGTCCTTTGCCATGAACCAAGTCAAAGACTCGTCCTCATGACACATCCTCCAGGTCAGGAGGCGGTCGAGACCTTAATTCAAAAGAGACCGGCACGCAGGGTCGGTGGCACGGTTGACCATCTCGCCGGGATCGTCGGACAGGTCGAAAAGAACGGGCGGCATTCCGGCGAAATGAACGTACTTCAAGGTTGTGGGTCGTACGACCTGCAGATTGCAGCGATCCGAGGGAAGCGAAAATGCAGTCTCGAAGCGCTTCGAAATGATGTTGCGGAAGTCGTAGCTCCAATGCGCCTCGTCTCGCCAACCGGACGGAACCTCGCCGTTGCAGAAAGCGAGAAAGCTGCGACCGTCCGCATTTCCGGGGACGGGAAGTCCCGCTGAGGCGACCAGCGCCGGTGTGACAGGCATCGCGGCAACTACCTTGTTTTCGCTGTATAATCTATCAGGTCCGTTCCGAATAGGAATGGAAATGGTTGCAAGCGCAATCGTCAAGACCCGCATGGATGGCGACGTTCCACACCATGCCTCCATGGTTGTTGAAACTGTCAGTCACCTGGACGTGGTCGCGCTTTCCATCGGCGGCCAAACTGCGACCTCTCCATCCCCCAGGTCTCGGTGATGACCGGAGATGTCCTTTAAAACAATGCTCACATTTGCTACCTATGTTCACGATACGATGGTAACGGTTAGGCGTCAGCATGAGTGCGGCTACGGAAAATCTGGCGTATCTCAAGCAGCTTATTAGTGCCGATCAACTCAATGCTGTCCGGCGCAGCGTGCTGATTTCTATACCTATCAATATCGCCCTCGCCACGATCATCATGGTCGTGACTATATTCTACGGCCACGTCTTTCCCGGTGTTATCTGGTTTCTCGGAACCTTAATTATCAATGGTTTGCGGATTGCACTTTGCCTTTCCCCCCTACCCGGCGCACCCGCTACGGGCTTGCTGGCATGGCTCAGTAGACTTTCCGTGAAGCGCCACCTTCAGATCGCTGCGGTTCTGGCATTCATTTCCGGGCTGATTTGGGCAATGATGCCACTTCTATGCGAATGGTATACATCACCACAATCCACTTTCTACCTCGTCGTCATATGCGGAATCACAGCGGGCGCAGTCACCCATGGCAACGCCTATGCGACCATTCCCACGGCTTTCATTTTGACGCCACTACTGGTTATGGCGGGGTGCCTGGTCTATGCTGGCGGGATCGATCGTATTGGTCTGGCCCTCGCAACATTCCTGTACCTCGGTGCCTTGATCCGCTCCGCCCGTGAAAGCCATGCCCTCTTCTATGAAGGCAGCCGACGGAAAAACGAAGCGACGGCTTTGGCAGGATCGCTTACTCAGGCCAACGTGCGCACTGCAGAGCTTGCCGAAGAAATGCACCGTCGCGCCGTCCACGATACGTTGACGGGGCTCCTCAATCGCGCAGGTTTTGCTAGTGAAGTGGAGGCACTTAATTCAGGTCCGCATAAATCGATGTGCCTGATGATCCTCGATCTCGACGGTTTCAAATCCGTCAACGATGTGTTCGGCCACCTTGCCGGCGATGAAGTGCTGATAGAGGTCGCATGGCGGCTACGAGATACACTGCCCAACAGCTTCACCATCGCCAGGCTGGGAGGTGATGAGTTCGCCGTCGTGTTCGATCCGGAGGCTGACAGGGCTAGACCCGACCAAATCGCCGATCAGTTGATAGCGGCCATTGGACAGCCCTTTAAGGGCTTCGACGCCGGTCGTGTCGGCGTCAGTATCGGTATTCACCAAACTCGGGATCGCAGCGGCTTTTCCGAGATGATGATCTGTGCCGATAGTGCTCTTTACGCCGCCAAAAGCGCTGGCCGCAACCGACATTACATATTCGATGAACAGCTTGATAACCGTTTGAAAATGAAGCGCGACATTGAGCGAGACCTGCCCAGGGCTTTGGCAACTGAGCAATTGTACATGGTGTTCCAGCCCATTATGGGCCAGGGCGGTCACCGCCTCACCAATTTCGAGGCGTTGCTGCGCTGGGATCACGCCAAACACGGACCCGTCCCACCAGGAGATATCGTTGAAATCGCTGCGGTTCTCGGCTTGTCGGAAGTTCTCATCCAATTTATCCTGAGGCAGTCAGGTGTTCTGATCGAGAAACTCAGGGGGCTTGGGCAAAACGAACTTTGGGTGGCCATCAATGTGTCCCCGCGCGAAATGTCACGCCTGCCGATCGACGATTTTGTGTCTCAAGCCCTGAAACAATGGAACGTTCCAAGCTCCATGCTGGAAATCGAGATCACGGAGGAGACAGCCATGGACACACGTGCGGTCCAAGGTAAACTCGCCGTGTTGCGACAGGCTGGGGTCCGTCTTGCTATTGATGATTTCGGCGTAGGCTATTCCTCACTATCGTCCTTACGAAACCTACAGGTGGACCGCATCAAGATCGACAGGTCCTTTGTCACCGACCTGATGGCTTCTGCGGCCGATCGGGTGATGGTGCAAGCCATTATCAATCTTGGCCGCTCGCTTGAAATAGACGTCGTGGCAGAAGGTGTGGAAACTGAAGACGTAAAGGTCATGCTGCAATCATTAGGCTGCAGTACCATGCAGGGATACCACCTCGGGCGGCCGGGCTCCCTTCAGCAGGCCATCGAGCATTGTCGGGTAAAATGAGAAACTGCGCCATAGCGAAGTGAAGACCTGCCGCTCGTGTCGAAACGAGGAGAGATGCCGCGTTTCAACGAACTCGGTGCGCGGGATCGTGGCAAAGTTTAACATTGCAAATGTCACGATCGCCGAGATGCGGCGCGAACTAGGGCCTGGTATTTTTGGCCCATGCGGGCATCGCGATATGGGCGAAAAGCCGGCGCTTGCCCCGCTCACTATGACGCTACAGCAATTGCATGCCCGGTGGTGGGATGGATCATCACCTCCATCGGAAGCCCGTAGATGAACTGCAATTGTTTGGGCGTCATGATCCCTTCCGGCGCTCCACGCACAACAATCTTACCAGAATGCAGGGCGATAACTTCGTCGCAGAACCGGGCAGCCATATTGACGTCGTGCAAGACCAATACGATGGAAAGTCCTCTGTCTTTCGAGAGCTTTTGCACAAGGGAAAGGACGTCAATCTGATGGGAGATGTCGAGCGCCGAGGTTGGCTCGTCAAGCAACAAACACTCTGCATCTTGCGCGACCAGCATCGCGAGCCAAACACGCTGACGCTCGCCGCCCGACAGCGTATCGACCAGTCTATCAGTCAACGAACCAATATCGGTCAGCGCTACTGCGTCGGCGACCTTGTCACGGTCAATCGCTCCGAAACGTCCAAGTGCACCATGCCAAGGGTATCGACCGAGGGCGACCAACTCCCTGACAAGCAGGCCCGATGTCGCCGGGATGTGCTGCGGCAGGTAGGCGATCTTGCGCGCCAATCGACGTGCGCCCCAATCGTGTAAGGGTTTTCCCTGAAACAGGACCATGCCCGCGCTCGGTCTGACCTGATTGGCCAGGATCTTCAGCAAAGTCGATTTGCCGGAGCCATTATGGCCGATAAGCCCGATCGTTGTTCCTTTCGGCAAATCGAGCGAAAATCTATCAAGAAGCGTCCTGTCGCCCATGCGCAAAGTAACGCCCGCCAGCTTGAAATTCATGTCACATCATCCTGTCCGGTCATCGTCGTTCGCTTCTTTGAATGAGCCACAAGAGCAGTGGCCCGCCAATGAATGCAGCCAACAAACCCGGCGACATCGGCCATGGCCATATGATATTGCGCCCCAGCCAGTCGGAAAACACCATCAGCAATGCTCCGAACAAAGCGCACCCAATGACGGAGTCAGCCATACGGCGAAATCCGGCTATTCGGACAAGATGCGGGATCATGAGGCCCACAAAACTCAATGGGCCTATGACGACCGTGGCCGCCGCTGTCCCGACAGACGCCGTGACAAGCGCCAGTGCGCGCGATGTCTTCAAGGGAACACCCAGACCGCCAGCCAATCGGTCACCGAGCGCGGACAATTCGAGCCAACGGTGACCCATGACGCCGGACACGAGCGCAAGGAATGCGACCACGCAGACCGCGATGGCCTCGTCGATGCCCACACCACCCGTCGATCCGGAAAACCAGCTCAACAGGGCGGCAGCTTTCGGCCCTCCACCCGCCAAGACCAGAACGAGCAGCGCGTTCGTCGTGCTGCCGAGACCGACGCCGATCAGCAACGTGCGCTCAGGATCGAATGCGTTGCGCCACGACAAGAGCACGACAACACCGAGCACGACGAGTGCGCCAATGGACGCGACAGCGAATTTTGACCAGATGCCGGCGACCGGTAACAGGATGATGGCGAACGCCAGACCAAGGCCGGCCCCATGGCCGATACCGAGCAGGTCGGGACTGGCAAGCGGATTGCGCAGGCTACGCTGCAAGATAAACCCGGAGATCGCCAGACAGGCACCTGCGCCGGCGGCTGCAACAATGCGTGGCAGACGCCATGTGAGAGCCGTCTCGATATCGGACGGCATGCCGATATGCCATCCGGTTTGCGACTGCCCGACAAAAAATGCGAGAATGAGCGTGACGAGAAGAAGGAACACCAATGCGCCCGTCAGCCTTGCCGTAGGCCTAGGTTTGACAAATGACGGCGTGACCGTCTCGCTATAGTGCAGCGACGGCTTGCGGTGACGCAGGGCAAGGACGACAAGCAGTGGCCCTGTCAGAAGTCCGGCTGCTGCACCGACGGGAATATCGCCAGCGTATTGTGACAGAATGCGGACAAGCTGGTCGGCAAGCAGCAAAAGAACGGCACCGGTCACAGCAGACCGCACAAGTCTGGCCCTGGTCTGCGGCCAAAGCACCCGTGCCAGAGCCGGCGCTGCAAGCCCGATAAAACCGATGATGCCGAAACTTGCGGTGACGAAGGCGGCAAGCATCGATGCACAGGCCAGCGCAAGGACCTTCATGGTTGCGGATGAGACGCCGAAGGCTTTCGCCGTTCCATCCCCGAGCGACAGGAGGGCTATGGGCCGCTGCATGAGAAAAATGGCCGCCGACACGATGGCAACCTGCGGAAAGAGCATCCTGGCGCCGTGCCAGCCGCTTTGTTGCAACGATCCGGCCTGCCATCGCAGAAGATCGGTGAGAAAATCGTGGTTGAGCAAAACGAGGAGAGCATACAAAGCTCCACAATACAAATTGACCACCACCCCTGCCAGAATAAGGGTGTGGGACGCCATGCCGCGCCCGAAGGCGACACCGAGAACCAGAACAAGTGCAAGTCCGGCGCCCGTCAGCGCAACGACCTCGGGGCCGGAACGCCACAATGCGGGTGCATACAGAAGGCTTGCCGCCAAGGCCAGACCGGCACCGGATGAGACCCCAAGGAGGCCAGGCTCGGCCAGTTGATTGCCAAGGATTTGCTGAAAAACGGCGCCACCCAGACCCAGTGCGAACCCGGCGACAAGAGCCACGACAATACGCGGCAGCAGTCCGTAAAACACCAGAGCTTCCGACGGTGCCGAGACCTTGGCCGAGCTGAGAAGTTGCCACCAGTGTGAGGGCGGCAGGGAATGAGCAAGCCCGTTCAGGGAGAGTGCCGTTGCAGCAATGGCGAGCAGGAGAAAGACGATGTTGCCCCTCAGCGTTAGGCTTTGGTGCGTGGTTATCGCAACGCTTCTCATCGGCCCGCTCCTTCAAGCGCCGCTGTGATGGCCTCGGCGAGGTGCAAAGCGGAGACACAGCCGCCGAATGGATAGAACTGCTCGATCCAACGCGTGCGGCCCTGCCTGACAGACGGGAGCGACTGCCAAAGGGCACTTGTTTCGAGTGCCTTAGTTGTCTGATGCCTGAGTGCGGGAATATCGATCAGGACAAAAATCGCCTCGCCTATATCGAACAGAGCGTCGAAACCGGTCTGAAAAATGCCCGCCGCATTGACCGGCCCCTGCCAGGCATTCTCAAGCCCCAGCCGTTGTAGCACGGCCTCCGGCAGGCTGCCTTTTCCATAGATCACCACGCCACGACCTGTCTGGTCAGGCAACAGGACGCAGATGCGACGGGTGGACACTGGGAGCCGCGCACGCAGGGCCGAAATGCGCTCCAGCCCTTGGGCAGCGACGGCATCCATACGGGAAGGCTCCAGCCCCGCTGCCCCACCCGCATGCCGTAAAATGTCGATGGTCAGATCGTAACGATCGCCAGAGACGGCTTTTTCCGGCACGATCTCGACGCAAGCGATCTTCGCGATATCCGGTGTCATGATGAGACTGGAGCTGTTGATCAAGATGAGGTCGGGTGCAATGTCGGCGAGCAGTTCGCGGTTGATCTCCCAGAACGGGCCGACATCCCGCACATCGTCGGGCAGCGGCAACGGCATTCTCTGGCGGAAATATCCCGTATCCGAGACAGCCGCGGGTACAACACCCAGCGCAAGTAACGATTCCGCTGCAGACCAGTCTATCGCGACAATGCGGGCGGAGCCTGCGGACGCAAAGGCATTGCTGCGCATCCCAGCGATCGAGAAGAGCGAGAGAGCCAGAAAATGCCGACGTGAATGCAGGCGTTTTCCGGGCGGCGAACCACCCGGAAATATTGCGTCTGTCATAGCCAAGACCTTAAAAGTTCACCTTAAGACGGCCGATGACGCTGCGACGATCACCCTCGTAGCAAGAAACGCTATCTTCGCAGGTCGTGTAGTAGCTCTTGTCGAACACATTGGTGGCGTTGACCGAGAAGGTTGCGTTTTCGGTCACCTTGTAGCTGGCACCCAGATCGATCAAAGTGCGGCCATCGACCTTCACGGTGTTGGCATTGTCGCCGAAGCTATCTCCGACATAGCGCACACCGCCGCCGATCGACAGGCCTTCGAGCACCCCGTCATCAACCGTGTAATTGAGCCAAGCCGACGCCTGATGTTCCGGCACGAGATAAGGTGTCTTTCCAACGAAACCGGAATTGTCCCGCGTGATCTCTGCGTTGGTCCAGGTATAGGAACTCGTGAGATCCCAGCCACTTCCAAGGCTGAATTTTCCTTCCACTTCCACGCCGCGCGACTGCACCTCTCCGGTTGCCACAGAGAAGCCAGTGGTCACACCGGCGCCGTTCCGCTCAGGTGTCAGAATGTTCGACTTTACAATATCGAACCAAGCGACCGTAAACAGCGCATCGATTCCCACCGGTTCATATTTTACGCCAACCTCCCACTGACGGCCGGTCGACGGATCGAAGCTGTTGCCGGAGGACGAGATACCCGTGTTTGGCACAAAGGATTGTGCGTAGCTGACATAGGGGGCCACGCCCCACGGCGTCTTGTAGGTAAGCCCCGCCCGACCGCTGAAATTGCCGACATCGACAGACGGATTGGTATTCGAGAGCTGGTTGGCCGTATCGATATCAACCCAATCGTAACGACCACCAAGCGTCGCGATCAGGTTATCCGTCAGATTGATACGGTCCTGCGCATAAAGCCCGATCTGCTGATACGTCTCTTCGTAGTCGGCAAACGCCGTGGTCGGCTGCCGGATACTGACACCATAAACGGGGTTGCTGGGGTCGAGCGAGGGAGCCAATCCTCTATAGCGCTTCACATCCGCCTCCGACCGCGCATAATCCAGACCGAGCAGCAATTCATGCGCAAAAATTCCGGTGTCGAAATTCGCCTGCGCCTGATTGTCGATCGTCAGCGCGTCGAGGCTCTCATCGAACCTGCGCGTGCCACGTATCAGGTTTCCGGAAGCATCCATTCCAGTGGCTAGAAGATTGTCGAGCGTGAAATCGGCTCGACCGTAACGGAGGTTCTGACGAACGGTCCACGTATCATTGAACCGATGGGAGAACTCATAGCCGATCGTCTGCTGTTCCTGGACACTGTTGTTGAAGCTGTGATCGCCGATCAGAGTATTTGTCGGCGTGAACATGAGGACTGTGCCGCCGCTCTTGTCGCGCAGCGCTTGCCCGCTGACGGTCAGCGATGTGTCTGAATCGGGCGCCCATGTTATCGACGGCGCGATCATGAACCGATCATCGCCGATATCGGTACCATCGGGATATTGGAATTGCGTGTTGCTGTTGCGAGCGACGCCGGTCACGCGATACATGATGGACTTGTCATCATTCACCGGACCACCCAGATCAAACCCGACCTGCGCGCGCTGGTGGCTGCCATATTCAAGTTCGACTTCCCTCACGGGCGTGTCTGTCGGCTTCTTCGAGACCTTGTTGACGATGCCGCCAGCGTCACTTTGTCCGTAAAGCGACGATGACGGGCCGCGCAGCACCTCCACCGATTGAAGCTGATATGGATCGGTGCGGAAGAAACTGTACCCGCTCGAAATCTGACGCAGGCCATCCAGATACGAGCTGGTCGACTGGGCGTTGAAACCACGCATCAAAATCCAGTCATAGCCTTTGGGATCGGGACCATAGGTTTCGATCGTAACGCCAGGGACGTAACGCAGGATTTCGGAAACGGATTGCGCATTCTGTGCCTCGATCTGCTTTCGACCGACGATTGAAATGGACTGCGGCACTTCGGCCAGCGGTGCATCCGTTTTTGTCCCCGTCGCGCTTCTGGTGACGACATAGGTGTTTTCACCGTTTCCGGCCCCGTTCACCGTGATGGTCTCCAACAGTGTCGAACCATCGGCTGCGACATTGGCACCTGGAACCAACGGGCCGGAAGCGGCAATGGCCGCGGTCGTCGCGTTGGGGAAAGAGTAGGTCAGACCGGAACCCCTCAGGATGCTGGCCAGCGCCTGCTCCCGTGTTCCATTGCCCGAGAAGCCGGGCGATGATTTTCCAGCGGCAATCGATGCAAGATAGGTGACCTGAAGGCCAGTCTGGCGACCGAAGGACATCAGCGCCTGATTGAGCGGGCCGGCATTGACGGAGAAATTCGTCTGCGCCGCAGCCTGTGCAGATGCCGTCTGTTGCGTCATGCCGATGGCAATACCCAGACTGGTGCTCATCATCAGCGCGGCGATCAGCGCTCTGCGCGTATCATTTGTTTTGCGTCCGTTCCCCGACAGCTGCCCCATAGCCCATTCTCTCCTGCTCGATCGTGTTGCAGGGGTGCATGCCGCAAAATTCGAAATTGCAACCCCTGTAGCTATTACAAACGGGGCACCGTTTTTTTCTGCTCTCCCTGAATTATTTTCAGACGGGCGAAATAATCGTCAGGTATGACGATACGCGTCTAACCCGTGCACCTGCCGGAAGCACAACGGCCTCAAGCGCACGTTGCGGATTTGCAAGATCAAAAAGACCGCTGACACGCCGCGATTCGACAAACGGGTCTGCAATGATAATTCTGCCAGGATACCATCGGCCAATTCTGGCGACGAGGGCAGCAACGGTTTCCTGCTCGGCAGCAATGATATTGTTGCGCCAGAGAGCGGTCTGCCCCGGTTCGCGCATGCCACGCTCGATGGTGTTCGACGAGGGTTCAAACGATATCCACTCCCCTGCCCTCAACCTCTGCCCGCTTTCGAGCGAAGAGATAGATGCGCGAGCCTCGACGATGCCGCGGTCGACGGAGACGGTCAGAATACCTGCATCATTGGCAACATCGAATGCCGTTCCAATTGCCGTTGCGGTTAAACCGCCGGTCTGAACTGCGAATGGTCTGCGAGCATCTCCAACGACATCGAAAAACGACATACCAGAAAGAAGCTCGATGCCGCGCTTTTCGGGCGTGTAATCCAATGCGAGGGCACTGTCCGGTCCAAGCGTCGCAACGCTTCCATCCGGGAGTTCGAAGCGGCTGATCTCCCCCTTCCCGGTGATGTAATCCGCCTTCGCGCGAAGAATGGCAGAGGGTCCATAGACGGTTCCGGCCAACGCCGCGCCAAGACCCACTGCGCCGCCTATGACCAAATGGCGGCGCGTCGGCGCCAGGCTCTCCCTTTTCTCGGCTTTCGCGCGGTCGGTCAGAACTTTGCCGCTCATGCCGTAAGCATCGGCCACTCTGGACCATGCCGCCTCATAGTCAGGGCCACGCTTGCGCCATGTCCTGATCATGTCAAGGGTGACGGAATTGCCGGGGTCGACCTGCAAGCGAATGACGAGATCGATAGCCTCATCAAGCAATCTTTGGGGGTCTTGTGCGGCAACGTTCATGCGTATGGTTCCGGTTTCATGCGCCGACAGCAATGCCGGCATACGTTGTTGCCCTTACCATCTAGTACAATTGAACGGCCGCGATTTTCTCTTTTCCCGTCAAAATAAACTATAGCCCACTGGTTCGGATGACAATGTGCCGATAGGCATCGCGGATCAAAGCCCAGGTTCGCGAGGTGGACAGACCAATTTCCTGGCCGACTTGACTCATGGTGAGCTCTCCCAGTCGATGCAATTCGAACGCGCGACGACTGCGGTCCGGGAGCTCTGCAAGTGCCGCTTCCGTCAGTCTCAACCTTTGCCGATCATATACAACCGCGTCTGGCAGTGGAAACGGATCGGCGATGTTCGCAACGGCTTCGTCGAAACTGTCGATCTTGTCGAACAAGCGCTCACGGCGCTGGTGGTTTATGCCCAGATTGCGCGATACCTGGTAAAGATAAGCCGCCGGATTGGAATTGGTGATATTTTCCGCAGGTGGCGCAATCAAGACGCGTAGAAACGTATCCTGGGTAATGTCCGCAGCTGTTTCTTCGCTCAGCCCCCTTCGGCGCAAAGAGCGGGTAATGCCATTTGCGTGGCGAAGGAAAAGCTTGTGCAAATCCCAAGCCACTAACGATCGCCTTTTTTGACCGAGCGCAGAAGGTTCATCACCAACCGCCGGGTCGCCTCTAGAGCCCTGAGACCGGGATGACGTGTCGTGAGCGGGTGATAAAGCGTCATTTTACCCATGTTGGCACTTTTGGTCAGCATCCCGCCGTTATGGTAGGAGGTGCTCGTGCTTTAATCCCAAACGAAAATTCGTTGCAAGCATCGTTACTTAGAGGGATTCTAAAGGTACTTCGGTACGCAATCTCCAGCCGAAATAAAATATGTGTAAAAAACTCATGTTTCCCATGGGTTAGGTTTAGATACCACCATGACGTGATCAGTTGCACAAATTTTCAACCGCCGCCAATTCACCCACTTCTTATGAACACGTTGCAACTATGCAACTAAGCGTCAGACTCTGTCAGCGGTAAATGGACTTCCGTTTTCGCGCCAGGCGTCGCAGTGGCATACCATAGGATCATATCGAACGGCGAAAACAGGGTCACCCGTCGCACCTCAGTTCAAATCGCTGCGAGCATCGAGCGCGTCGCGCAACCCGTCGCCGATGAAGTTGAAGCTGGTCACGGCGAGCGTAATTGCCACGCCCGGAACGATGGCCAGCCAAGGTGCCTTATCGAGATATTGTTGTGCGCCGTTCAGCATATTGCCCCAGCTCGGCAAGGGTGGCTGGATGCCGTAGCCAAGGAAGCTGATGTAAGCTTCCATCAGGATGGCGCGCGCCACCGTCAGGGTCGCCGCCACGATGATCGGTCCGATCGCGTTGGGCAGCAGTTCGCGGAACATGATCCATGCATTCGGCAGACCCAACATGCGGGCGGCCAGGACGAAATCTCGTTCCCGTAGCGAGCGCACTTCCGCTTCGACCAGACGCGCGATTTCCATCCAGCTGGTCACAGCGATGATAACGGTAATCATGAAGGGGCTTGGCTTGACGAAGGCGGCAAGTGCCAAGAGGAGGAAGATGCTCGGGAAAGCCAGGAAGGCATCGACGAAACGCATCAGAACCGTGCCGAGGCGTCCACCATAGTAGCCGGCCACGACGCCGATCACCGTTCCGATGACCGTTGACAGCACCATCGCAAAGAAGCCGACCAAGAGCGAGATGCGCCCGGCATTGAAGAGGCGGGCTGCAATATCCCGGCCGAGCGGATCGGTGCCAAAGATGTGGTAGCCGGTCAGCGGCGGCGCAAAGCGGGCGCGCAGATCGATGTACAACTCATCATAGGGCAGAAGATAAGGACCGCAGACGCAGGCAAGGACGAGAAGCGTAATCATGGCCACGCCGACCACGGCCAGCTTGTGGCGCGCAAAGCGACGAACCGTCCGGTTTTGCCAAAAGCGAGGTGTCGGGGGGAAAGACGAGGATGGAAGCGTTGCAGCAGTCATGTGAAGATCCTTTCGACAGTTGACACGTCTGATCGCGGAACCCTGCCTATCCGAGCCGGATACGCGGATCGACGAGCGCGACCAGAAGGTCTGCAAGCAAGCTGCCGAGCAGCACGAGAATGGCCGAGAACATCAGAAGGCCCATCACCACCGGATAGTCGTGATAACCGAGGCTATCCAGAAACAGGCGCCCCATGCCCGGCCAGGTGAACACCGTCTCGGTGACCAGAGCCCCGCCCAGGATCGTTGGCAACTGCAGGCCAGCAAGCGTGATCATCGGCAAGAGCGCGTTTCCGACGACATGCTTCATCAGGACTCTGCGCGGGGTAAGCCCTTTGGCACGTGCGGTGCGAACGAAATCCTGATTGATAACGTCGAGCGTCGCCGTGCGCATGTAGCGGCTCCAGACGGCGATATTGACGAGAGCCAGCACGATGCTGGGCATGATCAGATGAATGGCGTAGTCGTAGAAGGACTGGTCGCCGATCGTGTACATGTTGCCGGCAGGCAGCCATTTGAGCTTCAGCGCAAAGACGTAGATCGCAACAAGCCCGAACCAGAAGGTCGGGATCGAAAGCGCGATCATGGCTCCGACCGTCGCCGAGTAATCGAATATCGAGTATCGCTTCGTCGCGCCCTTGATGCCGATCCAGGTGCCTATGAGGATGGAGACGACCGTGGACGAGATCATGAGGAGCAGTGTTGCGAACAGATGCCCGGAGATGATGTCGAGAACCGGCCGCTGGTCTCGATAGGACTTGCCCCAGTCACCCTGCAACAGCCTCCACGCCCATTCCAGATACTGAATGGGAAGGGGGCGATCGAGCCCCATCTGACGGGCGATGCGATCGAGGGCTTCGCGGGTCATGCCGGGCGTCAGCGCAAATTGTGACAAGGGGCCGCCGGGCGCGAGATTGAGGATGGCAAATCCGATGATGGAAACGAGCAGCAGCAGGACAAGGCTCTGCCAAAGTCGCTGAAGAAGATAGGACAGCATGGTCATACTCCACGTCCGCCGATGGACACGACAGACATCGGCAAGGAGGGATCGGGCAAGGAGGGACCGGCAGCGTACCAGCCCTGATCGGGCTGGCACTTACCGGCAATTCAGGCGAGCGCGAGCCACCCGGGCAGGAATTACGCCCAACGCCAGGTCGCGACGTTCCAGGTGTCGATACGGGTGTTGATGTTCGGCTGGACCTTCTCGATACCGTCCTTGTGACCCCGCACGGTGGCGTATTGGAACAGGGGCAGAAAGGGCAGCTCCTTGCGCATGACGTTCTGGATCTTCAGGTAGACCGCCTTGCGTTCTTCGGGCACGAAGAGGCTGCCGCCCTGTGCCAACAGGTCATCCACGTCCTTGTTGACAAACTGCCAGGTGTTCTGCCCGGCACCACCCTTGGCCGGGCTCGATGTCGAGCGGAAGAAGTCCGAAGTATCCGGATCTGGACCGGTCAGGAAGTCGAGACCGACGATGACCGTGTCGAACTGCGAGAGCATCCAGTAGTCGCCCCACATGACAGCCGGCGGCAGGTTGGAGATGGTCATCTCCACGCCGATGTCCTTGAAGGACTGCTGTATGTATTGCTGGACCTGTTCCCGGATATGGTTGCCCGCCGTCGTCGAGCAGGTGAAGGAGAGCTTGACGCCGTCCTTTGCACGGATACCGTCGGCGCCCGCGGCCCAGCCGGCATCGTCGAGAAGCGTCTTGGCTTTCTCGATGGAATATTCGTGTTTCGGCAGATCGGTATTGTAGTAGAAGGACTGCTGCGGCACATAGCTCTCGGTTGGCGACGGCAAGCCGTAATACAATGCCTCGATGATCGATTGCTTGTCGATCGCGTGGTAGAGCGCCTCGCGAACGGCCGGCTCCTTGAACTGCGGCCGCTCCATGTTGAACGTAAAGGATTCGATCGTCGAGCCGGGCACGATGTTGATGACCTTGCCTTCGAGATCCTTGGCTTCGTCATAGTGGTCGGGCGTGATCCACTGCAGTCCCACGACGTCGATATCGCCTGTCTTGAACTGCGTATACAAGACGTTGAGGTCGGGCACGTATTTGTAGATCAGCCGTTCGACATAGGGACCGTCGGCGAAATACGCGGCATTGGCTTCGAGCAGGATGTAGTCACCGGCAATGCGTTCCTTCCACTTGAAGGGACCCGTTCCGATCGGGGCATTGTTATAGGCAGCGGTGTTTCTGTCCGCTTCAGCCCCCAGGATGTGCTTGGGCGTGATGAAGGTCGATGCCAGGATGGACGGGTAAGGCGCAAACGGCTTTTCCATCTTCCAGGTAATTTCCGTCGGCGAGACGACCGTGAGGTCGCGGACGAATTCATGACCTGTCTTTCTCCACGAGCGGAAGTCGGGGTCGACCAGAAGTTCGAGGGTGAACTTGACGTCTTCGGCCGTGAACGGCTTGCCGTCGTGCCATTTGACATCGTCACGAAGTGTCACCTTCCAGGTCAGGCCGTCGGCGGAAATGCCGCCATTTTCGACGGACGGTACTTCGGCGGCGAGCGCAGCAACGAACTTGCCTTCGGCATCGACGTAGAAGAGCGGATCGAAGACACTGAAATGAACGCCTTCATCGACTTCGATATGCGGCATGTGTGGATTGAAGACGGTCGGCTCCTGGGAGAAACCGACGGTCAGCTGACCCTTGATGGTCTTGGCCTGCTGCGCCATGGCGCTGGCGAAGCCGGGAAGGCCGGAGAAGACGACGCCGGAGACGCTGAGCGCCATGAGCCCGAGCGCCTGGCGGCGGGTGGTCTTGATAAGCGGCTTGTTGTGGTCGGACATGTCAGTTCCCCTTGATCCGATGGTTGCACGCGATGATCGGTTCTTATCTCCGCCTCTACGGGCAGTTTTCCTCCCATCAGCAGTTTCCTGCTTCATGCATCGGAGCAGGCGGCGCTCGTTCGCCTGCCCTATCCGTCAAAAGCCGCTGACCAGCTCGATCTTGGAGCCGTCATTGAAACGGCTGAACCGAAAGTCGTGACGATCGACGATTGGATTGCGTCCGGTGACGATGTCGGCCATCAGCTTGCCGGCGGCGGGTCCAATACCGAAGCCGTGACCGGAGAAGCCGGTTGCGACATGGAAACCCGGAATGGCATCGACGGCATCGATGACCGGCACGGCGTCCGGCGTGACGTCGATCATACCGCCCCAGCGCTGCGCGATTTCTGCCTTTTTGAAGACCGGAAATGCCTCGGACAACCGCTTCAGCGCCTCGTCGGCCAGGGCCTTGGAGGGAATGGGGTCGAGCACGCGGTTATGTTCGAACGGCGAAGCTTCATCGAGAGCCCAGCGGCGTGGAATACGGGCTTCATCGAAGAAGCGACCACCCAGGCGGAAACGCAACGAACGCCATTCATGGGAAAAGGCCGGCATGAATTTCATCGCGTAGCGAAACGAGGCCGGCACGAGATCGACGATGTTCTGGAAACCATCGGCAATCGTATAGCCGCCGTCCTGGCGCTTGCGCAGCGCAAAGCCGCTGGCCCAGATCGCCTCTTCCGGTCCGCCTTCGAGCGGTTTGGTGCGCAGGACCGAGTTCAGGACCTTGAGCTGCGGGAGGTCGAGACCGTTGTTGCCAAGGAACAGGCTGGACCATGCACCGCCGGCAAGAACAACCGACGTGCAGGCGATCTCGCCACGTTCCGTGACCACGCCCGACACGCGGCCACCGGATAGCTGCAAACCACGTACCGCGCATTCTGTGAGGATATGCGCGCCGCGGTCTCTCGCTGCTTCCGCAATGGCCGGCGCCGCCTTTTGGGGCTCTGCCCGGCAATCGCCGGCGGTGTAGAGCGCACCAGCGATCTTCATGGTGTTGTCGGGATACTTCGCCTTGAATTCAGCGGCACTCAGCATGCGGGACTCGATCTGGTACCCTTCGAGATTGCGGTTCCAGCGCTCATGATCGTCGAACTGTTTCTCGTCGGCGCAGGTAAAGACGATGCCTGCGCGCTTGAAGCCGGTTTCACGTCCTGTTCGACGATTGAGATCTGCCCAGAGGCGCAGCGATTCCGCCATCAGCGGCACTTCACGCGGATCACGCCTGGAGATACGGACCCAGCCCCAATTCCTGCTCGACTGCTCGTGTCCGATGCCGCCCTTTTCGCAAAGTGCGACCCTCAGACCGCTTTCGACGAGCTCGAGCGCAGTGGAGGTTCCGATAATTCCCCCACCGATCACGACGACATCGACCTCGCTGGGAAGGTCTGCATCGCCATGGACAGGAACGACATATGGACCGGGCATTTCAGAAGAACTCCTCGAGCTGGCAATTGACGGCGAATTCGGCGACGGACGCCTCGTTCGGAAGAGAGATAAGCATGGCGATGATGCGCGCGAGATCGCCGGGCTGGGTCAGTTGATCCGTCGGGCGATCGGTCAATGCTGCGGCCATATCGGTGGCGACGAACCCCGGGCAGACGGCGGTCGCGCGAATTCCTCTGTCGAAGCCCGCCTGGCGGATGGCGTGAGAAAGCGCGACGGCAGCAAATTTCGATAGCGAATAGCTGCCCGCCGCTGCCGACTTGACCCGCTTTCCGGACAGGGACGCAAGGATGATGACCCGTCCGTGGCCGCTCTCGCACAGCGCGCTCCAGGCCGCTTTGGCAAGCCGGCGCGGGGCCTTCACGTTGACCGACAGCATGGCCTCGATATCGTCTTCGTCGGCCTCGATCACCGTTTTCGGGATCATGATCCCGGCATTGGCAATGATGGCATCGATGCGACCGAAACGATGAAGGGCACTATCCACCCAACGGCTTTCCGCCTCCACGTCCTTGGCATCATAGTCTATCAGATGAACGCGCTCGTCGTGGCCGGCAGCCCATGCCGGACGTGCCGGCGTACGCATGGCCAGCGAGACAGCCCAGCCCTGCTGCAGCAATTCGGCTGCGACATAATCGCCGATGCCGCGGCTGGCACCGGAGATAAGGGCAACACGGTTTGTGGCGTTCGCGCTCATGTGGTCTCCACGATGCGACGATAGGCACGTCGGAGAATGTCCATCAGTTGCTGCTGTTCGTCGTCCGGTATGAAGCTGAAGAAGTCGCGCGACTGCTTGGGCACGAGCTCCCTGATCTTGACGGCCAGTGCTGCGCCCGCTTCGGTGATGTAGAGTTCCTGGGCGCGGCTGTCTTCCGAAGAGACCTCCCGCCGGATCAGGTCGTGCGCCACCATCTGTTCGATCAGGCGACCCATCGCGGAGCGATCACGCATCGTTAGATGGGCGATGACCGATGGACGAATTCCCGGATAGCTGTCGACCAACAGCAATGTCGTTATCTTTCCTGTCCCCTTGGCAACGTCCAGGCCCTCGAGACACGTGTCGAGATCTCGGGAGACAGCGATATTTATCGTTCGAATATAAAAGCTCAGCGTGCCTTCGAGGACGTCGAGATTGATGTCCTGCGGCGTGGTCGGCGGCTTTGACGGTTGTTTTGGCATCATATTTCCGTTGAAAGACAAGGGTTCACGGCAGCACGGCGCTCGGGGCGCTGCCGTTCAAGTCTCCCCCCATGTCCTGTTACACTTTCGTGATCTTATGAAAGTTCATTTAGTGGACTTTTGCAACTGGTTTCCTGCCAAAAATTACGAATTATCTAACAAAAACAATTACATAATTTTCGCAATACATTGAGCCCTGACCTCCGCCGAGATCAGGGTGATGCAGGATGTCTCTTCCGTAGCGGCGTATCGTTTCCCGCAAGGCCAACGCGTTGAGGACCCGTCGTCAGCCTATCGCCGCCGCTCGGGCTTCCCACTCGGCACCGGGGATCGCCGCAACAAGCGCTCGCGTGTAGTCATGTGCGGGCGCGCGGAAGATCCTTGAAGGCGGCCCATGTTCCACGACGCTGCCTTTGTGCATGACCAGAACGTCGTCGCAGATCTGACTGGCCACCCGAAGGTCATGGGTGATGAAGATGATCGCCACCTTCATCTCCTTCTGAACCCGCGCCAGCAGTTCCAGGATCTGGGCCTGAATGGACACGTCGAGTGCTGACACCGCCTCGTCGGCGACCAGAACCACCGGGTCGAACATCAAGGCCCGAGCGATGCCGATGCGTTGTCGCTGTCCGCCGGAAAACTCATGCGGAAAACGCTCGTATGCCTGCTCGTCCAAGCCGACAAGCTTCAGCAGACCCATGGCTTTTACCCTCGCTTCATGAACCGTCATACCATGGGCAACGGGCCCGACCGTCAGGATCCTGCCGATCGTATGACGCGGGTTGAGAGAGGCGAACGGATCCTGGAAGATCATCTGGATATAGGGCCGCAGCCTCCGGAAGCTTTCTTCCGGCATCTGAGCGATGTCGCGGCCGTCGAAGCGGATAACGCCGCCGTCAGGCTCCAGAAGCTTGAGAAGAACGCGTCCGAGCGATGACTTTCCCGAACCGCTTTCCCCAACGACGCCAAGGGTCTGGCCTTTGCGTAAGATAAAGCTGACGCCGTTCACCGCCTTGACGACACGCGCCTTGCTGAAGACGGAACCACCGCTGCGGTACGCCTTCTCCAGATTTTCGACCTGAAGAACGATCGGCGTTTCCTCGGGTGTGATCTGATCGTCGCTCCGCATGCGTGGAACGGCCGCGACCAAGCGCTGGGTGTAGGGATGACGGGGGCTGACCAGCACGTCTTCGGCCCTACCCTGCTCGACAAGATGTCCCTTTTCCATCACCACGACACGATCGGCGATCTCGGCCACGACCCCGAAATCGTGCGTGATGAACATGACGCTCATGTTCTTGCGTTGCTGGATCTTGCGGATGAGGTCGAGGATCTGCGCCTGGGTCGTGACATCGAGCGCAGTCGTCGGCTCGTCGGCAATCAGCACATCTGGATCGAGCGCAAGTGCCATGGCGATCATCACGCGCTGGCGCTGGCCGCCCGAGAGGCGGAATGGATATTGCAGGTGCATGAGGGCCGGATCGGGTAGCCCGACCTCTTCCAGCAGTTCGAGAACCTTCGCCTTCCGGCTTTTGGTTGTGCCGACATTGTGGGCCTTCATGACCTCGGCAATCTGATCGCCGACGGTCATCAGGGGATTCAAGGCAGACAGCGGATCCTGGAAAATGATGGAGACGGCCTGGCCGCGGAGTGGTCTGATTTTCGCCTCGCTGGTCGCGAGAATATCCATGCCCTTGAAATGAATCTCACCCCCGCTGACGCGGATAGATGGTGGGAGTAGCCCCATGATCGTGTTGGCGGTGACAGACTTTCCGGAACCGGACTCACCAATGATGCAGAGGATTTCGCCGGATCGAAGATCGAACGATATATTGCTGACGGCGTGGGCTCGCTCCATTCCGACGGGAAGATCCACCGTCAGATTGCGAACGGACAGCACCACGTCGGACGACGCGGGTTTTTGCGACATAAGTTCCCCTTTTTTTGTAACTTTGTCCGCAGTGGCCGGCATGTATGCATGCCTGACGACAAGATAGTGGATGATGTCCACTATCTTGTCCAGCGCCTTATGACCGATGGATGACATGTCGTTCTTCTTGGCGGGTTTTGGCCCTGCCGTGAACGCCGAGCGAAGATCAGAAGCAGAACCGAACCAGAACTCGGTCGTTTCCGAAGTCTCCGCTCCCCTGTGCGCCCCCGGTGAACCGCGTCCTTCGGATAGGTCCCGCCCGTACAAGCAGCCTCGCTCCCACGTGGCACGAAATATGCGTCTCGATGGCATGTCCCTCCAATGAAAGCGACATGCCATGACGACACAGGCAAGTGGATCGCTCGATGTCCGGCTGATGCGGACTTTGCTGCTGCTCCTGACGGAATGCAGCGTTTCCAGGACGGCGGAGCTTTTGGGGCAGGCGCAACCGACCGTCAGCCTTACCTTGCGCAAACTGCGCGAGCTTCTCGATGACCCTCTTCTCGTGCGCTCGGGCAGCACGCTGGTGCCGACGGAGCGCGGACTTGCGATGCGGGAGACCATCCGTGATATTCTGGGGACGATCGATGCGCAGCTCGCGCCGCACCCCACCTTCGATCCCGCAACGTCGAAGCGGACCTTCCGTATCGTTGCTGCCAACTGCCTCGGCACCGTCTTTTTGCCGCCGCTCGTGGGACGCATCGCCCGCGTCGCTCCTTCGGTCAATATCGATGTCTGCCCGCTGCCGAGCTATGAGGATTTCCTTGCACAGCTGGCCGACGGCACCATCGATGCCGTGATCGGGAACTGGCCGCATCCGCCTGAACACCTGAGAATGTCGACGCTTCTGACGACCGACATCGTCTGCGTCGTGCGGTCGAGCCACCCTTTCGCCGGCCGGCGCGACCGCATCGGGATGGAGGAATTTCTTCGGGAGAACCATCTTTCGCCGACCTCCGACAAGCGCGCGCATCTCAGCCCCATCGACGGGCGGCTGATCGAGCTGGGACTGAAGCGGCGGATCGGCGTGACCGTGCCCGAATATGCCATCGCGCCCTATGTCGTCGCCCAGTCCGACCTCGTGTTCACCACGGGCCGGCATTTCGCCGAGCAGATCGCCCAGGCTTTCCCCTTTGCGGTGCTGGATGCGCCGACAGAGCTCGGGCAGATGACGTTCTACATGCTCTGGCACGATTGCAAGCACCATTCGCCGGACCACGCCTGGCTCCGCCAGATGATCAAGTCGGTGGCAGCCGACGTTCGCGCGCTGGATCGCGCGGCAACGACGGAGACATGCCTCGTCCCCCTCTGATGCCCTCTTCGCAAAGCCGCAATAGTGTCTATTGCGATCTGGTTATAGGCGTTCGTGCTCAAAAAACGCACACTTGCTGCAGTGCAAAAGAAACCGGCAAGAGGTGAGACGATGCAGCAGGGACTGACACGACGGGAAATACTGGCGGGCTTTGCTGCGGGAACGGCCGCCGGCATTCTGGGTTCGACGAGTGCTGCGCACGCCGCCGTTTCCGAACTCGTCTGGGCGACGTGGGAATCCAACGGTCATCCGGAATATGTCGCCGCTTTCGAGAAGGAGACCGGCGCCCGGATCAAGCTCTCCTTCCTCTCCAGCGAGGATGCGCAGTTCGCAGCCCTGAAGACGGGCTCGGCGGCGGACTGGGACATGATCAACCCGTCGCTCAACGGCAGCTGGCGCTATATCAAGGCCGGCCTCCTCAAGGAGATCGATCTTTCCAAGCTTCCCAATGCCGCCCGCATGTACGATGTCTTCAAGACGACGCCGAAGGTGCTGGACGACAGCGGCAAGCTCTTCGCCGTCCCCTATCTCTGGGGCCTCAATCCCCTCGTCTATCGCACCGACAAATTCGACAAGGAGCCGGACTACACGACGCTGTTCGACCCGAAATATTCCGGCCAGCTCGCCATGCGCGACTATGCGCTGGAATCCATCGCGATCGCCGGGCTCGTGGCCGGCGTGCCGCGCGACAAGGTGTTCGTGATGGATGCAAAGGAACTGGCGGAAGCCAAGAAGCTTCTCATCGCGCAAAAGCCGCTGCTGCGGACCTACTGGCAGACGATCGGTGACCTCACCAACCTCTTTGCGACCGGCGAGGTGTCCTGCGCCTTCTCCTGGCGCGTGCCTTATGACGAGCTGAAGGGAAAGCTTCCCATGGGGATGGCCAAGCCAAAAGCCGGCATCATGGGGTGGTGCGACTGCTTCGGGATGCCCGCCTCGCTTTCGCCCGAAAAGACCGAGCTGGCTCTGAAGTTCGCCGACTACCTGCTCGGCGCGCAATACGCGACCGAGATCGCCCGGATCGGCAACTACGCGACGACCTCCTCGATCATCCGCGACGATCTGACGAAGGAGCAGCAGGCCGCGATCTTCGTGGATGACATGGAGGTGATGAAGTCCTTCATGTGGCCGGTCGCGCCCGATAACTACTCGGACTGGCTGAAGATCTGGAACGAGGTCAAGGCAAGCTGACCATGCCGGAGCATACGTCCGTCACGCCCGAAGCGGGCCTGATCCTGTCGGCCCGCGGCCTCGTCAAATCCTACGGCAAGGGCCGTGCCGTCGATGGGGTCGATCTCGACATTCCGGAGCGGGCCTTCACCACGCTGCTCGGGCCGTCGGGATGCGGCAAGACGACGATCCTGCGGATGATCGCCGGCTTCGAGACACCGGACGCGGGATCGCTCGTCCTCGACGGACGCCCGCTCAAGGGCGTGCCGCCGGAGCGCCGACCCGTCAACACCGTCTTCCAGAGCTATGCCCTGTTCCCGCACCTGACGGTGTTTCAGAACGTCGCATTCTCGCTCACCTTGCGGCGCGGGTCGGGCGATCCGTCCTCGCGCGTGAAGCGCGCGCTCGATGCCGTTCACATGGGAGATTTCGGCGCACGATATCCTCACCAGCTGTCCGGCGGGCAACAGCAACGCGTGGCCGTGGCCCGCGCCATCATCGGGGAGCCGCACATGCTCCTCCTCGACGAACCGTTGTCCGCCCTCGACCGGAAGATGCGCGGCCATCTTCAGATCGAGCTGAAGGATCTGCAACGCAGGCTCGGCATCGCCTTCGTCTATGTCACGCACGACCAGGACGAGGCCTTCGCCCTGTCCGATATCGTCGTGGTCATGAACAAGGGCCGCATCGTCCAGAAGGCCGATCCGCTGACGCTGTACGCACGGCCGGCGAGCGCCTTCGTCGCCGACTTCATCGGCTCGGCAAGCCTCGTCTCCGGAAAGATCCTCACAACGAGCCGGGATGAAATGCAGGCGAATGCGACGCTCGAAACGCCGCTCGGCATCGTGCAGGCGCCGGCAGTCGAGGGGCTGGAAAGCGGGGCAGACGCGATGCTCGTCATTCGCCCGGAACACCTGCAGGTGTCCACCGCCCCCTCGGCCCTGCGGGCCCGGGTGCAGCACGTGGTGTTCCGGGGCGACCGGTTCCTGATCGAAGCGGAATGCCATGGCTGCCTGCTGCGCGTCATGAGCGACACGGCCCTTGATCCCGGCACCGACATCGGGCTCGAACACGATAGAGCCCGCGCCTTCATCACGCACGCGGAGGGATGAGCATGCCGTTCTCCCGCGTCCATCTCGCTTTCCCCGTGGCGCTTGCCCTCGTGCTCGGCTGCGTCCTGCCGCTCGGTCTGCTTCTCGTCTTCAGCGTTTTCACGGTGGACATGGACGCCTTCGAGATGGTGCCCGACCTCTCCGGCCACAGCTGGGGGCAGATCCTGTCCAATCCGGTCTTCGCCTTCCTGATCGGCAAGGCGGTCGTGTCCGGCCTCGTCACGGCTGGGCTCGCAGCCCTTGTCGGCTATCCCCTGGCGCTGGCCATGGCCCGCCTGCCGGTCGTCTGGAAAGGCGTCGCCAACATCGTCCTTCTCACGCCCCTCTACACCGGCGAGATCGTGCGCATCTACGCCTGGCGGATCGTGCTCGGCTCCGAAGGTCTCGTGAATGCCGTTCTCAAGGGTTTCGGCCTGATCGACGCGCCGCTGAAGGTCCTGCTGTTCTCGCCGTTCACCACGCATCTGGTGCTGCTCTACAACAACCTGCCCTTCATGGTTCTGGCGATCTGGATCTCGGTGGAGCTGGTGGATCACAGGCTGATCGAGGCGGCACGCGATCTTGGCGCCCGACCGGTCGAGGCCTTTACCAAGGTGATCCTTCCCCTGACGACGCCGGGACTTGCCGTCGGGCTCTTCGCCGTCTTCGCTCTTGCCGCCGGCGACATGCTGACACCGAGCCTGCTTGGCGGCACCTCCGGCGCAACCCCCATGGCGATGATCGACAATCTGTTCGGCACGGCCTTCGACTGGCCGCTCGCCTCGGCTCTCGCGCTCAGCCTTCTCATCGTGCTCTTCGGCTGCGCCACCATGATGACGGGCTTGCTCCTGCGCATGCGGGGTGCGCGGGCCGTCTTTGCGGGGCGCCTGCCATGAGCCGAACCGTCTCCCTCGTGCTCGCGCTCGGCGTCGGCTTCTTCTACCTGCCGATCGTCGTGCTCGCGATCTTCTCGTTCAACGCCTCCAGCCTCATGGCCTTTCCCTTGAGCGGCTTCACGCTCTCCTGGTACGCAGACCTCTTCGGCAACCGGGCCTTTCTCGAAGGGTTCCTGACCAGCTTCCTCATCGCGCAGCCCGTCGGCATCCTTGGCGCGTTCATCGGACTGCTGGCAGCGCTTGCCCTGACGGCACCGGGCCTGCGGTTTCGCGCGGTCTTCGTCGTCCTCGTCATCCTTCCCTTTCTGGTGCCGAAGACCGTGCTCTCCATCGCGCAGGCGATGCTGATGAACTGGGTGGGGCTCGGGCGGGGCGCGACCGCGCTGATTGCGGCGCAGACACTGGTTGCCGTCCCTTTCGCCACCACGATCATCGCCGCGGTCCTCATCCGGCTCGATCCGCGGCTGGAGGAGGCGGCGCGCGATCTCGGCGCCACGCCATGGCAGAGCTTCCGCCGCGTGCTCCTGCCGCAGTTGAGCGGCGCGCTCGGGGCCGCCTATTCCATCAGCGTCATCCTCTCGCTCGCCGACCTCACGATCTCGATGTTTCTGGCGGGCCGAACGCAGCCGCTGTCTCTGGTGGTCGCGTCGGAATTTCGGCGGGAACTGAAGCCCGACCTCAACGCCATGCAGGTCTCCGTCCTCGTATTGACAGCCGTCATCGTCGCCCTGACCGAACTGAACCGCCGCCGCCTGCGCCGCCGTGCCTCTCCCATGCGAGACCCCGAATGATCATCTCCCCCATCACCTCCACACCTGCAACCCTCGACGACCTGGAACAGGCCGCGCGCGCCGATCTCGCTGCCCTCGGATATCCGGCGCCCGGCTGGCTCGCGCCCCTCGACGGTCACGCGGCAGGCTCCGTTGCCGACGTCATCATCGTCGGTGGCGGCCAGTCGGGGGTAACCCTGGCCGCCGGACTGAAGTGGGAGGGCCTTGCCGACGTGCGTGTCCTCGACAGCGCGCCCGCCGGCTCGGAGGGGCCGTGGCTGACCTTCGCCCGCATGGAGGAGCTGCGCACGCCGAAAACGCAGGTGGGCAACGAATTCAACGTGCCCAACCTCTCGGTGCGCCGCTGGTTCGAAACGCGGTACGGCGTCGTCGCCTGGGCGGACCTGCCGCGCATTCCGCGAACCGACTGGAAGGCCTATCTCGACTGGTATGCCGGCGTCTTCGACATCACGATCACCAGCGAAACGCAGGTCCTCGACGTCGCGGCGGACGGCGACCTGATAGCGGTGACCAGCCTCTGCCGGGGAACCGTCACCCGGACGCTGGCGCGTGCCGTCGTGCTGGCGACCGGTTTCGACGGCGCCGGCGCCTGGCGGGTTCCGGCCTTCGTCTCCGACAGTCTGGACAAGAGCCGCTACGATCACACCAACGGGCCGGTGGATTTCGTCCGCCTGAAAGGCAAGCGCATCGGCGTGCTAGGCCACGGCGCCTCCGCCTTCGACAATGCCATCAAGGCGCTTTCGGCCGGTGCTGCTTCCGTCGATCTGTGCTTTCGCCGTCCGCGGCTGCCGCGCACCAATCCGCACCGCGCCATCGAGACGCCGGGGATGATGACGCATTATCCCGACCTCTCCGACACGACCCGCTGGCAGATCGCCCGGTTCTTCCGCAAGAACGACCAGCCGCCACCGGTGCGCAGCTTCGAGACCGCGATGGCCCTGCCCGGCTTCCGCCTTCGTCCGGCAACGCCCTGGCTCGACGTTCGGGAAACGCAAGGTTTCATCCGCGTGACGACGCCCGGTGGCGTGCTCGAATTCGATCACCTGCTGCTGGCGACCGGCATGGCGGTCGATCTGCCGGCGCGCGCCGAACTGAAGAGCCTGTCCGCCCGCATCGCACTCTGGGGCGAACGCTACACGCCGCCGGACGACGAGGCGGACGAGCGCCTGGCACGCCTGCCCTATCTCGATGCCTTCTACGGCTTCCTGCCGAAGCACGAAGAGGACGCCTGGGTCGGCCGCGTCTTTGCCTTCAACAGCGCGAGCTTCGTCAGCCAGGGTCCGCATTCCACCTCGATCAGCGGGCATCGCCACGCCGTTCCCCGGCTGGTGCGCGGCGTGCTGCGTCGCCTGCTTCTCGATCAGGAACAGGCGATCCTGCCGGCGCTCGAGTGCTATGCCTCCGTCGATCTCCCGGTGGCAGACGACTTCGAGGCGCGCCTGGCGGCCCTTGAGACGGAGGCGGCGCAATGACCCGTTCGTTTCTCTGGCAGGACCTGACGACGGCGGAGTTCGCCACGCGCGATTTTGCAAATACCGTGGCGATCCTGCCGATCGCGGCGATCGAGCAGCATGGGCCGCATCTTCCCGTCCATGTCGATGCCGCCATCAATGCGGCGATCCTCGACCGCTTCGCAGCCCTTCTAAATGACGACACCGACGTGCTGATCCTCCCGGCCATGACCGTCGGCAAATCGGACGAGCACATCGCCTTTCCCGGAACGCTCGCCATTTCCGGCGAAACGCTGCGACGGGTCTGGCTGGATCTGGCGACGAGCGTGCACCGCGCTGGCGTTCGCCGGATCCTTTTCTTCAATTCGCACGGTGGCCAGATCGCGCTGATGGATATCGCCTGCAGGGACATCCGCCGCGACCTTGGCATGCTGGCGGTCGGATGCTCCTGGTTCCGGATCACCGCCATCGACGACCTGTTCTTGTCCGCCGAAATCGCCCACGGCATCCACGGCGGCGATATCGAGACCAGCATGATGCTGGCGATTGCGCCCGAGCGGGTCGCGATGGACCTGAGCGAAGACTTCGTGCCACTGACGGTGGAGATCGAGCGCTCCGGCAGCCCGCTGACGGCCGAGGGCGCGGTCGGCTTCGGCTGGCAGGCGCAGGACCTGCATACGGCCGGCGTCTGCGGCAATGCGGCCAATGCCACGGCGGCAAAGGGCGAGACCGTGCTACGCCGCGCGGCAGAGGCCCTCGTCGGGCTTGTATCCGCCACCGCGGCGTTCGACCTCGCGCGCCTGACGCTCGACACACGTTTTTCGCAAAAGACCTGAGCGATGCCGCCGATCTTCACCGATAGGCCCACCGAGGCACCGATACCGGAGACAGAACGATGACCCTGCAGGAAACCGCCGGGAACGAGATCGCCGCCCTGATGGCGGAGATGCCGCATTGGGGCTCGGAGTTCGACCGTACCTTCGCCAACCACGCACCCATGGTGCTGGTTGCGCTTGCCCGCATCGGCGGAAAACCGCATCAGTTGCGCCGGTTCTTCTCCTACTATCGCGACACGAAGAAGCTCCTGCCCTTTGCGCAGGCGCGATCGCATCTCACCGTGGGAACATGGACATCCCGTCTCGGCGAGCGGCAGAGAGAGCCGGAACTGCGTCTGTTCTTCTTAGGCGAAGTCTCGCGTCTCGGGATCGATGGCGCTTTGCGGCGCTATCTCCCGCGGCTTGCCCCCGGCATCGCGGCAAGCGCTTTCCACGCGCTGATGCGCACGGCCTATGGCGTTTTGGAACAGGACCCCGATGCCGTCGCCATCGCGCTCGGCTACTGGGCCGCCACATACCTGCCGCTTCCCGCGGCGACCGGGGAGAGACCCCGAACCGACGACCCGGCGGAGGTTCTGGCACTTACGGCGGAGATTGCGCCGCTACACGGTCTGCCGCTGCACGATCTCCTCTGGCAGAACATGCGCGACGCTGCCGCCGTGCCCGCCTTCAGGCCGGTGGTCGACTGGCTGGAGATCGGGCCGGACACGATGCGGCGCATGGCCGCCACAGCGCTGGCACTCTTTGCCGGAACCCAGCATTTCGCAGCGCTGCACGCCCTCACCGGGCTGCACTGGATCCGCCTCGTTTCCCCACATTGCGATGCGGCAACGACGGACACGATGCTGCGCGTCTTCTGGCAGGGCATCGCCGCGCTGATGGGTGAGCTGGGCTTTCCCGTTCTGCCGGAGGCCTCGGCTCTCGACCGCTGGCGCCATCTGCCGGCCCCCGGTTGGGCCGACATCCACGCCGCTGCCGCCGAGAGCTATGACGAACACGATATCAGCCTTGCCTTTTCCGCTTTCGAAGAGATGGCTGCCTATGGCGATCCGCTCTACAGGGTGGTGGCCGCCCGGCGCCTCGGGATGATCGGAGACTATCGATGACCATGCCCGCGAGATCGCCTGTTTCCGACTGCATCATCGAGGCCGGCACCGTGCTGACCGGGCTCGATGCGGACGGCGGAATGCAGATGCGCCACGATGTCGGCATTCGCGTCGATCGCGGCGTGATTGCCCAGATTGGGCCGCTGGAGGCCGTCGGCTACGGCCAGGACCACCTGCCGCGCTACGGCTCCCGCGACATGATCGCCATGCCGGGCCTCGTCAACGCCCATCACCATTTCGGCGTGACGCCGCTGATGCAGGGCATTCCGTTCGCGCCGCTCGAACTCTGGCTGCCGCAATTTCGCGCCATGCGGCCTGTCGATACCCGGCTCGATACGCTTTATTCGGCCATCGAGATGCTGGAAAGCGGCACGACGACCGTGCAGCACATCAACAGCGGCCTTTCCGGCACGCCGGACGGCTGGATGGCAACGGCCGACGCCACGCTGTCCGCCTATGGCGAAATCGGCATGCGGGCCGGTTTCTGCTTCATGATCCGCGACCGCAATATTCTTGGCTATGACGACGATGCCGAGGTGCTGGCCGGGCTTCCCACAGATGTCCGCGACTGGATCGCCCCGAAGCTCGCTGCTGCCGCCATCCCCATTTCCGAGCTCATGGCATTCTACCAAGACCTGCGCGACCGCTGGCTGCCCGCCAACGGCGACCATGTCCGCCTCAACCTGGCACCCGCCAACCTGCACTGGTGCAGCGATCCCTGCCTGCAGGCCATCATGGACACCGCACGCGCGACCGGCGGCAGCGTGCACATGCACCTCTTGGAAACCGAACGTCAGCGGGACTTTGCGTATAAGCGATACGGCCACAGCGCGGTCGAGCACCTCAAGGCGATCGAATGCCTCGGGCCGGAACTGACGCTTGGCCATGGCAACTGGATGAGCCGTGGAGATCTCGACCTGATCGCGGACTGCGGCTGCACCCTGTGCCATAACGCCTCGTCGGGATTGCGGCTCGGCAGCGGCATCGCCCCTGTCAACGAGATGCGCCGCCGCGGCATTCCCGTTTCGCTCGGCATCGACCAGTCGAACATCGCGGATGATCGCGACATGACGCTGGAAATGAAACTGGTCTGGGCGCTGCATCGCGAAACCGGTCTCTTCAACGAACGACCCGATGCCGCCGCCGTGCTCCAGATGGCGACCGAGCACGGCGCCCGGTCCGTCGGCTTTGGCGGCTTCACCGGCCGGCTCGTGCCCGGCCAGCAGGCCGATATCGTGCTGATGGATCGCCGCAAGATCGCCCGGCCTGCGATCCATCCCCGCACGCCGATCGTCGAAGCGCTCCTCCACCGCGGTGGCCGCCATGCCATCCACCAGGTCTTCGTCGGCGGCCGCCTCGTCGTCGATGGCGGCAAGGTCGTCACGATCGATCGCGACGCCGTCCTTACCGAGATCGCCGCCATCCTCGAACGCCAGGACACCCCGGCGGAAGCAACCGCCCGCACCGCCGTGGAGACGATGATGCCCCATCTGGAAGCCCGGCTGCGGGCATCCAGCCTGGGCGAGGGGCAAAAATCCTATCGCTATAATGCGATGGCGGATGGGACATGATGTGCTTTGGGAATCCGGCGCGGTTCGACAATCCGTTCCGAGATGCCGCGTTCTACGACATGCCCTGTTCCGACGGGTACACCAGGACAATCTGACGCCTGACCTCATCCAGCGTCTCCATGATGGCAATGGTTTCCTCAGGTTTCATCACCTTGGAGGCTGAACCGGACCGGACAAGCCGTTCCATCTCGAATGCCTGGAACTGCATTCCACGCCCGGTGACCGTTTCTATGAACTCTTCCAGAATGGCGCCTTCCTGGTCGATGACGCGGAATGAGGTCGGCGAATACCAGACGGATGCAATCTCGATGCGGGCCTTCGAGCCGTAGATGACGGCGGTGTTGGGCCCGGCGCAGTCCAGAGCGGACGTTGTCAAGGAGATCGCGGCGTTAGCATGTTGCATGACCGTCGCCACCTCCGCGTCGACGCCTGTGTCTTTGAACCGCGCCGTCGCTTTGACCTCCGTCGGAAGACCCAGAATGTCGAATGCAAAAGAGATCGGGTAGATTCCGAGGTCGAGCAGAGCACCACCTCCGAGGTCCAGCGCGTTCAGGCGATGGTGCGGATCGGTCGGCAGCGACTGCTTGTGCTCGGCGGTCAAGGAGCGAAGCGTTCCCAGCGTCCCCGCATCGATGACCTCGTGAATCCGTCGCATGTGCGGCAGAAACCGCGTCCACATCGCCTCCAGGACGACGCGGTTTTTCGATGCGGCGCGCTCGACGATCTGCCGGGCTTCCGGAGCATTCAACGTGAACGGCTTCTCGATCAGGATGTGCTTGCCGGCATCGAGTGCCAGCAGGGCTGCAGCGACGTGCTGAGGATGGGGCGTAGCGACATAGATGATATCGACGTCAGGGTCGGCAACCAGATCTTCGTAGCTCCCGTGAGCATTGGATATACCGAAGCGTTGAGCGAAGGCGGCCGCCTTTTCCGGGCTTCGCGAGCCCACTGCGGCAACCGTGAGCCCTGCATCGATCAAGTCCTGCGTGAACAGTTCAGCAATCCATCCCGTCGCCAGAATGCCCCACCCCAGTGCCTTTTCCATATCATCCTCCATGACAGCGTCCATTTCGACCTTTGGAGCACAAGTGGGCGCTCCTCGCCATGGTCGGGAAGCGTTATTTTATATTGCTCGCTTTTGAGCGCATGATGTCCTTTCCGTCTGGTTCGAAACGGCCGTCAGCCCTTCACGGCGCCCGCCATCATCGAGCCTGAGATTTGGCGGTACATGACGAGACCGAGGAGAACCGGTGGCAAGGCGCCGAGGACCATGACGGCGGAGGCTGTTCCCCACTGGACGCCGCCACCGCTGGCAGCGAAGAAGAACGAGGCGCCGACGGTTGCGGGGACGGCGCGGCTGGTGGTCAGCATCAACCCGAAGAGAAACTCGTTCCAGGCTGTGATGAAACCGAAAATGAAGGTCGTCACCAGCGCCGGACGAACGACGGGACGAATGATCCGCGTCATGATCTGCCAGGAACTGGCACCGTCCATCCTTGCCGCCTCGTCAAGCTCGAGCGGAACGTCGGAAATCGCATCGACGAGGATCACGAGCGCCAGCGGTATGTTGACGATGGTGAGGATCAGCCCGAGGCCGAGCTGGGTGTCGAGCAGTCCGAGCCACTGATACATCATGTAGAGCGGGATCGCGAAGATGATCAGCGGCACGGCGCGCAGGTTGATGACGATCGGCAGCAGCGTCCGCCGTCCGACATCGCTCTTGGCAATGGCATAGGCGGCAGGAAACGCGAGCAGGATCGCAAGGCCCGTCCCGATCAGCGCGGCGACGGTGCTGTTCCACAGATAGGCGTAGATGTTGAAACGGTCCGTCTGCGTGAGGATCCGCAGATAGTTCTCGATCGTCGGCTGGCCGATCCAGAGACCCGGATTGACGGACAGCTCGCGCGCACTTTTGAACGACGTGACGAGTGTGACGATGATGGGGAAGTTCATCGCGAGAACGGCGATGACAAAGACGATCCAGCGCAAGGTTTTCATCATGGTCTAGCTCCTGCGCCGCCGGCTGGCCAGCCAGTTCAGCATATAGAGCACGGCAAGCGATGCCAGAAACAGCACCACGGATGCAGCCACGGCCTTGCCGATCGCCCCTTGCTTGAAGAAGGCCTGGTAGATGTAGATCGAAAGCGACATCGTGGAGCCACCGGCGCCGCTGCCGGTCAGGGCGTAGACATTGTCGAACACGCGAAAGCCATCGATGAACCGGATGAAGAAGGCGATGACGAGCGTCGGCAGCATCAGCGGCAGTTCGATAAGCCAGAGCACGTTCCAGCCCGAAGCGCCGTCGAGGGCGGCGGCCTCGCGGATATCGTTGGGTACGGCGACATAGGCCATGTAGAACAGCAGGAAGGCGAACGGCGTCCATTGCAGGATTTCCACGACACTCAGCGTCCAGAAGGCGTTGTTAATGTCGAGAAAGGCCGGACTGTCGCCGAACCATTCGAAGAGATAGTAGGGCACCGGCCCTGCGAACTCGTGCAGCACCAGCCGGTACATCAGGCCGACCATCGCCGGCGCCACCATCAATGGCAACATCAACGGCGCCATCAGCACGGGACGCTTCGTCAGAAGCGGGGCGAGGAACACCGCCAGGAACAGGCCAAGCAGGCATTCTGCAATGGCCGTCAGCAGGCCGAAGCGGAGAGAGAAGGACGTTGCCCGCCAGAAATCCCTGTCTGCAAGCACGGTAAGATAGTTGCCAAAGCCGCTGATCGTCGGCGCGCGCAGCGTCTCGAACGTCACGGTCGAGACGGAATAGACCAGGTTGATGATGGCGGGAAAGCCGAGGAACAGCAGGAGAAAGCCGACCAGCGGCGTCAGAAAGCCAAGTCCCTCGGAGCGTCGTACAATGGTCATGTCGATCCACGGACGGTCCGGGCGTCGCGATGAATGCGCCGCCCGGGGAATGCCGTCACTTCTTGAGGAGGGTCTGCATTCCGGACTTGGTGTTTGCCAAGGCCTCGTCGAGGCTTTGCTGACCGGCCCAGTAGCCGGTGAATTCCTTTGCCTGAAGCTCGTAGATCGAAAGCGCGTTCGCCGACGTCGCGCCGTTCATGACGTAGCCGTATTTGCTGGCGAATTCGCCCAGCTTGACGAGATCGGGGCGTGCCTCGGCAACCTTGGCGACCACCTCCGGCACGAGGGCGGGAGAACCGCCACTGCGGGCATAAGCGAGCGCCGCCTCCTCCGTCGCCAGCCATTTCAGGAACCGGGTGGCGCCCTCCTTGTTCTTGGCATTCTTGTTCAGGCCGAGACCGAGGCCGTGAATATGGTCGGCGCGGCCGTTCGGGCCTGCGGGCGGCGCGACGATGCCGGTAACCCCGGCCACGGCCGGAGAGGTTTCCGGGTTCGTCAGATCGGCCGCGGCAGCGTTCCATTGCAGGGCGGTTGCCGCCTGGCCCGAACTGAAGGCCGCATTGGTTTCGGGATATTCGTAGCTGAGCGAGTCCTTCGGCGATGCGCCAGCGTCGTAGAGCGTCTTGTAAAGTTCGAGCCCGGTCCGGTAGGCATCGCTGTCCACCGTCACGTTCCCGTCCTTGTCCGTCCAGTCGCCCCCATAGGCGCGCGGGAGGGATTGGAACACCATCATGTTGAACAGCAGGTTCTTCATCTGAAGCACCGTGCCGTAGCGCACCGGACTTTCGGAATTGACCTGCTTGGAGAAATAGAGAGAGGTCGCCGCCCAGTCGTCCCAGGTCCAGCTATCGGGGTCTTTCGGTTGCAGCGCCTTGCCGAGAAATTGCTGCGAGATTTCGGCATATTTCTTCTTGCCGGCCTCGTCCTGCATCAGGGCGTCCATCAGGTCCTTGCGGTAGTACATGAAGTGCAGCGACAGATCGGTCGGCACGCCATATTGCTTGCCCTCGAACTGCATCGTCTTCAGCACGGCATCGCCGAAGGTCTTTTCGGCCTCGCTGCCGAGATCGATCGGCTCCATGTAGGGCGCATAGCGCCCAATCGAGTAGGTGGCGACGAGGTTGATGTCGAAAGCGGTCGAGCCCGCCGCCATGTCGGCCTGCAGCTTGTCGTAGAAACCCTCGCGGTTGAAGAACAGCAGATCCACCTTGTCGGCATCCGCAACGCCGGACGTGCCGTTATAGGTTTCGACCGCAGCGCGCAGGGCTGTTTCCTCCGATCCGCCCGGCCAACCGAGCACCGTCACCGTTGCGTTCGAGGTGGCGGGCAGCGAGACGCTCGCGAGAAGCATGGCAAGCGCCGATAGGCATGTCCTGTTCGATGTCATCTACGTTCCCTTTGTTATCGTTGATGGAAGTTACGGTCAGGTCTGTCTCTGGGTCATCTCCGCGGCAAGGCTTGCGACGCCGACGACGCCCGCCCGGCTGCCAAGCAGCGCTGGCACCAGCCGGGGCGTCACGCGGGCATCCATCCCGTCGAAGGTACGGCGCATGCGCTTGATGTAGCCATCGGCAAGCCCGATGCCGCCGCCGATCACGATCACGCCGGGGTCCAGCATCATCTGGATATCGCGGCAGAGCGTCGCGGCGCGGAATGCGGATTGCGCGACGATCTCCTTCGCCCAGGGTGCCCCCTCGCCTGCCCATGTGAAAATCTCTGCCGCCGTTGCCGCATGCCCGAGCCTGGCGGCCTCTGCGGCCATCCATCGGCCTGAGGTCAGGTCTTCCAGCGGCGATCTACCGGCGGACGGGCCGCGGATGAGCCCGAAGTGGCCGGCGAGCCCGTCAAGCGGCCGGCCGTTGATCACGATGCCGCCGCCAATGCCGGTCGAGATCGTGAGAAACACCAGGTTGCCGTGCCTATCGCCCCTGCCGCGCGACGCCGAAGCCCCGGCGCCGAACCTGAACTCCCCCCAGGCCGCCGCATGCGCATCGTTAACGGCAAGAACCGGCACGGCGAACAGGGCCGCCGCTCGGCTCAGCAGCGGATATCGATGAGGAATATTCAGCGTTGCCGCATTCAATGCCGACCAGTGTCCATCCTCGATGAAGCCAGTGACCGCGATACCGACGCGCGTGTAACGTCCCGTCCAGGATCGTGTGGCCTCCGCGATGCCCGCAAGCCAAGCGTCCGGGCCGTCTTCTCTTCGGGTAGGAACCGTGATGTCCTCGACCACCTCGCCTCCGACGACCAGGGTCGCCATGGTTTTCGTGCCGCCGATGTCGATGGCAAGCACCGCATTCTCCTGATCGGTCCTGCTCCCATAGGCCGAAGTGACAGCATCTCGGAACCAGGCCGTGACATGCTCCGTCCGAGTGATGGCGGAACCAACGACGACGGCATAAGCCCCTGCCCGTGCCGCCGCTGCCGCCTGTTCGGTCGTGCGGATGCGCCCCTCGGCGATCACGAAGGGGGTCAGCCTGCGCATGGCCACAATCAAGTCGAGATCGGGATCGACCGGCTCAGGACCGCCGACATAGCCCGACAGTGTGGTGCCGACGAAATCGGCGCCGGCGGCCAGCGCCCGTCTTGCATCCTCGAGGCTCGAGCAGTCCGCCATCGTCAGCTTGCCCCGCGCCTTGACGGCCTGCACGAGTGCCTCCACGGAGGCCGGACGGGGACGGTCGGTGGCGTCGAAAGCGACGATGTCGGCACCTGCCGCCATCAGCGCCTCCGCATCTGCGACAAAGGGCGTGATGCGAACGGCGCTGTCGTCGAGGTCGCGCTTGACGATCCCGATGATCGGAACGGTGACCGCAGCCCGGACGGCCGCGACATAGGCCACGGACTCGATCCGCAAGGCCCGGGCGCCGGCATCGATGGCAGCTTTCGCAAAGCCGACCACAAAGTCGGCCGTGTCCGTCGGGCCATCGGGCACCGGCTGGCAGGAGACGATGAGGCTGTTCTTCAGGTCTTCGGCGAACACACGCGACACTCCGGTTCGGCATCACGATAATCGGAAAATACCAGATGGCAACCAGCCACAAACTGGTATTATCTCTGCAGTTCGAACACGAAGTCGTAGACCTCGCCCTTGTAGCGGGTCTCGCAAAACTCGACGATCTGACCGTCGGCCAGGAAGCACCGGCGCTCCGTCATCAGCAGCGGCGCGCCCACCTCGCAGTGAAGGTGTACGGCATCCTGCGCGGATGCGCCGCGCGAGCGCATGCGTTGAACCGCGCGTTGCGGCAGGAAGCCACGGGCTTCCAGCGTCTCGTACAGCGACGCGCCGACCATGTCGCCCGAGGGAATGAAGCGAACGGGAACCGTCGAGGTCTCCACCGCGATCGCGACGTCGTCAGCCGTCCTGATGCGCTTCATGCGCAGGATCTGGCTGTTGCCCGCAACGCCCAGCGCCATCATCTCGGCGGGAGACGGGCGGCCTATCTCCTTGGAAAGCCATATGCAACCGGGCACCAGTCCCCGCGCAACGATATCCTCCGAGAAGCTGGTCAAGGTGGAGAGAGATTTCTCGACGCGTGACCCGATCTCCGTCCGGAAGCCGTGCCGGCGATTGAGCAACCGTTCCTCCTCCAGAAGCGCGAGCGCCTTGCGGACCGTGACGCGGGAAAGCGACAGGGCGTCCGCGAGCGTTCGCTCGCCCGGCAGGACAGCGCCGGCCCTGACCGTATTCGAGCGGATGACGGTCTCGATCGCCGTCTTCAGCCGCTTGTAGAGCGGCTGTCCCTGAGGCGCAGCCTTCAGCTCCCTCCCGATCGATGCGAGCAGATCCTCCCCCATCCTGTTCCCTCACCTGTGAACGTGGCCGATACCTAGCCTCAAGAAAATTTCTCGGATCTATACTGGTATTAGATTTGCGCGACAATATACCCTTGAGGATTCCCTCTGCGCGCAAGCCAAGCCCTCCGCAAAATTTTTCGAGTGGCTCCCATAGCGCCTCACACACCCCTGCCATCGCTCGCACATCCAAGAAAAAGCGCCTCGTTAATTTGAAATTGCAAATAATGAAAAATCAAATTAATATTCTTGCTATGCCCCTGTCGGAGATATCCCATTCCATGACTCTGATACGACCAACTATCGAGCAGCTCGGCGAAGCCGCCAAGTCCTTCGGTTTGCACTTCTCGACCGCTGAGATCGCCAACTATCGCCAGGAGATGCAGTCGAGTCTCGATGCTTATGATCTGGTCGACAGGCTTGCGGAAGAAGCAGAACCCGTACGCTATCACCGGACACCGGGCTACCGGCCGGCCGGAGATGAAAACCGGCTCGGGGCCTGGGCCTGCAAGAGCCATGTCAAAGGCGCTGAAACAGGCATATTGTCTGGCAAGACCGTCGTCTTGAAAGACAATGTCTTCCTTGCGGGCGTGCCGATGGTCAATGGCTCTTCAACCCTTGGAAACTTCGTGCCCTCGACCGACGCGACGGTGGTGACACGCATTCTCGATGCTGGCGGCACCATTCTCGGAAAGGCGACCTGCGAAAGCTTCTGCATGTCCGGCGGCAGCCACACATCCGAACCCGGGCCCGTACACAATCCGTGGCGCCACGGCTTCTCGGCAGGCGGCTCATCGTCCGGTAGCGCAGTCCTCGTTGCTGCGGGCGAAGCCGATATGGCGATCGGCGGAGACCAGGGCGGTTCGATCCGCATTCCGGCCTCCTATTGCGGTGTCTATGGCATGAAGCCGACATGGGGCCTCGTGCCTTACACTGGCATTATGCCGATCGAGGCAACGATCGATCACACCGGGCCGATGACGGCGACCGTTGCCGACAATGCCCTGCTCCTGAACGTCATCGCGGGGGAAGACGGTCTCGATCCGCGCCAGCGCCCTCATGCCCGTGAAGACTATGGCCGCCTGCTGGGGCAGGGCCTTGATGGATTGCGGATCGGCCTTCTTGCGGAGGGGTTTTCTGCCGACGGAATGCAGTCCGCCGTCGCGGAGAAAGTACGCAGCGCCGCCGGGCGGCTGGCGTCCATGGGCGCATCGACGCAGGAGATGTGCATTCCCGAGCATGTCACCGCGGCATCCCTCTGGCTGGTGGTCGGCGTCGAGGGCCTGACGGCGCAAATGATGACAGGCAACGGCATGGGCTTCAACTGGAAGGGACGCTACGATGTCGGCCTCATCGACGAACATGCATCCTGGCGCAAGAATGCCGATGCCCTTTCAGCGCCTTTGAAGCTCGCGATGCTGACAGGGCACTGGGGAATGACGCAGCATCGCGGACGCTACTATGCCAAGGCGCAGAATCTCGCCCGTACGATCAAGGCAGCCTATGATCGCGCCTTCGAAACGGTCGATCTGATCCTGCTGCCAACGCTTCCGCGTGTCGCCTCCCCACTGCCGGCCGTCGATGCGCCGCTATCGGAAATCATGACGCGGGCGGCAGAGCTGAACGTCAACACCTGCCCCTTCGATCTGACCGGCCACCCGGCGATGTCGATCCCTTGTGGCTTGGTAGATGGTCTACCGGTGGGAATGATGCTGGTCGGCAGGGATTATGCCGAAGCGACAATCTACCGAGCTGCCGCTGCCTTCGAAGCCGCCGGCGACTGGCGCCAATTCTGAAGCCGAAGCACCCTCCTCCCTCCATGAAGATCTCGCCATGACATTGAAACGGCACTCCGTGTTGCCACGCACCCGGCCTGCGTGGAAACAGGCCGCGCGTCCATGACGCTGCGCGACGGGATGATCATGGCTGGGATCTGCTTCATTTGGGCGGTCAATGCCGTTCTCAGCCGCTATGTCATCGCCATGGCAGGCATTCCGCCCCTTTTTCTGTCTGCAAGCCGGTTCATGCTCGCAGCCCTGGTCCTTTTGCCCTTTCTGCGCCCAATGCCGGCGCAGATCGGATCGGTCCTTCTGGTGGGCCTGTTGATGGGAGCCGGCCATTTCGGTCTGCTTTTGAGCGGCTACGGCCTGGTGGACGCGTCTCTGGCAGCGATTCTCCTGCAAGTCGGCATACCGCTGACGGCGCTCCTTTCCGCACTTCTGATCGGCGAGAGAGTGGGACGTCTGCGAAGTACAGGGATTGCCATCGCGCTTTGCGGCGTTGGCATCGTGTTATGGCGTCCCGGACAGGCAACCCTGGGAACCGGAGCGATTCTCGTGCTTCTGTCGGCCATGTCCTTGGCGCTCGGTTCGGTTCTGCTGAAGCGGCTGAAGGACATCACGCCATTGCGCATGCAGGCCTGGACAGGGCTGATATCCATCCTGCCCTTGAGCCTCTCGTCTTTCCTGCTGGAAACGCATCAGGTGGAGAGTGCCGCACGCAGCGCGACCGCCTTCGCAAGTCTGCTGGTCTTTTCCGCGCTCGTCGTCACGGTCGTTAGCCATACCGCCTACTACCGGCTCCTCAGGCGCTACGACGCGAGTGTTGTCGCACCTTTAACGCTGATGTTTCCTCTCATGACCGTGGGGCTCGGAATGGCGACGCTCGGCGAACGACCGGGACCGGCATTCTTCGTCGGAACGGCCATTGCGCTCATCGGTATTGCAGTGGTGATGATACCGCCGAAAGCAGGCGGTCAGCCTCCTGCGTGAGATAGGATCTACGCTTCACCCAGCATGTTCCGCAGCAGGGAACGCAATTGGCTTGCTTCATGGCGGTCGAGCCGGTTGACGATTCCGCTCTGCGAGCCCTTGACGATAGCCCGCAGGCTCAAGAGGGTTTGTGCACCCTTGTCCGACCGGAAGACCAGAACCTTGCGGCGATCATTCGGATCCGGCGCCCGATACACGTCCGCGTTTGCAATCATGCGATCGATGATCTTGGTCAGCGTGGGTGAATCGACGAAAACCTCGACAGCCAGTTCGCCCATGGATTGGCCATCATGGCGATCGAGGGCTTCCAGCACCCGGTATTGCTCGATCGGCAGACCACTCGGCTTCAGTCGCGCCTCAATGGTCTGTTCGAACTGGCGGTTAACGCCCGAGATCAGCTTCAGCAATTCCCCGGATTCGCCATCGGAAAGCGTGCTCACGCGATATCCTCGTTTTCAACTATTCATATTTCTACATTCTCCGTCATCATCCTTCAAGGCATTCTGGTCGCCCTTCGCCTCTTTTAGCCCGAGCCCAAGAAAGAGGCGATAAAACACATTTGCATGAAAAATCGGCACGGCAATGCCGCAGTGACGCTGGAAAGCGCTTAAAATCTGGCACGAAATATGCGTCCGTCATCGTTGGCATCACGCTGCGATTTGGTCACGTGGGATGCGCAGGAGTGCAGACAATGGCAGCCATAAAAATCGGCCTGTTGGTTTCCGAAACCGGTCCTGCAGGGCTTTGGGCACCCTCGGCCTGGGCATGCGCCAATCTGGCGGCAAGCGAGATCAATGCCGGTGCAGGCATGCTCGGCCGTAGCGTCGAATTGCTGACCATCGATGCCGGCCCGACGGGCAGCACAGCCGCCCTTGCCGCGCGCCAGGCCATCGACATCGACGGCGTCGATGCCATCATCGGCATGTTCCCGAGTTACGCACGCCACCCCGTGCTGAATGCCATCGCCGACGCGGTGCCTTTGATCTACACGCCGCAATTCGAGGGCCTGGAAAGCAACCCCAACATCGTCACCACAGGGGAAACGTCGAGCGAACTTCTTGGGCCCGCCATCGCGTGGCTAATGCAAACGAAAAACGTGTCGCGCTTCTTCCTCTGCGGCAGCGATTACATCTGGCCTCGCTCTTCATTCGCGACCGCCAAGCGGATCATTCGCGATGCCGGCGGTATCGTGACGGGTGAGAGCTACCTGCCGCTCGATCATCACGACTACGAAGCGTCGTTCGCGGCGATCAGGGCGACCAGGACGGATGTCGTCCTGCCACATTTCCTTGGGCTCGACGCCGTCCACTTCCATCGTGCTTTTGCGGCAGCCGGCCTTGCCTCACAGGCGCTGCGGCTGGCATCGGCCGTAGACGAGACAGTCATCTACGGCCTCGACGAAGACGAGACGGAGAACATGTTCGTCACATCGGCATACTTCTCCGCCATCCGATCTCGCAACAACGGAGCGTTTCTGGAGCGCTACCACGGCTTTTACGGCGACAATCCGCCACCCGCCAATGCCTACGGGCAGTCCTGCTACGAAGGATTGTATTGTCTGGCGGCCCTGGCCGACGCCGCCGGCACTTTGAAATCCAGAAACCTGCGCGCAGCACTCGGTCGCGCACGGCAGCTGAAATCGGCGCGGGGAACCGAGATGGCTCCGATCGCCGGTGGGCGACATCCCATCCATATCGCGCGGGTCGATGGCTTCGACATCAGCGTTATGAAGGCCATGTGAGCCCTCCAAAGGCATATTGCGGCTTTCCAAAAAAACTAGTTGATTTTTCAACTATTGTAACTTCTAATAAAAACCAGAACGCGCTTTGGAACTCCGTGCGGTCCCCAGAGGGATGGAGGTTCAGGTGCGGGATCGGCGGTCACGCAGATCCCGCACGAGCCGTCAGCCTGCAATAGCGCCGGATACCCGCCAGTACAGGCGGCGAAAGGAAGATTATGGGGCATGCCCTGGAAGCGATCGACATATCGAAATCATATGCTTCATCCGGCGGCGATGTCACGATCATCAAGAAGCTGAGATTTCATGCCGACAGAAACGAATTCGTCTCCTTCGTCGGCCCTTCGGGATGCGGCAAGTCGACCCTGTTCAATATCATCACCGGCCTTCTGGCTCCCGACGAGGGCAGCATCATCGTCGAGAACCAGGAAACCACCGGCCAAACCTCTTCGAAGATCGGCTATGTTCTGCAGAAAGATCTTCTGTTCCCGTGGCGCACAGTCCGCGACAACGTCATTCTCGGCCTCGAAATTCGCGGCGTATCGAAGAGAGACGCCCGCGAGCGTGCCAAGGCCATGCTGCATATCTATCGCATGGATGGTTACGAGGACAAGTTTCCCTCCCAATTGTCCGGCGGTATGCGCCAGCGGGTGGCACTGATGCGCACGATGATCACCGATCCTCAGATCATCCTGATGGACGAGTCCTACAAGGCACTGGACTACCCCTTGAAGATCGCACTGGAAAGCGAACTGCTTGACGTCGTGAGAAAGGAGAAGAAGACCGTCATCTTCATCACCCATGACATCGAGGAAGCCGTTACCCTGTCTGACCGAGTCTACGTCATGAAGGCGCGGCCCGGTGAAATCATCAATGAAATCAAGATCGATCTCGAGACGGACAGCCCGTTTATACCGGAGCGCCGCATGTCGCCTCGTTTCAACGACTATTACGAGATGATCTGGCGAAATATCGGAATTTCACCGGTTCTCGTCTAAGCGCCAGAGGGGCATCCATGAAAACCATTGTCGATCGGACGCAGCCGTCCGCAGCGCCCGCACGCGTCGTTCGCGGTGAAGGCGGCATTTTTCGCAACGCCCGGACCAGGCGGGCCGTGCTGATCGCACTGCAACTTGCCATCGTTTTCGGAGGCCTGCTGTACTGGGAGATCGGCGCCCGCACGGGCTTCATCAGCCGCTTCCTGTTTGCCAGCCCCAGCATGGTTCTGGAGGTGCTGGTGCAGCGGCTGCAATCGGGCGAACTGTTGAACGACATCTGGGTGACCACGATGGAAACCACGATCGGCTTCGCCGTTGGCGCCATCGGCGGTTCCATTCTTGGCCTGATGCTCTGGTACTCGAAGTTCATATCGGATCTTGCCGCGCCATTCATCGCCGCTATCGGCTCGATCCCGGTGTTGGCCATCGCGCCGATCACCATCATATGGTTCGGCACCGAACTGCTGTCGAAGATCATGATCGTCGCCTTTTCCTGCGTGGTCGTGTCCCTGACCACCTCCTACAGGGGTGCGCAGCGCACAGATCCGGACCTCATCAACCTGATGCGTTCGTTCAACGCCTCGAGAACCGCAATCTTCACGAAGCTGGTCATCCCCTCTGCAATGACCTGGGTCGTGTCGGGACTGAAACTGAACGTCGGCTTTGCGCTCATCGGCGCCATCGTCGCCGAGTACATCTCTTCGGAAGCCGGCGTCGGTCACATGATTTTGCTCGGCAGCTCGAATTTCGGCATGAACATCGTGCTCGCCGGCGTCTCGCTGGTGATGCTCATGATGCTGGTTTTCAACGCTCTCATTACCCTCCTCGAACGCTTCATTCTCTCCTGGGAAAGGAAATAGACATGACTATCGCATCCATCCTGAAGGGCTTTACCGTCAGTGCGGCTCTGACTGCCACGCTTCTGGGCTCGACCGTCCTCGCGGTCCAGGCCGAAGACAAGGACGTCCGCATCAACCAGGCCTTCCAGTCGCTGCTGTACCTTCCGCTCTATGTCGCGCAGGAAAAGGGCTTCTTTGCCGAACAGGGACTGAAGGTTACGATCGCGACCGGCGGCGGCGGCGCGCAATCCTGGGCGGCCGTGATCGGTGGTTCGGCGGACTTTTCCATTCAAGATCCGATCTTCGTGCCCAAGTCGCGTGAAAACGGCGGCGACGGCGTCGTCGTAGCAGGCATCCAGGACGCACCGACCGTGTTCGTGATCGGCAAGGATGCCAAATCCATTCAGGACGATTTGACCTATCTGGCCGGCAAAAGGGTCATCACCAGCCCTGAGCCGGACACCACATGGGCATTCATGAGCTACCTGATCAAGCAGCAGAAGCTTGACAAGGTGAAACTCGTCAACGTCGCGATCGGCAATGAAATTCCTGCTATCGTCAGCGACCGCGCCGATTACGCACTCGCCGTTGAACCGCAGGTGACCCAGAGTATCCGCCAGAATGGCCTGAGTTCGGTCTACTCCTTCTCGGCGAACAAGGACTGGTACCCCTTCGCCTTCTCCAGCCTGACGACGACGAAGGAATACATTGCCGAGAATCCGGAAGCAGCCCAGGGCGTCGTTACCGCCTTCGAAATGGCGTCGCGTTTCATCTACAAGAATTTCGAGGAAACGGTGGATGTCGCGACGAAATACTTCCCGAACCTGCCCCGCGAGATCGTCAGCGAAGCCGTCAAGCGCGAGATCGATGCCAAGGGCTATCCGGAGAACGTTCTGGTGAGCAAAAAGGCCTGGGACAACAATCTCAACATCGCCCTCTATGCCAAGAACGTGAAGGCCTACCCGTCCGAAGCCACGTCCTACGAAAACAACGTCAACGTCGAACTGGCCACCAAGGCCAAGGCTGCCGCAGACGAGAAGATGAAGTAGCTGGGATTGCCGGGTGCGATGCAGCGTCGCGTCGCACCCCGTTCCCGATGACCTGCAAGGAGAATTCATGTCTCTCTCACTCGCCGCGCGCATGGAAATGATGGGCCCGCTCACGGAAGAGCACGTGGAATCCGTTCGGCCCACGGTCGCTGCCTGGGCCGAGCGCGCCGTCAACGTCACACGCTTCCACGACCGCTTTCTCTCGGCCGGTATGTCGCCGATTACGGCTTTCGTCGCTTCTGAAATGAAATGGCGGACACCGGCGTGATGCGGCTGCCGGTCAGAAGGCATTCTGCCGCCCGATCCCCCAAAGAGACATCATGATGACGGATATTCTTGAGCTTTCCATCGCCGAGGCGGGCGACAAAGTGCGCGCAGGCGAGATCAGCTTTCCGGATCTGGTTACGGCGTGCCTCGTCCGGGAAGAAACGACCCGCGATCTGAACGCATTCAGTGACCTCTATGCCGATGAGGCCGTGGCGCTTGCCGAGGCGCACCAGGCCTTGTTGACGAACGGCTGCGACCTTGGTCCGCTCCACGGCATTCCCGTTGCCCTCAAAGCGAATATCGCGATCCGCAATCGCCGGATGACGGCGGGGAGCGCCATTCTTGCAGACCATATCGCCGCAGAAGACGCCGATGTGACGCAGCGCCTGAAACGGGCCGGCGCGATTATCATCGGCGCTACCAATATGCACGAATTCGCCTGGGGTGGCACCACGGCCAATCCGCATTTCGGGCAATGCCGCAACCCCTGGGACAAAGCCCGCATTCCAGCGGGATCGAGCGGTGGCTCGGGCGCCGCCGTTGCGGCACGAAGTGCCTATGCCACGCTTGGCACCGACACCGGCGGCTCCGTGCGCCTCCCTGCCTCCATGAACGGCGTTACAGGCCTGCGTCCCGGTGTCGGACGCGTCAGCACCAAGGGTGTGTTCCCCCTTGCCTGGAGCATGGACACCGTCGGCCCGCTCGCGCCGAGTGCAAGGGACTGCGCAACTCTCTTTTCCATTCTGTCGGGCAGCGGCGACACGCTGAAAAGCCTGGAACGATCCTTGGCGGGCCTGCGAATCGGCGTGATTGATCCCTACAGCTTTCAAAGCCTCCAACCGGATATCGACCGGTCGTTTCGGCAAGCCATCACGCTTTTCGAGGATATGGGCGTTGTGTTCCGGCCGATCACGATTCACGGTCTCGATGTCGCCGTCGACGCACAGGTGATCGTGGACGCGGCAGAGCCAAGCGCCGTTCACGCCGACTGGATCGAAAAGCGGCCGAATGACTATGGCGAAGATGTCCGCATCCTTCTCCAGGCTGGAAAAACCTTTACGGCGATCGAATATCTGCAGGCGCAACGCTACCGAACCTACCTGCGCGAACAATTCGATACCGTGTTCGGCGAGCTTGACCTGGTTCTCACACCAACACTCCCCTTCACCGCTCCGCTGATCGGACAGGAGACGATCATGATCGGCGACGACGAGGAAAGCACACTGACCGGCAACATGCGCTTCACCTGCATCCCGAGCCTGACCGCGCTTCCGGCCATCAGTTTCCCGATCGGCTTCGACAGCCTTAGCCTGCCGATCGGCGCACAACTCATGGCCGGCGAAGATAAGGAAATGTTGCTTTTGCGCGCTGTACACCAGTTTCAATGCAACAGCGTGTTTCATAAGGCCCGGCCAGTATCGGCCAGACCTAAGGATTCATAGACTTAGCGCGCCCACGAGATCGAGAAAATCCCCTCAAATCAATAGAAGAATTCGCTCGCCCTCCGATATCGAAGATTATCATCTTAGAAAGACGGGGTCGGCGAGGCCGCTTTGAAGTGCTCTCGCAGGGTCTCCGTTTCATAGGCATGGCGGTAGAGGCCGCGTTTGCGCAGGATCGGTACGAGTTCGTCGACGATGACCGGCAGCCCATCGATCAGGCGATCCGGCTGCAGGTTGAAGCCGTCGATGGCGCCTGCGTGAAACCAGTCCTCGATGTGATCGGCGAGCTGTTCCGGCGTCCCGACAAACCCGGCATGACCCGAACCGGTATAGCGGGTCTGCTTCAGGTATTCGCGCACCGTCGGGTTGGTCTTGCGGATCTGCGTGATGATGGATTCCCTGAAACCGATACTGCCGAGGAACGTCTGGCTGTCCTTGACGGGGCCAAGAACCTCTTCCGGAAACGGCTCGTCAAGCGCGAATGTCGATGCATCATAGCCGATCGCTTGCGACAGCCAGGCGATCGAGTAGGACGGCGGGCCTGCATCGTGGATTTCGTCGCTGCGGCGACGCGCTTCCTCTTCGCTGCTGCCCAGGCTCAGGAGCAGCCCGGGAAGGATCTTGATGTCATCGGGCGAGCGGCCGTTGCCGCGCGCGAAATTCTTCACCAGACGGTAGTGCTCTATCGCCTGCTGTTTCGTCAACTCTGCGGCGAACACACCCTCGGCCACGCGTCCCGCCAGCGCCCGCCCTTGCGGCGAGCCGCCGGCCTGAAAGATGATCGGTTGCCCCTGTTTCGAGGGCGGCACCCGCAAACGCCCCTTGATATCGAAGAATTCGCCATGAAAATCGATATCCCGGCCCGTTGCCGCCGAACCCCACAAAGCCCGCACGACATCCACGAACTCCCGTGCGCGATCGTAGCGGTCGTCGCGAAAGGGAATATCCGGCATGCCGAAATTCCGCGCCGCGTTTACGCCGCGGGTCGTCACAACATTCCATGCCGCACGTCCACCCGTCTGGTGGTCCCATGAGAGCAGCCGTTCGGCGAGTTCGAACGGATCGTTGAACGTCGATGAGGCGGTCGAGACCAGACCGACGCGGGACGTCGTGGTGGCGACCTGTCCCCAGTTTACGGTCGGTTCGAGGCGGATCGGATTGGCGTCATAGGCCGGGTCGCCGAGGAGAGGGCCATCTGCCAGGAAGAGGGCATCGAGCGTACCGCGTTCCGCCGTCCTGCCGATGTTCGCCCAGTAATCCGGGTCGATGAAGGCATCCTTTGCCAGAAGCGGCGTCTTCCACGCCGCGGGCAGGTAGCCCAGCACGAGGACGTTGATCCCCAGGATGACATGGCCGGATCGCTTGTTCGTCATGATGAAAGGCTCCGTTGCCGTCTATAGGGAGACATGGGGTTTCGGCGCCGGAAAAGCGGCACGCAACGTCGGCGCCAATGGCGGCGGCTCCGTGAGGTCGAGCGCATTGCGCAAGGTCCCTCCAGGTGGAATGGACGCGAAGCCATCGCCAAGCCATCGCTCGGCGACATCCAGCAGTTCACCGACCGACTGCTCCAGGCTCGGGCGCAGGAGGATGCCCGCAAACCGTCCGGCAGGAGGTTCCGCGCCGAGCGCGACCACCGGCACCGATCCGGCATTGCCGAGGATGAGGTCGATCGGGCCGTCCGCATTGCCCGGCGGCAGATCGGCGACGGTCGCTGCATGCCAGGCAATCACCGAGGCACCCGTTGCCGGCGCGGGTGCGTTCAAAGGGCCGGCGATGGAGAAGGTGTTGTCGAGATCGACATGCACGATGCGGTTCGACTCGACCAGAATGCCGGTTTCCCGGTTGCCGATGATCGAGTCGTAGGGCCATCCCTGCTCCAGCGCCCGCACCGCGAAGGCTGCGTCATAGGCGGTTTGGGCGTTCAGCGGCGCACCGCCGCCAAGCCCTGCGCCACCCCAGGCGGGTGCGTCGCGCGGGCCTTCGGGGGCATAGACATCGCGGACCCCGATCAGAAGCCCGCTTCGACCACGGGAAAGATGGGCGAGGGAAACGACACGGCGGGCGATATTGTAGGGATGGTCCCGCTGCGGTGCCGCCGCGATGAGGAAACGACCGTTTTTCGTTGCCCCCGCAAGGGTCGCGCCTGCGGCGCTGCTTGCAAGTGTGACCGATGCCGGCAAGCTTCCGTCGATACGGTCGATGCCCAGCACGCTGAACGCGACGGGCAATGCATCCCATCGCGACAACAAAGCGCTGCTTTCGGTCAGCTCCACCAGATGCGGTCCCGCAAGACCGAGGGCCAGATACGGTTTGGTCATCCGGGCTTCTCCTCAGTTGCCTTGCCCGCCGCGGCCGAGCCGGGCGATGCTGGACAGGGGCGACGTGTCGTTGACGAGGTAATCCCCCAGAATGCGCGCCTTGTAGGCAACCGGATTATGGGAGGCCAGCGTGCGTGCGTTGCGCCAATGGCGATCGAGCGCGGTTTCCTCGGAGGTCGCAGATGCGCCGAGTGCGCCAAAGACATGCGTGGCAGCGTGCAGAACACCCTCGACGATCACGAGTTGTGCTTGGGCGACAGCCACTTCGCCAGCCGTGGCGCGTTTGTCGCGCAGGTCCAGATCGCCCGCCGCATGGGCCGCGGCAATGAGGTCCAACGAGCTGGCGGCGCGTCGCAAAGCCGATTCCGTCGAGAAGACGCGTGCCGAGACTTCGCCGATGACCTGCAGCAGCTGCGGATCGAGCGCCGGCACCGGATTGAGACCCTGCGGATAATTGCGCCCCCGCGCCTTCAACGCCACGATCCCATCGCGCAGGATCGCACGGGTAATGCCCGTCAGAACCGCCAGCAGGGCCGTCTGGTAGAAATGCCCCTGATAGACGACACGCTCGCTGGCCGGAAAGACATCACCTTCATGCGCGATCGCATCCTGATAGGTGGCGCTGCCGCTGGCCGTGGTGCGCTGGCCGAACCCCGGCCAATCATCGGCGAGCACGACGCCCGGCTGGTGGCGGCTGACCAGAGCGGTGATCAGCGAGCCGTCCTCGCCCTTGCCGATGACGTCGAGCCAATCGGCGTAGAGACTGCCGGTCGCATAGAATTTCGCGCCGGTGACCTTGTGGTGGTCGTCCTCGCGCGTCACTGTCGTGCTGATCATGGCGTAGGTGCCGTTATTGGCTTCCGTCCAGCCGCCACCGACGAATTCGCGGTCACGGAAACGCTGGAACCAGCGCTCGTTGGCCGGCGAAGGCCTGGCATTCAGGCGATCTTCGATAAATGCAAGGTGATTGCGCCAGACATGCGCGACATTCGCATCCGCCTCGGCCAGCAGAGCGAGAAGATAATATGTCTGTTCCAGCGAAGCCCCCCATCCGCCGAGCTCTTCCGGTACGCGGACGAGCGCGAAATTCGCGTCCTTGAGCCATTGTACCTGCTCGACCGGAAAGGTGCGGTTGCGCTCGCGCTCGACATTGCCCTCGGCAATGCGGTCGAAGATCGGCTGGAAGCGCGCCATAAGACCCTCTTCGTTCGCCGTGGCGGGGCGCAGGTAGGTAAGCGAAGCTTGAGCATCCACTGCGGTCATGTTTGTTGTCTCCTTAGAAGTGGTGCTGGATCAGGAAATAGGTGAGCGACATGGTGCATCGTGTTCAGCTTTGCCTTGCCGGGTCGCGCCATTGCACCATCAGATCGACCGTCAGGGTGCTGAGGACGAAGACGGAAGACGCAAAAATCGTGGTGCCGATCACCAACGGGAAATCGCCATCCAAGGCGGCGTTGATGGCCATCCGGCCAACCCCGTCGAGCCCGAATATCGTCTCAGTGACGATCGCGCCGCCCATGATGACGGCGAGCTCAAGGCCGCCGAGCGTGATGATCGGGTTGAGCGCCGATTTCAGGGCATGAGACAGGTAGATGCGGGTTTCCGAAAGTCCCTTGGCGCGCGCGGTGCGAATATAGTCCTGCCCGAGCACGTCCAGCATGCCGGCCCGCACGATCCGCTGGAAAATCCCGATTTCCGCAATCGCCAGCGTCGCACAGGGCAACAGCAGATGTCGCGCCCATTCCACCACGTTTTCCGTCAGCGGCACGTAGCCGCTGCTTGGGAACCAGGCAAAGCCATGGCTGGTCAGCTGGAAGAACAGAAAATAGGAGATCAGGATGCCGCTCAGGAATGTCGGGACGGACAGGCCGACATAGGCGAAAAACGCCAGCACATGATCCACGAGGCGCCCCTGCCAGCGTGATGCGGCAACCCCGGCGATGATGCCGATCGTCATCCAGATGACGAGAGCACCGAGCGCCAGCGAGATCGTGACGGGCGCTTTTGCAAGGATCAGATCGGTGACCGGCGCCTGCTTGCGGAACGAGAACCCGAGCGCCGGCGGCCAATGAAACAGCCCCATCGGCGCGCCCTGAATGTCGGGTCCGCGATAGAGATAATACCAGAGTTGCAGATACCAGGGCTCATCGAGACGCAAGGCCCGCGCGACACCGTCGATCACGTCCTGCGTGGCGTTGCGGGGCGCCAGCATCGCGGCAGGGTTCCGATAGGCGACGCGGGTGACGAAGAAGGACAGGATGAGGACGATGACCAGCGTCGTGGTCGAGCGAACGAGGGTGGAGAGGGAATTCTTCATCATGGATCACGCGGACCTTTGGTGAGGATCGAGCACGGTCCTCAGGCCCGAGCTCAGCGTGTTGAACCCAACGACGGTGAGAAACAGCGCGAGACCAGGGCCTGCGAGGAACCAAGGCTGGTCCTGATAGAGCGATGTTCTCTGGGCTTCCGCGATCATATTGCCCCAGCTCGGCAGCGGCGCCTGAATACCCACGCCGAGAAAGGACAGAGTGGCCTCGGCAACGATATTCGCCGGCAGCTGCACGGCCCAGTAGACGAGCACCGTCGGCAGGATGTTCGGGAGGATGTCGAGCAGGATGATGCGCGTCTTCGACGCTCCGATCGTCACCGATGCCTCCACCATCGGACTCGTCCGCAGTTGTAGAACGAGGCCACGCGTCAGACGCGCGAAATAGGTCCAGGAGAACAGGGAAATAACGAGAATGACGACGAGCAGGGGTGGAATGATGGGCTGCCCCGTTCCGCCGCGGTTGAGCGACAGAAGGCTGAGCGCCGTGACCACGAAGGGAAAGGACAGAGCGACATCGATTCCCTGGCTGACGACACGATCGATCCGGCCGGCGAAAAAGCCACTGACGGTTCCGACGAGCGTGCCGATGAGCATCGCGATCGTCGTCGCGGGAATGCCGACCAGCAGGGAGACCTGCGCCCCGTAGAGGGTCCGGACAAGCACATCGCGCCCATTGCCATCGGCGCCGAGCGGAAAGGCTGCCGACGGCCCGACCGGGAGGCCCATCTCGTCCAGTGCCGTCTCCTGAAACTGGTCCGTCGGCCCATGCCCGAGGGCGAGCGAAACGAGCGGCGCCGACAGTGCCGCAAGCAGGACAAGAAAGACGATGCCTGCCCCGATCCGCACGCTGCGCTCCCGCCATAGGATCTGCAGAAGGGTCGGTGAGGACACGGTGTCTTTCCGTCGCCCCGAAATGGCTGCAACACTTTCAGCCAGCATAGGACACCGCCTTCTGCGAACGATCCGCGGGCTGCCGTTTGCGGCCCGGCACTGCCGCCAGAAGCCGCTTCGTATAGTCATGTTCCGGATATTCGAAGATGCGCCGCGTCGGACCGGTCTCGACGATATAGCCCTTTTCGAGCACGGCGACGCGGTCACAGAGTTCTCCGACGACACCGAGATCGTGCGAGATGAAGAGAAACGAGATGCCGAGGCGATCGCGAAGATCGCCAAGCAATGCGACGATCTTTGCCTGGGTGGTGATGTCGAGGGCCGATACCGCCTCGTCGGCCACGATCAGCGACGGCCGCAACGCGATGGACCGGGCGATCGCGATACGCTGGCGCTGACCGCCTGAAAGCTGCGACGGCAGGCGTCCGAGTATGTCCTCCGGCAATTCGACATCCGACACGAGCTGCCTGACCCGGTCGGCGATCTTTGCCCTGTCGCGCTCGCCAGCGATGATGAAGGGATCGGCGAGGATCGCCTCCACGGTCCGTCGCGGGTTGAGGCTCGCATAGGGATCCTGGAAGATGACCTGAATCGCCCTGCGGATATCCGCCTTCAGGCCAGCGGTTCCCGGCTTTGCATACTCCTCTCCGCCGAGAGTGACCGTTCCTGCGTCGGGTCTGTCGAGACCGGCGATGATGCGGCCGATGGTCGACTTGCCCGAGCCGGATTCTCCGACAAGACCGAGGATTTCGCCTTTCCCCACAACAAAGGAAACATCCTTCAGCACTGGCCACGATGTCTCGAAGGATCGCCCGAGAGAACGGACCTGAAGGAGCGGGCTGCGCGGTTCGGCGCCGGCGGGTTTTGCATATGCCCGCGGCCCTGCAAGGCGCGCAGCGCCCAGCAATTGTCTGGTGTAGGCGTGCTTCGGACTGTCGTAGATGCGGCCGGCCGGCGCTTTCTCGACCACAAGGCCGTTCTGCATCACCACGACATGGTCCGCGATATCGGACACGACGGCGAGATCGTGACTGACGAAGATGAGCGCCGTTCCGTGTTTCTCCTGCAAACGCTTGAGCAGGTCGAGAATCGACGCCTGAACCGTGACGTCGAGCGCTGTCGTCGGCTCGTCGGCGATGATCAGATGCGGGTCGAGCGCAATCGCCATGGCGATCATCACCCGCTGCCGCATGCCGCCCGAAAGATGGCGCGGATAATGGTTCAGCCGCGCGACGGGATCGTCGATCCCGACATCGTCGAGAAGCGCGAGCACGCGTTCGCGCCTTTCGCTGCGGCCGATCCTGCGATGCGCGGACATCGCCTCGCCGATCTGCTCCCCAATCATCTTCAGGGGATGAAGATTGCTCAGCGGATCCTGGAAGACGAAGCCGATCTCCGCCCCACGGATTTTCCGCAGTGTCTTCGGCGACGCCCCGAGGATTTCCTGCCCCCGATGCAGGACACTGCCCTGCACCGACGCCGATGTCGGCAGAAGACCGGTTGCCGCGAGAAGCCCCGCGCTCTTGCCCGAGCCGGACTCCCCGACGATGGCCAGCGTCCTGCCCGCATCGACGTCGAACGTGATACCTCTCACGGCTTCGACGCGACCGAAACGGACCTTCAGGTCGCTAACGGAAAACACACGCATGCCAGGCTCAGTTCTTGACCGCGATATTGGTGATGTCGGCCTGAACAGCGAGCGACGACCATGCCCAGTGGGTAATCCGCTCCGAGGTCAGAGCGATCTTTCGCTTTTCGAACAGCGGGATCCAGGGCAGATCGGCGGAGACGATCTTGTCTGCCTTGGCCCAGATCGGTCCCGGATTGTCGGACGGGAAGGCTTCGGCCGCGAGCGTGTTCAGCTCCGCGTTGCTGTAGCAGATGGAGCTGACATTGCCGGTGCCGCACGGCGACGCATCCGAATTCAGCCAGCCGCCCAGCAGCATGCGGGTGCTTGGCCCCTGCCAATCGGGCGCGAACTGCGAACCGAGCGAGATGTCCCAACGGCTCTTGGCGTCCTGAATGAAGGCATACCACTGGGTCGGCGGGATCGGGATGAGGTTGAGGTCGATGCCGGCCGCCGCCACATCTTCCTTGACGGCGACGGCAATGGCTTCGAACTGCGCCGTGGTGCGATAGATGGCGTCAATTTTCAGGCCCTTGGGATAACCCGCCTTCGCGAGCAGCTCCTTTGCCTTGGCCGGGTCGCCCTTGCTACCTTCGGTCGGATAGGGATCGAACGGTTCGTGGCCGAGGATCGTCGACGTGATGATCTGCGACAGCGGCACGGAGGAAATCGGCCCACCCTGGATCTGGACCAGATGTGCGCGGTTGACCGCGTAGCTGAGTGCCTGACGGACCTCCAGCTTGCGCAGCGCATCCGCACCTTCGCTCTTGGCTTCGGGCCGGGCGTTGAAGGTGATGAAATTGGCAGCACCGCTGTTGGACGCATGCAGCTGCGCCTGTTTCTGTGTTTGAAAACGGCGGATGGCGCTGCGCGGCGGAACGTCGAGATAAAGCGAAAGATCGGCCTCGCCGGCTTCGATCTTCTGAACGATGCTGTCTTCGCTGTTGGCGGTGAAATCAACGACGATCTCGTCGACATAGGCCTTGCGGGCCTGATCGCTTTCCGCCTTGAAATTCTTTGCCTTCTTCAGGATCAGCTTCTGTCCGTCCTGATAGGATTCGACGAAGTAGGGACCGCTGGAGGGGAAGTTCTTGCGGAACTCGGCCGAGTCCGGAAAATATTTGGAGGCGATTTCCGGCGGCAGCGGCGAGACGAAGTTCATCGAGAGGATATTGAGGACATCATAGTTCTTGGTGTCGGACTTGATGACCAGCGTCTTTTCGTCAGGCGCGGAGACACCAGCGATATCGTGGCCGTCGATAAAGGCCTTGGATGCCGCCAGATCGCCGGTCGCGACCTTGGAGAAGTCCTCGCAATAGGCCTTGAAGCCGGAAATCGCCAGGTTGAAGTAGTTGATTGCCGCGACCTGCTTGTTCGGGTCGCAGAAACGCTTGATGCCGTAGACGAAATCAGATGCGACGATCTTGCGCTCGGTCGGCCCGGAGAAGAAGACGTCATCCTTCAGATGGAAGGTATAGGTCTTGCCGTCGGCGCTGACATCCCAGGATGTCGCCAGATCGGGAACCAGTTGCGTATCGTCCTTGATGTCTGTGGGAGAGCCCGGATAGGTGACCAGCTGACGGGTGACAGCGCGCAGGATTTCCCAGGAATCGGTGCTGTAGCCGGTCAGGGGGTCGAAGGCATCGAGATCGGCCTGCAGCGAGGCGATCCTCAGCGTGCCGCCGAATTTCTGCTCCTCGGCCTTGGCCGGCAGAGCGAAGGTTGACAGGATTGAAAGGGCAGAGATCGCGATCCGCTGGGAGGATCGGCGAGTGGAATGCGTCATTGGGGTCTCCCGTACACTTAATTCTATAGTTTTTATAGTCTTTTGAGAAAACCAAAACGCGCGAAACTACTCGATGTGAGCGCTTGGAGAAAAATTAGAGGCGGAATTGCCCTGATTATTGAAATAAATGTGCATCTGAGGTCATGCCCCCGAGACATGCGCAAACGGGTCGTCAGTCGGAAAACACCGATGCGCGACATCGGCGAACGCGAATCTTCGAAATTTCGATATCGGCGATAGAGGATTTCCCCGGACGCTCGACATTTTAGAATGGATGCACCGCGTCTCGCCGTCCATTCTGTAGCATACCTATTAAATCCATAGAGTAAGGGTTGATAGATGCTGTCCGGACGGATTCTGAAATCGAACATGTTGCGTTTCGCCGGCATGCTGATCGCTGCGATGCTGACGTCCGGGCCGGCATTGTCCGCCGAAAAGGGCGGCACGCTCCATCTTATCGTCCAGCCGGAGCCGATATCGCTGAACCCCGGCATCAACCGCCTCGGCCCGGCCACCTTCGTCGGCAACAAGATCTACGACTCGCTCCTCGGCTATTCCGCCACTGATATCGCGCCCATTCCGCGGCTCGCGGAAAGCTGGACTACTTCCCCTGACGGCAAGACCTATACGTTCAAGCTGCGCCATGGCGTCACCTGGCACGACGGGGAGCCGTTCACGTCGAAGGACGTGGCCTTCAGCATCGGCGATTTCCTGCCGGTGCAGCATGCGCGTTCCAAGGATGTGCGCGCCGAGATCGCAGGAATCGAGACACCGGATGCGTTCACCGTTGTCTTTACCCTGAAAGCACCCTACCCGGCCTTCCTGCACACGCTGAACGTCGCGATCGTTCCGGCCCATAAATATGTCGGCGTCACGGACTTCCGCAGCGCGCCGGCCAATGGCGAATTCATCGGCACCGGCCCCTTCAAGTTTAAGGAGTGGAAGAAGGGCAGCACCATTCGCCTCGTGCGCAACGAAACATACTGGGATGCCGGCAAGCCCTATCTCGACGAGATCGACTTCCAGGTCGTTCCCGATGCCAATTCCCGCGCCATCGCCTTTGAGACCGGACAGGTCGATGTGCTGCGTTCGGGCGATGTCGAGAATTTCGACATACCGCGCCTTGCCGCTCTCGACAGCGTCAAGATCAGCGAAGCGGGATGGGAATTCCTGCAGCCGATCGGCTACGTCCACATCAACAATCGCAATCCGATCCTCGCCAATCAGAAGGTTCGCCAAGCCATCGTTCAGTCCATCGACCGCGATTTCATCATCAACACCATCTTCGCTGGCTATGGAAAACCGAGCAACGGCCCGTTCTCGCGGCTGTCGTCCTACAAGGATACCAGCGTCGAGACCGTCTATCCGTTCGATCCCAAAAAGGCGGCCACCCTGCTGGACGAGGCCGGATACAAGGCCGACGCGGACGGCACGCGCTTCACCCTCAGGCTGGTGCCTCTGCCCTACGGCGAACTGTGGTCGCGCCAGGCCGAGTATCTGCGCGAAGCGCTCGGTGCCGTCGGCATCAAGGTGGAGATCGCCTCCGTCGACGTGGCCGGATGGTTCAAGCGGCTGACCACGTTCGATTACGATATCGCCCAGAATTTCGTCTACACGACCGCCGATCCGGGCATCGGCATTCTCTATGGCTACAGGACCGTTCAGGGCGACAATGCCGGCAGCACGGGCGGCAATGTCAACGGCTATTCCAATCCGGAAATCGATGCGCTGCTCGAACAGGGCGCGCATGAAGCCGACGATGCGAAACGCCGGCAAATCTACTCCAAGGTCCAACAGATCCTGTCGCGCGACGTGCCGATGGTCTGGACACATGACATCGTCTTCCCGACCCTCTATCACGACAAGGTCCAGGACCTGATCACGACGGCGCTCGGCACCGACGACAACTTCGCCGCGGTCTGGCTGAAGAAATGACGCAGGTGGCACGCCCGCAGCGGTATCAGATACAGGGGATCGCGGCGGCCTATGGCAGGGCCTTCGGACTGCGGCTTGCCAAGGCAGGGCTCACCTTGTTCGCCGTCATCGTGCTGAGCTTCCTGCTGGTACGGATGGCGCCCGGCGATCCCGCCCTGATCCTTGCCGGAGACCAGGGCGGCAGCGATCGGGCCTTCGTCGATGAATTGCGCCACCATCTCGGCCTCGACGGTCCGCTTCTCTTTCAGCTCTGGCGCTATCTCCAGAACATCGCCAGCTTCGATTTCGGCATCTCCTATCGCGATCAGCGCCCTGTCCTCGACATCGTGCTGGAGAAGGTCCCCGCGACGCTGCTTCTGACCGGCAGCGCCTTCGTGTTCTCCATCGTTCTCGGGGTCACGCTCGGGGCGCTTTCCGCACGCCGGCCGGGATCGGCTGTCGATGTCGTCATCACGACGATCTCGGTCGCCTTCTTCGCCATGCCGATGTTCTGGGTCGGCCTCGTCTTCATCATCGTCTTTGCGGTGAAACTCGGCTGGCTGCCATCCTACGGCATGGAAACCGCCGCCGTCTCGGCACGCGGCGGCTGGGCCGCCCTTGGCGACCGGCTGTCCCATATGGTTCTGCCCGTGCTGACGCTCGGCTTCTTCTACATGTCGGTCCACGCACGCGTCAGCCGCACGGCCCTCCTGCAGATTTCCGCAATGGATTTCATTCGCACCGCCCGCGCCAAGGGCCTGTCGCCCTGGCGGATCTGGCGCGACCATCTGCTGCGCAACGCGCTTTTGCCGACGATCACGGTCGCATCCCTGCAGGCCGGGCAGTTGATCGGCGGCTCCATCCTTGTCGAAACCGTCTTTGCCTGGCCTGGCATCGGCCGACTGGCCTTCAATGCCCTTTCGGGCCGCGACTACAATGTGCTTCTCGCGGTGTTCATCCTGTCCTCCCTTGGCGTCATCATCGCCAACCTGATCGCCGACGCGGCTTACCGGCTGATCGATCCGCGTCTGGAACGGGAGGGGAAAACATGAAACACCGCTTAAGCCGCCCCTTCCTGACACTGCCCGTCCTTTTCGGCCTGATCGTCCTCGCCCTGCTCGTCTTTTGCGTCATCTTCGCCGATGTCCTCTACCCGGGAAATCCATGGCGCATGGTGGCACGGCCCAACCTGCCGCCGCTGTCTCCCGGATTTCCGGCTGGCACCGACATGCTCGGCCGCGATCTTGCTGCCGGCCTCGTACATGGAAGCCGCGCAACGCTCGTGGTCGCCTTCACCGTCGTTGCTTTCGCGGTCGCTTCGGGCAGCGCCATCGGGCTGGCCGCCGGGTATCTCGGCGAAGCAATCGACGAAGGGCTCATGCGCTTTACCGAATTCTTCCAGACCATTCCCGGGTTCCTCCTGACGATCATGATCGTCGCGATCTTCTCTCCCACACGCTGGACGGTCATTCTTGCGATCGCCTTGATGGCTTGGCCGCCCATCGTCCGCGTCGTGCGCGCAGAGGTGCTTTCGCTTCGCCGACTGGACTGGGTGCGGGCCGCGCGGGTGAGCGGTTTGTCCCACATTCGCATCGCGCTCCTGCATGTCCTGCCCAATGTCCTGCCGCAGATCGTGGTCCAGTCGTCGCTTCTTCTGGCCAGCGCCATCATGATCGAGTCCGGCATCAGTTTCCTCGGACTCGGCAGTCGCGACGCCGTGTCCTGGGGCTTCCTGCTGGGGTCCGGACGCACGGCCTTCAGCGTCAACTGGTGGCTGTCGACGCTTCCCGGCCTTGCCATTTTCCTCACCGTGCTCGCCTTCAATCTAGTGGGCGACGGACTGGAACGCTGGCTCGATCCGAAGCGGAGCCGGAGAGCCGGCCCGTGACCCAGACCCAGCCTCGTCCCTCCCCTCTGGTTTCCATCGAAAATATCGACATCGCATTGCCAGCCGGCAGCGACCGAAAATTCGCGGTTTCCGGTGCAACGATCTCGATCGACCGAGGCGAAGTGCTCTGCATCGTCGGCGAAAGCGGGTCCGGGAAATCCGTGCTGGCCTCCGCCATTGCCGGGCTTCTGCCGGGCGATGGCTTGCAGGTGACGAAGGGCCGGCTGCTTTTCGACGGACAGGATGTCTTGTCGCTCAACGAGCCGCAGCTTCGCAGACTGCGCGGCGCAAGGATCGGCTTTATTTTCCAGGAACCGATGACGGCGCTCAATCCGCTCCTGACCGTTGGGCGTCAGCTTGCAGAGGCGCTGGAAGCGCATGGCCATCCCGCCTCGCCGGCAAGGATCGGCGAATTGTTTTCCGCCATGCAACTGCCCGAACCCGAGACGATCGGCCGGCGTTATCCCCACGAACTTTCCGGCGGGCAGAGGCAGCGCGTGGCGATCGCCATGGCCATGGCCTGCGGTCCGGACCTCCTGATCGCAGACGAACCGACGACAGCGCTCGACGTGACGACGCAGGCGGAAATCCTGAAGCTGATCCTGGCACTCCGCGCCAGCCATAAGCTGGCGGTCTTGTTCATCACCCATGATTTCGGCGTCGTGCGCGAGATCGCAGATCGGGTCGCCGTCATGCAGAACGGCGAGATCATCGAGGTGGGCAACGCAAGGTCCGTGCTCGATACCCCGCAACAGCCTTATACACGTCGCCTCCTTGCCGCCGTGCCGACCCTCGATACCACGAGGCGGCCGTCCCTCACGAATCGCGTCGCCCTTCTCGAACTCGACGGCATCGAAAAGACCCATGCCGCCAGACGTGGATTCTTTGCAGCGAAAGGCCGATCGGTCATCGCACTTGACGGCGTAGACCTCGAACTGCGCGAAGGGGAGACGCTTGCGCTCGTCGGTGAAAGCGGCTCGGGGAAGTCGACGCTCGGACAGGTGATCACCGGTCTGATCGAACGGGACGCCGGACATTTCCGGCTGTTCGGCGACGACATCGCACGAGCCGGCGATCTTTTCACATCGCAGCGGCGGCCGGCGGTCCAGATGGTTTTCCAGGACCCTCAATCCTCGCTCAATCCGCGCCACGACGTCCGCCGCATTCTGACCGAACCGGTTCTGCGGGCAGGCCTGAGCAAGGCCGAGGCGCATGCGCGTATGGCAATGCTCCTTGCGCGCGTCGGCCTCGATGCGTCCGTGGCAGATCGCAAGCCGCATGCGTTTTCAGGTGGCCAGCGCCAGCGCATCGGTCTTGCGCGCGCATTGATGCACCAGCCGAGACTGCTCGTCGCCGACGAGCCGGTCTCGGCGCTCGACGTGTCGGTCCAGGCGCAGGTTCTGGACCTCCTTGCGGAACTGCAGCGCGACCTCGGGCTCGCCATGCTGTTCATCACCCACGATCTGCGGGTTGCCGCAAAGGTTGCCGATCGTATCGCCGTGATGCAGCAGGGGCGGATCGTCGAGACGGCGGCAACCGACGACCTCCTGCACAGGCCACAATCCGCCTACGCCCGCGCGCTGCTTGCCGCCATACCGGGACGGGCGCATGAGGCCGACTTCCCTCACCTCGAACGTCTTCAACGGGATACGGCATGACCGGAAACATTCACCTTCACTGGTACCTGCCGACGAATGGCGACAGCCGGGGTCTGACAGGCTCCGGGAACGATAGCCATATCGTCGAATTTTCCGGCGGCTTCCGCCCACCGACGCTTGCCTATCTCGGCGACGTCGCCCGCGCCGCGGAGGCGCAACAGTTCCATGCCGTGCTGACACCGACCGGCACATGGTGCGAGGATGCCTGGATCGCGACCGCCGCGCTTTCGCGTGAAACGACGCGTCTCAAGTTTCTGGTGGCCTTCCGGCCGGGCCTGATATCGCCCACGCTGGTTGCCCATCAGGCGGCGACGTTCCAGAGAATAACCGACGGTCGTCTGCTTCTGAACGTCGTCACCGGCGGCGATCGCTTCGAACAGGCGCGTTTCGGCGATCATCTGGACCATGACGCCCGCTATGAGCGGACGGCGGAATTCCTGTCCGTGGTCCGCGGCGTGACTTCGGCACCCGCGGACCGTCCCTTTTCCTTCAAGGGCAAGCACTACGATGTCCGCGAAGCCAGTATCGACACCGGTTCCCATGGTCTGCCGCCCGTCTTCTTCGGAGGCGCCAGCCCCGCAGCGCAGGATGTGGCGGTGGCGCATGCCGACGTCTATCTGGTCTGGGGCCGCCCGCCGGCGGTCGAGGCCGAAACGATCCGCACGCTCAAGGCGCGCGCCGCCGCCGGTGGGCGTTCGCTGCGCTTCGGCGTGCGGCTGCACGTCATTTCCCGCGATACCGAAGATGAGGCCTGGGCCGTGGCGGACAAGCTGCTCGGCTGGCTCTCGCCGGAACGGGTGCGAAAGGCGCAGGAACTGCTCGCCAAATCGGAGTCCATCGGCCAGAGCCAGATGTCGGCCTTGAACGCGGGGCGCGAAGGCCTGCCGACCTCGGCGCGCGCGCTGGAAATCCACCCCGGTCTCTGGGCCGGCTACGGCCTGGTGCGCGGCGGGGCGGGCACGGCTCTGGTCGGAAGCCATGCGCAGGTCGCCGACCTTATCGAAACCTATCATCATGCCGGCTTCGACCACTTCATCCTTTCCGGCCAGCCCCATCTCGAAGAGGCCTGGCATTTTGGCGAAGGCGCCGCAGCCATTCTCAGAGCGCGCGGTCTCCTCGCGCCGATATCGTCGTAACAACGCGACAAGCCCTGCCGCACGTCGTGGCGGCCCCCCGTCTTCAAGACCAACAGAATGAACTCTGGAAGCTCTCGCATGGATATACGATCGATCACCGACGAAGCCGGCCGGCGGCAGGCCTTTGCGCTCTTCCGGGAAGCCATGCTGGGCATCGGCGATCTGGGACGCAGCAGCCCCGAAGCGGAAGTCCGCTTTCTCCGCGACGGCAAGCCGTTCGGCGGCTACGAGGGCGATCTTCTGCGCGGCGTCGTCAATGGCTATGATTCATCGGTGATCCTGCCGGGCGGTGAGCGCGTCAGCCATCTCTCCGTGACGCATGTCGGCGTTTCTCCCGAGGCGAGCCGTCGCGGGATCGCTCGCCGGCTTCTTGTCGACCAGCTTCATCGTGCCCGGGCCGATGGCTATGTGGTCGCGGGCCTCAGAGCATCCGATCCCCGCATCTACGGTCGCTACGGCTACGGCGTTGCGTCCTGTTCGGTCCGCCAGGACATCGATCTCACCCGCACCCGGCTGGCCGCCGGCACATCACGTGCCGGCCTGTCACTTGAAGGAATTCGCATCGTCGATGCCCGTGAGAGTTTCGAGCTGTTTCGAAAGATCGCCGATACCGACCCGAAACCCCGCGCTGCGACCTTGTCCCGATGGGACGGGTGGTGGTCGATGCAGGAATACCGCACCGCGCATGGCACAACGCCCCATCACGCCGTGGTGTTTGGCCAGCAGGGTCGTGAACGCGGTTTTCTACGCTTCCATGTCGAGCCTTCGGAGAACTGGTTCACGTCATCGCGTCGCACGGTGATCGTCGATGATCTCGTTGCCCATGACGGTGAAGCCTGGCGCGCGCTGAACGGCCATCTCTTCGGCCAGGACATCCTGCATCGGGTGGTCTTTCCATCGCGGCCGGTCGATGATCCATTGCCGTTGCTTCTGGACAATCCGCGCGCCTTGGAAATATCCGACCAACGTGATGAAAGCTGGATACGGCCCCTCGATCTCAAAGCCCTGCTTTCGGCGCGTCGTCCTGGCGGCACACGCGACGTCAGGATTGCGGTCGAGGACGACCTCTTTCCCGACAATGCCGGCATATGGTCTGTCGGTCCTGCGGGCGCGGTCAAAAGCCAGGGAAAACCGGAGGCATCCCTCACCATCTCGGACCTTGCCACACTCCTGTTCGGGGCACAAAGTGCTGCCCATCTCGCCGCATCCGGGCGCCTCGTCACGGATTGCGAGGGAGCCGTGGAAGACCTCGACCGCATGTTCGCGACCAGCCGCAAACCGCATTCCGGGATTTCTTTTTAGGGATCGCCGCGCTCGCCACCGATACGATCATGCTTCTTGGCAGCGGCAATCAGCCCATTCCGGCGATGGTGCCTGGCCGGTGAGAGCGACGTCTGCATGACGTGTCAGCCATGCATGACCCAGTGGACGACTGCATGACTATAAAGCGCGCGCTAAAAGACAGTTCTCGCCAAGTTTAGTTCAGACTCCGGTTGTAAATTCATTCATATTTTATGAGTTTCGTCCATCGTAACTTACATTGCTCAAGTTGCCGAGGATCTCGTGGCTCATTCCGTCGTAAAACGTCCGCTTTGGATCAAAATCACTGCCTACGGTTTTGCAGCCGTGCTCTTTTCCGCTGTTGCGATCGGCGGCAGCGCGTCGTACCGGCAATCGGCCTCGACAGCCGATACGCTGGCACACGAGGCAAGTGCGGACCGTGCTCTCGTCGAGATGGATATGGCAGCGCAGCGGAAGACGGCTTCGGCGATCGCCCTTGCCCTTGCCGGCGAGCCGGAGATGGCGGGGCTGATTGCATCCAACGCGCGGGAAGCGATCATCGCGCGCTACGCCGGTGCCATGTCTTCCATCGTCAAGGAGGGCGGAATTACGCTCCTCACGGTGACCAATGCAAACGGTGAAGCCGTTGCCCGCATTCACACGCCGGACAAATTCGGCGACGACATGAAGGGACGCCGCAAGACCATCGTCCAGGCGCTGCAGTCTGGCAATCTGGTTGCAGGTATCGAACCCGGACGGACAGCCGTCAGCATGTTTGCATCGGCTCCGATCAAGAAGGACGGCGTCGTCGTCGGTGTCGTCGATGCGGGCACGAGCCTGACGAACGACTATTTCTCGTCCGTCGCTCAGCGTATCGGTGGTGAGATCGCCGTCTACGTCCAAGCCGATGGCAAGTTGGTCAAGCAGGCGTCGACCTTCGAAGGCGACCTGTTGCCGGAGGCAAGCCTCACGTCCGTGCTGGCCGGAGAGACGATGCAAGCCAACGTCACCATCGCCGACAGGCACTATATCGTCGAGGCCCGACCGCTGACCAATTTCTCAGGCGCGACAATCGGCGTTCTCCAGATCGCATCGGACGTCACCACGGTGGTGGATGAGGCCTCGGAAGCCTTATGGATGACGATCATCGGCACGGTGGTCGTTTCAATCCTGTCGCTGCTCGGTTTCCTGATCTTTGCCCGCTCGCTTGCCTCGGTCATCGGCAGGATTACGACGACCATGACGCGTCTTGCCAAGGGTGACCTGGACGCCGCCATCGACGGCGGAGAGCGGCCCGACGAGGTTGGTGCCATGGCGCGCGCCGTCCAGGTGTTCAAGGACAACGCCATCAAGACACGGGATCTCGAAGAACAGGCAGACCGCCAGCGCAGCCAGTCCGAGGACGAGCGGCGCCGCGCCACCGAGACGGAGAGCGCCCGCGCCGCAGCCATGACCCAGGCGACGAGGGGACTTGCCGACGGCCTCAAGCATCTGGCCGAGGGAGACCTGAGCTTTCACATTTCCGAAACCTTCCACCATGACTTCGAGAGCCTGCGAACCGACTTCAACCAGGCCGTCGAACAGCTCCGCACGACCCTTTCCTCCGTGTCGGAAGCAACCGCATCCATCGACAGCGGATCACGCGAAATCAGCCAGAGCGCCGACGACCTTTCGCGGCGGACGGAACAACAGGCAGCGTCGCTGGAGGAAACGGCCGCGGCGCTCGATGAAATCACGGTCAATGTCTCGAATTCCTCAAAGCGCGCCGAGGAAGCGCGTGCGGTTGCCGTCCAGGCCAATGAAAGCGCACGCCGCTCCGGCACGGTGGTGGGCGATGCCGTCAATGCCATGAGCAAGATCGAACAGTCCTCCAGCCAGATCTCGAACATCATCGGCGTCATCGACGAAATCGCGTTCCAGACCAATCTTCTGGCCTTGAATGCGGGCGTTGAGGCGGCACGCGCCGGCGAGGCCGGCCGCGGGTTCGCCGTCGTGGCGCAGGAAGTGCGCGAACTGGCACAGCGTTCCGCAAAGGCCGCAAAGGAGATCAAGGATCTCATCCGGAACTCCTCCGGCGAGGTCCAGAGCGGGGTTCACCTCGTCCAGCAGACCGGAGATGCGTTGCGGACGATCGAGGCCTACATCGTCACGATCAACCAGCACATGGATTCCATCGCAACCTCTTCGCGGGAGCAGTCCGGGGGCCTCGCGGAGGTCAACACCGCCGTCAATCAGATGGATCAGGTCACGCAGCAGAACGCCGCCATGGTCGAGGAAGCCAATGCCGCCGGCGCGACGCTGGCGATGGAAGCTGCAAGGCTCAAGGAGCTGGTCGGACGGTTCCAGTTCGCTTCGGCGAGCGGGGCGTCGATGCGGCCCCGACAGGCACCCGTTGAAAGAGCACCGTCCTCTCCTCCGGCATCTCCACCGCGCGCGATGATCAAGACGATCAGCAAGGCCTTTTCAGGACGGTCCTCGGCGGCCGTGGCGCTTCAACCCTCCACAGACAGCTGGGAAGAGTTCTGAGATCCGTAGACGTCGCGAATCGTTGCCGGCGTCTGTGCGCGCTCAAGTGAACGCGCACAGGTCGCTCTAAATGGCGACGAGGTGCCCCTCGGAAACGACGCGGAATTCCCGCTGCACCGGCACGTAATCTGCCGGGCGGATCTGGCTCCTCAGTTCCTCGGCAGCGGCCATCGGCGTTTCACGCCGGCGGTCGGGATCCGGGACCGGCACGGCGGACATCAGTTTTTTCGTATAGGCATGCTGAGGATTGCCGAAGACGGCGCTTCGCGGCCCGATCTCCACGATCTCTCCCAGATACATGACGGCGACACGATGGCTGACGCGCTCGACGACGGCCATGTCATGGCTGATGAACAGAAAGGCAAGGTTGAGGCTCTGCTGCAGGTCGAGCATCAGGTTGATGACCTGCGCCTTGATCGAGACATCGAGTGCCGAAACGCTCTCATCCGCCACGATGATCTTGGGAGAGAGGGCGAGCGCACGCGCGATCGAGATCCGCTGGCGCTGACCGCCGGAGAACGCGTGCGGATAACGCGACGCCATGTCCGGGGTAAGGCCGACCTTCTCCAAGAGATCGGCGACCATCGTTTTTGCCTCCTTCGAACTGCCCAACCGGTGCTCGAGATACGGTTCGGCAATCGCGGCTCCCACCGTCATGCGCGGATTGAGCGAGGCGAACGGATCTTGAAAGATCATCTGCACGGATTTGCGCATCTCCCGCAGGTCGCGCCTCGGAAGGGTCAGAACCTCGCGGCCCTCGACGAGAACCGAACCGCTGCTTGGCTCGATCAGGCGGAGAATGGCACGTCCCGTCGTAGACTTGCCGCATCCGGATTCGCCGACCAGCGACAGGGTTTCACCGGCGCGCAGGTCGAAGGAGACATTTTCGACCGCATGTACACGCCCGCTCACCTTGCCGAGAAGACCGGTATGGATGTCGAAGCGCTTGGTGAGATTGCGGACCTGCAGGATCGGCTCGCCTGAGGCAATGACGGTATCAGCGACTTCGACCGGGACGTCGGACAGTCCGGTCGCCGGATCGACCATTGGAAAACGCAAGGGCCGGCGATAGGCCTGCATGGCACCGAGCACGGGCACAGCGGACAGAAGCGCGCGGGTGTAGGGATGCTGGCCTCGGTGAAAGATGTCGGTCGTGCGTCCCGTTTCCACCTGCTCGCCGCGATACATGACGACGGTCCGGTCGGCAATCTCGGCGACCACGCCCATGTCATGCGTGATGAACAGGACGGAGGTGCCCTCCTCGTCCTGCAACATCCGGATGAGATCGAGGATCTGACCCTGGATCGTCACGTCGAGCGCCGTCGTCGGCTCATCGGCGATCAGCAGCTTCGGCTTGGTCGCGAGCGCCATTGCGATCATCACGCGCTGCCGCATGCCGCCGGAGAAGCGGTGCGGATATTCGTCGAAGCGCGAGGCTGCCGAGGGAATACGAACCTTTTCAAGGATGCGCACGGTTTCGGCGCGCGCGTCCGCTTTGCTCATCGCCGTGTGGCAAAGGATCGCCTCCGAGATCTGGTCGCCGATCGTGAACAGCGGATTGAGGCTGGTCATCGGCTCCTGGAAAATCATCGCGACATCGTTGCCGCGCACCTTGCGCATCTCCGGCTCGGGCAAGGACAGGAGATCGCGGCCCCCCAGCATGACCCGCCCCTCGATGCGGCTCGTATCGGGCTGTAGAAGCCGCATGATCGACAGCGACGTGACGCTCTTGCCGGACCCGGACTCGCCGACGATCGCCACGGTCTCAGCGGGCGCGATGGTGAAGGAGATATCGCGGACGACAGGTTTCCACGCGCCATCGACACGGAACGACGTTCGCAGCGCCTCCACGGAGAGCACCGGTTGCGCCTCTGCCGGCGTGGTCTGACGGGTGTGGGCCTGTTGCGTCGTCATGATCATTCCCATCGTTTCTGTCTTCCACGTGTCGCGCTGATGCTCTAGTCCGGCCAACGCAGCATACCGTCGAAGCGGTGACGGCTAAGGTCTTCGATCGGGGTTGCGATTATCTCGTTGGAGGCACGCGCCTTGTCGAGTTCCTCGGCGAGACGGGTGGCGACGATATGCTCCTGACCCGGATGCAGATTGCATGGATCGAGGTAGAAATAGCGGCGCTCGACCTCGTGATCCCGGACGATGATCGGCTGGTCGCCCGATCGGAGCGCTGCCGCAAGATCCCAGGCCGTAATATGCGCCTCCTGTGGATCGATGATCACACGCATGCGGTCGAGCGGGTTGTCCGTCGGATCGGGTTCGATCAGCGCGGTGACGCCGGGGCGACCGTCGAGTGTTTCCTTCCAGAGCACGAGAGCGCCTGTTTCCCGAGCCCGGATACCCGCGTGATCGCGCGTCTCCCATGCCTCCAGCGCCGCCATTGCGCCGTAGATGCTCTCCTTACCGACCTTCATGCCGCGCCCGATGCCCATGTTCTGCAAAAAGGCGTTGCGGACCAGGTCTTTTCGACCGGCAACGATGCCGGAGGTGGGGCCCCCAAGGAATTTGTGACCCGAGTAGAGCGCGATATCGGCTCCTTGCGCGAGGAAGATTTTCAGATCGTATTCGGATGCCGCATCCACGATCACCGGCACGCCTCTCGCATGGGCGATCTCGACGAATTCCTTCAGGTTCAGCAGACCATAATCGACGACATGATGCGACACGACGTAGACGGCCGCTGCGGTCCTCTCGGTGATGGCATTTTGCATGTGATAGCGATGCGTCGATGTCGCCTGGCCGATCATGACGACCTTGCCACCCGCTATGCGGATGGCCTGATCGACCGGAGCGCCGTAGCTGACGACATGCCCCATCTGCAGGAGCACCTCGTTTCTCTCGGTATTTGTTTCCGGCAGCCGCTCGATCGCAAGGAGATCAGGCCCCGTAATGGTTCCGGCGACGGCAAGGCTTACGCCTGCGGAGCACGACGCCGTAATGAAGCCCGCCTCCCCGCCGGTCATGCGAGCGATCACGGCGCTTGCCTGACGTTGCAGCGCGTTGATCTCCACGAAATGCGGCAGGATCGCCGCCATGGCGGCGATGGCTTCCGGCACGACGATCGACGCGCCAAGGCTCGTCATCGTTCCCGACACGTTGATCACGGGGCGAAGGCCGAGGGTCGTTCGGATATCAGCGGACATGGTTGTTCTCCAGGCTGCGCGACGTCGTGACGGCGCGGGCATCTCTTGCTCTTTCAGAGCCTATGCCATAATACTGCAATAGACAGGACGGATGTGCGGGACGATTGTTGTGAACAGGCAAGCCTCGGAACCGGTTTCCGAAACTACGGAAAAAAGCGTGCGCCGCTCGCGCGTCAGCGGGATCGACCGGGCTCTTCAGGTCATCGATCATCTCTACGAGACGGGTGCCCCGGCCGGCGCCTATGCCATTGCCAAGGCTGTCGGCGCGCCGCTCTCCACGGTCTATGTCATCATCGACGACCTTGTGGAAAAGAACATGCTTGCTCGGAATGGCGACGGCACGTTGTGGCTGGGGTCCAGGCTCTACCACTACGGCCTTGCCTATGCCCGTTCGCTGGATTTCATGAGCGTCGCCACGCAGGAAATGCACGACCTCTGCCGGGACGCCGGCGAGACTGTGCAGGTCTGCGGTCGCGATGCAGAGCACATGCTGGTGCTCGCCATGGCTGACGGGCCGAGCCATTTCCAGGTCGCATCGCGGGTCGGCACCCGTGTGCCGCTCAACTGGACGGCCTCCGGCCGGCTGCTGGTCGGGCATATGCCGGAAGCCGAGCGCGTCGAACTCTTCCGGCGTGGTGCCCGCATGTCGCCGACCGGCCGGGCCGCGGTCGATGCCGAGACCCTGTCGGACGCTGCGCGAACGGCGTTCGAAGAGAGGCTCTCCATCCAGGCCGGCGAATCCGACTATGCAGTCGCGTGCATTGCGTCGCCCATCGTCGATCGCAACGGCAATTGTGTTGCGACCATCTCCATCGTCCTTCCCGAACAGAAGGCCTTTGCCGACAAGGCCGGCTATGCCGACCGTGTGAAGGCTTCGGCGGCGCGGATCGAGGCACTGATGGGCTGGCGGCAGCACGGAGCGTCTCCCCACGGCATCAATCCTTAAGCGCCACGATGGCTTCGATTTCCACCGTGATGTTGCCGGGAAGCGAGCCGAAGCCGACGGCCGACCGGGCATGCCGACCGGCCTCCCCGAAGACAGCGTTGATGAGGTCCGAGCAGCCGTTGATAACCTTCGGGTGATCCCGGAACTCCGGTGCGGCGTTGACCATTCCGAGCAGCTTCACCACCTGCTTCACGCGAGACAGGTCGCCAAGCGCCTCGTGCATCACGGCAATGAGGTTGATGCCGACCAGACGCGCATCGTCATAGGCAGCCTCGGTGCTGATCTCGGCGCCGACCTTGCCGGTGCGCATGCGCCCGTCCGCCTCGCGGGTCCCCTGCCCCGAGAGATAGAGCATGTTTCCCTCGATCACATGGGTCAGAAAATTGGCGATGGGCGGCGGTGCGGGCGGAAGCTCGATGCCGAGGTCGGCCAGCCGCTGATAGGGCGTGGTCGTCTTCGGATCGGCGAAGGTGGAAAGATGTGTCACGAGAACTCCTGTGTCATGCAGTTTGTCGGCCTCAGCGATACGCGTAACCGTGGCTGTGGCGCACGAGCCTGCGGGCTCTCGGAATGTATCGGCTGGCCGTGATCGCCTCGGCACCGATGACGGCGAAACGCGGCTCGAACAGGCGGGTGAGGCGCGAGACGTCGCCATTGCTGTCGGTTGCCTCGAGGTCGGCATCGACGAGGTCGAAGATCGTGAAATCCGCCCGCGCGCCGACGGCAAGCCTGTCGTCCATAGAAAGCTTGATGACGTCGGCCGGCGCATGCGTGACGGCATTCACCACCTTGTCGAACGGCATGCCGACGGAGAGCAGCTTCGACATGGTGGTTGCGAGATCCCAGACGGGGAAGTTGAGCGAATGGCCGTGAAGGTCGGTCGAGATCGAATGCGGCAGCAACCCGCGCGCGATCGCCGCTTCCGCCACCTTGAAGGAGAAGGACGCCCCACCGTGGCCGATGTCGAGCCGCACGCCTTCGGAAGCGCAGCGCTCGGCGAGATCGAACAGGTCTTCGTCCTCCATGATGCTCGAGCCGGCCTTGCCGTTGAAGCAGTGCGTGACCACGTCGCCCGGGCCGAGGATTTCGAGCACCTCGTCGTAGAGAGCCGGCGGTTCGCCGACATGCACCATCATCGGGATCTTCAGGATCTTGGCGATCTTCTTACCGAGCTTGACCGGAGTTACGCCCCACGACCCGGTGATGACGTGGCTTGCGCGCACCTTGATGCCGACGATGTGCTCGCTGTTTTCGGCGTAGCACTCGATGATCCGGTCGAGGTCGATATCCCTGATATCGCGGAGTTCGGCGACGCGGTTGCAGGCAACGAGCCCGATCGAACCCAGATTGAGAAACGCCTTGATGCGTTCTTTCGAGGGCTCGATGATATATTCCCGGAAGCCATGGAAGTTCGCTTCACCGGCAGATCCCGCATCCACCAGCGTGGTCACGCCGCGCTCGGCGCCGCACTCGGACGGACGGAGCGAGATGTCGGTGCCCCCGTGCCAGATATGAACGTGAAGATCGATCCAGCCGGGGGACATCCACGCGCCTTTTCCATCGACGCGCTCAGTGCCGCCCGGCACCGCGAGCCCCTGGCCGATGGCCGCGATGCGTCCGTCTTCACCGATGAGAATGTCGGTCGTTTCATCGGCTCCAAGGTTGCCGGCAAGGCCGGATTTAGGCTGGCCGAAGGCCATCGGCCTGACATTGGAAAGGAGGAGCGGCTTTTGGGTTTCGCCGGTCATGTCACAAGTCCTTCTGAAGTCTGGGGTCGAGCATGTCCCGCAATCCGTCGCCCACCATCTGCAGCGACAGGACGGAAAGAATGATGGCAAAGCCGGGGAAGTAGGTCATCCAGCCGGCCTGCCCGATATACTGGCGCCCGGCGGCAATCATCGTGCCCCAGGTCGCGACATCGGGGCTGACGCCGAGCCCGAGGAACGACAGGCCGGCTTCGGCGAGCATGGCGCTGGCGAAGAGGAACGTTCCCTGTACCAGGATGGGCGACAGGAGATTGCGCAGCACGTGCCGCGTCATGATGTGGAAGGTGGAGATGCCGAGCGCTTGCGCCGCCTCGACATACGGCAGTTCGCGGATGACGAGCGTCGAGGCACGGACGATGCGGGCGAGCCGTGGCGCGTACACAATCGACAGCGCCACGATCACCGTCGTCAACGAGGGTCCGAGCGCCGCGACCAATGCGATCGCCAGCAGGATGTCCGGAAAGGCCATCATCGCATCGATCAGGCGAGCGATCGGCGTGTCCAGGCGCTGAAAGAACCCGGCGAGCAGCCCGAGCGTGATGCCGATGACCGCCGACAGAACCACGACGGCCGCGCCGACGAGAAGCGAAAGCCGTGCCGCATAGACCGTGCGGGAGAAGACGTCGCGGCCGAACTCGTCCGTGCCGAACCAGAACATCTCGCTCGGCGGCTTCAGCCGGTTGACGATCGACAGCTTCGAGGGCGAATACGGCGCGATCCATGGTGCGAGCGCCCCCAGAAGGACGAAGAGAACGAGGATGCCAAGCCCGACGACGACCGTCTTGCGCCGCAGAAAGCGGCGGATGAACCTCGCAGCGTCGCTGGCAGGTGGCTTTGTCGTGAGAGATACATCTGTCATCAGTAGCGTACCCTCGGATCGATCAGCAGGTAAAGCATGTCGATGGCAAAGTTGATGAGGACGTAGAGTCCGGCGATCACCAGCAGCGCACCTTGGATAACCGGGTAGTCCCGCCGCAGCACGGCGGAGACGACGAGGCTTCCGACGCCGGGCAGGCCGAACACGGTTTCGGTGACGACCGCGCCGGAGATGAGAACCGCGGCGGTCAGGCCGATCACGGTGAGGATCGGGATCAGCGCGTTCTTCAACGCATGCTTCAGTACGACCTTCCGCTCGATCAGGCCCTTTGCGCGCGCCGTGCGGATATAGTCGTCGCCAAGCACGTCGAGCATCGAGGCGCGCGTGAAGCGCAGGATCAGCGCCGAGGAAACGAGCCCAAGCGCAAAGGCCGGCAGAGTCAGGTGATACATGCGGTCGAGAAAGGTCGAGCCAGGCCCGCCATAGCCGGAAACGGGAAACATGTTCAGATTGACAGCGAAGACCTGCATCAGGATGAGGCCAAGCCAGAAGCTCGGAATACTCGCCGCCAGCATCGCGACGGTCGTTGCCGCCTGATCGACGAGGGACCCTCGCCGATAGGCGGCATAGATGCCGATCGGCAGCGCGATGACGCAGGCGATCGCCAGCGAAAACAGCGTCAGGAAGAATGTGGGCTCGGCGCGGTCGAGGAGGGCCGACGTCACGGGCATGTTCAGGAAGATCGACTGGCCGAGGTCCCCTTTGATCATCTGCCCGAGATAGAAAACATATTGCACGAGAAGCGACTGGTCGAGGCCGAGCCGCGTGCGCAGATCGGCGATATCCTGTGCCGAGGCATCGGGCCCGAGCATCACCGCAGCCGGGTCTCCCGGCGTGACGCGGACGATGACGAACACGATGGTCACGACCAGGAACATGACGACGATCATGCCGGCCAGTCGCTGGAGGATGTAACGGATCATGTCTTTGGCTCTCCGGTCCCACGAGGGACACAGGGGTGACGAACGCTTGCTGAGAGAACGCCGCCCCGCGGCGGCGTCCGGGATGCCGGTTCCGGATTACTTCTTGATCGATGCGTTCCAGAAATACGGCCACGGAGCCGGCACGACGCCTTCTACCTTCGTGCTCTTGGCTGCAAGAGCGTTGAAGTCACCGATCTTTATGTAGGGAATCTCCGCGTACATGGCCTTTTGCACATCGGCCCACAAAGCGAGCCTCTTCGTCTCGTCGGCCTCTGCGGAAAACGCCTCGACCGTCTGCTTGCGCAGCGGCGTGTCCCACCAGCCGGGCGAGCTCGGCGACAGGGATCCAATCAGCGCAGGCTCGGGAAGAAAAGGGCTGTGCGTGATGTAGATGTCCCAGAGGCCCTTGTCGGCCCGCCGCTGGGTGAGCGTCGCCCAGTCCACGACCTGCAGATCGACGGTGAACCCCGCGAGCTTCAGATACTCGGCGGCAACCTGCGCCATCTTATAGTGGAATTCGTACTGGCGGCTCGTCAGGATGCGGATTGGCTTGCCGTCATAGCCAGCGGCCTTGGCGGCTTCTGCCGATCCTTCGGGATCGGCAAGATTGTAATGGCCCTCGACGCCGGCATCCGTGTTCCAGACGAAGCTCTTGGGATAGATATCGCCGTCGAGCGCATAGAAATCGGTGCTGCCGAAGGCGGCGGCCAGCATGTCTTCCATGCTCAGAGCCTGGCGGATGGCCTTGCGGATGGCGACGTCCTTGGCAACACCCTCTGCCGTGTTGAAAACGAAGACCGGATAGCCGAACGGCTTCAAGACAAGCGGTTCCGATGCCGTCGAGCCCTTCAGCCTGTCGAAGGATTCGACGGGAAGGCTGTCGATATAGTCGTACTGGCCGGAGATCGCCGCCTCGACGCGCGTGTTTGCATCGGGAACCGGCACGAAGCGGATTTCATCCAGATACTGGTGACGCGCGCCGCCGTAGCCATCGGCCTCGCCGGACCGCGGCGTATAGCCGTCGAAGCGGGTGAGCTGGATGTACTGGTCGGCCTTGCGCTCCTTCAGCATATAGGGGCCCGTCCCGACGAAGTCCTTCATGGGCTCAGCCTGTTTCTCGCTCGGCAGGACGATCGCGGCGGAATTGTTGAAAGCGAGCAGCGAGACGAGCGGCGCGTAGGGTTGCTTCAACGTGATCGTTACCGTCAGCGGATCGGTGGCCGTGATCTTGTCCAGGAATGCGGCTGCCTGCTTGCCGCGCGAGGCAACCTTGACCCAGCGCTCGAGCGAAGCGACGACGTCGTCCGATGCCATGTCCGAGCCATCGTGGAACGTGATGCCGCTGCGCAACCTGATCGTATAGGTTTTGCCATCCGCGCTGATCTCGGGCAGGCTCTCGGCCAGAAGCGGCGTCGGCTTCCAAGCCTTGTCGAACGTGTAGAGGGTCTCGAACATATGCTGGGAAACGATACCCACGAGATCGGCCGTGGAGGCCATGGGGTCGAGTGTCGGCGGCTCGCCGATCGTCGCGACATTGATGACGCCGCCCTTTTCCTGGGCCGCAACAAAGGATGGAATAGCGACGAGCGCGCTTGCAAGGAAGAACGCAGTTTTCAGGCGCATCATGAAGTCCTCCAGTTTTGTTCCATTATTATGTTATTACGACTTTTATAACAGAATAGCGGAGAAGGAGGTGCTGTCAATGGGCTAGAGCTTGCGGTGCCGTCGCGACCGAACCGGCTCACATCCCTGCCCGCCGCATGCTTGACGCCCGGCGTTTCCATGGGTCACATAGCGACGGAATCTGCAGCCCAAACTGTACGAGATCGTTATGACGCAGGGATATCGAAACGACAGGCGACAGCGGATGACGATCCTCGGGGCGCCGGGCGCCGTGTCGCTCCTTTCCTGGATCCGTCGTCATGCCGACGGTTCGGGCTATCCCAGGCGGTTTCAACAGGACGAGGTCTGACATGGGTGGCACTCTCCTCAAAAACTGCGCGGCCGTCATCACCGACGAGGGCAAAGGCCCGGTCGTGCGACGCAATGTCGATCTCTTGACCGAGGGGCCGTCGATCCGTGCCATCGGCGAACATCTCAAGGGCGAGGCTTTGCCTGAGGGCACGAGCGTGATGGATGCCGCCGGCTGGTTCGTCTATCCCGGCCTCGTCAACACGCATCACCATTTCTTCCAGTGCTTCGTGCGCAACCGCGCCGATCTCGACTGGACGAAGCTCTCGGTGATCGAATGGCTCGACCGCATCTACCCTGTCTTCTCGCAGCTAAACGAAGCCTGCTTCTACCATTCCTCTGTTACCGCCATGGCGGAGCTGATCAAGCATGGCTGCACCACGGCCTTCGACCACCAGTATAATTTTCCCCGCCACGCCGGAAAGCGGCTGATCGACCGCCAGTTCGAGGCCGCGGATCTGTTGGGCATGCGGTTTCACGCCGGTCGCGGCGGCAACACCCTGCCGAAATCGGAGGGGTCGACGATCCCCGACGAAATGCTGGAAACGACGGACGAATTCATTTCCGATTGCGCCCGCCTGATCGACACCTATCACGATGCAGGGCCGTTCAGCATGCGCCAGGTCGTCGTCGCGCCCTGCCAGCCCGTCAACGCCTACCGCGAAACCTTCGTGGAATCGGTGGCGCTGGCACGCGACCGTGGCGTCATGCTGCACACGCATGTCGGCGAAGGGGAGAGCCCCGTGATGCAGGCGCGCCATGGCCTGCGCACCGTCGATTATCTGGAATCCATCGGCTTTTCCGGGCCGGATACGTTCTACGCCCATTGCTGGGAGCTGACCCATGACGAACTGCGGACGATGGCCGCAAGCGGCACCGGCGTCTCCCACTGCCCGGAACCCGTCTATCTCGTCGGCGCCGAGGTCACCGACATCCCCGCCATGGCGGCCTTCGGCCTGCGCATCGGGCTCGGCTGCGATGGTGCGGCCTCCAACGACAATTCCAACCTGATGCATTGCCTGCACTCGGCCTACATGCTGCAGTGCCTCGCATCCTCCACCCGCGCGCACCCCGTGCCGCCGCCGGTGGATTTCCTGCGCTACGGCACGAGCGGCGGCGCGAGCCTGCTCGGGCGCAGCGATATCGGCCGCCTTGCGCCCGGAATGGCCGCAGACCTCTTCGCCATCGACACCCGCCGCATGGATTATGTCGGCACGCGGCACGATCCGCTGAGCCTCATTCCCCGCGTCGGCATCGGCATGGCGACGGATATGACTATGATCAACGGCCGGGTCGTGTGGGCGAACGGCGCATTTCCCGGCCTCGACGAGGCAAAGCTTGCCGCGGACGCCGAGGCGGCCCTTGCAACCATCAATGTCTGAAGCTCGACGGCGTCGCTTCGCTCGGCGAACCGTTCGAGTGGTAGGGGCGCGAGAAGATCAGCCGGTCACGTCGAATTCGGGATCGACGGGAATGCCGAGCGCCGTGACGAGGCGGTTGGTTTCCGACGCCATGCCGATCACGGCAAGGAGATCGCCATATTGCGCGTCCGTCAGGCCCTTGGCGCGCGCCGCTGCCGTATGGGAATGGATGCAATAGCTGCAACCGCTGGCGACCGAGACGGCGATATAGATGAGCTCCTTCGTCAGCGGATCGAGCGCCGACGGTGCGACCATCACCTCCTTCAGGCTGTTCCATGTCCGCTCCAGCGTTGCCGGATCGTTGGCCAGGCCGCGCCAGAAATTGTTGATGAAATCCGAGCCGCGCACGGCGCGGATATCCGCAAACACCGCCTGCACCCGCGGCGCTGCTTCGGCCTCGGCATCCGTCCAGAGTCTTACCGTCGCCATACCAACCTCCTGATGTAAACGTCGGGAAACGAAGCCGCCGCCCGCCTCGATTGAAATTGCATAAAAAAAAGGGCCGCAGGGTGACCCACGGCCTCAAGTCATGAAGGTTAAACCTCCAGAGGGGAACGGCTGGCTGCGATCGATCCGGGAGGGGGATGAGAGGGCAGCCAACCAAGGTCAGAATGACCTGTAATACCAGCGGATTCAAAGACGGGAGACGCTGTCGGAACGGGTGGATGTGATATTTCCATCTAACCCGCGCCCCTTCGGCGCTATTTCGTTCCAGCCGGCATGCTCAGCTCCCTTGCGCCCGAAAGCGCTGGAGATGCTCGACCACGAAATCGTGGTCTTCAACATCGGAAAGGCCGCTGATCGTCGCCGTTCCGATGAGATTGCCATCCGTTTGAAAGATCGGGACGGCGCCGCCGAAGGCCGCAAAGAGATCGGGCGACAGGCCGTAGCGGTGGTGGAAGTCGTAGCCCTCCTCCTGCGCGAGAAGCCGCATGTAGAGAGAACTGTGGTGGAACCGCTCGACCACGCGCCGCTTGCGCTCCGCCCAGTGCCGGTTGTCCTCGGTAGCGTTCGCAAGGCGCGTGAAGAACACCGGTTCGCGCGCGATCGTGATCTCGATCGCCACGGCCAGGCGGCCGGCCATGGCCGATTGCCGCATCAGGCTGCCAAGCGTCCAGGCATCGTCGGTCGTGAACCGGGTGACGACCCCCTCGCGCTCGGCCAAAAGGAGGTCTGCGCATGTCCTGTTATCCGGCTGAGACATGAAGGGCATCCTTGAAGGGTTGAGATTGCGCGGTGTCCCGAGAAACGGGCGTTGCGCGCCTACAGCAGCAGAAACGCCCTGAAGTCGTTGACATTCGTGCCGGTCGGCCCCGTCTCGAACAGGTCGCCCGCAAGCGCGAAGGCGGACCATGCGTCGTGTCGCGCGAGGTGGGCGCGCGGCTCCCCGCCCGCTGCCCGGATGCGGGACGCGGTTTTGCCGTCGCAGAAGGCGCCGGCATTGTCTTCGGAACCATCGATTCCGTCGGTATCGGCCGCAAGGGCGGTGATGCCGGTGGCCCCGTCGAGATCGATGGCGACGGCCAGCAGCAGTTCCGTGTTTCGCCCGCCTTTCTTTGCACCCTCGGGACCGATTGTGACGGTGGTTTCCCCGCCCGAGAGGAGAACCATCGGGCCTTGCCTCTCTCGATGGCGCTCCTGAAATTCCATCGCCAGCGCCGCATGCATGCGCCCGATATCGCGCGCTTCTCCCTCGATCCTGTCGGAGAGGATCAACGGCGTTACGCCGGTCTCGCCGCTCAGACGCGCGGCCGCCTGCAGCGAGACACGGGCGGAGGCGATGACATGCGCCGCGTGGCCGGCAAAAGCCGGGTCGTCGGGGCGCGGGGTCTCCACTGTCGCGATATGATCAAGAATGTTTGAGGGAATGTTCATCCGGTAGTCCCGGATCGCCCGCAGTGCATCCTCGCGGCCGGCGGCATCGGGAATGGTCGGGCCGGAGGCGACGAAGGCCGGGTTGTCGCCGGGAACGTCGGAGACGACGAGGCTGACGACACGGGCCGGAGAAGCAAGCGCGGCAAGCCGCCCGCCTTTGATCATCGAGACGTGCTTGCGCACCACGTTCATCGCGGAAATCGGCGCGCCGGAGGCGAGCAGCGCCTCGTTCAGGGCCACCTCGTCGGCAAGGGCAAAGCCCGGCGGCGGCGATGGCAGGAGGGCAGACCCGCCGCCCGAGATCAGCGCAATCACGAGATCGTCCGTCGTCAGCCCGCGCACCGCCTCCATCAGCGCGCGTCCGCCGACGATCCCCGCCTGGTCGGGAACCGGATGGGCGGATTGCAGCACCCTAATGCGTGCGCAGGCGGCAACCGGGCCGTGGCGCGCGACGACCACGCCCTCCAGCGGACCATCCCACAGGCTTTCAACCGCCTGTGCCATCTGGCTTGCCGCCTTGCCGGCGCCGATGACGACCGTGCGGCCTTTTGGTCGCACTGGGAGATGGGCGCGGATCGCCTCCAGCGGATCGGCCGCGCGAACGGCGGCGTGGAAGAGCGACGCGAGGAATGCGCGCGGGGTCTCGATGGGCATCAGGGTCTGACCTTCCTGGGCGTGACGACACCTTTTTGTGGCAAAGCCGACGGCAGAATGCAAAGCCGCATCATCGGCTCAGCGAACATGCGTGCGCGCACGGGGGCGCTGGTCGTTGCGCTCGTCGGCAAAGATCGTCGCCGGCAACGGATCGAGCCCGCGAATGATGTCGGCACCTTTCTCTCCGACCATGATGGTCGGGGCATTGGTGTTGCAGGAGGGCACGCGCGGCATGACGGAGCTATCGCAGACGCGTAAGCCCTGCAACCCTCGCACGCGCAGGTCGAGCCCCACGACCGCATCCGCCCCGGTGCCCATTCGGCAGGTGCCGACGGGATGGTGATCGGTCTTCGCGTTCGCGCAGCCATAATCGAAAAGCTCGGCCTCCGTGCGCACCTTCGGCCCGGGCAGGCGCTCGGCCAGAATATAGGGCTTCAACGCCGCCTGCTCGAAGATCTCGCGGGCGATCCGCAAGCCTTCCAGCGACATCTTCCGGTCATGCGGGTCCGACCAGTAGTTCGGGTCGATCAGCGGGGCTGCGGCCGGATCGGACGCGGAGAGCCGCACCGTGCCGCGCGATCGCGGATGCAGATAAGCCGAATTCAGCGTCACCCCGGCATTTTTCAACTTTTCCACGCCCGCCTCGATGCCCGAGCCGAGACCGAGATGGAACTGGATATCCGGGGATCGCGCGTCCGGATCCGCATACCAGAAGCCGCCGGTTTCAAACAGCGACGAGGCGACGGGGCCTGTGCGGAACAGCACGTATTCGAGGCCGGCCCAGAGCGTGCGATGCAGCTTCGCAACGCCGTCATAGGTGTGGTCGCCGGTGCATTCGGCGATGACGAAGAGGTCCAGATGGTCCTGCAGATTGCCGCCGACGCCGGGCAGGTCATGCGCCACGGGAACGCCGACGGACGTCAGATGATCGGCCGGGCCGATGCCCGATTGCAGGAGCAGCTTCGGCGAACCGATGGCGCCCGACGTTACGAGCACCTCGCGCCCGCAGCGCACGATCTCGCTGCCCCGGCTGGTGGCGATCTCGACGCCGACAGCCGTCGTGCCCTCCAGCACGATGCGCGACACGCGGGCGCCCATGCGGATCGTCAGGTTCTTCCGGTCCTTGATCGGCGAGAGGTAAGCGAGCGAGGTGGAAGAGCGGCGGCGGTTGCGCTGCGTCAGCTGGTAGAAGCCGACGCCCGCCTGCTGGCGCCCGTTAAAGTCGTGATTGTAGGGAATGCCGAGCTCCTGCCCCGCCCGGATATAGGCGTCGCAGATCGGCAGCGCGGACACCGGCATGGAAACGCCGAGTGGCCCGCCATAGGCATGATAGTCGTCGGCAAAGCGCTGGTTGTCCTCGGCCCGCTTGAAATAGGGCAGCACGGAACGGTAGTCCCAGCCCTCGCAGCCGTCTTCGCTTGCCCAGAGATCGTAATCGGCGGCATTGCCCCGGGTGTAGAGCTGCGCGTTGATGGACGAGCCGCCGCCGATGACCTTGGCCTGTGTGTAGCGCAGGACACGACCGTTCATGTGCTTCTGCGGCACGGTCTCCCAGCCCCAGCTGGCCACGCCCTTCGTCATCTTGGCAAAGCCGGCCGGCATGTGAAAGAGAGGATTCCAGTCCCCGCCGCCCGCTTCCAGCAGCAGCACGGTGACATCGGGGTCCTCGCTCAGCCTGTTGGCGAGAACGCATCCGGCGGGCCCTGCCCCGGTGATGATATAGTCGAAGCGCATGGTTTCCATTCCTGTCACAGACGCGGGATCGAAAGGCCGCCATCGGCATCGATCACGGTCCCTGTTGCAAAGGCGAAGCTGCCCGAGGCGAGCGCTGCGCAGATGGCGCCGATATCGCCGGCTTCCCCCCAGCGCCGCATGGGCACCAGGCCCCCGGCGATCAGGGCATCGTATTTCGGCGTGACGCCGGCGGTCATGTCGGTCCGCACGATGCCAGGCCGTACCTCGAAGACCGCGACGCCATCGGCGGCAAGCCGCAATGCCAGCCCTTGCGAAAAGGCCGCAAGCCCCGCTTTGCTGATGCAGTAGTCGAGGCGCTCGGGGGAACTCGCCTGCGCCGAGACCGAGGTGATGTTGATGATCGACCGGGAATGGTCGGGCGCGGTCGCCAGCATCGCCTTCACCACGGCCTGGGTGAAGAAGACCGTCCCTTTCAGGTTGGTGGCCATGATCAGGTCGTAGTGGTCGGGCGAAAGGCCGAGGAAATCGCCGCGCACGACAGAAGCCATGCCCGCATTGTTGACGAGGCAGTCGATGCGGCCGAATCGGGCCATGACGTCGTTGACCGTCGCTGCGTGTCCGGCGACGTCGCAGATATCGGCTTTGATGTAGATGGCGTCCGCCTGGCCATCGGCGCGGAGCTCCGCCAGCGCGTCCTTTGCCGTTTCCGGACCGCCGATGCCTGTCACGACGATGTCGTAGCCGGCAGCGGCAAGGCACGAGGCGATACTGAGGCCGATCCCCCGCCGTCCGCCGGTCACCACCGCCACCGGTCTTTGCCGCCGTTCGCTCATCATTGCAGGTCCTTCGAGACGATGTGATCTGCGACCCGCAAGGCTTGGGCCGCAACCGTTAGCGCCGGATTGACAGCGGCCGAGGTCGGCAGGCAGCTCGCATCAACGACGAACAGGTTGTCGTGGTCATAGGCGCGGCAGAAGGGATCGAGCGGCGCCGTTGCGGGATCGTTGCCGATGCGCACCGTGCCGCACTGATGGGACGGCGTGCGTTTGTCGAACGGCCTCGACAGCACGAGGGGAAAGCCGATCGAGCGGAGAACGGCCTTGAGTTTTGCCACCAGCGACAGATGCGCGTTCCAGTTGGTGCGATGCCATTTGAGGACGATCCGCTGGCCATCGACCATGACCCGGCTTTCAGGGTGCGGAATATCCTCGCTCATGGCGTAGAAATCGATCGCATGCGCCGACATTCGGTCGAGCAGCCGCTCCGGGATGCGCGGCAGGCTGCTTTTGAGGATCGCCCCGGACACGCGGCCGAGAAGCTGGACATTGCCGAGTGGTGGCCCACCCTCGCCATCCGACAGGTAGAAGTCGTTGAAGGCGAAGGTCTTCTGATAGACCGACGTGTTCCGGTAACGCGGCGACAGAGCGAGCACGGCGGACGAATTGTGGTTCATGAAGTTGCGCCCGACCTGGTCTGAGCTGTTGGCAAGGCCATCGGGAAAGCGCGCATTGGCCGAGCGCAGCAGCAGGACGGCCGACTGGACCGCGCCGGCGGCGAGCACCACGAGCTTCGGCGAGACGCTGCTTGTGTCCCCGGCCACGGTATAGACGACGCGCTCGATGCGGCCGCCGGAGGCGCCCGTTTCGAGCAACCGGACGATCGCGCCCGTTTGCAGCGTGACATTGGGATAGCCAAGCGCGACGGCGAGGGCGGCACTTTCGGCATCCATCTTGCCGTCGTCGGAATTCGGATGGGCATCCCACGGCGTGCGCCCCTTGGCGAGCCACCGGTCGATATCGACGCCGAGCGGCAGGGAGAACGGGTGGAGCCCCTTCTGCTTCAGGCGCGCGCGGACGTCGGCAATCGACGGTTCGTCCGGCACCGGGGGAAAGGCGTAAGGCGTGGAATGTTCGGGCTCGGTCGGGTCGTCCCCCAGCGCGCCGCGCACCTGATACATCCGCTCGGCCGCCCCGTACCAGGGCTCGAGCTCGGCGTAGGGAAACGGCCAGGCGGGGGAGACGCCCTCCTGATGCTGCATCTCGTCAAAATCCTCGCGCCGGTAGCGCGACAGTACCGCCCCGTAGAATTTCGAGTTGCCGCCGACATTGTAGTAATTGCCCGGGTTGAACCCCCTGTGCTCCCTCTGGCTCTGGCCCTGCCATTCGTACCAGGTCTCCTTCGGGCGGAAATACCCCCGCTGGAAGATCGCGCGCTGGTCGCGGTTCACAGGCGTGTCGGCAATGTGCTGGCCGGCCTCCAGGATCAGGATCTCGCAGCCGGACGCGGCAAGGCCGGCGGCCAGCGTCGCCCCGCCGATACCGGAGCCGATGATGACGATGTCGGGGGTTCTGCTCATCTCGGTCCCCCCGCTCACGCGATGCGCTGCTGGCTTTGCGGATCGAAATAAACGGCCTTGTCGAGGTTGAAGGCGAGCCTTGCCGTCTGTCCCGCATGGATACGGGCATCAGCCCGCAGGCGCGCGACCACTTCCTTGCCGCCGAGCCGGGTAACGGCGAAGGTGTCGGCACCGGCCGGCTCCACGACCTCGATCAGGCAATCGCCTTCCGCGATCGTGCGCGCATTGCGGTCCGCACCGTCGATGTCGGTCAGCGCCTCGGGCCGGATGCCGAAGACGATCTGGCGGCCGAGATGGCTCTCCAGTCGCTCCTGCCCTGCCGCCACCGGCAGTTTCACCAGCGCGCCGTTCGGGCGGGCAAGCGAGACGGAAAGGCCGGCCGAATCCTTCTCCACGGTTGCCGAGAGCAGGTTCATGGCGGGCGAGCCCATGAAGTCGGCCACGAACATATTGGCCGGATTGTTGTAGATTTCCGCTGGCGAGCCGAACTGCTGCAGAACGCCGTCCTTCAGCACCGCGATCTTGGTCGCCAGCGTCATCGCCTCGATCTGGTCGTGGGTGACGTAGACGATGGTCGTCTTCAGACGCTGGTGCAGCCGCTTGATCTCGGTGCGCATATCGACACGTAGCTTTGCGTCCAGATTGGACAGCGGCTCGTCGAACAGGAAGACCTGCGGATTGCGCACGAGCGCGCGGCCCATGGCGACGCGCTGGCGCTGGCCGCCGGAAAGCTGGCTCGGCTTCCGGTCGAGCAGATGGCCGATCTGGAGGATATCGGAGACCTCCTTGATCGCCTTCTCGCGCACGTCCTTCGGGACCTTGCGGATCTCCATGCCGAAGGCGATGTTGCCGGCCACCGTCATGTTCGGATAGAGCGCATAGCTCTGGAACACCATGGCGATGTCGCGCTGCGACGGCGGCAGACCCGCAATCGAGCGGCCCTTGATGGCGATCTCGCCGGACGTGATCGGCTCCAGCCCGGCAATCGTGTTCAGCAGCGTGGACTTGCCGCAGCCGGACGGGCCGACCAGCACGAGAAAGCCGCCTTCCTCGATTTCGATGTTGATGTCTTTCAGGATTTCCAGCGCGCCATAGGATTTGCGCAGATGCGAGATTTTGAGAAACGACATGATGATCAGCCTTTCACGGCGCCGGACATCAGGCCGCGCACGAAGTAGCGACCCGAAATGATGTAGACGATGAGGGTGGGCAGGGCGGCGAGGATCGCGCCGGCAAAGTGGACGTTGTATTCCTTCACGCCCGTGGATGACTGCACGAGGTTGTTGAGCGCGACCGTCATCGGCGTCGAATTGGCGCCGGCAAATGAGGCGCCGAACAGAAAGTCGTTCCAGATATTGGTGAACTGCCAGATGACCGAGACGACGATGATCGGACCGGACGAGGGCAGCAGGATGCGGCGGAAGATCTGGAAGAACGTCGCGCCGTCGATCTGCGCCGCCCGCACGAGTTCGGTCGGAAAGGCCTCGTAGTAATTGCGGAAGTAGAGTGTGGTGAAGCCGAGACCGTAGACGACATGCACCAGCACGAGCCCGGGAATGGAGCCGGCAAGGCCGAGCATGCCGAGGATGCGCGCCGTGGGAATGAGCACGATCTGGAACGGGATGAAGCAGGACAGGAGCAGCATGCCGAAGACGATGTTCGACCCGCGGAAATGCCATTTCGTCAGCACATAGCCGTTGAGCGCACCGACCACGGTCGAGATGGCCACGGCGGGGATGACCATAAGGATGGAGTTGATGAAGAAGGGCTTGAGGCCTGTCGGCTGGATGCCGATCTGCGCGGTCGACCAGGCCGACAGCCACGGCTCGATGGTCCAGACCTGCGGTAGATTGACCATGCCGCCCTGGCGGATTTCTTCCAGCGGCTTCAGCGAGTTCACCACCATGACGTAAAGCGGCATGAGGTAGAACATCGCAAAGGCGATGAGCGCGGTATAGATCAGGGCCCGGGTGAGAAGGCTGTGCGACATCGCGTTCTGCGGATTGGCGGCGCCGCTCATCAGCGTTTTCCTCCACGGATTTCGGAATAGAGATAGGGAACGATGATCGAGAAGATCATGACCAGCATGATGATGGCGGAGGACGCGCCGATGCCCATCTGGTTGCGGGTAAAGGTGTAGGAATACATGAAGGTGGCCGGCAGTTCGGTCGCCTGCCCCGGGCCCCCGCCGGTCAGGGCGACGATCAGGTCGTAGGCCTTGATGGCCAGATGGGCGAGCACGACGAAGGCCGACAGGAAGACCGGGCGCATCAGGGGAATGATGATCCGGCGGTAGATCGTCACGGTGCCCGCACCGTCGATCTGCGCGGCCTTGATCATCTCGTTGTCGACGCCGCGCAGGCCGGCGAGGAACATCGCCATGATGAAGCCCGAGGACTGCCAGACGGCGGCCAGCACGACGCAGTAGATCGCCATCTTGCTGTCCTTGATCCAGGTGAAGGCGAAGGTCTCCCAGCCCCAGAGATGCATGGTGTTCTCGATGCCGATGCCGGGATCGAGGATCCACTTCCAGGCGGTGCCCGTGACGATGAAGGAGAGCGCCATCGGATAGAGATAGATCGGGCGCAGAAAACCTTCGCCGCGGATCTTCTGGTCGAGCATGATCGCCAGGAACAGGCCGAGCACCGAGCAGATGAGGATGTAGAGCGAGGCGAAGATCGCCAGATTGGCGATGGCCCGCCACCAGTGCGGCAGGGCCCAGAGCTTGCTGTAGTTCGACAGGCCCACGATGTTGTAAGACGGCAGCATCTTGCTGTCGGTAATCGACAGGAACCCTGTATAGGCGATGAAGCCGTAGACGAAAATCACGATGACCAGGAAACTCGGCGCGAGCACGATTTTCGGCAACTGGTCCTGTAGGAAGCTGCGGCTCTGCATGGCTTTGTTCCCCTCCCCTCGCCCGGAATGCGGGTGCACGGCCTCAGGCGCCGGCCATCATGGCCGGCCTTTCGGCGCACCCGGTATCCCCGGCAGTCTTGACGTATCGGATGGTGTGATGGCGGGAGCTGCGGGCGCGAAGACCCGCAGCTCCCAGCCCTTACTTTGCGGCTTCGACCGCGCTGACCAGCTCGGTCACCGCGTCGTCGGCCGTCAGGTCGCCGTTGAACTGACGGGTCACGACGTCGTAGATCGCGTTCTTCACGGCTGCCGGATTGGCGTGGCCATGGGCCATGGAGCCGATGAGCTTGCCGCTCTTGTCGGCTTCGGCCGCATCCTTGATGGCCTTCTTGCCGCAATCGTCGAAGGCGGCGTCCGACACGTCGGTGCGCACGGGTGCCGAACCCTTGACCACGTTGAAAGCCGACTGGAATTCAGGGCTTTCGATAGCCGTGGCCATCTCCATCTGTGCCGGCACCTTGGCGTCGGCGACCTTGAACATGACGAACTGGTCGGTGTTGAAGGTGACTGCACCCTGCGTGCCGGGGAAGCGCATGCAGACATAGTCCTTGCCCGGCGTCTTGCCGGCCTTGGAGAATTCGCCCTTCGCCCAGTCGCCCATGAACTGCACGCCGGCCTTGCCGTCGATGACCATGGCGGAGGCGAGGTTCCAGTCGCGGCCCGAGAAGTTGGGATCGACATAGGAGCGCAGCGTCGTCATGCGGTTGAAGGCTTCCTTCATCTTGTCGCCGCCGAGCGCCTTCGGGTCGAGATCGATGAAGGCGGACGTGTAGAAATCGACGCCGAGCGACAGCACGACGGCGTCGAAGACGGTCGCGTCCTGCCAGGGCTGTCCGCCGGCGGCAACGGGGATGATGCCCTGCGCCTTGAAGTTGTCGAGGAGGGCGATCAGCTCTTCCCAGCTCTGCGGCTCCTTGCCGCCGGCCTTGTCGAGCGCCGCCTTGTTGATCCACATCCAGTTGGTCGAATGCAGGTTGACGGGTGCCGCGATCCAGTGGCCGTCATATTTCGAGAACTTCTGAAGCGCCTTGGGGATGACGTTGTCCCAGTTCTCCTTGGCCGCGACCGCATCGAGGTTGCCGAGCGAACCTTCCTTGGCCCAGTCGAGAATGTCGAAGCCGAGCATCTGCACCGCGGTCGGCGCGTTGCCGGCCGTGACGCGGGCGCGCAGCACCGTCATGGCTTCCGTGCCGCCGCCGCCGGCGACCGGCATGTCCGTCCAGGAGATGTTCTTGGCTTCGAGGTCCTTCTTGAGCACTTCCAGCGCCGAGGCCTCGCCGCCGGATGTCCACCAGTGAAGCACCTCCACGTTTTCGGCAGCCTGCACGGCGCCGGCCATCAAAGCGAGACCCAATGCAGTCGATGTCAGAAACTTGCGCACGATGTTTTCCTCCCATGAGCACAGTGAAGAGCGAAACCCATTTCCGCTCCCGTGCCGCCGCCCTCCTCGAGCGTCGGCGTCAGCCGGCTTGTTCAGCCGCATCCCGTCTTCCCGACCGCGTGTTGCGCGCCCGGGCGGGATGCTTCAGGCCAGCTTTTCCGTCTGCGGCATCCACCAGTTCGTGCGGCCGCCGATATGCATGTTGAGCGTCTTGGTCTCGGTATAGTCCTCCACAGCGTGGCGCCCGAGTTCGCGGCCGAGACCCGACTGCTTGTAGCCACCGAAGGGCAGTTCGGAGGCGCCGTCCATGAAGGTGTTCATCCACACGGTCCCTGCCCGCACCTGCCTTCCGATCGTCAGGCACGTGTCGAAATCCTTGCTCCACACCCCGGCAGAGAGCCCGTAATCGACAGCATTGGCGATCTCGATCGCCTGCGCCGTGGTCTCGAAGGTGAGCACGGAGAGAACCGGGCCGAACACCTCCTCGCGCGCGACCGGCATGTCCGGCGTCACATTGGCAAGGATCGTCGGCGCCATGAACTGGCCGCGGCCGAGATCGAGCGCCTTGCCGCCATGGGCCACGTCCGCGCCACCGTCTGCTGCCCCTGAAATATAGCCGGCGATCTTCTCCAGATGCTGCGGTGTGATGATCGCGCCGACCTGCGTCTGCGGATCGAGCGGATCGCCGACCCGCACCTTTTCCGAAAGGGCGGCCACCCGCTTCACCACGTCCTCGGCGATGCTCTTGTGGAGGATCAGCCGCGAGCCGGCATTGCAGCACTCGCCGGCGTTGAAATAGGCGCCGAACACGGCGGCATCGATGAAGCCGTCGAGATCGGCATCGGGAAAGACGATCTGCGGGTTCTTGCCGCCAAGCTCCAGCGACACCTTCTTCAGCGTCTGCGCGGCATTCGCCATGGTCAGCTTGCCGACGCCGGTGGAGCCCGTGAACGAGACCATGTCGACATCGGGATGCGACGTCATGACCGCCCCCACCTCGGCGCCCGTGCCCGTGACGATGTTGACGACGCCCTTTGGAAGGCCGGCTTCCTCGAGGATCTCGCCGAGCACGACGGTCGAGCCGGACGAGAGTTCCGATGGCTTGACGACCGTGGTGCAGCCGGCGGCCAGCGCGAAGGGCAGCTTCTGCCCGACGATCAGGAAGGGGAAGTTCCACGGCGTGATGATCGAAACGACGCCGATCGCCTCGCGCAGGACCACGCCCAGCGTGCCGTCGCCCAGCGTATTGTAGCTCTCGCCATGGAGATCGCGGGCAAGGGCCGCGGCATAGCGCCAGATATCGACCGAACCGGCGATTTCGCCGCGCACCTGTGAGATCGGCTTGCCGGCTTCCACCGCATCCAGAAAGGCGAGTTCCTCGGCACGCGCGGCAATGAGATCGGCGGCCTTCAGCAGGATGCCGGAGCGCTCCGACGCCGTCATCCGCGGCCAGGGTCCGGTGTCGAAGGCCTTGCGGGCTGCAGCGACGGCGCGCTCGGCATCCCCCCGCGTTCCCGCCTGGAACCGGCTGACGACGACGCCATGGCCGGGCGCGACCCGCTCGATCGGATCGGCCGCCCCCTCGCTCCACCGGCCGTCGATCAGCATCTTGAAGTCGCGCGGGACATGATCCACGAGCGCCTTCGGGTTTACCAGAACCGTCATTACCATTCTCCCTTGAACTGTGCGGCACGCTTCTCCTTAAAAGCGGAAACGCCCTCCTTGAGGTCGGCCGTCTTGGCAGCAAGGATCGACCCCAGCGCCTCCACGGCCGTCCCGTTGTCCTCCCCGTTGGCGCTTGCGATCATCAGCTTGACGATTTCCAGCGCCGCCGGCCCGCGCGCGGCGATGCCTGTTGCCATGTCTTTTGCAGCGGCAAGCGCATGTCCGGTCGCGGTCACCCGGTCCACGAGCCCGAGTGACAGGGCCTCCTGCGCCGTAAAGATCTCGCCGCCAAGCGCCATCCGCCGCACGGGCTGAGCGCCGAAGCGCTTGACCAGCCGCTGCGTGCCCGACCAGCCCGGCACCATGCCGAGGCCCGTTTCCGGCAGCCCGATCCGGATGTGTTCCTCGGCGATGCGGATGTCGGCGATGCCGGCAAGCTCGAGACCGCCGCCGAGCGCGTGCCCGTTCAGCGCCGCGATCAGCGGCATGCGCAGCGTTGCAAGCCGCTCGAACACGCGGTGCCCGTAGCGCACCCAGCCATGGCCGAACGCGTCCGGCCGCATGCCGCCCCAGGCGGTGATATCGCCGCCGGCCGAAAACCCCGACCCCTCGCCGGTGAGGATCGCGACGCGAACGCGCGCGTCCGCTTCCACCGTATCGGCCACGGACACCAGCGCCTTGAGCATGTCGAGATCGAGCGCATTGCGCTTTTCAGGCCGGGAAACGGTGAGGATGGCGATGGGGCCTGCGATGTCGAGGCGTACCTCTCCCTTAGACATGGGCACCCTCCAGAACGCGCGGCGCCTTGGTGAGCAACGAAAGGCCGATGCGCGCCTCGCCAAACAGCGCGGCATCCATCAGCTTCAGGTCCGGCGAGACGATCAGCGGGAATTCGGACTGATCGAGCACCTGCGTCTGCAGGTCGACGCCGGGTGCGATTTCGCTCAGCACCAGCCCTTGCCGCGTCAGCTTGAGCACGCAACGCTCGGTAACATAGGTGATGTCCTGCCCCTGCGCGATGGCTCGGCTGCCGGAGAAGGTGACGTGCTCGACCGCCTCGACCAGCTTCTTCAGCTTGCCTTCCTTCTCGATCACCAGCTTGCCGTTGACGATCGACAGTCTGGCGCCGGCATTGAACATGCCGGAAAAGACGATCTTGCGGGCGCGGGCGGTGATATCGACGAAGCCGCCGGCGCCGGCCGTCACATGCGGACGGAACGACAGACGGGAGACATTGACCGAGCCGTCGCGGCCGATTTCGAGGAAGGAGAGCAGCGAGGCATCGAAGCCGCCGCCTTGGAAGTAGGTGAACTGGTAGGGCGAGGGCATGTAGGCATCCGCATTGGACGCGCAGCCGAAGGCAAAATCGAGCAGCGGCACGCCGCCGACGGCTCCCTGCTCGATGACCCAGGTGACCGCGCCGTGCAGGCCCTCCTCCAAGAGGATACGCGGCACGTTGGCGGAGATGCCGAAGCCGAGATTAACGCAGCTGCCGGCTTGAAGCTCCTGTGCCACCCGGCGCGCGATGACCTTCTGGATGTTGAAATCCGGCACGGAGAAGCTTTCGAGCGGCCGGAAGATCTCGCCAGAAATGGCCGGATCGTAGTCCGTCAGCGTCGTCTGCTTCTGGTCGGGATCGACGATGACGTAATCGACCAGCATGCCGGGAACCCGCACGTCGTGCGGCTTCAGCGCGCCCTGCTTGGTGATGCGCTTGACCTGCGCGATGACGATGCCGCCATTGTTGCGCGCCGCCAGCGCCTGGTCGAGCCCGCCGAGCGTTGCACCCTCGTGCTCATAGGTCAGGTTGCCGTGCTCGTCGGCCGTCGTTGCGCGGATGATGGCGACCTGCGGCACGATGGCAGGGAAATAGAGCCAGTCCTCGTTCTCGAACGACACCCGCTTGACCACCGGCGTCTCTGCTGCCAGCGCATTCATGGCGCAGCCCTGCCGCTCAGGGTCGACGAAGGTTTCGAGCCCGATCTTGGTGATGACGCCGGGACGCTTGGCCGCGGCCTCGCGGTGCATGTCGAAGAGGATGCCCGAGGGGATGTTGTAGGCCGGGATTTCGTTGGCCGTAATCATCTGCCAGATCAGCGGTGGCTCGGATGTCGAAGGCCCCGACGGATAGGAGCCGGCGAGGATCCGCTTGAGGAGACCCTTCCTTGCAATATGATCCACACCCTTGATGCCGCTCATGTCGCCGGCTGCGATCGGGTGCAGGGTGGTGATCTCGCTTGGATGACCCGTCGCCGCGAAGTGCTCGCCGATCGCCTTCAACATGAGATCGGGGCAGCCGAGCCCGCTCGAGGAGGAGACGGAGACGACGGCGCCGTCGGGGATCATGGCGGCTGCTTCGGCCGGAGTGATGTGCTTGCCCATGATCTGACTCAAAGCCCCGTCTCAACCGTGACGGCGCGGCCGGACCGTGCCGCCTCGACGACGGCAAGCCCTGTTGCCAGCGACCAGATGCCGTCTTCCGCCGTTGCGGCCGGAGATCCCCTGCCGGCTATTGCCGCATGAAAGGCCGCAAGGCCCGTCTCATAAAGGTTGCGCCCGTCAAGCGGCAGCGTCTGTTCGCCCTGCGCGTCGCGCAGCACCACCGTGCCAACGGGCCGCTGCGTCATGACGTTGCGGGCAATGAGCGATCCCTCGGTTCCGTGAACCTCGAAGCCGGTCTCGGCATATTTCGTGGTGAACCCGTCATGGAACTGGGCGATCAGCCCGTCCGCAAACCGCATGACGCCCATGACGGCATCTTCGAGCCCTGCCTTGCCGAGCCCGCCGGACTGGCCAAAGGCCGTGACCTCCACCGGGTCCTGCCCCAGCACGAAGCGCAGCGTATCCGTGTCGTGCACGGTGATATCCAGGATGACGCCGCCGCCCGCCTTGGGATTGTCGAGCCGCCAGCCCTGCAGATGCGGCGGCAGATAGACCGCGTGGAAGACCCGTGCCGAAAGCGGCTTGCCGATCCGCCCGGCGGCGACCGCATCCCGCATCGCGATATGGCTGGCCGCATTGCGCAGGTGGTGGTTCGTCGCCAGCACCACGCCGGCCGTCCGTGCCGCGTCACGCATGCGGTGGGCATCCTCCAGCGTCATCGCCAGCGGCTTTTCGCAGAGAATATGCTTGCCGGCCCTGGCGGCAGCGATTGCCTGGTCGCGGTGAAGCTCGTTGGTGGTCGAGATATAGACCGCATCGATATCGGGATCCGCGAGCACGGCATCGAGATCCGAAACGGCCTTGCCGATCCCGTTTTCCGAGGCGTAGGTCGCGGCACGCTGCGGGCTGGAACTCATCACGGAGACGACCTCCCCGCCCGTCGCGCGGATCGCGCCGATCACCCATTCCCGTGCGATCGTGCTTGCGCCGATCAATCCCCAACGGTTCGTCATGCAGATCGCCTCCCCGGCTTCATTCTGTTCACGCCGCAGCTTTCCCGCACGACCAGCCGTACGGGCGTCACCACGGCCTCCGCCTCCGCCTTGCCGGCATTGATCTGCTTGAGCAGCAGCTGGGCGGCACGCCGGCCCATGCCCTGCGGATCCACCGCGATGGTGGTGAGCGCCGGCACGGATGTGCCCGCCTCGATCACGTCGTCGAAGCCGACGATCGCGAAATCGACGCCCGGCTCCAGCCGCCGCGCCCGCAATCCGTCATAGACGCCGAAGGCGACGGCATCGTTGAAGCAGACCCCGCCCGTCGGCCGGTCGTCCGCCGCCATCGCCCGCGCCACGGCCTTTGCCCCTTCCGCCCGCGAGGGTGCGCAGGCAAAGACGAGGCCTTCGTCATAGCCAAGCCCCGCCGCCGCGATCCCGTCGCGATAGCCGGCAAGCCGCTCCTGAAAGATCGCGGTATCCTCGAACCCGCCGAAGAAGGCGATGCGCGTGTGGCCGAGCTTGGCCAGATGCTCGACGGCTGCGAACATTCCGGTGTGGTTGTCCGACATGAGCGAGGACACCTTGGCACCCGGCACGGGGCGCACCACGGCGACGACCGGCATGCCGGCCGAGACCAGCGCCTTGAAATCGATGGCCCGCGAGCCGCGGGCGGGCGACACGACGAGGCCGGAAATGCCGTGCTCGCGCATGGAGGCGATGACCTCCGTCTGCCGGTCGAGGCTCTCGCTGGTATTGGCGAGGAACTGCACGAAGCCCGCATCCTGCACGACAAGGTCGATGCCGACGGCAAGCTCGGCAAAGAAGCTGTTGGTCAGATCGTTGACGACGACGCCGATGATCTTCGACTTGGCGCTGGACTGCCGGAGATTGGCCGCGCCGCGATTATAGACATAGCCGAGATCCCGCATGACGGCATTGACCTTGGTCCGCGTGCCCTCGTTGACGAGCGGCGAACCCTGTAGGACGAGCGAGACTGTGGATTTCGACACCCCCGCCGCCTTCGCAATATCGATGACCGTGACCCGTCCGTTCGCCATGAACTCTCATGCGCCTCCATCTTGACCCTCTCAATATTTGGATCGTTCCAAAATATCAAGGGCCATTTCCGGGGTGTTTGCAGATTCTTTGAAAGACCTGTCTCAAAGGCATATAGGCTCCATTTGATGTGCATTGCAGCATTTACAGTGCATTTCACCCGTCATTGGCTGCAATGTCGATGATCATCCATCGGAAAATAGAGCCTTGCAATTTGGATCGATCCAAATTATCCGGTTGACATTCCGAGGAGGCATCATGACTCAGGTTCTCAATCTGCCGACATCCGCAGGCGCGGTCGAAGCGTATCGCCTTGTGGGCACGCCGATCGCAAGGCCGGCAACGACCCCCGTCTTCAACCGCATCGCCTATGCCGCGGCGCATGTCGTTTCCGCGCCCGAGCGGGACGCCGATCCATGGAACCGCCCGGCCATCGACTGGGACACGACGCTTGCCTTCCGCCATCATCTCTGGAGCCTCGGCTTCAAGATCGCCGAGGCGATGGACACGTCGCAGCGCGGCATGGGTCTCGACTGGGCCGGCGCGCAGGAGCTCATCGCCCGCTCGCTCGCAGAAGCGCGCACGGTGGAGGGAGCCGACCTTGCCTGCGGCGCCGGCACGGATCATCTCGACCCGACCGACGCCCGCACGCTGGACGACGTGATCGGGGCTTACGAGACGCAGATCGAGCATATCGAAAAGCATGGCGGCCGCGCGATCCTGATGGCGAGCCGGGCGCTCGCCCGCATCGCACGCTCGGCCGACGATTACGCCAAGGTCTATGGCCGCATTCTCTCGCAAACGAAGGACAAGGTGGTGCTGCACTGGTTGGGCGACATGTTCGACCCGCAGCTACGCGGCTACTGGGGAAGCACCGACTTCGAGCCGGCGCTCGATTGCGCGCTGCGGATCATCTCAGAGAATGAGCGCAAGATCGAAGGCATCAAGATCTCGCTGCTCGAACACGAAAAGGAAATCGCCCTGCGCGACCGGCTGCCGGAGACCGTGCTCTGCTTTACGGGCGACGATTTCAACTATGCCGGCCTGATCGAGGGCGACGGGCGGCGCCACAGCCATGCGCTGCTCGGCATCTTCGACGCCGTCGCACCGGCTGCCTCGAAGGCGCTGGCAGCGCTTGCCGCGGGCGATAGCGCGACGTTCCGGGCGGTAATCAACCCGACGGTTCCCCTCTCCCGCAAGATCTTCGAGGCGCCGACGCAGTATTACAAGGCCGGCGTGGTTTTCCTCGCCTGGCTCAATGGCCACCAGTCGCATTTCAGCCTTCCGGCCGGCATGCAGTCGGCGCGCGGCATCAACCACTATGCCGATATCTTCCGCCTTGCCGATCAGGCCAATATTCTCGACAGGCCGGATCTGGCAGCCGAACGCATGCGCCACTTCGCTGGCGTCTACGGCATCGCCTGATGGCCGCACGCTGCGCGCGACGGCAAAAGGCCGTGCATCCCGCAAGGACGCACGGCCATCCGCATCGCTCGCTCCCCTCCCGAAGCCGGTGCCGGCGTCAGGACGAGCGCAGGAGGCTCAGCTCCAGGCGTGGAGCGGTGGCTTTTCGCCGTTGAGGAAATACTTGCCGAGGATGGCGTATTTCCAACGCACCGGATCGTGCAGCGTGTGGGTGCGGGCGTTGCGCCAGTGGCGGTCGAGGCCGTGCTCGGCAAGCGTCGAGCGCGTTCCCGCCAGCTCGAAGAGCTTGTTGGTGGCGGCGATGGCGATCTCGGTGGAGAGGATCTTCGCCTCCGCCGTGACGATCTGCGCTTCCGCCACGCTCTCGGCATTCGGGTCGAGGATCGCCCGGTCGATGGCGTATCCGGCCTTTTCCAGAAGCGCCTGCGCCGCATGCAACCGCAGCGTCAGGTCGCCCACCGCCTGGATCGTGTAGGGATCGTCCCAGGCATTGTCGACGCCCGAATCCACCCAGGCGCGGCTCTTGGTGCGCACGAAGGACACGGTCTCGTCGATCGCAGCCTGGGCAATGCCCGAATCCACCGCCACCTGGATGATCTGGAAGATCGCGCCGTCGGCGGTTGGAACCTCGTAACCCTTGTAGCCGGGCACGAGATGGGTCTTCGGCACCTTCACATTGTCCAGCAGCACGGTGCCCGACAGGGTCGTGCGCTGACCGAAGGCGGACCAGTCGTCGATGACGGTCAGGCCCGGCGCATCGCGCTCGGCAATCGCGTACCAGGCCCGGCCCTCGTCATCGAGCGCGACGATCGGCACGAGATGGGCGAGCAGAGCGCCCGAGGCGTAAAACTTCTGCCCGTTGACGACCACATGATCGCCGGCATCCACGAAGCGGGTCTCGAAATCCACCGCGCGCTTCGATCCGAACTCGGAGAAGGCATTGCCGAAGCGGGTGCCGCGCAGCACCTCGCCAAACAGCAGCGCCTGTTGCGCTGGATCGGACACGGTGCGGATGGCGGCGACGACGCCCAGATGGTTCTGCGCGACCTGCCCGATGGAGGGGTCGGCCGCCGAGATGATCTCGATCACCCGGGCGAGCGTCGCATAAGACAGCTCCGGCCCGCCGAAGGCCTTGGGCACGTTGATCGACCAGAGGCCGCTCTGCGAGAAGGCATCCAGCTCCTTGACGGGCCAGATCCGCTCGCGGTCGCGCAGGGCCGCCTCCTTCACGAAGTCGGCGGCGAGCTGCTTGGCAATCGTGATCGCCTCGGCATCCGTCGAGATGATGTGGGCAGGCTCTGAGGGGCGCGGAACCGGTGGAACGGCTTTGGCGGCATTCTCTGTTTTGATGTTGGAAATCGTCATGTCGATATCTCCTTTGACATCTGTTAGCCGGCGAAAGCCGGGGGTGAGGACGCTACGGATGTGGACGGCCCTGGGGCCTTGTGGCCGAGGTAGAAGGCCTTGATGTCGTCGCGGGCCTTCAGGTCCGAGGCCGTACCGGAGAGAACCGTGACGCCGTTTTCGAGCACGATCGCCCGATGCGCGAAGCGCAGCGCCACGGCCGCGTTCTGCTCGGCCACCAGAATGGAAAGCCCCTCCTCGCGGTTGAGCCGGCGCAACGTCCGGCAAATGTCCTGGACGACGATCGGGGCGAGGCCCGTGGAGGGTTCGTCGAGAACGAGGAGGCGCGGGCGCGACATCAGCGCCCGGCCGATGGCCGTCATCTGCTGCTCGCCGCCGGAGGTGAGGCCGCTCAAGATCCGGCGCTTCTCGGTCAACCGGGGAAAATGCGCATAGACCTTGTCGAGGTCGCTTGCGATCTCCCGCCGCGTGGCGCCGCGCCCGAGACCGCCGGAGACGAGGTTTTCCTCCACCGTCAGGCTCGGGAAGCAATGGCGGCCTTCCAGCACCTGCACGAGACCCGCGCGAACGAGATCTGCGGGCCGTGTGCGGGTGACGTCGAGGCCGGCAAAGCGGATGTGGCCACCCGTGATCTGGCCGCGCTCGGCGGGAAGCAGGTTCGACAGGGCCTTGAGCGTCGTCGTCTTGCCGGCCCCGTTGGCGCCGAGCAGCGCCAGGATCTCACCGCGTGCAAGCGTAAAGCCGACGCCGTCGAGCGCCGTGATCGCGTTCACATAGGTCGCCTTCAGGCCTTCGACGGCAAGGAGGGAGGGGTCAGACATCGTGGGCGTTCCTCTGCCGCATGGTGCGGGCCGGATGGGCGGGAATGAAGGGTCCGCGCCGTTGCCGGCGCGGAGGTGCCGCGCCGTTGCCGGCGCGCCGGGATGGCGATCAGTTCAGGGCCGCTTCGGCCTCTTCCGCGGTGCGCAGTTTGATGCCCTTTTCCGCCGCATAGGCCTGCGAGGATTTCTCGATGATCGGCCGCAGCAGCGCCCAGTCCGGAGCGATCCAGTCGGAGACAACCTTCCATTTCGCGCCGTCCCACTGCTGGAAGGTCACGTAGCCATTGCCCTCGTGATTGTCCCAGGTGACGTTGATCGAGTGGAACAGCCCCTTGGCGCCCAGCGCCTCGACACGCGCAGGGTCGAGCTGCAGGTGCTCGAAGCCCCAGCGGACCTCATCGCCGGTCAGCGTGCGGTTGCCGAACTTCGCCTGCGCGATGCGGATCGCCTCGACGTTCAGGATGCCGTTGACGATGCCCAGATTGTGGTAGACCGAGCCGATGCGCTTCTTGTCGTCGAGATTGCCTTTGCCGGCGTCATAGACCGTCTTCACGATCTCCTGCACCACGGGATATTCCGTGCCGGAGGCCTGGGTGGTGATCGCGGTATAGCCCTTGGCGGCGGCGCCTGCGGGAATGGCGTCTTCTTCCGAGTTCGACCAGACATTGCCGATGATATGATCGACCGGGAAGCCGGTCTTCGCCGCCGTCTTCAGCGCCACCGGGTTCATCACGCCCCAGCCGCGCAGCACGACGTAATCGGGCTTGGAACGGCGGATCGTCAGCCATTGCGACTGCTGCTCGTTGCCGGGATGGGGAACCTCGATCTGCTGCAGCTCGAAACCGTATTTCTGCGCCAGCAGCTCATAGATCGGAATGGTTTCCTTGCCATAGGGCGAGCCGTGATAGAGCACGGCAATCTTCTTGCCCTTCAGCTTCTCCAGCCCGCCTTCCTTGCCGGCGATGTAGTTCACGATGCCGGATGTCTCGCTGTAGGGGTTGAGCAGCAGCGGAAAGACATAAGGGAAGACGCGGCCGTCGGTGGAGTCCGTGCGGCCGTGATTGATGGTGATCAGCGGCACCTTGTCGGCGGTTATCCGGTCGATCATCGCATAGGCGATGCCGACGGACAGCGGGTTCCAGGCGGCAACGTTCGGGTTGCTCTTCAGCCGCTCGTAAGCCTCGACGCCGCGCTCCACCTCGTACTGGGTCTCGGCCTCCGACCATGTCAGCTTGACGCCGTTGACGCCGCCGTCGCGGGTGTTGATCAGGTTGAGATAGTCGATGAAGCCCCCGAAGAAGCCGGTGCCGCCGGCCGCATAAGGCCCGACGCGGTAGCTCTGCAGCGGGAAATACTGCTCGTCGGCATGCGCGGCCGGCATGCCGGCTGTGAAGCCCACCGTGAAGGCGAGGCCCGCGGCAAGCGTCGCGGTTCTGAATTTGCTGAGGATGGTCATGTCTGGGCACACTCCTGGTATCGGCCGGCGCGATGCCGGTCCTGTTTGCGTTTGAAAGTCTGGTGTTGACGTAAAGGCGCGGTCAGCGTCGCCTGAGGGCCGTGCCGATGCGGCGCCGGAGGCGATCCGCCAGCGCTGCGAGCCCGTCGGGTTCCAGCACCAGAAAGAGAATGATCAGCGCGCCGAGCACGATGCGCTGGCTCATGTCGAGCACGCCGGAATCGAACACGTCGCCGAGCAGGAAGGATCCGAAACGGGAGAGCACGAGCGGAAAGGCGACGATGAGGGCCGCGCCAAAGAAGGCGCCGCGAATGGTGGCGAGCCCGCCGATGATGACGATGAAGAGGATCTGGAACGACCGGTCGAGATTGAAGCCGGCCGGCTCCACCGTGCGCAGATAGGCGAATGCCCAGAGCACGCCGGCAACCCCGATGATGAAGGAGGAGACCGCAAAGGCCAGAAGCTTGGTCTTCAGCACGGGAACGCCGATGATGCGTGCCGCCGTTTCGTTGTCGCGCACCGCGATGAAGTTGCGGCCCGTCTGCGAGATCACCAGCCGGTAGCTGAGAAAGGTCAGCACGGTGACGACGGTGAGCGCGAAGAGATAGCGCCCGACAGGCCCCTCCACGGTCAAGCCCGCCACATGCAGCGGCGGCGCATCGATGACGCCCGAGGCGCTGTCATTGGAGAACCAGCTGAATTTCGTCAGCGCCCATTGCACGAAGAACTGGGCGGCGAGCGTAGAAACGGCGAGATAGAAACCCTTCAGCCGCAGGCTCGGCAGGCCGAAGGCGAGCCCGATGGCGGCGGCCGACAGGCCCGCGAGCACGATGCTGCCGATCAGCGGAAGCCCCTCGACGCGCAAATTGAAATTATACGCCGCATAGGCGCCAACGGCCATGAAGGCGGCACTGCCGAGCGAGACCTGGCCTGCATAGCCTGTGAGAATATTGAGCCCGACGCCGGCCAGCGACAGCGCCAGAAAGGGCAGAAGGATCGCCTCGAAGAGGTAATTCGTCGCAAGCAAAGGCACCGCGAGATAGGCCACAGCAAGCGTTGTCACGGGCAAAGCCCAGCCGGGCAGGCTGCGCGAGAGGCGGGTTTCGGGCCGGCTTCCTGGAATGAGATCGGTCGCAAAGGCGGTCATGGTCACACCCTTTCCACACGCTTCTGGCCGAACAGGCCGGCGGGCCGCACGAGCAGCACGACGAGCGCCAGCACATAGGCAAACCAGCTCTCGATGCCGCCGCCGAAATAATCGCCGAGATAGACTTCCGCGAGCTTCTCGGCCGCGCCGATCAGCAGGCCGCCGACGATGGCGCCCGGAATGGAATCGAAGCCGCCGAGCACCAGCACCGGCAGGGCCTTCAGCACCACCAGCGACAGGGAGAACTGGACGCCGACGCGCGCGCCCCAGAGAAGCCCCGCCACCAGCGCGACAAGACCTGCCGCCGCCCAAACGGTCGCCCAGATCACGGGCAGCCGCAGCCCGACGGCGAGTGCCGCGAAGGGATCGTCCGCCACCGCCCGAAAGCCGAGGCCGATGCGGGTATAGCGGAAGAAGACCGAAAGCACGGCCACCAGAGTGGCGGCGACGGCGGCGGCGAACAGATCGAATTGACTGATGAAGACGCCGCTGACATCGAAGGGTACATCCTCGATGCCGAGATCGAGCCCGTGCACCTGCGTGCCCCAGATCAGCTGTGCCGCACCCTCGATGACGTAGGACAGGCCGAGCGTCGCCATGAACAGGGTGATCGGTGGCCGGTTCGTCAAGGGCCGCAGCACCGTCCGCTCGATGGTGATACCGAGCACGACCATGATCGCGAAGGTGATGGCAAAGGCGAGCGGAAACGAGATGCCCCGTTCCGTCAGGCTGACGAAGGTCAGCGCGGCAAAGAGCAGCATGGCCCCTTGCGCGAAATTCAGCACGCCGGAGGTCTTGTAGATCAGCACGAAACCGATCGCGACCAGCGAATACATCACGCCGGAAAGCAGCCCGCCGACAAGAACCTCGAGGAAGAACAGCCCGTCGAACCCCTCCATCACAGGTCCTCCCCGCGCGCGACGTCGTCGTCCCCATCATCGGCATCGGCGATGCCGAGATAGGCATCGATGACACGCGGGTCGCGCTGCACCTCGGCCGGCGTTCCCAGCGCGATGTTCCGGCCGTGGTCGAATACGGCGACGCGGTCGGACAGGCTCATGACGACGCCGATGTCATGCTCGATCAGCACGACCGTCGTGCCGAACCTGTCGCGCGCGGCCCTCACGAAGCCCGCCATCTCGTTCTTCTCGGTCGCCGTCATCCCGGCCATCGGTTCGTCGAGCAGCAGGATATCCGGCTCGGCGACGAGCGCGCGGGCGAGTTCCACGCGCTTCTGCAGGCCATAGGGCAGCGTCCCGACCGGGCGATCGACAAGGGAAGAAAGCTGCAAGAAATCAATGACATCGATGGCTCGCGCCCGTGCATCGAGCCTCTCCCGCCGCGCCCGACCGAAGCCTGCGATCTGCTCGATGAAGCTGGAGCGCACCCTGTGCGCCCGGCCCGCCACCACATTGTCGAGAACGCTGAGACCCGGAAACAGCGCGAGGTTCTGGAAGGTGCGGGCGACGCCGAGACCCGCGAGCCTTTGTGTCGGAACCTGCCCGTAGCGCTGCCCCTTGAGGAGAACGTGGCCGCGATCCGCCCGGTAGACGCCGCTGATGATGTTGACGATCGAGCTTTTGCCGGCCCCGTTCGGCCCGATGATCGCCAGGATCTCGCCCCGCCGCACCGAAAGATCGACCTCCGACAGCGCCGAGACTCCGCCGAAGGAAAGGGAGACGCCGACGAGCTCAAGCACGGCATCGCCCGCACTCGGAGCGACGCCGACCGGCAGCTTGGCAGCGGGATGCACCTGCGCATCCGCATCCGCATCTGCCGCCAGGCTCGGCCGTGCGCGCGGCGCCGTCTCGAAGGCCACGGCAGAGGCCGCGATCCAGGCCCCGGCCGAGGCTCCTGTCAAAACCAGTGTCATCGCGTCCGCGCCCTTTGCCCGAAAACGCGCTGCCGACAATCCGAACTGGGCTCGTCGCGCGCGCAAAATCCCCTTCGCAGGGCCTCGTGACCCTGCGTCTTTCAATGTTCCGATTGTCGGATGCCTGTCGCGGCGACCGTCAGCCGGCCGCCGCTCTCATGGCGTCATTCCGCCGCGATGGCGCTCGCCGCCTCGGCATTCTCGATCTCCCGCACCAGCGGAATGACGTGTTTACCGAAATATTCGACCTCTTCCTGGAAGTGGAGGAAGCCGAGAAGGATGAGATCGGCGCCGGCGCGCTTCAGGTCCACCACGCGCTGCGCCACCTGTTGCGGCGTGCCGATGAGGTTGGAGCGGAAGCCGTCATTGTACTGCACGAGGTCGTCGAAGGAGGATTTCGCCCAGTTGCCCTCGCCCTCGGGCGATGACTTGCCGGCATTCTTCACCTCGTGGCCGAAGGCGTTGACGGCCTCCGGATTGGCCTTCTCGATGATTTCGGCAAGCACCGCCCGCGCCTCTTCCTCGGTATCGCGCACGATGGCGAAGGCGTTGACGCCGACGCGCACGCTGTGGCCGTTCTCCTTCGCCTTGCCCTGGATGTCGGCCACCTGCTTGCCGATTTCCTCCGGCGTATTGCCATTGGTGAAGTACCAGTCCGACACGCGCGAGGCCATGTCGCGGGCGGCGCGCGAGGAGCCGCCCTGGAAGATTTCCGGCTGCGGATCGATCGGCTTCGGCTTCAGTGAATAATCGTTGAAGCGATAGAAATCGCCGTGGAAGGTGAAGTTGTCTTCCGTCCAGATGCCGCGAAGCGCCCGGATGAACTCCTCGGAGCGCCGGTAGCGCTCGTCATGGTCGAGCCAGTGCTCGCCGATGGCATGGAATTCGCCGCGAAACCAGCCGCTGACGACGTTGACCGCGACGCGGCCGTTGGTCAGATGGTTGATCGTGGCAATCTGCTTGGCTGCCAACGTCGGGTTCCACGGCCCCGGCAGGATCGCCGCGATGACCTTCAGCGTCGTCGTGGATTCCAGCAGCGCATGGCTGAAGGAGACCGACTCGTGCTGGAACTCGGCGCCGTAGCCGGCGGTGAAGCGGATCTGGCTCAGCGCGTATTCGAACCCGTTCGCCTCGGCGATCTGCGCCAGCTTCCTGTTGTAGTCGATCGACCAGCTCGTCCGCTGCTCGATATCGGAAATGACGAGACCGCCCGAGACATTGGGCACCCAGTAGGCGAATTTGACCGGCTCTCGGCTGGTATAGGACATGGTGTTCTCCTCTTGAAATCGATTAAGCAGACGCCGCGCTCAGCAGCGGACGCGATGTGCGCCCCGCATCGGTATGGACAGTGTCGGCATGGGCGTGGGTCGCATCGGGGGGCAGCACCCGTTCCAGCTCCGAAACGGCCCGTCCGATCCGGGTCCGCAAAGCGGGATTGGTGATGGTGTGGTCGGTAAAATCGGCCTCGGTGGCATAGATCGCCGTCGGCAGCGTCAGCGCGTTGAAGAAGCCGAACAGTGGCCGCAACTGGTGCTCCGTCATCAGCCCATGCAGCGGCGTGCCGCCGGTGGCCGCGAGAATGACCGGCTTGCCGGCCAGTGCGCGGTAATCGACAAGGTCGAACAGATGCTTCAGAGCGCCAGTATAGGACGCCCGATAGACCGGAGATCCCACCACCAGCACATCCGCCGCCTCGACCGCATCGATAATCGCCTGCCCTTCGTCATCAAGCTGGTCCGCCCGCAGCGCCCGGAACAGAACCGGCGCCGCATCGACAAGCTCGATGACGCGCGATACAGCGCCCCGCGCCTGCCCTCGCACCCCAACGGCATCCACGATTGCCGTGACGAGGGCCGCAGTGCGTGACGGCCGTTTGATATTGCCCGACAGGCCCAAAATCTTCATCGCTGGAAACACCTCATTTGCCCCCATACTCTATGGATTTTATATTTTTCGGGTAACAATCGCTTGCTAATGTTCCGGTCGATTGTGGAATAATGATCTCGCGCCGCAGAGCCGAAAGCGGATGATTAAACTCCGCCCGCTGGAAACGGCGATGTGTGGTGATGGCGGAGCCCATACCCACCGGACCTCATGGGACCAGACGGTTTCTCGTCAAATCGCCTCCCCCTGCGAAATATCCGCATCATGGCGCGCCGTCCCAGCCCCCTGCTCATCCCAAGGCCTTCAACATCGGGGTGATCGAGAAGCGTCCCTGTTCGGCCTTGGCGGTGAGGTCGCGCAGATAGCCGCCCGGCGAGCGGATGACGGTGCTGCGTTGCAGGATGGCGGCAATGACGATGGCGGCGGCGATGTCGCCCATGGCGGCACGGGCTGCGGCCATGGCGCTGGGACTGATGCGGAGCATAGAGCGGACGACCTCGGCCGCACCGATCACATCCTGCCAGCGGGAAATGCCGCCACGGGCGTAATCGGCGATATCGGGGCAAAAGTTGAGAAAATCCTTCAGCGCAAGGCCTGTCGATGTCCGCTTCGGCGCCATCGGTTCTCCGACTTCGTCCTCTGTTTTCCGTCTTTGGCCGTTTTTATCAAAAGAGAGATCTGATTCTGAATTCTGAATATGGTGCTCAGAATGACGCTCACTGGCGCTCATTTCCTCGTCGGTAAGTGCGTTGAGATAACCGGTTTCCACCTCCGCACGCAGCCGCACAAGCGCGTTGCAGCGGGCCGACAGATCCGCTTCCGTGCCGTTGCGCTGGACCCGGCCGGAGAGGTCACGCAGCCGTTCGACGAACCCCTGCCAGCGATCGGCACAGCGTTCGGTCCGACCTTCGGCAAGGGCGGCAGCGATGGTCTTGGCGATATCGCGCAGGTGCAGCGTGATTTCGGCGCGCAGGCGGGAGATGCGGCGGGCAGCGTCGCGGGACGTGGCAGCGGTTGCGAGAATGTCTTCGGCCCGCAGCGCCAGCGGTGCGAGATCGAAGCCGAAGGCGGTCTCGACGTCGCCGTGATCGTCGCGACGGCAGTAACGCTTGCCGTTGGCGCTATCGCGGCGCAGGATCAGTCCAGCCTCCACGAGGCTTGCGAGATGGCGCCTGAGCGTGGCGGGCGACATGCCGCGTGCCCGGAGCGACAATTCGGCATTGGAGGGGAAGACGATGATCGGCGCGCGACCGTCGAGATGGCGGTCCTGATGAAAGCTCGCCAGCGCCTCAAGCACGGCGATCGCCCGGTCGGAGAGGTTCCAGACAGTGCGGGCTTCACTAAGCGCCCGGATGATCTGGTATTTCTCCGCCTGGCCGGTCGCATTGCCGCCCGCGCCGTCTCTTAAACGCGCCTGTCGCTTCTCCAAGTCGGCCCGAAGCGCAAAATTGCGCGCAGTCAACCGTGCGCCGCCGAAAGGCGTCGTCGCAAATTTTTCCATCTCTCCATCTCCGTTGGGAGGCAAGCCTCCCCCGGCACGGCACACGTCTTCCTTCGCTGACACCCTTGTTTTCAGGCGTTCAGGCACGGATGTCCTCGATATCAGAAGGCTTCACCGGACGACCGAAAACGTTCGGTCAAAGCTCCGCCGTTCGGCATTTCTACCGCTGACTCTTGACTTTGATGACTGGAAGTGATTCTCTCGAACTGCTTAGATTGAAGAGGGCTTCCATGACGGTGACGTTTTGGGGGCCTTTTTTCTTGCTCTCTTGGTCGTCCTTTTCTGGTTCATGTCGTTTGAGGCCGCCCCGGTGTTCGAGGCGGCAAGGTCGTTGCGCGTTGGGCTCAGCTTTCGCCGTCCGCCTCGCGCTCGAAGGTTTCATGCGCCTCGGCCAGAAGAGCCGCAGCGGCATCGATAAAGGCCGGCGGCGTGCCCTCGGCAAATTCGATCCGCGTCGCGCCGTTCTCCACCTTCAGTCGGGCAAAGACCCGGCCACGGGCATCCGTCAGCGATCTCACATCTCCGCTCTCAGCCTGCCCTGCCCTGCGCTTGGTCTTCATCGGCTTGCCCAGGGCGTCGAGATGGGAAAACAGGATCTGGAAGCGCCGGTCGCTGTCGGCCGCCTTGAACCGGTCGGAATAGACGACGTCGAGGGCCTGTACCTGCCGGGCGTCTTTCGAGAGGATCTCGCCGAGCTTCATCCAGCGCTCCCGCCCGACCTTCGGTGCCGGACCGATGAAGCGGATGAACCGGTCGGGCACGCCCTCGGCCACCTGCATCAGCCGCGAAAGCTCGCTCTTCTGCACGGCCAGCGCATCGCCGATGGTCTTGCGGTCGAAACCGCGTTCCGTGAGGTTGCGGGCAAAGAGCGCGCGCTCGATGAAGGAGAGGTTGCGGCGCTCGGCATTTTCCTTGCCTTGCGCCAGAACCAGTTCGTCGTCGGTCAGCGCGCGAATGATCGCCTTAACCGGACGACCGAGGCGGGCGGCAGCGCGGATACGGCGGTGACCATAGGCCGTCTGGTAGACGCCGTGCTTCTCCGGGTGCGGGCGCAGAAGCACCGGCACCTGCTGACCCGCCTCGCGCACGCTTTCCACCAGCGCTTCGAAATCTTCGTCCGCCGGCCCGTCGATCACGAGCCGATCCTCGACGAACGAGGCCTCGATCCGTGCGGGGTCGATGCCGACGACGTGCTCGCCTTCCGACAAAGCTTGCCGCAGCGCGCGGGCTTCCTCCGCCTCGCGGGTGATCGCGTTCAGCGAGAGGCCCATGACCTTGACCGCGCCGGATGCGCTGCGCGTGTGGGGTGTGAGCGGCACACCCTCCCCCGGTGTCCCCGGTGTCCCCGGGTTTGTAGGGTTCTCGGCCGATTTCTGTTCAGGCGCCGGGCCTTCGCTCGGACCAGGCTTTTGCGCTTCCGCCGCACGCACGACGTCGGCCGGGCTCAGCCCGCCCCCAAACAGCGCCTTCAGTTCGCTCTTGCGGTTCCCCGCCATCATCCGATCCCTTTCCGCGTTCCCGGCCCGAAAGCCGCTCGCTCAACTCGTCTGCAACAGCGAAGCGCCCTGCGGCCGCTTGCCCATTCCCGTCCCTGACCCCGTCAGCGGTTCCACACCGCGTGCACCAGCGTTTCGATCTCGCTGTTGACGGCATTCATCGATTCCACCGCGCGGTCGTAGGTCGCGCGGGTAAAGTTCTCTCGGCCGACCTCGTAGAGCGTCTGCTTGGTCAGACCCGCATCCGACACGGCGGTCGATTTCACCATGGGTGCCGTCAGCACGCGCTCGCCGAAAAGCGAGCGCATGAAGCCGACGATCTGCGCTTGCGGCCCGTCATTCGGCTCGAAGCGGGTGACGAGGTAGCGGAGGAAATCGAAATTCAGCGTGCCCCCGGCGTCCCGCACGACGGACAGCAGATCGGCCGTCATGAACAGGAACTGGTTCATCGAGGCGATGTCCAGCATCTGCGGATGCACGGTGACGATGACGGAGGTCGAGGCGCAGAGCGCCGACAGCGTGAGATAGCCGAGCTGCGGCGGGCAGTCGATCACGACCACGTCGTAGTCGGTCTCCACCGTTTCCAGCACCGCCTGGATCCGGGCGAAGAACAGGGGACCGCCCCCCGTTGCCCCTTCCCGGCCGGACTGCCGGTCGGCCAGCGCCTGCGGCGTTACATGCTCGAATTCCTGCAGCTCGATATTGCCGGGCACGAGATCGAGGCCGGGGAAATAGGTCTGGCGGATGACGTCGGACAAAGGCCGCTGCTCGGCATCGTAGCGGATGGCACCATAGAGCGTGTCGTTGCCGGTCAGGTCCAGTTCCGGCTGGTAGCCGAAGAGCGCCGACAGCGAGGCCTGCGGATCGAGATCGATGGCGAGCACCCGGTGGCCGGTCAGCGCCAGATATTGCGCCAGATGCACGGCGGATGTCGTCTTGCCGGAGCCGCCCTTGAAATTGGTGACGGAGATGACCTGCATCCGTTCGCCGGCCTCCGCATCCCGCCGCGGCAGGTAGCCCCGCGCCTTGGCGGTATTGCCTTTGGCGAGCGCCTGTTCCGACAGGTGCAGGCGCAGCGCGTTGATATCGGACAGCGAATAGAAGCGACGACCGCCCGCGCCGGTTTCCGGCTGCGGCCCCTCGCCGGCCAGAGACAGCTGGCGCAGATAGCCATCGGAGACGCCGATCAGCTTGGCGGCCTCGCCGGAGGAGAACGACCGCAACGTCTTCGTCGCGGTCGGCGGAAACAAACGCTCGCGCATCGCCTTCAGCTGTTCCGACAGCGCGCTCGCATCCGCCGCAATCGTCAGATCCGCCGATGGTGTCGGCGCCGCATCTTTCGGGCCGGTGCGTGTCGTGTGGGCCGTTGGGGCCATGTCGTTTCTTTCCTCAATGTCTGGCCGGCGTGCCGCCGGCTTGCGGACGGGCTGCGTCCGGGGGATGGTCGATGTCTGCCATGTTCTCGCCCGCGCGGCGGCGATTCTCATGCGTCAGTGTATACGTCGCGCCATCACATATACAGAGGTGGCGGCCTGTTACGCCGGAGGCGCATGTATCTGCCTCCAACCGTTAGAGGTTGAGGGCTGTTGCTGAGTCGCGTCAAGCGATATTTGAAACGTGAAATCCGAATCATTCTTCCTGTCCACAGTGCCTCTTCGCGGCCATTCCGTCGTGGTGGCGCGCTGAGAATAGACGAAAGGGTGAATGCGGGGAGAAAGAGGGGTAGGCGACATTGAAACGGAAGGCTGATTCCGCCGTTTTATCCCCGCCTCCCGCCGCTGGGAAACGCGAGTTGACAGCTGTCAACTTTTGAATTGGGGTGAGTCGCGTGTTAGGCCAAAGTTGACAGCTGTCAACTCGCCCGCGCCACCGGACGCAAACCCCACTGCCCCACCATGTACCCCCGCGCCCGCTTCTGCCGGAGAAGCGCCATCATGGCCGCCGTCGCCGCCCGCTCGTCCGCGAAGAACTCGACACGAGATCGCCCCGCAGATCCGATCCGGCCCCAGCGACGAACGAGCACAATCTCGCCGAAGAGCGAGGGCTCCAGCGAGAGCGCGTAGAAACGCGCCATGTTGCGCGATGGGTCGCAGCGTTCCAGATGCAGGCGATAGGACGGGGTTTTCATGCGCGCAGAGTCTCGCTCTGGGGAGGCGACGTCCAACGAGACTTATGAATCGATCCGGCGTGATCGATTCATAGCTGTGATCGAACGGACCTCTCTCATCCTCCGTGCTGCCGAAAAGGCGCGGCTAAAAGCCGGCTTGACCGCGGCCACGGCTCCATGCAACCTTCCGCATATTCACCAGGGGGGTCCCGGCAAGGGGCTGAGATACTGCTATCGCGCGCAGTGACCCGTTGAACCTGATCCAGCTCATACTGGCGGAGGGACGGTGCGATGCTTGCAGGCTCTTGGGTGGATCTCCGCCTGGTAGCCGGCATGCGTCTTCTCATCATTCCAACACTGGGACTGGGTCTCCAACCTCGGAGAGCCTTGCCATGACTGTTGCCACTTCCAAATCTGTGCCGAGCGTCACCACCGGCCCACTGCCGGCCTCAACCAAGGTGTTCAAGCCTGGGCTGCTTCACCCCGGCATCCGTGTGCCGATGCGCGAGATCGCGCTTCACCCCACGGCCGGCGAACCGCCGGTCACGGTCTATGATCCCTCCGGCCCCTATACCGATCCGGCCCATGCCGTCTCCATCGATCGCGGCCTGCCGCGCATTCGGGAAGCGTGGCTCAGCGCGCGTGCCGACACCACGGCTTATGAGGGGCGGGCGGTAACCTCGGCCGACAATGGCTTCGTTGCGGGCGACCGCCTGACGCCCGAATTTCCCGTCCGGGCCACGCCGCTGAAGGCTGCGGGATCCCGCGCCTTGACGCAGCTGGCCTACGCCCGCGCGGGCATCATCACCGCGGAAATGGAGTTCGTCGCGATCCGCGAGAACCTCGGGCGGCAGAGGCAGTGCCAAGCTCTTGCGCGGGACGGGGAGGGTTTTGGCGCCGAGGTGCCGGATTTCGTCACACCGGAATTCGTCCGCCGCGAAGTGGCGGAGGGCCGGGCGATCATTCCCGCCAACATCAACCACCCCGAGCTTGAGCCGATGATCATCGGCCGGAACTTTCTCGTGAAGATCAATGCGAATATCGGCAATTCCGCCGTAACCTCCTCCATGGCGGAAGAGGTGGACAAGATGGTCTGGGCCATCCGCTGGGGTGCCGATACGGTGATGGACCTCTCCACCGGCCGCAACATCCACAATATCCGCGATTGGATCCTCCGAAACGCCCCGGTGCCCATCGGCACCGTACCGCTCTATCAGGCGCTGGAGAAGGTCAACGGCATTGCCGAGGCTCTCACCTGGGAGGTCTATCGCGACACGCTGATCGAACAGGCGGAGCAGGGGGTGGACTATTTCACCATCCATGCCGGCGTGCGGCTTTCCTATATCCCGCTGACCGTGAGCCGGGTGACCGGCATCGTCTCGCGCGGCGGCTCCATCATGGCGAAGTGGTGCCTGCATCACCACCGGGAGAACTTTCTCTACGAGCATTTCGAGGAGATCTGCGAGATTGCACGCGCCTATGACGTCTCCTTCTCGCTCGGCGACGGTTTGCGGCCGGGCTCGATTGCGGACGCCAACGACGCCGCGCAGTTTGCCGAGCTGGAAACGCTTGGCGAACTGACGAAGATCGCTTGGGGCCGCGATTGCCAGGTGATGATCGAAGGGCCCGGCCATGTGCCGATGCATAAGATCAAGGCCAATATGGACAAGCAGCTCGCCGTCTGCGGCGAGGCGCCGTTCTATACGCTCGGACCGCTCACCACCGATATCGCGCCCGGCTACGATCATATCACCTCCGGCATCGGAGCAGCGATGATCGGCTGGTTCGGCACGGCCATGCTCTGCTACGTCACGCCAAAGGAGCATCTGGGCCTGCCGGACCGCAACGACGTGAAGACCGGCGTCATCACCTACAAGATCGCCGCCCACGCCGCCGATCTCGCCAAGGGCCATCCGGCCGCGCGCCTGCGCGACGATGCGCTCTCCCGCGCGCGCTTCGAGTTCCGCTGGGAAGACCAGTTCAACCTCTCGCTCGACCCCGACACCGCCCGCGCCTTCCACGACGAGACCCTGCCGAAGGACGCCCACAAGGTCGCGCATTTCTGCTCCATGTGCGGCCCGAAATTCTGTTCCATGCGGATTTCTCATGACATCCGCGCGGAAGCGCAGAAGGAAGGTCTGGAGGCGATGGCCGCGAAGTACAGGAATGGCGGCGATCTCTACATGCCCGTGGGAGAGGACGCGGGGAGGGAAGGGGAGGCGTGAGACGGCTTCGGGCGGATGCCTTGGGGATGAGGGGGGCTTCGGCATCTGCCTCTAGGGATGGTTTGAATGAGGGTCCCCGCACGCTCTGTCATTTCCGTTCCCGATCCCGTGTCGGAACCCGCGCAGCCTTGCCTTTCTCCCGCTGCGAGGGTTCAATGCTGAACGGTCCGAACCTTGCGAAAGGCTGTCATGGGAACCCTCGTCGCCGCCGTCTTCCTGCTCATCTTCCTGTTCGGCTGCCTGCGGTCTCCCGGCCAGGCGACCATACTCGCGGGTCTTCTGATCTTTGCCGCGGGTCTCGTGCCCCTGGCGCTGATCACCGACATCCACCCCTATTTCCTCCTCGCCGTCCTGCAAGCCCTCACGACCACCCCCGCCGTTCCCATCGGCATTGCGCTGATGGCGCTCGGCCGGCTGGTCGTTCAGGCCGAACGACGCGAGGCGGCGCGGCAGCGCGATCGTCCTTGAATATCGGTCGCGGGCATCTGGCTTCGGCAACAAGAGGGGAGGGCCCCGCAGGATGTCTCTGTGGCAGCGCCGAGTATTTCTACAGACGATCCACAGGCCGCGACAGACTTGTCTTACCCTAAATATCGGGTAGACAGCGCTTCATCACGTTGAGCCCCGCGTCACGTCTTGACGTCATCACGACGCGGCGGTTCCGTTAAACGTATTTCAACCAAACCTTTGTAAAACAGGGAGAATGGACAGCACTGTGCCGTCCCGACCGACTGTGTGCCCGAGTTTATCGCCGACCCGTTGAAGCAAAGATCGCGTTTGGAGACGCCGGATGTTCCCAAAAACGGCCACGGGCCGCAATATGTTCGCCATCGTCGCCACGGGGGTCGCCACCACGGTGGCAACGGCGGGCATTCTTCTCTACCTCGCCTATCACGAGGTCCGTGCGCGTTCGATCGCCGAAATGACCAATGCGGCCGCCACCAGTGCTGCCAATGTCGAGACCCGCTTCGGCGCACTGAAGACGCTCAGCTTCAACATGCGGTCGTATCTCGTTGCCGCAGCGCAGGGCGGCGCGCCCTCCCGCGAGGCGACGGATGCGTTTCTCCGCCAGCTCCTGGTCGATAATCCCGCGGCCGTCGGCGTCAGTACCGGCTGGGAGCCCGACGCCTTCGACGGCAAGGATGCCGACTACAAGAGCAAGCCGGGCCATGACGCGACGGGTCGCTACGTTCCCTATTTCGCACGCTCGGGCGAAACGATCCTGCACGATCCGCTGGTCGACTACGACAAGCCGGGTGCCGGCGACTATTATCAGGTGCCCAAGCAGACCGGCCGGGACTTCTTCACCGAACCCTATCAATACGCCATCGACGGCAAGAACGTTCTCATGACCTCCTTCATGGTGCCCCTGTTGAAGGACGGCCGCTTCGTCGGTGTCACCGGCGTGGATACCGCCCTCGACAGCCTGTCCAGGGACCTTTCGGGCCTGAAGCCGCTGGGGGCGGGCTTCGTCGCGCTGATCAGCCAGGGCGGCAGCATCGTCGCCTATCCCGACCAGGCGCTGCTGGGGAAATCGCTTAAGGATTCCGGGCTCGATGCCGCGGCCTGGGATCAGGTGGTCGCCCATCCCGGCACGCCGGTGGAAATGACCAATGCCGACGGGTCGCAGAACCTCGCCGTCGCCGTGCCGGTCAACATCATTCCGGGAACCACATGGTACACGGTCGTCTCCGTGCCCGTTCCCGCCCTTTTTGCCGGGCTGAAAAGCCTTGCCATGACCTCGCTGATCGTCGTCGGCATTGCCACCGTGCTTCTGGTCGCCGTCGCCACCGCACTTGCCAACCGCTTCCGCAACCGTCTCGGCAAGGTGATCGCGGCGACGAATTCCATCGCGGCCGGCCGGTTGGAGGCGGCTCTCTTAGACACGACGGCCAAGGACGAGATCGGCGACATGGCGCGATCGCTGGAGGTGCTGCGCGACAGCAATGTGGCCCGGATGCGGCTGGAGCAGGAAGCCGCGGCCCATCGCAGCCTGAGCGAGGAAGAACGCCAGAGCAAGGCCGAGGCCGATCGTATCCGCACGGCCGATATGGCGCAGGCCACGGCGGGTCTCGGCAAGGGGCTGAAGCATCTGGCGGACGGCGATCTGACCTTCCAGCTTGCCGACCCCTTCGCAGCCGATTTCGAAACGCTCCGTGCCGACTTCAATGCCGCGGTGACGCAGCTTTCGCAGACGCTGCGGGACGTGGCGCAGGCAACGGACGCCATCGACACCGGCAGCCGGGAGGTCAGCAGCAGTGCCGACGACCTCTCCAAGCGCACCGAACAGCAGGCCGCATCGCTTGAGGAGACGGCCGCCGCGCTCGACCAGATCACCGTCAACGTCGCCAATTCGTCCAAGCGCGCCGACGAGGCCCGCAAGGTCGCCGTTCTTGCCAATGACAGTGCCGCCCAGTCAGGTCGCGTCGTCGCCGATGCGGTGGACGCCATGCAGAAGATCGAGGCGTCCTCGAACGAGGTCTCCAACATCATCGGCGTCATCGACGAAATCGCCTTCCAGACCAACCTTCTGGCGCTCAATGCGGGCGTGGAAGCCGCGCGGGCAGGGGAGGCGGGCAAGGGCTTCGCTGTCGTCGCACAGGAAGTGCGCGAACTGGCCCAGCGTTCGGCAAAGGCCGCAAAGGACATCAAGGACCTGATCCGCATTTCCTCCAACGAGGTGCAGAACGGCGTGAAGCTGGTCAGCGACACGGGCGAGGCGCTGAGGATGATCGAGGGTTACATCATCACCGTCAACCAGCACATGGCCTCGATCGCGACATCGGCCGGAGAACAGTCCGTCGGTCTGGCCGAAGTGAACACGGCCGTGAACCAGATGGACCAGGTGACCCAGCAGAACGCGGCGATGGTCGAGGAAACCAGCGCGGCCGGCGCGACGCTCGCCACCGAAAGCAGCCGACTGCGCGAACTGGTCTCCCGCTTCCAGCTCGGCAGCACGCACCGCCACACTGCCACCCTCATGGCGGCAAGCCCGGTTCAGCGGCAACCTCAGCGCCCTCTCGCCTCACCCGTCAGTAGGCCTGGCGGAAAGGTCACCCGCTCCATCGCCGGCAATGCCGCCGTGCAGGAAAGCTGGGAAGAGTTTTAAGAGACGGCAGCATCCGCCGGACCGCTGTAAAAGCCATTGAATGAGACGTCAGGACCGCATGCCGTGTCGCACACAAAGGCCGGCATTCTTCTCTATCGCGCCGGTCACAAGGTCCGGTCTCCGTCAAAACCTTCAGTCCTGACGGTGGCACAAGCTCACGGCTATCTCGGCATCCGGGCCGAGACCGAACCGTACGCCGCCCTCTTGCAGGGCATTGCGAATGGCCTCGACGTGAGGAAGCCTCGTCCGGTTTCCCGTGCCATGTTCCAGGCGCCGGATCGTCGAGACGGAGACGCCGGCCTTGAGCGACAGGTCTTCCACGTTCCAGTCCAGAAGCGCCCGCGCCGCGCGAATATGCGCTCCGTCCAGTGCCTTGACGGCATCGACGGGTGGCGCGGGCACGGTCGAAGTCAGCGGTGCTGTCTCGATGAGGACACCAATCCACTCCCGCACCGACCCATCTGCGTTGCAGAGCGGCGCACCGCGCATCAGGTAGCGTCGAAAGCCTCCAGCCAGACACCGGATACGAAGATCGATGGAATAGGGTTGGCCGGTCCGTGTGCACTCGGCCCAGAGCGCGCGAATGCCATCCCGCTCATCCGGGTGAATGGCCTCCAGCCATCCCCAGTTGTCCGCCGCCTCCAAGGTCTGTCCAGTGAGGTCTTCCCATCTCAGCAAGGACAGGATCTTGCCATTGGGTAGAATGCGCCATTTCACCTCGGCAATGGCCGATATCAGGCGTTGATAGCTCTGCCATCCTTCGCCCGCCAAGATCCGCGCCTCATATTTTTCGGTGACATCCGTCAGCATTCCGAGCGCGCGCGTGGGAACGCCGTCCGGATCAACGAGCGCCTCAGCCCTGTTCTGGATCCAGCGCAGGGTTTTATCGGGACGGATAATGCGAAATTCCCGTTCGATCGCCTGACCCGAGCGGATGATCGCCATCATATCGGCGTTCGCGCCCCGGTCGGCCGGATGGATCATCCGGATCACATCGGCAAATTCGAGCCTGGTGAAAGGCAAAAGCCCCAAGAGCCGGAAGAGCCCCACCGAACCGTTGATCTGACCGATGTCGAAATCGATCGACCAGAAGCCCACCCGGCCCTGATCTTCCAGCAGCTTCAGGAAATGCCGCGAGGAAATGCCCGACAGACGGTGACCACGCGTCTCCTGACCGAAGGCCGCACCGGTCGCGTCGTCTCCCAACAGGCTCGTCGTCGGCATACCGCTCCATCCTTCCCGGCCGCTTTGGCGTTGATGAAGGGGTGCGTGACCGTTTTTCGCTCAGTTTCAGCTTAGGTCCGGCATCGTCCGTCGAAAACCACCAATTCCATGCGTCAAAAGCGCAAATCGCGTATTTTCTTAAATCAATGATTATATGAAACACAACAAATTTATTGAATAATCAGACATTGCGTTCAGCGAGGGGCAGAGCGTTTCAAGTCGATCGCCAGAAAGACACGTCCTTAAACGTGCCTGCCGAAGCGCCTTGAAGCAGAGCCATCATTCCTAGCGAATTGCGATACGGACATGATCTCCGTGTTTCCCAAAGCCTCTGGCAGAATGACTTTGCCTCTTGGCGTTTGTCCATCGGACACGACACAGACATACATCGACTGGAGATCCTTATGTCAGTACTGCAGAATGCCAAGGTCGGAACCAAGTTGCTCGTATCATCGGGGATCGGCATTCTGCTGATCCTTGGCATGATCACCAATCAGCAGGTCTCCAGTCATCAGGTCGACGAAGCAAACGCGGTCGTCGGACGCGAACAGACGATTCTCAGTGGCGTTGTCAACGCAGAGCTCGCGCTCGCCCGGATGCGCTATGCCGCAACACGCATGAATCTTGCCCGGACCAAAGATGAAGCGGACACAGCCCTTTCGAATGTCAAATCGGACTTCGAAGCCGGCTGGGACGGTCTTGCGCAACCCATTGCGCTGGCGATGATCCCGGACGTTCTCGTTCAGATCCGGGACGGGCTTAAAAGCTACACGGACGCCACGGAAAAACGGGCAACGTTCGTTGTGGCGTCCTTCCAGAAGAAGGCAGACGGTCAGATCTCGGCAGAGGACATGAACAAGGCACTCGTCGCGTCTGCCGCCGAAAGCGGAAAAATTGCCGATGACACGGGGATAGCAATCGACAAGGCGAAGAAGAATGCCACCGGCTTCACGGCCGGCGCGAGAGAAACCCGGAATGCCACGGTTGCACAGGCAAATTCGGTGGCGCTCGGCATCGGTCTTGCGATCGTGCTCGTCCTTGTCCTATCCGCCATCATTCTCATCAAAAGTGTCGGTCAGCCCATTCGCGTCATGACGCAGGCCATGCGGAAGCTCGCGGACGGTAACACCGACGTCGATCTCGCCCATACGAACAGAAAGGACGAGATCGGTGACATGGCCAGCGCCGTCGAGGTGTTTCGCCAGGCAGCGATCAACAACAAGCGTCTCGAGCAGGACGCCGAAGCGGCCCGCCTTCAGGCGGAAAAGGATCGCGTTCGCCTGACCGCGGATGCGGAAGCCGCTGCGAGAGCGCTCCTCCAGGAAGCGACGTCCGGCCTTGCCTCCGGTCTTCGTCGCCTTGCCGCCGGCGATCTCGGTTTCCAGCTCAACGAAGCCTTCGCGCCCGATTTCGAGGCCCTGCGTCACGATCTGAACGGAGCAATCGCACAGCTTGCGGAAACGATGCGGGCTGTGGCCAATGCCAGTACGCAGATCGACACCGGCACGCGCGAGATCAGCGCCAGCACCGAGGATCTTTCCAAGCGGACCGAACAGCAGGCCGCCTCGCTGGAGGAAACCGCTGCGGCGCTCGACGAGATCACCGTCAATGTCGCCAACTCCTCCAAGCGCGCCGAGGAAGCCCGCAAGACGGCCCTGCTTGCCAATGAAAGTGCGGCACAGTCCGGCGCGGTCGTCGCCAATGCCGTCGATGCCATGCAGAAGATCGAGCAGTCCTCCAACGAAATCTCCAACATCATCGGCGTCATCGACGAGATCGCCTTCCAGACCAACCTGCTGGCGCTGAACGCGGGTGTCGAGGCGGCTCGGGCGGGCGATGCAGGCAAGGGCTTTGCCGTCGTCGCGCAGGAAGTTCGCGAACTCGCCCAGCGCTCGGCCAAGGCCGCCAAGGAGATCAAGGATCTGATCCGCAACTCCTCCCAGGAGGTGCAGAGCGGTGTCAGGCTGGTCAGCGAAACCGGTCAGGCGCTCAAGACGATCGAAGGCTATATCGTCACCGTCAACCAGCATATGGACGCCATCGCCACATCCGCCCGCGAACAGTCCGTAGGCCTTGCCGAAGTCAACACAGCCGTCAACCAGATGGACCAGGTGACACAGCAGAACGCCGCCATGGTCGAGGAAAGCAACGCCGCCAGCGCGACGCTGGCCACTGAAGCCCAACGCCTGCGCGAGCTGATCTCGCAGTTCCAGCTGGGCGGAGCGCTGCGCCAGACCGCAGCTGCCATGGCGGCAAGCCCGGCCCATCGCCCAGTGGCCTCGCCGGCGAAGCGACTGGCGGGCAAGGTCGCGAAGGCCTTCTCCGGCAACGCCGCGATCAAGGAAACATGGGAGGACTTTTGATGAGCGGTTTGAACCCATCCACATCCGGCACCGGCGGCACGCTTGAGATCATCGCCTTCAGGCTGCACGGGCAGGAATTCTGTGTCCGCACGACGACCATCCGCGAGATTCGCGGATGGGGTCCGGCGACCCCGATCCCGCATGCCCCGCCGGATGTCATCGGCGTGATGAACCTGCGCGGCACGGTGATCCCGATCATCGATCTGGCCAACAAGCTCGGTATGGCCAGCACCGAGCCGACCCCACGCAGCGCCATCGTCGTGGCCGAAATACACGGCATGGCGATGGGCCTCATCGTCGATGGCGTCTCCGACATCCTGACGGTCTCCGAAAACCTGCTGCAGCCGGTCCCCGAAATCAGCATTTCCCCCGGCATGCACTATGCCGACGGTATCATCGCCCAGCCGGACGGAATGATCTGCTTTCTCAATCTGGAACGCATGTTCGAGAAGGGGGAGACCGCAGAGATGGTCGCGGCGTAAAGCCTCCGATCTGGCGAACGCCTAAGAAGGCTTTCGCCAGATTTCGACTGTGCATTCGCTACTCGTTACGGAAAAATAGCACGCCTCACGGAAGGGGCGTCAAAGACACGCCCGTTTCTGCATCGAACAGATGCATCTGGTTCATGTTGACGGAGAGAACGATGTCCTCTCCCGCCCTGGCGGCCGCTTCGGGGTCGATGCTGGCGCAGAGGGTGGTCGTTCCCACGTCGAAATAGATCATGGTCGAGGGACCGAGCGGCTCCACAAGGTCGATCCGGGCGGTCAGCGCTGCGTAGCCCGAGCGCTGCTGTGCGGCGCTCACGGCTTCCGGGCGGATGCCGAAGGTGACCGGGCGACCTGTTCTGGACGCGTAAAGGGCGGCGCGTTCCGACGGCACAGGCAAATCGGTGCCGTCTTCGAGGCGAACGACGAGCTGGCCTGCGACGTCGACAAGTCGAGCCTCCAGAAAGTTCATGGCGGGCGAGCCGATGAAGCCGGCGACGAAGCGGGTGGCCGGGTGATGGTAGAGACGCTGCGGCGGGCCGCATTGCTCGATCAATCCGCCATTCATGACGACGACGCGGTCCGCCATGGTCATCGCCTCGATCTGGTCATGCGTGACATAGACCGTGGTGGTCGGCAAGACTTGATGTAAGCGCTTGATTTCGGTGCGCATCTGCACGCGGAGCTTGGCATCGAGGTTCGAGAGCGGTTCATCGAACAGAAACACTTTCGGATTGCGCACGATCGCCCGGCCCATGGCGACGCGCTGGCGCTGCCCGCCCGAGAGCTGGCCGGGGCGGCGGTCGAGAAGTTCCTCGATGTGCAGCGTGCGCGCGGCGTCAAGGATCCGCGTCTCGATCTCGCTCTTCGGCAGTCGTTGCTGTTCGAGGCAAAAGGCGATGTTCTCGCGCACGGACATATGCGGGTAGAGTGCATAGTTCTGGAACACCATGGCGATGTCGCGTTTGCCCGGCCCAAGGCGGTTGACCACCTGATCGCCGATGATGATGTCGCCGCCGGTGATGTGCTCGAGCCCGGCGATCATCCGGAGCGTCGTCGATTTGCCGCAACCGGACGGGCCGACAAAGACGACGAACTCCTTGTCCTCGATCTCCAGATCGATGCCGCGCACGGCCTCGTAGATGCCATAGGATTTGACGACGTTTCGCAGTTCGAGCCGGGCCATCGTCTGTCTCCTACTTCTCGTTCAGCCACACGAGCATCGCGCCAGGGTCGCGGTTTGCCCAGAGATGGTAGGGAATCGCCTTGAAGGCGCGGGGTTTGAGCGCCGGCGGGGCCGTGCGGTAGAGCCCGTTCCAATCGCTCGTCTCAGCCTCCAGCGCTTCGCCCGTCAGCACGGCAGCGCCGCCCAGCAGGTTCGGATCATAGGCAACGTCGAGCCTTGCCTCCGCCGGTAGCCGTAGCCGCTGGGGCTCGGTGCCGATGTCGGTCTCCTCGACGCAATAGACCACGGGACCGCGCTTCAGCGCCACCCGACCGGCGTCCTCGCCGACGGCCGGATGCGCATAGAGCCGGTCGACCGGCATGTCGAGGGACAACCGCACCTCGTCGCCATCCGCCCAGGGGCGCCGGATCGCGACATAGCCTTTTGTGACGGCCGCTTTCACATCGACGGCCTCGCCATTGACCGTCACCCGTGCCGCCCGGCACCAGCCGGGGATGCGCAGATGCAGCGTGAAGGACGAGGGTGTATCGAGCCCGAGTGCGAGCCGGATATCGCCATCCCAGGGATAGCGCGTTTCCTGCGTCAGCCGGACGATGGTCTGCCCAAGCGCTATCTCCGCCGTGTTGGCGCCGTAGAGATGAACTGCCAGATCCGCATCCGTCGCGGAATAGACGTACTGGCCGAGCGAGGTGATGAGGCGGGCGATATTGGTCGGGCAGCAGGGGCAGTAATGCCACTTCCAGCGGCGGTTCTGGCCGTGGCTCTCCAGCACGTTTTCGTAGAAATAATGCTCGCCGTCGCGCGAGATACCGGACAGCGCGCCGTTGAAGAGCACGGTTTCCAGCTTGTCGGTGTATTTTGCATCCAGATCGAGCTGCGCCATGCGGTGGCTCCAGAACCCGAGCGCGACGGCAGCGCAGGTTTCGGCATAGGCCGTCTCGTTGGGCAGGTCGTATTCCCGCGTGAAGCCCTCGTTGGAGGCCGACGGACCGAGCCCGCCCGTGACGTAGAGCTGGCGGCCGGTGAGGTTGTCGAACAGCCGCTCGCAGGCTGCCTTCAGGGTCGGATCGTCATTCTCATGCGCGAGATCGACCATGGCGGAGAAGAGATACATGGCGCGCACGGCATGGCCAACGACCTGTGTCTGCTCGCGCACGGGCATGTGCGCCTGGCTGTAGGCATAGGTCTGGTAGACGTAATCCTCCGGGTTCTCACCGCGATGGCGGGCCTCCTCGTCGTAATAGGAGGGCATCTGGCCGCGCTCGTTGACGAAGTAGGTCGCAAGGGCCAGATGGCGTGGATCGCGCGTCACGCGGTAGAGCTTGACGAGCGCCAGTTCGATTTCCTCATGGGCATCATAGCCGCGCAGCTTGGTGGGCTCCGGGCCGAACGTGTCGATGATGTGATCGACGGCGCGGATCATCACGTCGAGGAAGCGTCGCTTGCCGGTCGCTTCGAAATAGGCGACGGCGCCCTCGAGCAGATGCCCCATCGAATACATCTCGTGAAGATCGCGCAGGTTCGTCCAGCGTTTCTCCGGCTCGCGGCGGATGAACCAGCTGTTGAGGTAGCCGTCGGCCATCTGCCCTTGTTCGAGCTTCTCGACGATCGCATCGATCTTTTTCTCGATATCGGCGTTCGGATGCGCTTTCAGCGTGTAGCTTGCGGCCTCGATCCACTTGCCGAAATCGCTGTCGAAGAAATGCTGCATCGACAGCCCGCTCGGCTGGATGCGGCGCACCAGCGGCGAGGGCGGCTTGTCGAAGTCGAGGACTTCCAGAAAGCCTTCCTCTTCCAGCCGCATATGCTGGGTGGGGATGGTCACGTCTCGCACGGTGTTCGACCAGCTTTCCCAGAACCCGCCGGTGAAATCCACGCGGGTATGATCGACGGGGATGAAGCGGCGGGGCGGGGTCAACGGCTGGACGCGCGGGGAGGCGGGCGTGGACGACATGGGAGAAGCCTTTTGGGAATGCACGATGCTCATTTCACGGCGCCGGCGGTGAGACCGCGCACGTAATAGCGTTGCAGGAGAAGGAACAGGATGATGCAGGGGACCATGGTGACGGTTACGCCCGCCTGCAGCGCACCCCAGTCGATGATGCCGTAGATGCCGGAAGAGACGTTGACCAGCATGATCGGCAGCGTGAACTTGTTCTGGTCCGACAGGAAGATCAGCGCGGCAAGGAACTCGTTCCAGGAATTGAGGAAGGCGAACATGGCGATCGTCGCGACGCCGGGCAGGGCGATCGGCAGCATGATCCGCCTGAGAATCGTCCATTGCGACGCCCCGTCGATCCGCGCCGCCTCGATCAGGGCGCGGGGCACCGCATCGAAGGCATTGCGCATCATGAAGATCGAGAAGGGAAGCTGAAAGGTCACGTAGATCAGCACGAGGCCGAACAGATTGTTCTGAAGCTTCAGCACCTTGAGAATGAGGAAGAGCGGTGTGAGGATCGACTGGAACGGGATCATCATCGTCGCCATCACCACGATGAAAAGTGCGGACTGACCGGGAAAGCGGAACTTCGAGAAGCCGTAGCCGGCGGGAACGGCGACGAGCACTGTCAGCACCACGGTTCCGAGCGCAATCATGACCGAGTTGCCGGCATAGACGGTCCACCCGGCACCGACGGTATTCAGCCGCCTGTAGTTCTCCAGCGAGAAGGCCTTGGAAAACAGTGCGACGGGATGGGCCAGAGCCTCGGCCGCGGGCTTGAAGGAGTTGGCGAACGACCAGACGATCGGCAGCAGGAAGGACAGCGCGAAGACGACCGAGACGAGGATGAAGGCGGCAAAGCCGAGCCGTTCGCGTGCCGGCATCGGCGCGGATGTGGGAAGGGTGCGGCTCATCAGCTTTCCTCCGGCCGCTGGCGCAGGAAGGCGAGCTGGATCGAGGAGATCGCGACGAGAACGACGAGCAGCACGAAGGACATGGCCGAGCCGTAGCCGAGGCGATAGGAGGAGAAGGAGGCGAGGTAGATCGAGAACACGGCGGAGATGGTGCTGTTCGACGGGCCGCCCTGCGTGATGATGAAGAACTGGTCGAAAGCGAGCATCGACGACGTCACGTTGAGCACCAGCGCCAGAAGAAGCGAATTGCGCATCAGCGGCAGCGTGATCCGCCGGAAGCGGCTGAAGACGCCGGCGCCATCGATCTTGGCCGCTTCGGTCACGTCGGCGGGAATGGCCTGAAGGCCGGTGAGAAGGATGACCATGGTGAAGCCTGCCGTCTTCCAGACCACCATGAGGATGATGACGCCGAGCGCTGGCCAGAAGCTTTCGAGCGGCCGCGGCGCGCTGTCCACGAGGCCAAGGCCCCGCAGCAGATGGGCAAAGACGCCATTGTCGGGATTGAGCAGCCACATCCACAGGGTGGAGGCTGCACCGAAGCCGATGACGACGGGCATGAAGTAGACCGTGCGGAAGAAGCCGGCAAGCCTGAGCGGCCGGTCCACCAGCAGCGCCAGGGGCAAGGCGACGGCCATGATGGCGGCGGTGACGAGCACGGTATAGAGCAGCGTGAATCCGAGGGAATGCCAGAGCTGCATGTCTCCCAGCAGTTCCGCATAGTTGCCAAGCCCGATGAACTTGCGGCGTCCGAGCAGCGGCCAGTTGTGAAGGCTCATCCAGAGCGCCATGACCAGGGGCACGACGAAGAGGCCGAGAATAAAGACGAGGCTTGGCGCCATGAAGGCGAGGCCGAGCCAGCCCTTCGGTTCGGGGTCGTTGCTCGCCGTCACCGTTTGCGTCGATCTTTGGGCCGTCGAAGCCAAGATTTCGCTCCTTGGTTGATGATGGGACGGGGTTGATGATGGGACGTGCGGGGTGCGTGATTTTTAACGTTTCGGTCGCAGCGGCCCCTCATCCGCCTGCCGGCACCTTCTCCCCGCGCGCGGGGAGAAGGGACTCGGAGCAACCTTGTGGCACGTCCCCTCTCCCCGCATGCGGGGAGAGGGCTAGGGTGAGGGGCAGACAAGACCTCAGGCCTTGGAAAAGGCTCTGCGGCAGGTCACATCCGACAGCTGGATCCCCTTACGGGTTGGTCCGCTCGAGGACCTTGGTGAAGGCGTCCTGCGCAGACTTGATCGACCCATCGACGTCTTCCCCGAAGATCGCGCCCTGGATCAGGTTGACGAAGGGTCCGGTGCGGCTGACGAAGAGTTCGTCCGAGGAGAAGGTGTAAGGTGTGCGTGCCTTCGACAGGATGTCATAGGATACCAGATTGCGCTTGTCGAAGCTCGCATAGGCATCGCCTGCGAGATCGGTGCGCGAGGGCATGCCGGATTCCTTGGTGATGTAGACCTGCTGCTCCGGCGTCATGTAGAAATCGACGAAGTCGAGCAGGACCTTCTTCTTTTCCTCGTCGATGCCTTTCATGACGGCCAGCGTATCGCCACCGGCAAAGCTTGAGGCGCCGCCCTTGGGGCCGGGGATCGGCGCGACGGCGAACTTGACGTCGGGATATTTGCTCGTCAGCAGGTTGACGATGTAGGAACCGGTCATGAGAACGCCGACCTTGCCGGAGGCAAACGCCTCGACCGCATTGTTGCCGTTGCCGGATCGCGAGGTCGGATGGATCGCGCCAGCCTTCCACATATCGCGATAGGCGGCGATCGTCTCGCGCAGAGCCGGCGTATCCACGGTTGCCGTACGGCCGTCCTCGGTGAGGATGTCGGCGCCCGCCGCCCAGAGATGCGGCAGGAAGTCGTAGATCAGCCAGCTGCCGGAATTGGCGACGAAGTAGAAGCCGTAGGTCTCGTTGCCGAGCGCCGCGATCTTCTTGGCGTCGGCGGCAATCTCTTCCAGAGATGCCGGCGCCTTGTTCGGATCGAGACCGGCCTTTTCGAAGAGGTCGGTGTTGTAGGCGATGATCGAGGCATCGGGGAGGGCCGGTACGCCGTAGATCTTGTCCTCATAGGTCGCAAGGCGGATATGGGACGGGCTCATGGCGCTCGCATAAGGGCGGCTCTTGACGAACTCGGTAATGTCTTCCAAGCCATCGGCTGCGGCAAATGTCGGCAGATAGATCAGGTCGAGCACGGCGCCATCGGGTGCCGCACCGCCGGCAATGGCCGCGCCCAGCTTCGGCACCATCTGCTCGGCCGTGATCTGCGTCACGACGATCTTGTCGGAATGGGAGGCGTTGTAATGATCTGCGAGGCCTTGGAGGACGGCGCCGGACGAGGTGCGAACCCACAGGGTGACATCGGTTGCATTCGCCAGCGTGGTGCTGGCAACAAGCGAAAGCGCGGCGAGCGCCAGTTTGATTTTCAGCATGGAGCGTTCCCTTTTTCGTTGTCGCCAACTCTCCCTTGGACATGCCGGGACATTGACGTGAAACGGACGGTAATCGAGAATATTTGTATTGTCGACAGCGTGAACACAGCGAAAGACGGATGAAATGCTAAAACCTTTTATCACTTGAGATATTTCTTGATGAAACCTTTTATCAAGCCAACTTCAGGGTGCCGATGATGACCACTTCGCATGGGCGACGAGCGACGATCCGCGACGTGGCGCTTGCTGCGGGCGTCAGCATTTCCACCGCTTCAAACGCGCTGAATGGACAGGGCCGCACGAATGCCGAGACCCGTGACCGGGTAAAGCACATTGCCGAAAAGATCGGCTTCCGGCCGAATGCACTCGCGCGCGGGTTGCTCAGTCGACGCAGCCATTCGATCGGCATGATCACCAACGACACCTATGGACGGTTGACCTTGCCGATGACGGCCGGCGTTTCCGAAGCGCTCGTCGATCATGGCGTGTCGGTTTTTCTCTGCGCCACCAACAACGATCCAAGACTTGCCCGCCTTCACCTGGAAGCGCTGCTGGATAAGCAGGTGGATGGGATCATCTTCACGGCCACCCGGCTCGATCTTGCGCCGCAGGTCGATCTCTCCCGCCTGCCCATACCGGTGGTCTATGCCTTTGCGGAAGGGCCGGACACCAGCGTGTCATTCGTTCCCGATGATCACCAGGGCGCTCGCCTGGCGGTCGAGCATCTCCTGTCGCTCGGGCATCGCCGGATCCTGCACATTACGGGACCTGAGGACTTTGCCGCCGTTCGCCGTCGTGCCGCGGCCTATCGTGCCTGTCTGGGGGGCGAGGGCGAGGTCATGTTTGGACCCTGGGGTGAAGACTGGGGGCACGAAGCCGTTCACAGGATACTCAAGCGCCCGGAGCCGCGCCCGGATGCGATCTTCTGCGGGAGCGACGAGACCGCCCGCGGCGTCATCGATGCCTTGCGTGACCACGGACTTACCGTGCCCAGCGACATGGCGGTCGTCGGCTTCGACAACTGGCATGTCGTCGCCGCCCAGACCCGCCCGGCCCTGACGACGATCGACATGGGCCTGAAGGAACTGGGCAGACGGGCGGGTTTGGCCATGCTGGACCTCACCCAGGGCAAGCCTGTGGAGTCGGGGATCAACTATATCGCGTGCGAACTCGTCGTGCGAGCATCTTGCGGCACCGACCTTGCTGGTCAAAGTTTGATGTCGTCGTAAGGCACTCAGGTGTAAAACCGCTGGAGCCGATGGCCCGTTGGTGCCCTCTGCACTGGGGAGAGTAGGGGGGTGGGAATTCCCTGTCGGTTGCGTCAGACGCATGCCGTGTCCTGCGGCAGGAACCGGCACGATCGGCTCGAACTGATCACGGTAGGGGCGTATCACCCACGAGAGCGCCGTCCGTTCACGCCTGTTCATAAAACGTAAACGATGACGTCAAATTACGCGAGTGAAAGGATTCTACACCTAAATCGCGTTCATTTTCGTGATGTGTCGCCGCAGGGTGCGGGTTGAGATGTCGTATTGTCTGGCGATGGCGTCGATGTCTTCGCCGGCATTCATCGCTCTCAGGGCCTGTTGCACGTCGGTCGTGCTCATGGATGGCTGTCGTCCAAGATGCGTGCCTTTCATGCGGGCTGCCTCCATTCCCGCCTTTGTTCTTTCGCTGATCAGCGTTCGCTCGAACTCCGCCAATGCGCCCATGATGTGGAAGATGAGCCGCCCTCCGGAGGATTTGGTATCGATGTTTTCGGTCAGCGAGAGAAAGGCAATGTTCTGCTTTCCCAGCTGGTCGATGAAGTCGATAAGTTTGGGAAGAGATCGGCCCAGTCTGTCCAGTCGCCAGACGACAAACATCTTGCCAGGGCGGAGACTCGAAATCGCGTTACCAAGTCCAGGTCGCTCGAATACCTTGCCCGAGACGCCCTTGTCGAAGAATATCTTACTGCAACCCGCCTTTTGAAGAGCATTGATCTGAAGATCAAGGTTTTGATCGTCCGTTGAAACGCGCGCATAACCGATCACATGCAGTTCCCCTAAACATGCGTAAACGCTGGTCACAGAATCATCTTAAATCCCACTCCCCTTATTTAGTTTTTTTAGTTAAACGTAGTCTAATTTTCTATAAGTCGATACTTACAGTCTGCTTTTCCGGACTGTCAATACCCTAGAATTCTCCGCCGGAGCCTTTCGAAGCCATATCAGGGGGCCTTTCCTTTGCTGAATGACCCATTGCGGGACGGACCTGCAATGGGTCGTGGCAGAGTGCGATGATCCTCGACTGAGGCGCTTCGCCTTTACATCGGACAGAGATCCGGCCCGCAATTTGCCTGCAGGGAGGCCGTACCAAAGTCTCTGGCCCTGGCGATCATGCGCCGCAGGGAGCGGAGCGAGACATTGTTTCTGATCGCCGCGTCACGAAGGCTTTCTCCGCGTTCGTTGATCGCCTTGACGATGGCGGCCAGCTCGTCATCGGTCAGGGATGGAGGGCGGCCAAGCCGCTGACCGTTGTTGCGCGCGGCCGCCATGCCGGCCCGCGTCCGTTCACTGATGAGCGTCCGCTCGAACTCGGAAAGAGCGGCAATCATGTGAAACATCAGCTTGCCGCCCGAGGAGCTCGTATCGATGTTCTCGGTCAGCGAGTGGAAATGAACCCCTCTCTGGCGGAATTCGTCCATCACCTGCACCAGCTTGACCAGCGACCGGCCAAGACGATCCAGCCGCCAGACGACGAGGGTGTCACCTCTTTCGAGCCTGCTCAAAGCCTGCTCCAATCCTGGCCTCTCGAAGGATCCACCGGAGTACCCGTGATCCGTGAAGATGATGTCGCACTCCGACTTGTTCAGAACCTGTGTTTGAAGATCGAGCTTCTGATCCTCTGTTGAAACCCGTGCATAACCAATTCTCATGACTGCGTGTTTTCTCCGACGTGGTCTTTTTCTCCCCTTCACCCGCCGGGCGATTTTTTTTGTATGCCCGGCGAAGGATTGCCGACTTAAAGTTGACAATAAAGGGTCCCTTCTGTCCGCCCGCCTTTCGGCCACTTTCCATGACCGAAACATTGGATAATCGCCGTTTTCATCACAGAAACGCCTTGATATGAGGGGATACCAGAACGGACCCCTTTATGCAGCGAAGCTGTGCGATCTCCGATCTGATCAGGGTTGACGCCCACGCCGTAAAGACGGCTGGCGCACGCACAGACACCCCCGCTTCACTGGCCCTCCCGGATGCACTTTCCCGCGTTTCCCAGCGCGATCGGACACAGTCCGTCACGGAGGGCGCCCGATGACACAGCCCGTCGCGCTGATGACCACCGACAGGCCTGCACTGGCCGACAAGGGCACCAGAACGTTTCACTATGTCATTCAGAACATTGACGATATCGTTTCGGTTTACGGCCATGGTCTCGCAGGACGCGTCCTGGTGGAGGTGGCTGCCCGTGCGGATCTTGCGTTTGCGAACCGGTCTTGGCCGGCCGTGATCGAAGCCTGGGGCGTGACCCTCGTCTGCTATGATTTCGATGACGGCGTGGATGACTGGACCATGCTCGAGTCCAGTCTTGTCGCCATCTGCGGCGACGCCATCGTCGTGGGTGGACACGCCGTTTTCGTCTCGCTGACCCTGCTGGAAATGTCGAATATCGCCCGTCTCGCCACATCGCGACAAAGAGGACGCATGGTCAACGCGTTCGAGTTTCGCGGCGATATGTGCGTGGCGGCATCGATCTATCGCGCGCTGGCGCGTTCGGGCATCTATTTTTCGGAAGGTCGCGTCACGGCCAGCGATGGTGGCGCTGATCTCTACAGGCCGCTTCTGCCGCACGTGGTCTATGGCGACGGCCACGAAATCGCTGACCGGCAGGTCAACGCCCGGGACTTCATTGTGGCCCTCGACCGGGTCGGACTGACGCGCGTGTTCGACCGGATCGTCGTTCTCGCGGCGATCGATCGCCTGCGCCATCACCCCGAGGAAACGCTCGGCTGCAGCATTTCCGCTCTCTCGGCGATCGATGACGTCTGGTGGCATTCCACGCTGGTCATCCTCTCCGCGCAACCGGCCATCGCTGCCCGCCTCATTGTCGAAATCGAGCGCCTGCATCTCTTGGCCCATCCTGAGCCCGTCGCGCTGTTCGCCGCGGCGCTCCGCGCGCGCGGGTGCAAGGTGGCGATCGGCGATTTCGACGGCACCGCGGCGGCGTTGGCGCTCGCTCGGGACGGCGTCATCGACCTCATCAAGATCGATGCAGGGCGCGGTACCGATGGCCGTCCTGCGACGAGGCGCGCCGACGTCAACGCACTGATACGGCAGGCGAGCCATCTCCAGGCGGCGGTGGTGGCTGCGAATGTGGAGAACGAAACAGATTTTGCGGAGGTGCTGGCAGCGGGAGCGCGCTGGGTTCACGGACCCTTTATCGGCTGACCCACTGTAGATCCTCTCGTTTGTTTGGCGCCTCCGGTGCCGACGTGAACATGAACCGGTTTGGAGTTTGGGGAAATGGTCCAGTACGTGAATATCTTGGAACGTGTACGAAGCGAGCAGGTCATTGCCCCGGTTCAGTTCGATCGCCGGATCTTCCGCGAGCCCTATCCCGAGATCCCGCTCAGCGACTATGAACAGGTCGCCGCGGAATTTGACGAAAGTTTCTACCAGAGCCAGGTTCTCGAACCGATCGGCCCCGAGATCGATCTCATCGAACACTTCCTGTCGACGGGGTGGAAAGAGGGCTACGATCCGTCACCGGCCTTTTCCGTGAAAGCCTATCTCAAGGTGAACCCCGACGTTCGCGAGGCCGGGCACAACCCGTTCGTCCATTACCTGCGATGGGGACGGGACGAGGGACGATCGGCACCGCTTATGCCGGACATCGGCGAACCGCCGGCCGAAACAGAGCATGCCCCGGCGGCGGCGATCGCGGCGGTCGCGCCCAGCGACTATGAATGCGTGGCCGAGGAGTTCGATCCTGCCTTCTACCTGACCTACTTCCTGCAGCCGCCGGGGCCCGAGATCGACCTGATCGAGCATTTTCTGTCGAAGGGCTGGATCGACGGTTACGACCCGAGCCCGGCATTTTCCGTCTCCGCCTATCTCGAGGCGAACCCGGATGTGCGAAGCAAGGGGGTCAACCCCTTCGTTCACTATCTGCAGCGCGGACGGCTGGAAGGACGGCGTTTCGCGCCGACCGCCGCGGGCCGCGACAGCGACATCGCCAATATCGAGCTCAGCGACTACGAATGGGTCGCACCGGAATTCGACAGCCAGTTCTACCTGCGGCATTTTTCCGAGCAGCCGGGAAGCGAGATCGACCTCATCGAGCACTTCCTGTCCAAGGGCCATCTCGCCGGATTCGATCCGTCACCGACCTTTTCCGTTTCGGCCTATCTCGACGCCAATGCGGACGTACGCTCGTCCGGCTTCAACCCTTTCGTCCACTATATCCGATGGGGACGACGCGAGGGCAGAGACCTTGCAAGACCGGTCAAAACCGGGGAGCAGGACCAGCGAACCTTCGATCTGAGCGACTACGAACTCGTCGCTCTCGAGTTCGATAATGCCTTCTATCTCGGCCATTTCCCCGATCATCCGGGAGAGGATATCGACCTCATCGAGCACTTCCTGTCGAAAGGCTGGTCCGACGGCTGGGATCCGTCCGCGTCCTTTTCGCTCAGCGCCTATCTGGAGGCCAATCCCGACGTCAGCGATAGCGACTGGAATCCCTTCGTCCACTACCTCAGATGGGGGCGGGCGGAAGGGCGCAGCTTCTCGGAAGTTTCCCATGCCGGCGAGCGGGAGGACGAGCGCGTGCGCGCCGCCTTCGACGAGGATTACTATCTCGCGTCATCGCCGGACCTGCAGGGCTCGGGGCTCGATCTCTTCGAGCATTATATGAACCATGGCTGGCGCGAGCTTCGCGATCCGAGCCCGACGTTCAATACGCGCTACTACCTGGAGAAGAACGAGGACATCAAGAACGGCGGTGGCAACCCGTTCAAGCACTTCATCCTGCATGGCATCAGCGAAGGTCGTCGCGCGATCCGCTACGAAACGCATCTGGCGCTGAAGAGCTACGCGCCTCTCGTGACCGCCATCGTTCCCAATTTCAACCATGCACGGTTCCTCCAGAAGCGCCTCGACTGCATCCTGAACCAGACCTACGAGAACCTGGAGGTGATCATCCTCGACGACTGCTCCACGGATGACAGCCGGACGGTCATTGCGGACTATGCCGCGCGCTATCCGCAGATACGGACGATCCTGAACACCGCGAATTCGGGCGGCGTCTTCAAGCAGTGGCGCAAGGGGATCGAGAGTGCCGCAGGCGAGGTCATCTGGATCTGCGAGAGTGACGACTTCTGCGAGCTGGACTTCCTCGAGCACTGCGTGCGGCCGCTGGTGGACGAAAGCGTCATGGTTGCCTTTGGGCGCATCCAGTTCTCCGACGCCGTGGGCAATATGAGCCCGGGCCTCGACGACTACCGCGAACGTGCCGCAGCCGGGATCTGGAGCCAACCGTTCAAGCGTCCGGCCCACCAGTTCTTCCGCGGCGGCTTCGGCAAATCCAATCTCATTCCCAACGTCGGCGGCTGCGTCTTCCGCAACCAGAGCATCCCGGAAGAGGTGTGGGACGAACTCGTCTCCTACAAGATTTGCGGCGACTGGTATCTCTACTCGATCCTGGCGGGCGGCGGTCAGATGGCCTATGCGCCCGAGGCCGTGGCGTATTTCCGCCAGCACGGCAAGAACACCTCTGTCAAAGGCTTCATTCAGCCGAAATATTATGCGGAGCATCAGAAGATCATGGTGTCGCTGCGCGAACGCTGGGGCACGCCGGATGATGTCGCCCTGGAGTTCTACTTCAACGTCTACCGCCAGTTCGTCTATTCCGGGGCCGAGAAGCACATCGGCGCGCTGACGATGCACTATCATAACGAAAAGGTTCTGAGGACCAAACGCTCGACCAAGCACGTTCTCGTCGCAACGCTCGGCTTCCATCTCGGCGGCGGCGAGATCTTCCCCATCCATCTCGCCAATACGCTGGTGGAAATGGGATATCTCGTCTCGTTCCTTATCACCGACGGATGGAAGCAGAACGCGAACGTTCGCAACCTGCTCGACCGGCGCGTCGCCGTCTACGACGCACACTGGGTCACCGAAGTCGGCATCGATCACTTCATTGAAACGGCCGGCATCGATCTGGTGCATTCCCATGTCGCATCGGTCGAGTATTTCTTCTTCGGCGCCCGGAACCGCTGCGACCACAAGGTGCGCTACGTCGTAACGCTGCACGGCTCGTACGAAGTCACGCCCATGGGCGACGACATGCTGTTTCGGCTCATTCGGGGCGTGGACCACTGGACCTATCTGAGCGCGAAGAATTTGGCCCATCTCGACGGTGTTCCGCTCGATCCAAACCGGGTGACCTTCATTCCGAACGGCATGCCCTCCGACGACCGGCCGTTCCCGATCTCGCGCGCAGAGCTTGGCGTGCCCGAAGGGGGTGTGCTCTTCACGCTCGCCTCCCGCGCCATCAAGGAGAAGGGCTGGCGCGTCGCCATCGAAGCGAAGCGTATCGCGCAGCGGCATTCCGAGGTGCCCCTGCACCTGATGCTGTGCGGCTCCGGGCCGGAACTTGCGGTGCTGCAAGAAGAGTTCTCGGAGGAAGAGGGCGTCCACTTCGTCGGCTATCAGGAGTGCATCAACGGCGCCTATGCCATCTCCGACGTTGCCATCCTGCCATCCCGGTTCGAGGGTGAATCGTTCCCCCTTACCCTCATCCAGGCGATGCACATGGGCGCTCCCATCATCGCCACGGATATCGGCGAGATCCGCAAGATGCTGACGGCCGCAGAGAAGACGGCGGGCATCCTGGTGCCGAACACCGCGGCGGACGACATATTCACCACCGATTTTTCCAACGCAATGATCGAAATGACCCGGAAGGACGTGCGCGACCGCTTCTCCAATGCCTCGCTGTCCGTCGGATCGTCCTACACGATCGAGGCAGTCGCCAAGAAATACACGGAAATATTCAAGAAATACCTGAAGTAAACCGACCCGTGACGTCACCCACGCGTCCGGCTCGGTGCGACGATCGTCCATCGCGTTGCCGCTACGGCTCCAGATAAAGCAAAGGAATGTCTCTTGTTCAAATCTCCTCTCGTCCTTGGAATCAACGTTCGCGGCGTCCTCAATAACGGCTTCACGGTCGAAAAGTGCCTGAGTGTGGCCGGCAACAACACCGGCAACCTCATCTTCTCGGAATCGCTCTTCCGGGTGATCCGCAACGGCGTCATCTCCTCCTACCACTTCACGCCGGAGGTCGCCAAAGGCCGGGACGCGGTCGTGGTCGCTGCGGCCAACTGGCTGAACCCACATAGCGATTTCGGCGTGCTGGCCGAGCGTCTGGAGGCCTTGAAACTCCCGGTCATCCTTGTCGGGCTCGGCGCGCAGCCGAGTAGGGGCCGAGAGCATCCAACCCTGAAGCCGGGTACGGAGCGTCTCGTGCGGCTGGCGGCCGAAAGCTCGAAGATGATTTCCGTGCGGGGTCCGTTCTCGGCCGAGGTTCTCAACGGCTTCGGCGTGAAGAACGTCGAGGTGACCGGATGCCCGTCGCTTCTCCTTGCCAGCTATGCACGCGGGCCGCTCTCGAAGGTGTCGAAGAATCCGCAGCGCGTGGCGTTCCACTCCACGCGGCACCTCATGCACGATACGAGCCCCCTGCAGGACTATTTTTACAAGGAAGCCTACCGCCAGCGCTACGATATCGTCCTGCAGTCCGAGCTTGCCGATTTCTATTATGCGCTGGGCCGCACCGTGAACAAGGAGATCATGGCAAAGGTCGATCCCATCGTCTGCAAGTCTTACGGCGACAGCGACGCCGAGGCGGTCGGGCGGTATCTCCGGCTGCACGGCAAGGTGTTCTATGACCTCGAGAAGTGGACCGACTACGCCCAGACGCAGGACCTGTTCGTCGGAACGCGCATCCACGGAACCGTTGCGGCCCTGCTGGCGGGAACGCCCGGCATCCTGATGACGCACGACGCCAGAACGGTCGAGCTCGCCCAGACGCTGAACATTCCGTTCGTGCCCGCCGAGAGCGTCGACATGACGCGAAGCCTCGACCTGCCGGCGCTTATCGAACAGGCCGATTTCAGCCGCTTCGAGGCGCGGTACGGCGCCTATCTCAGGACCTTCACGGCGTTCTTCAAGAGCAACGGTCTGGAAATGCGCGAAGAACAGGAAATCATGGCCGCCTGAGGCTGCTTTGCATCGCATCGTCCGGCGGGCGGCGCAGTCGCTTCGCCCGGACGGGCTCTGGGCTTTTAGAGCAGGATCGCTGCCACATGGGTTTTACAGCTATGAGAACGGAGACACGCCGGCAGGACAAAGTGTCTGTGCGGCGCATCGTGCTCGGCTTTACGGCCGCGCTCTGCCTGCTCATCCCGGTCTATGCCTCGGCTTTGCAGGACACGAGCCCTCAGGGTCCCGCAGTCGAGAACGAGGCGGAGTTCGCGGAGATCCGGGTCCGCCTTTCCGAAGGCCGGTCGGTGTTTCTGGAGAACCGAGGCCGCCCCTACAGGATCAACGGGACACTGACATTTGCCCGCAATGCCAGCCTTCGCGGTGCGATCGGAACGGTTCTGATCTCCGAGGGCGATGGTGCCGCGTTCGACGTGCCGCCCAGTGCGACGCATGTCGCGATCGAGAACATAACCTTTCGCCAGAACGGCCGGAGCCGGACCCTCGGCGCCGTTCGTGCGGGCAATTTTCGCCTGACAGGGGGAGGCGCGGTCGATGCGGGAACGTTGGTCTTCTCCAATGCCCGCAACGGGCGCGTCGAACGCGCGCGCTTCGAGAACGGGGTGGCCGCCAACGCGATCGCCATCACCAATGGCTCCTCCGGCATTGCCATCGAAGGCAACGAATTCGAACGCAATGCCGGCTTCGGCATCCAGATCGACAATGGTGCGAACGGCAACGATATCTCCAACAACTGGACGCGGGCGAACGGCATCGAGCTCGTCGGCATTCGCTACAACGCCTTCGGCAACGTGATCGCCTACAACAGGGCCGAAGGCACGGGTGACAACGGGATCTCCGTGACCGGCGACCGTAATGTCGTGCTTGGCAACCGCGTCTCCGGCAATGCGTTGAACGGGATTGCGATCTATGGCGACGAAAACACGGTTATGGGCAACGTCGCCCTCGGCAACGGGCAGAACCTCAACCCGCGATCTCCGCTGCACAACCCGCAGGACACGAGCGTCTATGCCGGCATCCTCGCCAACGGCGCATTTGGGGGCGGCGGCCGAAACAATGTGATCGTCGGCAACATCATCGCGGACGACCAGGCGCAACCGACGCAGTTGCGATGCGTCATGGTCGGGCAGGGCTATGGTCGATGGAGGGCCGCAACGGACTATACCGCGAGACGCTTCATCTATGCGGATGGCGAAATCTATCAGACGGAGAACGCTGGCACCTCCGGTACGCTCGCGCCCTCGGGCGAGGGCGTCGTGACGGACGGCCGGATCGCCTGGACGCATATCCGCACGCTCGCCGGAAACGGACGCCCCTCGGGCAACATGATCGCGAACAACCAGACGTCAGGCTGCGACCATGCTCCCGCGCGGGCGGAGACCTCCGGACAGCCATAGCTGCCGCGCCTGCGGGGTTGCGCCGGGCGGCATCATGATGGGGCTCTTTCACATTCAGCTTTTCAACGGGGGACGAGGACATGACATTTTCCGTTGCGAACGCCATGGAATTGTTGGGGGGATCGCCGGGCATGCACGAGACGAGGCGATGACACAGCCGCGCCGCCGCATCGTCGTCACGGGACGACACGGGCAGGTCGTCAGCGCGCTCCTCGATCGCGCAGCCGTCAACGCCGATCTCGACATCATTCCCCTCGGTCGTCCGGAGCTGGACCTGTCGGATAGCGGGTCGATCGGCCCGTCCGTGGCGGCAGCAAGGCCCGAGATCATCGTCTCTGCGGCAGCCTATACCTCCATCGAACAGGCCGAGGCCGACGAAGGGCTCGCAACCCTTGTCAATCAGACCTCTGCCGGGGTCCTCGGGCAGGTGGCGGCCGCACTCGGCGTCCCGATCATCCACCTCTCGACCGCCTGCGTCTTCGACGGCACGAGGTCGGGAGGCTATGCGGAGACAGACACCGTGGCGCCTCTCAGCGTCTACGGCCGATCCAAGCTCGGCGGCGAGCGGGCTATCGCATATGCGACCGCTGATCATGCAATCCTGCGCACCGCCTGGGTGTTCAGCCCCTTCGGCTCGAACTTCCTGAAGACGATGTTACGGATTGCCGAGGGGCGCGACTGCGTCAATGTCATCGCCGACGAGTTCGGCACGCCCACTTCCGCCTTCGACATCGCCGACGCCATACTGTCGGTCGCGCGGAACCTGCTGGCGAGCGACGAGCCGGGCCTGCGCGGCACGTTCCACATGAGCGGCAGCGGGCAAACGACCTGGGCCGGATTTGCTGAGGAGATCTTCCGAGCGTCCAGGGCGCGCGGAGGTCCGTTCGCCGCCGTCAACCCCATTCCCTCGTACACCTATTCGAGCGCCGTCGAGCGACCGGCGAATGCGGAACTCGACTGTCGCAAGCTGAAGGCCATGCACGGCGTCGCCATGCCGGGCTGGAGACCCGCGACGGAACGGGTGATCGAACGACTTTTCAACACGATGCAAGAGGCAACGCCGATGAAGGAGAGGCATTCATGAAGGGTATTATTCTGGCAGGTGGCAGCGGGACGCGCCTGCATCCGATGACGCTGGTTACATCCAAGCAGCTGATGCCGGTCTACGACAAGCCGATGATCTACTATCCGCTGTCGACGCTCATGCTGGCCGGTATCAAGGACATCCTGATCATCTCGACCCCGGTCGACCTGCCGAACTTTCGGCGCCTTCTCGGTGACGGCAGCAAGTGGGGACTGAAGCTCACCTATGCCGAGCAGCCGTCGCCGGGCGGCCTCGCGCAGGCCTATATTATCGGCGCCGACTTCATCGGCTCCAGCCCCTCCTGCCTCATCCTCGGCGACAACATCTTCTACGGTCACGGCATCGCCGACCTCTTCGCGCGCGCCAGGAGGCGCAAGGCGGGGGCGACCGTGTTCGCCTATTATGTCAACGATCCCGAACGCTACGGCGTGGTGGATTTCGATGCCGGCATGAAGGCCGTTTCCATAGAGGAGAAGCCTCTCGTTCCCCGATCGAACTGGGCCGTGACGGGCCTCTACTTCTATGACAGCAGCGTTGTGGAGATCGCGGCGAACCTCGAACCCTCGCCGCGCGGGGAACTAGAGATCACCGATGTCAATCGCGTCTATCTGGAACGCGGCCAGCTGAACGTGGAACTGATGGGGCGCGGCTATGCATGGCTCGACACCGGGACCCCGGACAGCCAGCTCGACGCTGGAGAATTCGTCGCCATTCTCGAGCGTCGGCAGGGCTTCAAGATCTCCTGCCCGGAGGAAATCGCTTTCCAGAAGGGCTTCATTTCGAGCGAACAGCTTCTTCAGCTGGCACGCGAACTCGGCAAAGGCGCATACGGGCAATATCTGTTGAAACAGGCCCTGCAACCTTCCAATGTCGTGCCGTTTCCAATTGCGAATTAGCCGGTCATACCCATCGTCAGGGATTGTGGTTTTCTCGGCGTTTCCCAGTGGGCATGACGACCATCCGCGACATTCGCGGATGGCGCCCCTAAGCTCGGCAGGAGACGCACCGACCCGACCCGCTCAGCGCCATCGTCGAGGGTCATGGCATGGTCTCGGGCCTCGTGGTCGATCGGGTCTCCGACATGCTGACCATCTCCGCAAGCCTGTAGCCGACGCCGGTTTCGGTGAGAATGTATCGAGGCTGGTCGGGGCTTTCTTCTATCTTCTGCCGGAGCTGGCGGACGTAGACCCTTAGGTACTGGACATCGTTCATTTCGCCCCAAACCTTCTCGAGGATGAAGCGATGGGTCAGAACGCGGCCGGAATGCTGCACCAGTAGCCGCAGAATATCGTATTCCCTAGGCGTCATCTTCACCTCGCTTCCGCGAACCTTCACGATGCGTTTCACGAGATCGACCGAGAGGTCGCCCGCTTCGAAGACAGGGGCCTCGCCCTGGCTCTGAAAACGATGGCGCAGGGCCACGCGGATGCGCGCGACGAGTTCGTTCATCCCGAACGGTTTGGTGACGTAGTCGTCGGCACCCAGTTCGAGCGCCTGAACGATGCCGGTTTCGTCCGTGCGGCTCGACAGGATGATGACGGGGAACGGGACGTTCTCCGAGCGCCATCGGGCCAAGAGTTCATGCCCGCTCATGTCGGGAAGGCCGAGATCGAGCAGGACGAGATCGGGAACGTCCGATTGCGCCAGCGCGATGGCAGAGCGGGCATTCGGCGCTCCGCTGATCGCAAATCCCTGGGACGACAGACCGACATCGAGCAGCTTGCGGATCGGCGGCTCGTCGTCCACGACGAGGATCTTGACGGTGGCATGGGTCATGCTGTCGTTCCCTTCGATGCAGGCGCCTTCGGCAGTGAGATCTGGAACAAGGCACCCGCGTCGTCCAGTCTGTTCTCGGCCGTGATGCTGCCGCCCATCGCCTCGATGAACCCCCGGCAGATCGACAGGCCGAGGCCGGTGCCGGCTGTGACATGGTCGATCTTGCTGACACGGTAGAAGCTGTCAAAAATCCGCTCCAGATCGCCCGGCGGCACACCCGGCCCCTCGTCGGTGACGCGAAGGCGCACGAGACCGGCGTCGCCATCCGCCTCGATCCGTATCGTTGTGCCGTCCGGCGCGTATTTGGCGGCGTTGTCGATCAGGTTGAAGAGGACTTGTTCCAGCAGAACCGGGTCGACCTTGACCATGGGAAGATCGTCGGGGATCGCCGTCTCCACACGGTGGTCCGCCGTGATCTTTGCTGCGCGCGCGAGAGCCGAGCCGACGATGTCGCCGACGAAGTGCGGCGCGGTATTCAGCGTCATCGCGCCGGACCCGATGCGGGTCATGTCGAGCAGGTTCGCAATGAAACGGTTGAGCCGCTCCGACTCCTCGATCACCGTCGTCAACAGTTCGTCCTTGGCGTCTTCCGACAGACCGGCACCGAAGTCCTTGATCGTCCCGGCCGATCCGAGGATTGCGGCCAGCGGGGTCTTGAGATCATGTGAAATAGAGGTCAACAGCGCCGTTCTCAAACGGTCTGTTTCGGCGGCGAGCCGTGCCCTGTCGACGTCGGCCACGAGCTGGATACGCTCGATGGCGAGCGCTGCCTGGTCGGCAAGTGCATCGAACAAGCGCTGCTGATCGGAGTTGAGGAGCGGTCCCTGTCTGTCGTTGTCGAGGCCGACCACGCCGATGGCACCGCGGCCCGTGCGAAGGGGCAGATAAAGCCTCTTGGCGCCGGGCAGCGTATCGGCCGCGCGGCCTGCTGGCCGATCGTGCTCCCAGGCCCATCGTGCGGCCGCGATGTCGGCATCCACAAGCGTGTCGTCAGGCGGATAGCCGGCCCTCACGGCGATCGTGCCGTCCTCGGGCAGCAGGATGACGACGCGGACCTTCAGCATCGAGGCGATCTGATAGGCTGTTGCCCACAGGACGTCGTCGAGCGTGCCCGTCCCTGCGAGTTTCCGCGAGAACAGGTAAAGGTCCTCCGTGGTACGTGCGCGTTGTCGCGCTGCCGTCGCCTGCCTCTGAACGGCGGCCGCCAGATTGCTCGCCACGAGCGCGGTCCCGAGAAAGAAAAGCAAAGCGACGACGCTTTCGGGATCGCGGATCGTCAGCGTATAACGAGGTTCCAGAAAGAAGAAGTTGAAGGCGAAGGCACCCAGGAAAGACGCGAAGAGACCGGGCCCGAGCCCGCCCCTGACGGCAGATGCGAGGACCCCCATCAGGAACACGAGCGCGAGGTTCTGCACGTTGAGGGCCTGGTCGAGCAGGATGCCGGTGACCACCGCAACCGACACGAAGGCCAGACTGAACACATAGTCTTTCGGCTTGATCCTGTTCGCTGCCTTGGCCGTGCGGACGCCCCTCGGCGCGACCTCTTCGCCGCCACCCGACATGACGTGCACGCTGATGGTACCAGAGTTGCGGATGAGGTCGTGGGTGATCGATCCGTCATACCATTCCCGCCAGCGAGGCCGGTCGGACTTGCCGACGATGAGGTGGTTGAAGTTGTTCGCGCCGGCATAGGCGATCAGTTCGCGGGAGACGTTCGAAGCGGGAAGCGTCACGGTGTCCGCCCCCAGTTGCTCGGCCAGCCGCATGCAGGCTGCCAGGCGGTCCTTGTCTGCGTCTGCAAGATAAGCCGAGCGGGAGGTTTCCATATGGATGACCGTCCAGGGCGCGCGCAGCCTGTCTGCCTGTCGGCGGGCATAGCGAACCAGCGTTGCCCCGTTGCGTCCGTGATCGAGGCAGACGAGGATGCGTTCTCCGGCGGCCCAGGGGCCCGAGATCGCGTGGGCCTGCATGTGATGAAGAAGCTGGTCGTCCACCCGTTGCGCCGTGCGTCTCAGCGCAAGTTCGCGCAGGGCCGTCAGGTTTCCCGGCGAGAAGTAGTTCTCGATGGCGCGCCGCGCGGTTTTGGGAACGTAAACCTTGCCGTCCTGCATCCGCTTGATGAGGTCCTGCGGCGTGATGTCGATGATCTCGATGTCATCGGCGCGATCGATGATGCTGTCCGGGACGGTCTCCCGCACCCGGATACGGGTGATCTGCGCGACGATGTCGTTGAGGCTCTCGACATGCTGGATGTTGAGCGTTGTATAGACGTCGATGCCATTCGCCAGCAGCTCCAGCACGTCGAGATACCGCTTCGGATGGCGGCTTCCGGGGGCGTTGGTGTGCGCCAGCTCGTCAACCAGCGCGAGGGCCGGACGCCGTTCGAGGATGGCATCGATGTCCATCTCGTCCAGCAGCTGTCCTTTGTAGTCGATGGACGTCCGCGCGACGGTCTCCAGCCCGTGGACCAGCGCTTCCGTCTCTTTGCGCCCATGCGTTTCCACGATGCCGATGACGACATCGGTTCTGTCGGCGTGTCGGGCGCGGGCCGATATCAGCATCTCGTAGGTCTTGCCGACACCGGGTGCGGCGCCGAGGAAGATCTTCAGCTTGCCGCGGTCTTCTCGCTCGGCCCGAGCAAGGAGCGCCTCCGGGGACGGTCGCCGTTCCTGTCCGCCGTGCTTGTCGTTGGCCATCGTCCGCTCCGTGGTTTCCCGGCAAACCCCCGGTCAGGGGCTGCCGGCTGTCTTTCAGTCTCAGGGCGCCGCGTCGTTGTCCAGCGCAAGGTTCATCTCCAGCACGTTCACCAACCTGTCCGGCGTGAGCACGCCGCCCGGCGAGAACGCGCTGCGATCGATGAGCTGGTTGACCCTGTCGACCGACACGTTGCGCGTCTGGGCGATGCGCTCGGCCTGATAGCGGGCGGCGCGCTCGGTAATATGGGGATCGAGACCCGCACCCGAAGCGGCGGCCAGTTCTGCAGGAAGGGGGTTCTCAGGCGTCGCTCCATAGGCGGCGATGGTTTCCTTCGCGCGGTCCGTCAGGTCCGTGCTTGTCGGCGACTTGTTCGAGCCACCGGCGCCAGCCGCATTGTAACTCACGGCAGACGGACGCGGCCAGAAATACTGAGGCCGGGTAAAGGCCTGGGCAACCTGCCGGCTGCCGATGACCTTGCCATCCGGCGTGGTGATCAGCGAGCCGTCGGCGAGGTCAGGAGCAGCCGCCTGACCGACGGCCCAGACGACGCCGGTATAGCCGCCGACGCAGATGACCATGGTCGCAACGGTGATGCGGAGACTGGAGAGAAGGGTTTCCATGATGACGGTTCTCACTTCATGAACATGACGTGTTCGGCGATCGGGCCGAGCGTGGCGGCGGGGAAGAAGGTCAGCGCGCCGACGATGACGACGGTGACGGTCAGCATGCCGGCGAAGGTTCCGTTTTCCACCGACAGCGTTCCGCTGGACTCGGTTGCGCGACGCTTGGTGGAGAGCGAACCGACAATGGCGAGCGGCAGGATGATCGGGATGAAGCGGGCCAGCAGCATGACGATACCGGTGGCGATGTTCCAGGCGGGCGTGTTGTCGCCGAGCCCCTCGAAACCGGAGCCGTTATTGGCAGCTGCCGAGGAGAACTCGTAGAGGATTTCGCTGAAGCCGTGCGGGCCGATATTGTTGAGTGTTGCTGCACCCCATGGCGTCACCGCAAAGATCGCCGTGCCCACGAGAATGAAGAAGCCGTGGCTGAGCAGGCCCATCATGGCAAACTTCACTTCTTTCGCCTCGATGCGCCAGCCAAGAAATTCCGGTGTACGGCCGATCATCATGCCCGCGATGAAGACGGCGACGACGATGTAGAGAAACATGTTGATCATGCCGACGCCGACGCCGCCGAAGTCTTCGTTCAGCCACATGCCGATCATCGGCATCAGGCCCGTCAGCGGGTTGAGGCTGTCATGCATGGCATTGACGGAGCCGTTGCTGGTCGAGGTGGTCACGACCGCCCAGACCGGACCTGCCGCCGCACCGAAGCGCAGTTCCTTGCCCTCGAGATTGCCGACGTCCTGCGTGATCGGCAGGGATGCGAAGGCGTGGGTCGGCGCGGCTTCAAAGCCGATCGCTCCGGTTATGCGGGCGCCCATGAGGATGAGCATCACCGTGAAGAGCACGGCTGCATGTTTCATGCGTCCGATGATGCGACCGAACATCCACACGCAGCCCATGGGAATGATGATGATCGAGATGGTCTGCAGAACGTTCGACCAAAAGGTCGGGTTCTCGAGCGGGTGGGTGCTGTTCGGCCCGAAGAAGCCGCCGCCATTGGTGCCGAGCTGCTTGATCGCGACGAAAGCCGCAACGGGCCCGCGCGCGATGGTCTGCTGCACGCCCTCCAGCGTGGTCGCGACCGCCGAGCCCTGGAACGTCATGGGCACGCCCGTGAAGAGCAGGAGAATGGCGACGATGAGAGCAAGCGGCAGGAGCACGAGGAACGTCGCACGCTGCACATCGACGAAAAAATTGCCGAGCTGGCGCCCGGCAAGTCCGCGGGCCAGAGCGGCGAGCGCTGCAAGGCCGACGGCCGCCGAGACGAATTGAAGCCACATCAGCGCCGCCAGCTGCGACAGGTAGCTCATCGCCACCTCGCCCGAATAGTGCTGAAGGTTCGTATTGGCGACGAAGGAGCTTGTCGTGTTGAAGATCAGCGTGCCCTCGAGCGCTTGTCTGCCGTCAGGGTTGAGCGGCAGGTATTGCTGAAGCGCCAGAAGCGCGAAGCAGGCGACGAACATGACGACGTTGAAGCCGAGCAGGGAGAAGACGTAGCGCTTCCAGTCCTGCGTCTGCCGCGTTGCCGATCCGCCGATCGCCTGGAATGTCGAGGTGAAGAGGTTTGGTTTCCCCTGGCCGGCACCCGGGTCCATCGCCCAGGTGATGTAGCGGCCGAGCGGCCACGAGAGCAGCGCGGTGCCCCCGATGATCATGACTACGAAGAGGATTGCTTGTATCATCGTGATGTCTCCAGCATCAGGCCTGTGATCATGTCTGCGATCAGGCTTTGTCGAGGGCGGATGCCAAGGCGAAGAGAAGTCCGAAAAGGATCATGCCGAGGATGAAGGTGAGGATGGTCATGGTCTGCTCCGGTCATGCGAGGTTGAGGGCCGACACGATCATGTCGATGAGCTTGATGCCGACGAAGGGGACAACGAGACCGCCAAGCCCGTAGATCAGCAGGTTGCGACGCAGAAGCGGCCCTGCGCCGATTGGCTTGTAGGCAACGCCCTTTAGTGCCAGCGGAATGAGCGCGATGATGATCAGGGCGTTGAAGATGATCGCCGACAGGATCGCGCTTTGCGGCGTGGCGAGGCCCATGACGTTCAGGGCATCCAGCTGCGGATAGAGCGCGACGAACATCGCCGGGATGATCGCGAAGTATTTGGCCACGTCGTTTGCGATCGAGAACGTCGTCAGCGATCCCCGCGTCATCAGCAGTTGCTTGCCGATCTCCACGATCTCGATGAGCTTGGTCGGGTCGCTGTCGAGATCCACCATGTTGCCCGCTTCGCGCGCGGCGACCGTGCCGGTGTTCATGGCGACGCCGACATCCGCCTGCGCCAGCGCCGGTGCGTCGTTGGTTCCGTCGCCGCACATGGCGACCAGCTTGCCCTTCGCCTGTTCGTCGCGGATCAGCTGCAGCTTGTTCTCCGGCGTCGCCTGCGCCAGAAAATCGTCCACGCCGGCTTCCGCGGCGATGGCTGCGGCCGTCATCGGGTTGTCGCCGGTGATCATGACGGTGCGGATGCCCATGCGGCGGAGCTCCGCGAACCGCTCGCGGATGCCGCCCTTCACGATGTCTTTCAGGTGGATGATGCCGAGCAGTTTTCCGTCCCGGGCAACGGCAAGCGGCGTACCGCCAGCCTTCGAGATGGAATCCGCGATCGCCTGACCTTCCCGAGCGACGGCGTCCGCCGAAGCGTTGCCGCCGGACACGGCGTGATGTTGCAGATATTTCAGAACGGAATCCACCGCGCCCTTGCGGATCGAGCTTCCCTCGAGGTCCACGCCGGACATGCGGCTCTGCGCGGTAAAGGGGACGAATGTCGCGTTGAGGTCCTTCATGTCCCGCGCGCGGATCCCGTATTTCTCCTTCGCCAGCACGACGACGGATCGGCCCTCAGGCGTCTCGTCGGCCAGCGACGCGAGCTGGGATGCGTCGGCGAGATCCTGTTCGGTCACGCCGTTGACGGGGTGGAACTCGGTCGCCTGACGGTTGCCGAGCGTGATCGTTCCCGTCTTGTCGAGCAGCAGCGTATCGATGTCACCCGCTGCCTCCACCGCACGGCCGGACATGGCCAGCACGTTAAAGCGCACCAGACGGTCCATGCCCGCAATGCCGATGGCGGAGAGAAGCGCGCCGATGGTGGTGGGGATGAGCGTGACGAACAGCGCCACGAGCACGACGATCGGTATGGAGCCGCCGGCATAGCTGGCAAAAGCCGGAATGGTCGCCGTCGCCATGACGAAGATAAGCGTCATCGCGGCAAGCAGGATGTTGAGTGCGATCTCGTTCGGCGTCTTCTGGCGCTCCGCACCCTCGACCAACGCGATCATGCGGTCGATGAAGGTGGAGCCGGCGGCTGCGGTGATGCGCACCTTGATCCAGTCGGACAGAACCTGCGTGCCGCCTGTAACGGCCGACCGGTCGCCGCCGGACTCGCGGATGACAGGCGCGGATTCCCCGGTGATCGCCGCTTCGTTGACGGAGGCGATGCCCTCGACGATTTCGCCATCGGAAGGAATGATGTCGCCTGCCTCCACCAGCACGATGTCGTTGACCTTGAGCGACGCGCCGGGGACATCCTTCCACGCGTGGCTGTCGGCGGAGATCAGGAGCTTCGCTTGTGTCTCCGAGCGCGTGCGGCGGAGCGACTCGGCCTGTGCCTTGCCGCGTCCCTCGGCCACGGCTTCTGCGAAATTGGCAAAAAGGACAGTGAACCAGAGCCACAGTATGATCTGGAACGAGAAGCCCAGCCCTTCGGCGCCTGTCGCAAGGTCCTTGAGAAAAAGGACGGTGGTCAGCAGGGAGACGACGGCAACGACGAACATGACCGGGTTCTTGGCCAAGGTTCGCGGGTCGAGTTTCCGAAACGCGCCGCCAATGGCCGGCACGAGGATGCGGGCATCGAGAATGCTTGCGGATGTGGGTTTGCTCATGAGAGACCCCGAGTGATGGTTGGGTGGGAAGGTTGGATCAATGGGACGCGGAAAAGAGGGGGGCCGCTTTCGCCAGCGCGACGACGGCGCCCAGAAGGAGAACCATGCCGACGACGACGTTCGATCCGCGGCAAGACGCGCGAGGGTCGATGCGCGGAAAAACCGCATTTTTTAGAAAGCGAAGCAGGGTCTTCACGGGGCTCTAGAAGCGCTCCGGCCGCCAGAGTGCGTAGGCGAGGTAGGCCGTGACGAAGACGGTCACGCCGCCGCTGAGGATATAGTCGAATGTCATGTCGCACCCGTTTTTCGTGTCGCAACCTTGCCCGGCGTGATTGCCGAAGCCGACCTGACTTTGCGACCGATCTGCGTATGAATTCGAGATGGAAGAAAGGGAGAAGATATAAGGATTCTATGTGAACTCTCGTCCGGGAGAAGTCGCGGACACGATATTCAGACGCTCGCTGGCCGGTACGGAGCCGTCATGACGGTCCCTCATGTCGCGATGACGAGACGTGGGATCGTGTTGCGATGACCGCTTGAATGGAGCCTGTCGGCTGACATTCCCTTTCTAACGGGACATCCTTGCATTCCGGCTTTGCGTACCCAAATACCTGTTGCGGACCGGGCCCCTCTGATCAAGGCAATTGCCTTTATGATGTCGGACCGCATCGAGCGTGCTCGGTGCGATCTTATGGCCCATTCGTAAGCTCCCCAGCCGTGTTCGATGTCTTGAACCTGACGCAAGACGCGTCACTTTGGAGAGTGTTTTTATGTGTAATGTCTCACGCCGCCTTTTCCTGACAGGGACCGCTGCCTCCGCCGCCGTGGCGCTGCCGGCTGTACTTCACGCCCAGGAGGTTGGCACGGCTGCCGTGCCCTTGGCGCCTGCACCCGTCAAGGATGGAAAGTCTACGTTGACGCCGGATGAAGCACTGGATCTTCTGAAGGCGGGCAACGAGGCGTTCCTGCGAAACGAACTGGTGTACCCGAACCGGACCGAGACGCGTCGGCTGGAACTCGCCAAGGGGCAGGCGCCCTTCTGCGCCTATGTTTCCTGCTCCGACAGCCGCGTTCCTCCCGAACTGCTGTTCGGACGAGGCTTGGGAGAGCTGTTCATCATCCGCAACGCCGGCAATACGGTCGATACCGTCGCGATGGGATCGATCGAGTATGCCGTTGCCGAACTCGGCGTGCCTCTCATCGTCGTCATGGGACATGAGAGCTGCGGTGCCGTGAAAGCGGCAATGGCCGTCGTGGAAAGCAATGCTCGCTTTCCCGGGCAGATCGACAATATGATCGAGCCCATCATTCCAGCCGTTCTTGAAGCCCGTGGGCAGACGGGCGACCCGACGGAAAACGCTGTGCGTCAGAACGTTCGCCGTGTCGTGCGCACCTTGCGGGAGGAAAGCGACCCGCTGCTGCTGACGCCCTTGTCCGATGGCCGGGTCAAGGTCGTCGGCGCATACTATCGGCTTGACACCGGCGTCGTTGAATTCTTCGACCAGGCATGAGGTAAGCAAAGAGCGCCGACTGGGTTGACGTCAACAAACCGAAGACGTCAACGGGTCGGTCTCTCCTCATTCGCCCAGCGCGGCCATGAAGCTGATGTCGTCTCCGCTTGGCGGCGGAGAGACCCGTTGCCAATCTGCTTGCGGACTGCGCTCGCATGCATGGCTTCGGCCGTCATTGCCTCAGCCATCGGAGGATGGTTGCCGAAAGCAACGCTTCCATGGGGCGAATAGAAGAGGGGCAGATCGGTTGTATCCTCGGTCTCCAGGCCTTCGCTTTGCTCGTGTGGTTACCCGTCAATTTCGGACATATGATTCGAACTTTACCAAACCGAAAGACCCGTGACCCATAGTGTCAGAAATATCTAACGCAAACTCGTGTGGGTCATTGTGAAAAATCTGAGCGTGTCGCGGAAGCTCTTCGTCTGCTTCAGTAGTATTGTCCTCGTCGTATCGCTTTTCTGCGGACTGGCCTTCTGGTCACTGACCGAGATCAAGAGGGCAACAGCGGAGAACCACGAGACACAGGGCGTGCTGAAGCTCGCGTCCGACATCCTTGCGACCCTCGTCGAGCAGCAGAATGCGATGCGCGGATACGTGGCGAGCACGAATGGTGACTTCCTCGATCGGGTCAAGAAATACGGGGATGCCGTCGGTCCTCTTCTTCAGGAGCTGCAAGACAGGGCTTCCATTGGCGGCTATGCGGATATCGTCAGGCCACTGCCGGAAGCCGTGGCGACGTTCAACCGCGAGATCGAGAGCGCGCTTTCCCTAGCGAAGGACACCTCGACCCTGCAGAGCATGCGGGAAGGCATTGCCAAGACCGCTCGATTGACCAAGATCCGCGAGGTCCTGAAGGGTCTGACGGACCAGGAGCAGGCCGCCTCGCTCGCCCGCAATGAGGCGCTTAGCGCTTCCTTCGCCGTAGGCATGCTGACGCTTCTTGTCGGAGGCCTTTTGACCGTCCTCATCTCGTTCATCGTCGGCATGGTTCTGGCGCGTGGCCTCGGTCGTCCGATCGTCGAGATGACGGACATCATGCGCCAGTTGGCCGGCGGCAAGATCGACCTGACGGTGCCAGCGCAGGATCGCCGTGACGAGATCGGCGCGATGGCGAAGGCCGTCGATGTTTTCAGGGCGAATGCGGCTGCGAATGCACGTCTTGAGGACGAAGCCGAGACGCAACGTACAGAGACCGAGCGGAACCGGCTCCGGCTCGCTGACGAGGAGAAGCGGCGGGCTGCCGAGATGAGCTTCGCCACGGCCGGGCTTGCTCGTGCACTCGATCGATTGGCGCAGGGCGACCTGACGACAGCTCTCGATGAACCTTTCGCACCGGAATTCGAGACGATCCGGACGGACTTCAACAAAGCGGTCGCGCAGCTTGGCCAGACACTGACGGCCGTCTCCCAGGCAACAGCCGCCATGGACAATGGCACCCGCGAGATCAGCGAAAGCACGAACGACCTCTCGAGACGAACGGAGCAGCAGGCCGCCTCGCTGGAGGAAACGGCAGCAGCCCTCGATCAGATCACCGTCAACGTTGCCAATGCTTCCAAGCGCAGCGAAGAGGCGAGAAGCGCGGCTGCAAGCGCGACAGTCAGCGCAGAGCAGTCCGGCCAAGTCGTTGCCAGCACCGTGCACGCCATGGAGCGGATCGAGAAATCCTCCTCGGAAATCTCGAACATTATCGGCGTGATCGATGAGATCGCGTTCCAGACCAACCTTCTGGCGCTGAATGCCGGCGTTGAAGCCGCGCGCGCTGGCGAGGCCGGCAAGGGATTTGCCGTGGTTGCCCAGGAAGTTCGCGAACTGGCACAGCGATCGGCAAAGGCCGCCAAAGAGATCAAGGATCTCATCAGGGCATCCACGGTCGATGTTGCCAACGGCGTGAAACTTGTCAGCGAGACGGGCACGGCGCTGAGAACGATCGAGGGTTATATCGTCAGTGTGAACCAGCATATGAACGCGATCGCGACGTCGCCGCGGGAACAGGCTGCCGGTCTGGCGGAAGTGAACACGGCGGTGAACCAGATGGATCAGGTGACACAGCAGAACGCGGCCATGGTGGAGGAAAGCAGCGCAGCCGGTGCGGCGCTGGCTTCAGAGAGCGCCAAGCTTCGCCAGCTGATCGAGCGATTTGAGCTGCGGACTGGAGCACCGATGTCCGTGGTGTCCGGCCGGGTCGCATCGACACCTGTTTCAATCCTGAAGGCGGCACCTGTGCGCCGAAGCATGTCGGCCGCATCTCACGGAAACGCAGCGTTAAAGGACAGTTGGGAAGAGTTCTAAACCCGGACGCCAAGTCCGTTTGTATCGTGCGCCGATCGGCATTGCAGCGTCATGCGGGTTTCATGTCTGGGCGATAGACATTGCTGTTTATCGGCCTGCGACAGGAGACCTGCACAATGCAGAGATATTTCTTCAACATCCGCGAAAACGGCGTTCTCCAACAGGATGACGAAGGCGTACTCTGCGTCGATGCCGATCAGGCCTGTCATGGCGCGAGCGCGGCCATGCGCGATTTTGCCCGCGATACCGCCGTTGTCGTTGGCGATTGGCCTGTTTCCCTGCTCGTTACCGACGAGCAAGGCACCGTGATCGCCACGATATCGACAGACGATTGCCGCGAGACGCCGGTCGATTGCAAACATCTTTCGTTCTGCCAATGAGGTACACCTGACCGGTCCAACCGGCTGAACGCGTGCGCTTTCGCGCTCTCCCGAGGGTAACCGGCACGTCGCCAGATCCGCGGCAGAGCCGGCGGGGAGGCGCCTGTAGCGCAAGTGTCATGATTGAAGGGTAAGCTCGAAATGACCCCTCAATCGGACATCGAGATCAATCCTCATGGCGACACGACGAATTTCTGCCGTTGCACTGCTGTGCATTCCCTCGTTCCTTATCCAGTTGATGGCGTTTTCGCCGATGGCAGCGGCATCGCCGCTCACGACAGGCGCGGTTTGCACAGGTGCATCGTCATCCTGCAACCGCTGCATTTCCAACGTGGCGGACGCCGTCAACACCTTGCGGGATCATGGCGACCCCATGGGGTTCAGCGTTACCGGCGACCCCGTCGGCAATGCGGCGTCCTACCACCACTGGCAGGGGCTGCAGCGCCTGTCGGGCAACGGCGAGAACTACCTCGTCATCTCCAGATCCGACAACGGCCGGGGAACGGTGCCGTTTTCGCTCGTGCGCATGACGCAGCCGCGTAGCATTGCCGAGCGCTGGCGGTCGAACCGGCTTTCCGCCAGCCCGTACCCGGCCACGGCGCCGACGAATGCCCAGATGGTCGGCGACCAGCCGATGCCGGCCTATCTCTCCAATTATGCGCATTCGGGCGGGCTGCAGTCGAGCGGCAACATCCTTGCTGTCGCGCTCGACGGATCGCTGAGCGGCGGCATGGGACAGGTGCTGTTCTATGACATGTCCGACCTTGCCAACATCACGCTTCTCCCGCCGCGCATCACGACGATGACGGGGGAGGCGGGCTCCGTGTCGTTGACGCAGCTCGGGGACGGAACCTTCCTTGCAGCCACAGCCCGCAACGCAGCCAATACGCTCGAATTCTACCGATCGACGGCGAGCGACCTCGGCCAGTCGGGAACGACATTTTCACTCGTTGGCACCTGGAACGAAAGCGCCTTGCAGACGACGATCGGCGACAGCGAATTCGGCGACTACCAGTCCCTGCACTTCATCACGCAGTGCGACGGCAGTCTTTTCCTCGCAGGCACCCACATGAACACCTCCGTCGTCGTCGGCATCGGAGAGGACTGGCTCGACCTCTTCCGCGTCACTGATGCGAACGGTCAGATCGTGCTGACGAAGGTTGCCAAGAAGCATCTTTATTGTGGCTATCCGTCGCCGAACTACGGAACGGGTGCCAATACGCAATGCAACATGGATGCCGCGGGCGGCGTGTTCGTCGATGCCACGGGCCAGCTCCTCGTCTACGCCTCCGAACACGACAATAGTGGGCCTGGCAACAGCGTGAAGATGATGGAATTCCGCTCGATCTTCCCGGTGCCGCAGCAGAAATGCCTGACCGATATCCAGTATGCCTGGGCTGAACTCTATGACGACTCCGACTTCAGCGATCGCGGACTGATGATCGATTACGCCGACTACACTCTCCGGCGGTACGACAACCTCAAGAACGTCGAGGGCTTCGGAGACAAGACGTCGGCCGTGCGCTGGTGCATTCCCGCGGGCTGGCGCGTCAGGCTCTACGACGATGACGGTTTCCGCGACCGCTACAAGGAATTTACCGGCACTGGAGAGCAGAACCTGAACGCGGTCGGGTTCAACGACAAGACGTCCTCCGTGCGGTTCGTCTACGTCGGGAACTGATGCAGGGCGGGGTCGGGTGCCGGCTTCGCATCGGGCCCCGCTCATCGCAGCCCTGAAACGTCATCAAAGTGTTACGGAACGACCCTATCGTGCACAGCTGTGCAGAGGATCACGTCAGTGCCGAAAACATTTCTCCAGATCGATAATATCAGCGTCAGCTACGGAGCGAACCGTATCCTCGACGGTATCGATCTGCATATCGCCAAGGGTGAATTCGTCGCTCTCCTCGGCTCGTCCGGTTGCGGCAAGACCACGCTGCTGCGGACGATCGCCGGCTTCGCCCAGCCTGATGCCGGCGCCATTCGCGTGGGATCGCGCGATGTCACGACGTTCCCACCGGACAAGCGCGGCATGGCCCTGGTCTTCCAGTCCTACGCGCTCTGGCCGCATATGACGGTTGCCCAGAATATTGGCTATGGTTTGAAGCTGCGCCGTCGCTCTGCCGCCGACATTGCCGGCACCGTTACCGAGATGGAACGCCTGCTTGGACTGACGGGCCTGTCTGCGCGCAAGCCTGCCGAGCTTTCCGGCGGGCAGCGCCAGCGCGTGGCGCTCGGCCGAGCGCTCGCGATCAACCCCGAGATCCTGCTTCTCGACGAGCCGATGTCGAATCTCGATGCGCGGATCCGCCTTCAGGTTCGCCACGAAATCCGCGCCTTGCAGCAGAAGCTCGGCATCACCACGGTCCATGTCACGCACGACCGGGAAGAAGCGATGGTCATGGCGGACCGCATCGTCATTCTGAACGCCGGGCGCATTGCGCAGGAGGGTCGGCCGGAAGCCGTCTACAATCGCCCGCAGACGGCCTTCGTCGCGGCCTTCATGGGCGCGGAGAACCAGCTGATTCTGCCGGGCGGCGCTGATGGCGAGACCATCGCCATAGCCGCCGGCGCGTCGAATGCAGCCTGCCGCGTGCCGAGAGATGGACGCATGCTGTCCACAGGCCATCTCGAGGTGCGGTTCCGGGCGGAGGCCGCCACTCTCGAGGAGCGCTCGCTGGCGGCTGTTCCCAACGGCGAAGGCCTCGTGCTCGCCGGCGATATCGTCGATGTCAGCTACCCCGGCGGCCTCTGGCGCCACACCGTGCGTGTCGGGAGACAGATGATCCAGGTCGATGCACCGCGTGCCTGCGCGCCCGGCACCGTCGTTCACGTCACCGTCGCACCGGACAACCTCTTCCTTTTCGACGCGCCGGCCGGAACCATCCCGGCCGCGCTCCCTCATCCCGCAACGGCCCTGAACGAGGCTCGCGTGCTGGAAGCATCGCCGAATTAACCGACCCTTCACCGGAGCATTTCCATGAAAACGATCCTCAAAGCCGCCCTGCTCGTCAGCTTGGCAGCACCATCGGCCTCGGCCGCAGAACTCACCGTCATGACGGCCGGGGACCAGAACATGGTCGACTACGTCAACGAATATCTCGGGCCGCTGTTCGAAGAGCAGAACCCTGGCAACACCGTGCGCGTGGTCGGAACGGGCCCGGGCGACGCGGGCTCGCAGAAGATCGTCGAGCGTTTCGAGGCACAGTCCAAGGCCGGCACCGCCACATGGGATGCCGATGTCGCCGTGGTACATGAGAAGTTCACCGGCCCGATGGTCAAGGCCGGCTATCTCGAATCCTACCGCTCCAAGATCGACACCGGCGCGCTCGTCACGCGGGCGAATGCCGACATGGCGCTCGGCAGCGATGTCAGCGGCTATGTCATGCCCATGTACAACAGCCAGGCAGCGCTCGCCTACAATCCGGCCCTCGTCGAAAACCCACCGAAGAGCTATCCGGAGATCGTCTCCTGGGCCAAGGAGCATCCCAAGATGTTCGGCTATAACGGCATCAAGGGCGGCGCCTCCGGCGTCAGCTTCGTCATGGGCTGGATCTATGCCTTCGGCGATGGCGATGCGAAGAACCTCATGACCGGCCCGTTCGAGGAGAGCGAGACGCAGAAGTGGGGCCCGGCACTGGCCAGCCTCAAGGACTTCACCAAGAACGCGACATTGACGCCCGGCAATGCCGGCACGCTGGACCTGCTCAGCCGTGGCGAAATCGCCATGGGTCCCGTCTGGGTCGACATGTTCTATTCCTGGCAGGCCAACGGCCAGCTGCCGCCGGACTTCAAGCTCGTGCTGCCGGCGCCCGGCATGCCCGGCCAGCCGATGCATTATGTGATCCCGGCAAAGAGCGCGAACGTGACGCTTGCCGAGAAGTTCGTGCAGCTCGCGACAAGCCCCAAGGTTCAGGCCGACGGCATCGTCACGCGCTTCAACTGGTATCCCGGCATCGACGCGAAATACGTGCAGGCCGAACTCGACAAGAAGACCTGGGACAAGCTCTTCACCGACATCTCGCCCGAGGATATCGCCACCAAGGGCAAGCCGTTCCCGATCGCGCCCTACAACAACGCGATTTTGGAAGCCTACGAGAAGCAGGTCAGCAACTGATCCTGCGCCGTCTCTGAACGCAAAGAGACGGGAGCCGGCCAGAGCCGGCTCCTTCTCCCTCAATGTTCCTATCTCCCATGCCCTGGTTACCATGTCCCACCGACCTTTGAGCCTGCTTCTCGTCGCGCCGGCGCTCGCCGTCATCCTGCTGCTCTTCGTCGTGCCGCTTGTGGCGTCGGTGGTCGGTGCCTTCGAGGTCGGTGACGGTTTCGGGTTCGGCAATTTCGTCAAAGCCACCGAGCTCTATACGCAGGACGCCATCTTCACGGTGGTGATCGTCAGCCTGTCGACCGTGCTCATCGGGCTCTTCTCCATCGCGATTGCAGGATATCTCACCCTTGGGGAAAACCCTCGGACGGTAGCGATCCTTCGCTGGCTCTATCGCTGGCCGATGTTCATTCCGTTCATCGTTACAGGTCAGGTCCTGCGAACGTTTCTTGCCAAGAATGGCCTGTTCAACAACGTCCTCATCAGCCTTGACATTCTCACACCGCTCCAGGCCGAAAGCTTCCTCGATTGGCGCGGCATCGTCATCGCTTTCGTCTGGAAGCAGACGCCGTTCGTCACGTTGCTGCTCGCCGGCGCCATGGCCTCGCTCGATCGCTCGACCATAGAGGCCGCGCGCAATCTCGGCGCGTCACGGCTGCGGATACTGTTCGAGATCGTCGTGCCGCAGGTAGCGACCACGCTGCTCGTTGGACTGATCCTGTCCTTCGTCACGATGATGTCGGTGCTCTCGGTGCCCCTGATGATCAACGCGCAATCCCCCACCATGCTGACGACGGATATCGCGTTCCGCATCAATGCCTATGGCGACTACGGGGTTGCGAACGCGCTCGGCCTCGTTTCGCTGCTCATCACATCGGTCGTCGCCTGGATCTATCTTCGTCACGGCGTGAGGAAAAGTCTATGAGCACCACCGCGAAAGCCCAGTCGTCACCACGCTCCGCACCGAGGCGCCTGCGGAAGATCGATCTCTGGTGGCTGCCGCGCGCGCTTGTGCTGGGCCTGCTCGCCTTCGTGATCTTCGGTCCTTTGACCAACCTCGTCCTGTGGACAGTTGCAGAACGCTGGTATTTCCCGAACGCTCTGCCGATGCGCTACGGCTTCAGTTTTTGGGCCCGGGTATTCTCGCCCCGCGGCAATGCCATGGAAGCGCTTGGCAACAGCGTGCTCGTCGCCATGCTGACGGTGATCCTGGCGCTGGCGCTGGCCATTCCCGCAGGCTTTGCGCTCGCCCGTCTCAAGCTGCCGTTTCGGGGTCTCATCCTGCTCGCGTTCCTTCTGCCGCAGGCCTTTCCAAACCTGCCGGTCTACGTCAACATCGCCCGCGTCTTCTACCAGCTCGGCCTCAACGGAACCATTCTCGGCGTCGTTCTCGTCCACATGACGCACGGGCTGGTCTTTGCCGTGTGGATCGCGACGGCCGCGTTTTCCGCTGTCGACGTCGAGCTGGAACAGGCCGCCCGTTCGGTCGGCGCGTCCGCCATCCGCACGTTCCGCGACATCACCCTACCGCTCGCCATGCCGGGGCTGATGGCAAGCGCGATCTTCGTCTTTCTGGAATCGCTCGACGAATTCACCGGCAGCTATTTCGTCGGCGCACCCGACATCAACATGCTGCCTTTGCTGCTCTACACCGCGAGCGGCGGTGGCAACTACCAGATCGCCTCCATCACGGCGCTCGTTCTGCTCGTGCCCTCGATCGGCTTCATGCTGGTGGTCGAGCGCTTCCTGAAGTCCGACGTCTTGTCGAAGGTGGGGCACTGATCCCATGCGCCCGTCCAAGCCGTCGCAGACACAGGACTTTGTCAGTGCCCAGCATGTGGCAAAGCTTGCCGGCGTCTCGCGGTCGGCCGTGTCGCGCGCATTCACCCCAGGGGCAAGCATCGCAGAAGAGACGCGGCGCAAGGTGATGGCGGCGGCGGAGACGCTGGGATATCAGGTCAACGACCTCGCTCGCGGCCTGCTTGCCAACAAAAGCCGCCTCGTCGGACTGGTGGCGACCAAGCCGGAACTCGGCTTCCGCACCCATCTCGCCGCCGCCCTGACCAAGGCGCTGATCGCGCGCGGTAGCATCCCCCTGATGATCAATACCGGGCAGACCGATGCGGAACTGCTGGCCGCCCAGCGCGCTTTGTTCGGCCATCGGGCGGAGGCGACGATCATCCTCTCGGGCTCCCCGCCCGCGTCCTTCGTCGATCTCGCGCGCCGTAACGGCCAGCCGCTGGTGGTCATCGGCCGCTCCGAGCCCGATGCTGATCATGTCGAGATCGACAACGGGTCCGCAGCACGGCAGGCGGCGGCGCTCTTCGTCGCTCGCGGGTTTACGCGTCTCGGCCTTGCCGGCTCGCGATCGGCCACGCCCAGCGTCGTCGAACGGGAAAAGGCCTTCTGCGCGGAAGCCCGGCGTCTTGGCGCGCATGTTCTGGCGGTGCGTGGTGGCGACTCCGATTACGCAGGCGGGCGGGATGCCGGTCGCCAGCTTCTGGACGCACCGGAAAGACCACAGGGCATCTTCTGTATCAACGACCTCCTTGCCCTCGGGGTCATCGACCACGCCCAGCGCGAAGCCGGGCTTCATGTCCCTCAAGACCTCTCCGTCATCGGCTTCGACGATCTGCCGGAAGCCGGCTGGCTCAGCTATGGCCTGACAACCTTCCGGCAGGACCCGACCGAGATGGCCGACACTGCGGTGGCGCTCATCGACCGTCGCCAGTCCGAGCCACACCACCCGCCAGTCCGCGTCCGGATCGCAGCACCGCTTGTCGTTCGCCACAGTTTCGTCCCACATACGTCGTTTCCAAGCGAGAACGAGCAGGACAGCGTCCGTTGAATGTCCTGATCTTCCCCGTTTCGTGCAGCCGCGGCGACGATCCTGAAAGCGGGTCGGCGGGCCGCCGTTTTGGACTGGCCAGCGGCCGTAATAACGGGTTGTTGAAATGGGAAATACGACCTGTACGGGCATTAAGGTGCGGTCTCGATCGAAACCGAAGGTATCCATAAAAATCGTCCCGGGATCATCCACGGCAACGGCGACCTGACGTAACGTTCACTCTGCCTTAAACAGTTTCACCCTATAAATCGGGTGCCTGAAATCAGATGTTCGACGTGATGTTTTGTTGGGACCGCATCTGTCATTCCCACCGAAGCGGACGAAGTCTGTGCGCCCGGGAACGTCGATCCCTCTCGGGACCAACGCGTTCGTGCCGATGGTAAGGCCTTCACGAAACCGCTTCCTCATGGAGCCTTGATGACGACCCGGATCTCCCTGCTTGCTCTTCTTTTAACGGCGGCCTCGACGCTTCTCCCCGTCTCCGCACGCGCGCTCGACGTGCCGAAAGGTGATGTCATTCTGACCATCACGGGTCGCCTCGATCATCCCAATGCGGATGGCAAGGCGCAGTTCGACCTGCCGATGCTGGAGGCGCTGGCTGGACGTTCGGGCGAGATGGAAACATTCTGGACAGAGGGCAGGCTGACGTTTTCGGGTCCGCTCCTGCGTTCTGTTCTGACGGCTGCCGGGGCGCATGGCACCAAGGTCAAGCTGACGGCCCTGAACGACTATTCTGCCGAGCTGCCGATGGAAGATGCGACGGACCTCGACACGATGCTGGCCACACGAATGAACGGCGCGGTGATGTCAGTTCGGGACAAGGGACCGCTCTTTCTGATCTATCCGTTCGACGAGAAACCCGAGCTTATGAACGAGAAGTACTTCTCTCGCTCGGTCTGGCAGATCCGGGACATCGAGGTCACCGAGTGATCGACCTGGATCCGGGCAGCGGCGACATCATGCAGCGGGCGAGCAAGGCGACCGTCGTGCTGCAGATCTTTGCCGTCCTGCTCCTGGTCGCACTGGTCATCCTTTTCATCGATATTTCCCGGAAATACTCCGCTCTGCAGGATGGTATTCGCGAGAATGCCCTGTGGTCTGTCTATCAGCTGGATCGCGAGGCGCGACGGCTGCACGAAACGCTCCACGTGATGATCGTGGAGAAGGATTTTTCTGCTGCCCGCGTGAAGGCGCTGAGCACCCGCTACGACATTCTCTATTCCCGGATGAGCATTCTCGATAAGGCATCCTTCGATCAGAAATTCAGGGCGAATGCCACGATCGGTGGGCTGCTCACGGAGATCCGGCAGGGTGTTCTCGATCGGGAAGAGGTTTTCAACGCCCTTGCGGCCGGTCGTTCTGTCTCTCCCGCCGTTCTCGAAGATGTCGTTCGCAGCTTCGACCTGCTCATCAAAGACACCGAACAGCTTTTGCTCTATTCCAATACCACCGTCAGCACCGGTCGCGCCGATGCGCGTGATGAAGTGCTCTGGTTGCAGGCGAAATCGGCAGGCCTCGTGATCCTTCTGGTGTGCTGCATGGTCTTCCTGATCGTCACGCTCCGGCGGCAGCTGAAGACAGTGCGGCTGGCAGGGCTGAGCCTCGAACGCGCAACGAGCCGGCTGAAAGACGCCTATCTCGATGCGGAGGCCGGCAATCGCGCGAAATCACAGTTCATGGCGACCATGGGTCATGAAATCCGCACGCCGCTGAATGCCATCCTCGGTACGGCGGAACTCCTGCAGCTTTCACCACTCCCACCCACGGTCGCCTCCGGCGTGCAGACGATCCGCCGTTCCGGCGAGTCACTCCTCGAACTGATCAACGAGATCCTCGACTTTGCGAAAATCGAGCATGGAACGCTGACCATCGAGGAGAGAGCCGTCGATGTCGCTGCCGTTGTTGCGGCCGCAGTCGATATCCTTCGCGATCGCGTCACCGAGCACGGCAACCGCTTCGTCCTGGAGATGCCGTCGGCGCTTCCGGCAGCGTTCATTGCCACGGATCCGACCCGCCTGAGGCAAGTTCTTCTCAATCTGTTGAGCAACGCGATCAAGTTCACGAGCGAAGGCGTCGTGACGCTCAGGGTCATTCCAGCCGTTTCGGCTGGACAGCCGGCTTTGCGATTTGAGATCAAGGACACGGGCATCGGTATCGACCAGGCGGGTCTCGAGCGTCTGTTCAGGCCGTTTTCGCAGGTGGATGCATCGATCAGCCGGAACTACGGCGGAACAGGGCTTGGCCTGACCATCTGCAAGCAGATCGTGGAAGCGATGAATGGCACGATCGGCGTCGAAAGCCGGAAAGGCGAAGGCAGCACGTTCTGGTTCGAGATCCCGGCACCCGCCGCAGGACCTGCCCTCATCGATGCCCAGGCTCTCGCACGCGACACGCACGAAAGCCTGCCGTCGTTGCGCATTCTCCTCGTCGAGGACAATGCCGTCAACCAGCAGGTGGCTGCGGGTTTTCTCGCACATCTCGGCCAGACGGTCGTCATCGCAAGCAACGGGTTGGAGGCCGTGGAACGGGCAGGCGCGCAGCCGTTCGACCTGATCCTCATGGACATGCAGATGCCGAAGCTCGATGGCATCGAAGCGACACGCCGTATCCGCGCGTCCGCTGGGTTCTGCAGCCAGACGCCGATCATTGCCATGACGGCCAATGCGTCCGATGACGACAGGCTCTCCTGTCAGCAGGCCGGCATGACCGGCTTCCAGTCGAAGCCCGTGACGATGCGCCAGCTGCGATTGGTCATCGCCGCGGTCGACATGCCCGAGGACGTGCAGGCTCCCGCGGCGGCGCCATTGTGTGCGGACGATGCCTTCGAACTGCGGCGGACGGAAATCGTCGATGCTCTCGGGCCCGAGGCCTTCGATGAGCTGCTGGACAGCTTCTTCGATGATGCCACCAGCCTGCTTGCCGACCTGCATATGACGCTCGCCACGGAGGGCACCCGTGACGCAGATCGCCTCCTGCATACGCTGAAGGGCGCTGCAAGCAGCATGGGCTTGCAGAAGGTCGCCGATCACTCCGAAAACCTGCGGCAGGGCACGCTGTCGAAGACGCTTTTGAACGAACTCGAAATGACCGTCGCCGGATACCGGCGCCACATTGCCGCGTAGGAGACGAACGAGCATGCGCATCCTGCTGGTGGACGACAACCGGACCACCCTTTCCATTCTGACGCGCCTCGTCGAGCGTGTTCCCGATTGTATCGCCATTCCCTTTCTCAAGCCGGATGACGTTCTGGCCTGTGCTGCCGAACTCGAATTCGATATTGCCGTCATCGACTTCCAGATGCCGGTCTATAGCGGCGTGGAGCTTCTCACCGAGCTCATCCGTTTCGAGCGTCATGCCGAGAAGCTGTTCGTGATCGTGACGGCCGACACCGATGCCGCGACGCGGATGGCGGCCCTCAATGCGGGCGCGATCGACTTCCTGACGAAGCCCGTCAACCCGTTGGAATTTCAGGCTCGCATGCGCAACCTGATGGCATTGGCAGATGCACGCAGGAAGCTTTCCGACAGGGCGGAATGGCTTCGCGCCGAGGTGGAAAGTGCCGTGGCGGAACTGCGCGCGCGAGAGGAGGAGATCATCGACCGGCTGACGATCGCCGCCGCGTACAAGGATCTCGACACCGCCCGCCATACACGACGTGTCGGCGCGTATTCCGAGGCCATTGCACGCGCTTATGGCCTGTCTTCACGCGCCTGCTCGGACATAAGGCTTGCATCCCCCATGCACGACATCGGCAAGGTGGCGATACCGGATGCCGTTCTCCTGAAAACGGGAAAGCTCACCGAAGATGAGTTCGTGATCATGCGAAAGCACACGGTTGTCGGCTGCGACATTCTGAAAGAATCCAAGTCCGGCCTGCTGCAGCTCGCAGCCGAAATTGCCGGTAGCCACCACGAGCGCTGGGACGGGCAGGGGTATCCATATGGAATCGCCGGAGAGGCCATTCCCCTCTCCGGTCGCATCGTGGCGATTGCCGACAATTTTGACGCGCTGACGACGGCACGACCCTACAAGGAGGCCTGGACCGTCGAGCGGGCTGTCGAGCACATAAGACAGCAGGCCGGGGCGCAGTTCGATCCCCTTTGCGTTGCCGCTTTCGACGCAGCGCTCCCGACGATCCTGACAATCCGGGACGAGGACCTCGCTGCGGCCCTGGCCGAGCTTCAGGTGGCGCCGTCGGTCGGATCCGGTTTCTTTCGGTCCGAAACGCTCCTCAGAGCGTGAAGCATGAAACCGGGTCGTCGCCGGCGATTATCCGCGCAGCGTCGCTCCTCCGTCCACATAGAGATCAGCCATCGTGATATGGCTTGCCCGGTCCGAGAGCAGAAAAACGACGGAATTGGCGATATCGTCGGGTGTGGCGAGCTTGCCCAGCGGGATGCCGGTCTTGAACGCTGGTAGGGAGCCTTGAATGACGCGGTCCTCCCCCGACGGATCCGTCCACATGCCGGTTTGCATGGGGGTCAGCGTCGAGCCGGGTGCCACGATGTTGCAGCGGATGCCGTAAGGCGCAAGCTCCAGCCCTAGGCAGCGGGTGAACATGGTGGATGCGGCCTTGGAGGCGGCATAGGCGGCCATATTCTGGCGTGGAATACCCGCGGCATTGGACGCGACCGTCACGATACTGCCTTTGCGCCGGGTCATCATATGCCGGGCCAGCGCCCGCGAGACGTGAAAAACGCCGGTGGTGTTGACGGCAAAGACCCGCTCCCACTCGTCATCTGCGGTTTCGACGATCGGCTTGGTGGATAAAACGCCGGCCACGTTGACACCGAAATCGATCCTCCCGTGGGTGTCGATCGTTTGCCGGATACGGTGATCGACCTCCCGGCTGCTGCGCACGTCGAGCTCGGCAACATGGAGATTGTCGTGCACCAGAGACCTGAGGCCGCCCAGTGCGACGTCGGTCGCCACGACATTTGCGCCTTCATCCAGCAGAAGCCTGGTGACGGCAAGTCCGATGCCGCTACCCGCCCCCGTCACAAAGGCGACGGTGTTTTCAAACCCGGTCATCCGCATTTCACTTTCCTTCCTGTCTTTGCCGCGCCGGATCTCGAAAAGGGGCAGTCATTCGTCGAAATTTTCATGGGTTTCGACGATCCGCCGTCGCGCCGATCGTGCGTTCGGCAACGCCCCACCAGCTGATCAGTGTCGGAGATGCCGCCAGCTCGGAAAACGGCAGGACGTTTCCGCGCTCCTGCCACAAGAGCAGGAGGTTCATCGCCCGCATCGAATCGAGGCCGAGATCCATCAGATTGTCGTCATCGCCGATCTCGTCCGGGTCGACGTAGATCATCGTGGCGATGTCGCGGCGCATTTGCTCCATGTCGAAATCGGTCGTCATCTTATCGTCCTTCGATTTTTGCGAGCAATGTCGACAATGCCAAGGGAATACCGGTGGTTTTTGCCAGATAGGCCAAAGCCATATCGTGATTGTCCCGGGAGAAATCAGCCACCGCATCGGCCACGAGAAAGGGCTTGATATCGCGCTGGAACGCCTCGGCGGCTGTCAGCAGGCAGCCGATATGCGCGTAGATCCCGCAGATGATGATCTGGTCGCGTCCACGCACACGCATGCGGTGTTCGAGATTGCTGCGCTGAAAAGCGCTGTAGCGGTGCTTGACCAGAACCGTATCGTCCTCGTCCGGCGCGAGAGTGGCGGTGATCTGCTGATGGTCCGGCGCAGCCGTCATGCCCGGACCCCAGAGATCGGCCTGCAAACCACGATCCCGCCGATCCTGATTGCCATTCTGGGCCGTGTAATAGACCGGTATCCCCGCCGATTTGCACGCCGATTTGAGACGTCGGATATTGTCGATCACCGGCGCGATCGGCGACGTATTCGGCTCGAAAGCGTTGATGAAATAGCTCTGCATGTCATGGATCAGCAGGGCGGCGCGACCGGGTTCGAAATCCCACGACGCCCGTGCAGCCGGTATGTCGGCCGCCGCCGGCAGTGCATAAGGCTGGATTTTCGGTAGTCCCATCGTCAAAGCTCCGCAGTTTTCAGAAATTGTTCGCGCAGTCTTTGGCGCAGAAATTTGCGGCTGGTCTTGCCGACGGCCGTCGTCTCGAAAGCTTCGACGAACACGATCTGGTCCGGCACCTTGAACTCGGCAAGGCCGCGCGATCTGACGAAGGCCTTCAACGCCGCGCCCTTGGGCTTTTCGCCTGTCGGAATGACAAAGGCGCAGCTGCGCTCGCCCAGATAGGCGTCGGGGATGGAAACGACCGCGGCATCGAACACCGATGCATGCGCCAGAAGGTGATCCTCGATCTCCTCGGCAGAGATTTTTTCGCCCGACCGGTTGATGTGGTCGCCGGTTCGTCCGCACACCGTGAGATAACCACCCGGTGATCTGAAAACGATATCGCCCGTGCGGTAATAGCCGTCATCCGTGAAAGACCGCGCATTGGCAGGATCGTCGTTGTGATAGGCATTGATCGTGTAAGGTCCGCGCGTCAGAAGCATGCCCGGCTCGCCGTCTCTCACCGGGTTGCCCAGATCATCGACGATCAGCACCTCGTCGTCGGGGCTGATCGCACGGCCTTGCGTGTTGATGACGACATCGTCGGGATCGTCCAGCCGGGTGTAGTTCACCAGACCTTCCGCCATGCCGAACACCTGCTGCAGCGTGCAGCCCAATGCCGTTTTCACACGGGCAGCCGCTTCCGGTATGAATTTGGCCCCGCCGACCTGCAGAACCTTAAGGCTTGAAATATCCCGTTGTGTCGTTGCCGCTGCCTGCATCCACAAGAGGGCCAGCGGGGGGACAAGGCCGGTGATGGTCACGCGTTCCTGTTCGATCATGGCAAAGGCCACGTCCGCGGCCGGTGAGGGGCACAGGACGACCCGGCTGCCGGCATAGAGCGCGCCAAAGACACCCGGCGAGCTCATCGGAAAATTGTGGGCAACCGGCAGCGCCGCCATGTAGACGCTGGTTTCGTCAAGGCCGCATATTTCGGCACTGGCGCGGAAGCTGTAGATATAGTCGTCGTGCGTGCGGGGGATGAGCTTCGACAGTCCGGTGCTGCCTCCGGATATCTGGAGGAACGCAACGTCCGTGGACTGTACGCTGGCCGGCAGGCCTACCAGCGCACTAGGCGTCTCCGCTGCTTCGCGCACGTCATCAACGACGACGACATGGTGGAGGCCGGGAGATTGCTTCTGCAGCTCCGCCGCCAGCCCGCGATAATCGAAGCCGTCATGCGTTGCGGTGATGACATAGGCACTGGCTTCGGATTTCTCGGCGAAATGAAGAATTTCCGTCAACCGGTGCGCCGGCAATGTGAAAACGGGAATGAGACCGGCCCGGAACAGACCGAAGACCACGGACAGGAATTCCGGAATGTTGGGCAACTGAACGATGACCCGGTCCCCCGGCAGGAGCCCCAGGCCAAGGAATGTCGCCGCATAGTGTTGCGCCTTTCGGACCAGATCCGCATAGGTCCAGCGCTCCAGTCCACCGACGACCGCGATATGATCCGGGATCTCCGCTGCCCGCTGGTCCAGAAAGCCGGACATCGTCTCCCCGCGCCAGTAGCCTGCATCCCGGTATCGCGCAGCGCGCTCCTCCGGCCATTCTTGCTTCAGTTCCAGCATGATGGTAGGTTCCCTTAAATTCCGGACCGGTCGCGGTCGATGCCGAAGGCATCGAGCATTGCTCGAAATTTGGCGGCGGTTTCCGCGATCTCGCCTTGTGGTGTCGAGCCGGGAACCACCCCTGCGCCGGCATAAAGCCGGGCCTTCGCGCCTTCGACTTCCGCGCAGCGGATGGAGACAAACCAGCGGCCGTCGCCGGCAGAATCGCACCAGCCCACGGCGCCGGCATAAAAATCGCGATCGTAGGTTTCCAGTTCGCCGATCTTGCTGTGTGCGGCTGCGCGCGGCACGCCGCAGACGGCGGGCGTCGGATGCAGAAGCGAGACAAAATGCTCCGACGAGGCCGATGCGTCCTTCAGCCGGCCGACGATTTTCGTGCCGAGATGCCACATGCTGGCCGTCGCTCGCAGCGCCATTCCCTCTGGGGCCGAGAGTTCGAAGCAATAGGGCGTCAACAGGTCCATGATGGATTCGACCACCATCGCATGTTCGCGACGATCCTTATCCGACGCCCACAGGGAATCCGCGGAGCGGCGGTCCTCCACATCGTCTGCGTAACGCTTGGCGGATCCGGCCAGCGGATGCGAAGCGATGTGGTTTCCGCGTTTTTCGACCAGCAGTTCCGGCGTTGCGCCGACGAGCATGGCCCCTCCCGTCTCCTGCCGGCGAAGAGGGGTGGCGAACACCGTAATACTTTCGTCAAGCGCGAGCTTGCTCATCAGATCGGCGATGGAGAAATCCCGGCTCGCAAAGACTTTCAAGCTGCGCGAGAGGACGATTTTCTGCAAACCGCCCTGCGATGCCGCCATGGCTTCAAGGCCGGCCAGAACGCTCTTTCCAAAGACATCCGGTGCCGGATCCGCGCTCACGGACAGAATGCGGTTCGGCTCCCCGGTGGAGCGGCTTGCTCCAAAGCCCGGCACGTGTCCGAGATTGTGCTTGCCCTGAACACGCATCACCCGCGTCGGTTGGAACAGAAATGCCGATCGGGCGGGATCGAAAGGCAGTGCGCCGACCAGAATATCCGGACCGTCCTGATGCTGCCGGAAAAACCGGGCGGTCCGATCGCTCAAGGTCGAGAGAGGGCCCTCTTCCAGAACGGCATTCTGCCCGAGGGAAAAGAACGTCTCTCCCGATGTCTTGAGAATGTAGAAGGGCTTTTTTGCGTTTGCGCTCTGAGGTGGCGTATTCCTATCGAGCCGAGCCAGCGACGTTGCCATTTTTCGTACTCCATTCCTAAGGTTTTCGGCTGGTTTGGTTCGGTCCCCATTCGCGGCTGGCTGCAGATAACATGATAAAATTTGTCATATTATCGTGTACAAGACCGGAAGAGACCGAAGCAATCAGGACGAAGTTTGTAAAAAGATGACGACGATTTCAGTTGAAGACCTGACGGTAGAGTGCCTGTCCAAAAGGTCTTTTCGCCTCCGTTTGTCGAAGCTGGACGGCCGGGAAAGACCGGATGTCCGATCGGTGGGGAGCGACGCCCGATGACCGCGCCGTTTTCGTCCGCAGGCGATCTCGCCGGCTCCGATCTCTCGCTGGGTTATGGCAAGCATCTTATTTCCCGCAATCTCGATGTGGTTGTTCCCACAGGCGGTTTCACCGCGATCATCGGCCCGAACGGCTGCGGAAAATCGACCCTTCTGCGGGCACTGAGCCGACTGTTGGTGCCGTCGAACGGTCATGTCTTTCTCGATGGCAAGGACATTCACACATATCCGGCCCGCGAGGTTGCCAAGCGGCTCGGGCTCTTGCCGCAGAGTGCCGTTGCCCCGGCCGGCATCAATGTTTCCGATCTCGTTTCGCGCGGCCGCTACCCGCACCAGACGCTGTTGCGCCAGTGGAGCCGTGCCGACGCCGACGCCGTCGAACGCGCGATGGAGATGACGGCCACGCTCGATCTTGCCGCCCGCAGCGTCGACGAACTGTCCGGCGGTCAGCGGCAGCGCGTCTGGGTGGCGATGGCGCTCGCGCAGGAAACGCCCCTGCTGCTGCTCGATGAACCGACGACCTTTCTGGACATCACGCACCAGATCGATCTGATGGATCTTTTTCGAGATCTCAACCGCAACAGTGGCCGCACGCTGGTTGCCGTGTTGCATGATCTCAACCAGGCCTGCCGCTACGCCAGCCACCTGATCGCCATGCGTGATGGACGCATTGTCGCCGAAGGTGCTCCCAAGGAAATTGTCACCGCGGAATTGGTCGAACGGGTTTTCGATCTCTCCGCGATGATCATCGAAGATCCCGTCAGCGGTACACCGCTGGTCATTCCGCGTCGGCGCGTTCCAAGCGTCGTGGAATAGGTCGAAAGCCCGCATAGCCATCATCCCAGCGATGTTACGCTGGACAGGAGCTTTGCCAGCAAAGGTCCCAGTCCAACGAGCGTTTCGGGGGTGAGGATGTCCTCGTGCGCGCAATCGACCTCATGGATATCGAGGCCTTTCAGGCGCCCCGCCCACGAACCCTCGACATCCCAGTCGGGCGGCAAGGTGCGCGTTGCCACGAACAACACGGCCTTGCCGTCGAAATAGGGGGTTTTGCCGTGGGCAAGCAGCTTTACCGCATCGGCATAATTGGCGACGATGTCGGTGAACATCGCCGTTTTCTCCGCCTGCAGGGTTTCGTCGAAGGCGTCGTCCTCTGTCGCCGCGACAAACTGTTCACGCTCGCGGTCCGCTTCCGCACCGGCCTCGTTTTCGGTGTTGCCGCTCCAGTCCTGGCCTTCCGGCGGATAGGTGTCGAACAGGCCGAGAAACGCGACCTCCTCTCCGACGGCCCGCAACCGCGCCGCCACGCCCTGCGCCAAAGTACCACCCAGCGAATACCCGATCAGATGATAGGGGCCTTGCGGCTGGAGATCCCGGATCGTTCCGAGATGGCGTTGGCAGGCGTCGTCAAGGCTCGCGCTGGTGGCAATGACGCCGTCCGACCGGGGGGATTGCAGACCGATGACCGGCAGATCGGCAGGCAGGTAGCGGGCAAAGCCGTTATATTGCCAGGCAAAGCCCGAAGCCGGGTGGAAGCAGAACAGCGGATGACCCGTGCCGCTGCGCAACCGCAGCACCGTTTCAAAGCCTGCACGCGTCCTGTCTTCCGGCTGGGTGGAAAGAAGCCTGGCCAGCCTGGCCACGCTCGGCGCCATCATCACCTGCCCGACCGACAGGGGAAGCCCGAGACGGGCGCGCAGCTTTGACGCAAGCCGCATCGCCAGAAGCGAGTGACCGCCCATATCGAAGAAATCGTCGTCGGCCTGGACCGACGGCAATTCCAGAATGGCTGCAAACTCCACGGCAATCAGGCTTTCCAGCCCGGGGAGCGGCCGCCGCCCGGATTGCGGAACCACCGTTGGGATCGGGAGTGCCTTCCGATCGAGCTTTCCGTTCGGGCTGAGGGGCAAGGCATCCAGTTGGACGATCAGGGCCGGGACCATGTGCGCTGGCAAGAGAGAGGCGAGCGTCTCCTTGAACCCGATATTGTCAAATCCGGCGTCATCGGTGACGACATAGGCCACGAGCTGCCGGGCGTCGCCGGCGGTGACGGCCGCTCCGAGGACGCAGGGATTGACCACCGCGGTGACAATGCCCGGTTGTGCCGTCAGCACGGCCTCGATCTCACCCAGCTCGATACGCTGTCCGCGAATTTTGAGCTGGTCGTCGCTGCGGCCGAGATAGTCGACATCGCCATTGGAAAGCCAGCGCGCAACGTCACCCGTACGATACATGCGCTGCCCGTCGGCGAAGGGATCGGCGACGAAACGCGTTGCCGTCAATCCGGCCCGGTCGAGATAATAGTCCGCCAGCTGTACGCCGCACAGATAGAGGTCGCCCGGAACGTCGATCGGTACGGGCCGCAACGCACTGTCCAGAATACGCAGTTGGGTATTCCAGACCGGGCGTCCGATCGGAACGTTCGGCAAGGCAGCGCCCGGCTCTCCGGCAGGCTTGAAGGTCACATCCACGGCCGCTTCCGTCGGCCCGTACAGATTGTGAAGCTCCGCTCCGAACAGGGCCTGATGCCGGTCCGCCAGGCCGCGGGGCAAGGCCTCGCCGCTGCAAAAGACATGCCTCAGGCTTGCAGCCATCGGTGTGCGGAGATCGGTATCCTCCTCACACCATTCGAGAAACGCGGCGAGCATCGAGGGGACGAAATGCAGGACCGTGACCTGTTCGCGAGCAACAATGCGCGCGAGTTCCGCGGGATCGCGGTGCGCGTCCGGCGGCGCCATGTAGAGCGCCGCGCCTTCCATCGACGGCCAGAAGAATTCCCATACGGACACATCGAAACTTGCCGGTGTCTTCTGAAGCACGACGTCCGTGCCGCCGATCGGGTACGCGTCCTGCATCCATGCAAGCCGGTTCACAATGGCCCGGTGCGAGACCAGCACACCCTTTGGTCGCCCCGTCGATCCGGACGTGTAGATGAGATAGGCCGGATCGCTCGGCTTCAACGGGCTCAAGGGTGCAAAGGCAGCGGTAGCGTCCTCTTCAGCGAGCGTATCGACATGCAGCGTTGTGCCGAGATGGTCGAAGCGATGCGCCATTGCGGCGGCCGTGATGATCAGCTTGGGCTGCGCGTCGCCGATCATCATGCCCAGCCGTTCGTCCGGATAGCCGGTATCCAGTGGCAGATAGGCAGCGCCGGCGTCGATCACCGCATGGAGGGCAATCGTCAGCAGAACCGAACGTGGCAATGCGACCGCAACGATCGTGCCGGGACCGGCGCCATCTGCCTGCATCCGCATGGCCAGATGCCGCACCTGATGGCGGACCTGCGCATAGGTCAGGGAATGGTTTTCGTCGGCCAGTGCGATCGCATCCGGGGTAACCGTCGCCTGGCGGATCAGCCGGTCGCGCAAGGTTTCATCGGGTAAGGCCATGTCCGTCGCATTGGTCGCGTCGATGAGGGCCTGCTCGGCCGGAAGAAGCGGAGAAAACTGCGACCACGGTTTTTCGCCGTCATAGGCCAGGTGATCGAGCAGCATTCTGATGCGGGTCATCAGCTGTTCCGGGTCTCGCAACAGATCGCGATACTCGATCAGCAGCCGCAGCCTCTCTTCACGAAGCACCATCAGCGTCAGCGGATAATGCGTATGGCCGCGATTGTTCAGTCCGGTTATCGTTACGCCGGCATAGTCATGGCCTATTACGGCGTCGGTCTGCGGATAATTTTCACTGACAAGAAGCGTATCGAACAGGGTGGCGCCACCGGCGATCTGCTGTATGTCGGCCAAACCAAGCCCGTCATGTTCCAGCATCGCACCTTGAGCCGCCTGTGAGGCGGCAAGTTGCTGCAGAAGCGGTTGGCGCGGATCGAGGCGAATGCGGACCGGGACCGTGTTGCTGAACAGACCGATATGCTCGTCAATGCCGTCGATGGGGCTGAAGCGCCCGGAGACCGGTGTGCCGAACAGCACGTCTCTTCGGCCGGTCAGAAGAGACAGCACCGCCCCCCACACGCCTTGCATCAACGTGTTCAGCGTCAAGCCATTTTCGCGGCAACGTGCCAGCAAGGCGGCCTCGAGAGCTTCCGGGACGATGAAGTCTATTTCGTGCACATCCGGCGAAGCCGCGGCTGTTCCGAACAGGAGTGTCGGCCGCGCGTCAGTGAGCATGTTCGCCCAGGCCGCGCGCGCCGGGCCAAGATCCCGCGCCGACAAGGCATTGATGACGTCGGCATAGGGGATGCGTGTCGGTGTCAGCGTCTGCGGCCCGTTTTCATACGCGGCCAGGAGGTCACGCAGCAAAACCGGCGTCGACCAGCCGTCGATGACAAGGTGATGCACGTTGATGAAGAGGGTGTGGTTCTCCCCGTGACGGGCCAGGCTGGCATGGAAAAGCCGACCTTCGACAGGGGAGAACTCGCGGCCCAACTCGCGCTGTTCAATCCGCCGCAGGGCCTCCTCCCTGTCGGCCTCTCCACGGATATCGTGTGTTTCCAGCGGCCAGCGACCCGGATCGAGCGGCAGCACCTGCCAGGATCCGCATTGCAATCCCGCCTCGAAGTGCCCGGCCAGTTGCGGGTAGCGGGAAAGAACCCCGTCGAGGGCCCTTTGCAGGCGTACGACATCGAGCGCGCCTGCGAGATCGATCCGCGTGATCGAATTGTACCGGCTTGCCGTTTCCTGCAGCTGGGTATGGAACAGCAGCCCTTCCTGCAAAGGCAGGAGCGGCAGGACGTCGGCCAATGGACCATGCCGTTCGCGCAGAGCGCAAAGCTCATCGCCGGTCAGGCCCGGCGTGTCGGCGGCAACGAGCGTATCTGCGGCAAGGCTGGGACGTCCCCAGGCGGTGTCGGCCAGAGCCGAGATATTGGCGGCTATTGCACCATGCAGGATGTCGATGACGCTTTCGTCGAAGAGACCGTTCGCCCATGTCCAGTTGATGGCAAGCTGCGGACCGGCTGCCGTCTCCTCCACGAACGCGTTGATTTCGGCGCCATGCATGAGCTTCATGCCCGCATCGACATCGACGGCGAAGGCATCGGCAAAACGCCCGCCGATCGCTTGCGGTGCCCAATGGCCGTCGCGGGCGACAAAGCGGCCGAGATAGTTGAACAACAGTTCGGGCGGATGTTCGGCTTCGCGGGCGGCAAGCTCGGGGCCGGTGTCCGCATCGAGGTAGCGCAGAATGCCGAAGCCGATCCCATGATCCGGAATCTGCCGTAAGCCTTGCTTGACGGCGCGAACCGCACCGGGCAGGTCACCCGCCTGCGCCATGTCGAACACAACCGGATATTCTGCGGTCAACCAGCCGATCGTCCGGCTGGGGTCGATCCGGTCGTCGATCGGGTGGCGACCATGCGATTCCATCGCGACGCGTAACCGCTCCACGCGGAATGTCTGTGCGAAGGCGCGCGTGACCGCTGCGAGGAGCGTTTCCTCGACGGTCGCCCGGTAAGCCGCAGGCAGTTCCTGCAGCAGAAGCTGGGTCAGATCGGTATCGATGAGGGTGCGCCGACGACGCGCGGTGCCGTACGTATCATGCGCGGCATCCAGCCGTCGGGGCATGAAACCGGACGTCTCCGCGAGCATGGTGCGCCAGAGAGGCAGCTCGCTCCGGCGCGCCGGAACCTGCTGTGCCAGCAAATTCGCGCAGTCGCGGATCGAAGCTTCCTCGCGTGCGATGAACGGCACCGTTCCGGCCATGACGGCGCGGCATGCGGTCTCGAACTCGGCGAGCAGAATTCGCCAGGACACGCCATCGACGACGAGATGATGGACAACCAGCATCACCCAGCCGTCGGCGCCGCCGGCCGGCCAATGGACCGCTTGCAGCATGACCCCTGCCGCAGGATCAAGGCGCGCACCGGCGGCAGTAAAGGCTGCTTCAGCCTCCTCGATCATCACTTGCGGTTCGTGCGCAAAACGGTCCATCGCGCGCAACAGCGATGCCGCACTGAAGTCCGGCGCCAACGGCGCGATGGTCAGGCCCGTGGCTGTCGTTCGTGCATGCAGTGCCGGATGCGCGCGAAACAGCGCCTCCAGTCCGCGTTCGATCGACATGCGGGTCAGTCCTGCCGGCACGCGCAACAGCACGGCCTGGGCAAAGCGCGTTTGCAGGCCGTGCGTCTCGGCATACCACTTTACGATCGGCAGGCTGCTAACATCGCCTTCGACGTCGGCGGCGCGCAACGGCGGTTGCATGTCCAGGGGCTGCAAGGCGGTTTTCATGCGGTCGGCACGCCGCAGTCCGAAGACATCGCGCGGACGCAGGATGAACCCGGCCTTTCGCAAGTTTCCGCACAACGCCATTGCACTGATGCTGTCGCCACCGAGCGCGAAGAAGTCGTCGGCCGCACGCACGGAATCCAGGCCGATCACGGCTGCAATGGCTTTGCAGATCCGTTTTTCATCGTCATCGGCGTAAACGGCAATGTCGCCGGCGAGGGTCTGCTGTCTGGGACGCGGCAGGTCTTTGCGCTCGATCTTGCCGTTGACGTTGAGCGGCCAGGCCTCGAGCTTGCGCACGCTGGAGGGGACCATATAGTCCGGCAGGCTGCGTGTCAGCGCGGCCAGCACCGCGGTCTCGTCAGTGCTCCCGGTGAACCAGGCCAGAAGCCGGATGCCGGTTTCAAACGTTTCTGCAAGGACAAGGGCTGCTGTAACGCCCGGCAGTGCCGATATCGCATGCTCGATTTCACCGGGTTCCACCCGGAAGCCGCGCAGCTTGATCTGATGGTCGCTGCGTCCGACGTAGTCGACGTGCCCATCGGATCGCCAGCGTGCCAGGTCGCCGGTCCGGTACATGCATGTTCCGTCTTTGAACGGATTGGCGACAAAACGGCTTGCCGTCAGACCGGCACGACCGAGGTAGCCCTGCGCCAGTCCCACGCCCGCGATGTAGAGTTCGCCCGTCACACCCACGGGAACAGGCCGCAGCCGGCCGTCCAGAATATGGACGTTGGTGTTGGCAACGGGACGGCCGATCACCGGGACATCTGCCTCGGCGATACCGGCGCTCAGCGCATCGACGCTATATTCCGTAGGGCCATAGAAATTGTGAAAATGAATATCTGGATGCCGACGCAGTTCGCGCCACAGCGCCGCCGGCACCGCTTCGCCGCCGACCTGAATCATCACCGGCCGCTGTTTATGGTCGAGCAGACCGGAATTGATAAGCTGCTGCAGCATCGACGGTGACACGTCGAGCGTATCGATCCGTTGCTCGACAATCAGCTCGACGAGCGCCTGTGCGTCACGCCGCTGTTCCTCGTCGCACAGATGCAGCTCGTGACCGAGCAGCATCCAGATGATCTGCTCCCACGATGAATCGAACGCGAGCGACATGGCGTGTCCGGCTCTTACGCGCCGTGATCCGACCTTGTGGATGATGTCACCGAACAGTCCGGCTTCATGCGACAGCAAAAGATTGAGCAGACCCCGATGTGGGACCATCACGCCCTTGGGCGTTCCGGTCGATCCCGACGTATAGATGATATAGGCAAGGTCATGGCCTGCGAGCGGGTGGATACGATCGGTATCGTTTATCGCTCGCGATGATTGGCGTGCGATGTTGCCGATCACGGTCGGATCGTCGAGATAAAGCCTTGATGTGTTGTTTGTAATCGCCGCGCCTAAACTCCGCCGGCTCAGCAGCAACACGGGTTTGGCATCGGCGCACATCAGTGACAGGCGGTCAGCCGGATAGTCCGGATCGAGCGGCATCCAGGCCGCACCGGCAGCCATGACGCCGAGTAGGGCGACGATGGCTTCGACACGACGCGGCAAGGCTGTGGCGACGACATCGCCGGGGCCGATGCCGCGTTCGATCAGAAAACGGCCGAGCCTTGCGACAGCGGCTGACAACGCCTGGAAGTCCAGCTGTGTCATGCAATCGACAATGGCCGTCTGGTCGGCATGCCGGACGGCATTCCGCTGGAATATGTCCAGTATGGTCAGAACCTGCGGCGGGCGCTGGATATCCGGCCCGTGAGCCCATGTCGCGATAAACGTCTTTTCATCCAGCCCGAGCAGCTGCGACGCGGCGACCGGTTCGTCGATATGATCGATCAGTTCGCGCAGGAAGGCGTCAAGGCGATCGCGATGCGAGGTCAGAGCGTCAGTCGTGTAGCGTGCCGGGTTGCCTGACAGCTCGATGGTCAGCGCATCGCCCTCATACCACAGACCGAATTCCACGTCCTCCACGGGCCCCGCAGCCAGAACATGCGTCGTGAATCTGACGCCGGGCAGTGCCAGTTCGCCGTCATACACCTTGAAATTGACCGTCGGCCCGTACAGGCCTCGCCCCGAACCGACCAGGCCGAGATCGCGTTGCACCTGTTCCGCATCGTAGCGCTGATGCTTGCGAACGCGCCTGAGTTCCTCGGAGAAACGCTGCGCAAGTTCGCCGAAGCTGAGCGCATCGTCCAGCACCAGCTTGACGGGCAGGACATTGACGACCGGCCCGACAGCATTGATGGCAACGGACCCCATCCGCCGCATGAAGGGCACGCCGACAATCACGGTGTTGTTCCCGGTTATCCGCTGGCAATAGGCGAGGATCCCCGTCATGACGATTTCGGGTGGAACGACCCGGTAGCGCTGGCTGGGCGTGACGAGCCGTGCAAGGACGGATGCGTCAAGCTGGAAGTGGAGACGAAGAACGTCGAGATTTTCAGTGCTTTGACGAACCACGCCGCCCGTCGCGGCAAGCGTCGTCGGAGCGTCGGTGTCGTCCAGATAGCGCGCCCAGAAAGCGCGATCGCGTTCGCAGGTTTCCGAAGCGGAGTAGGCGCGATATTCCTCGACGACTGCGGCAAAGGACGTAAATGGATTGGCGTCCGGTGTCCGCCCATTCACCAGGGCCGCATAGATCTGCGTGATGCGCCGGGTCAGCGCGGCAAAACTGTAGCCGTCGACGCACAGATGCTGGTAGCGCTGAAACCAGAACCAGCGGTCGTTTGCGACCTTCAGCAGGATATGACGATAGAGCAACCCGTCGCTGCCGGGAGCCGGCGTGTTGTCGAGATCTTCGCGCATGATCGCGTGTGCGGTGGCAATCGGATCGGCCTCGTCAGCCAGATCGAGGACATCAGGTTCGGCAATGGTTTCAATCGCGCGTTCCCGGGGCCAGCTTTGCGTTGGCTCTCCGTCGCCATCCGAGAAACGCGCATGGATCGTGTCTGCCTCTGCCAGCCCGGTTCGAATGGCCCGGCGCAGCAGCGCCATATCGATGGCGCCCTGCATATCGGCATAATGCGCGACGACGAACGTCTGCGCTTCCGGTTCGATCTGACCCGCAAACCATATGCCCGGCTGTGCTGCGGTAAGCGGCAACGTCAGGACAGAGGCCTGATCGGATGTATCGGAGCGCGACGAACCGATGGCTGCGATGGTCATGATGGCTTTCTCACAATGCGTTTGTGCCCGTCTTCACGGTCGTTGCCCGGCGCGGAGACATCGCGCGCCGTCGTCTTTCGGAGCCTGCCTGACGCTGTTGAGCCGGCTTGACGAATGGCGCGCCTGGGGAACGCCAGTCCTGCTCGTGATCAATGCCCGGGGAGCTGCCGTTCGACGGCAATGGTGCCGGGCCTCAATGCCGGCCCCCAGTGCTCTTCCACGAACGCGACGCAAAAAGCGTGGCTGTCGGGGCCCGCCTCGACGCCCCATCCGGCAGGGACGGGCGCGAAATCGGGCCATAGGCTATATTGGCCATGCCTATTGCGCAGCACGAGAAACGTGCTGTTCTCGTCGTCGAATGGATTGATGTCATCTGACCTCATGGCATCCTCTTTTGACTGTTGTCTTTGCCGGGTGAACGACCTTCGCTGGACGACGGCTTGGCAAAAAGCCAACGCAATCCGTCGATCAGGCCGTTGCGCCAACAGAGACCGTCATGGCCGCCCTCGAACTGCCGGTAGAAGACGTCGTGCCCGGCCTGCCCGAGTGCGGCATCCATCGCGTCGCTCGCATCGATCATGTCGTCTTCGCGGCGTCCGACTTCCATGAACACGCGCAGCCGGTTCCCCGGTGGGGTGCCCGGTATCGGGATGCCCGCCTCGACCTGTTTCATCAACCATCCGGTTCTGGCCGCGTCGCGCCGTTCCGCCTGATTTTGCGACGAGCGCAACGCATCGAAATTGGGCCACCAGAACGAACCGGATTGGCTGAGGATCAGCCCGAAACGATCGGGCATGCAAAAACCGGCATAAACGGCGGCAAGCCCGCCATAGCTCTGTCCGATCACGGCACTGCGCGCGGGATCGGCGGTAACAGGCGCGATATCGGCCACAAGCGGCAGCAATTCATCCCGGACTGCCTGCCAGAAGGCGGGATTGCAGGGCAGGTCCTCGTTGCGATTGTCACCGTCGATCGCATCGATGAAGACGTAGACGGCGGGGGGTAGACGACCACTGGCCGTCTCCAAGTCGAGCACAGGATGGATCGGGGTCTGCTCGACCCAGTTGCTGCCGTCGAGCAGGAGCACCAGGGCATAACCGTCGGCCGGGACCACACGTTGCTCATCGCCGGTGATGTAGATCCAGATCTTGCGCCGCTTGTTCTGGACCCGACTGACCCACTCGATCTCGATCAGGTCGCGTGCCCCTGTCGGGAGGGGCCGTCCGGAATCTATCCCGTGCCACAGGTCATAATTGGGCGCGTCCGGCAGATGCATGGGGGAAACGGGTATGCGGCGGCCGAGGGTGTGCGCCGTCAGCGGGTTCAAGGGATCGGCAATGGCGAGCGGGAGGATGGAACACCACCATGCCCGTTGCAGCCGGTCCTTCGCATGGGGATCGCTTGGCACCGCCGGTGGCCGCCGAGCGGCATCCACGGGGATGAATCCATAGGTGCCGCGCCAGTCCATGGGCAACTCGACCTGCCAGAACCAGATATCCGTCCCGCCGATACGCTCCAGGCTTTGCGGCGTGAAACTGTGATGATCCGTCACGGAATTCACATCCGCATAGACCCGTTCTATCGGCGACGTCCGTTCGCAACCCTGGCCGTCACGCCACAGGAACGTCACGCAGGCTGCACCATCGGCGACGGGTTCGATCAAGGGCGCTGGACCCGCCTCGACCCGGCGCCACCATTCAGCGTCGCCCCGATCCGGTGCGCCGAGCAACACGGCGGTTTGCGGTGCCCGGTCGTTGAAGGTCGGGGCTGCCGTGTCGAAGGCAGCCGGCGATTGCGATGATGCTTCTCTACGCATGGCTCTGTCTTCTTGCAGGGGTCTTGGGCGTGCGTTCGACTACCATGTGCGCTTGAGCGTGGCGGTCACGGTCCGGCCTTCGCCATAGAAGCAGGCGGTCGAATTGGCGCAGGATGCCACGAAGGTCTTGTTCGCCAGATTCTTCACGTTGATCTTGAGCGACGTCCCATTCCAGTCAGGATTGAGTGCCGCAAAATCATAGCTCAGAGAGGCATCCACGAGGGCTGCCGCATCCACGGAGAAGCGATTCTGGTCGTCGCCCCAGCTCTTTCCGATGTAGCGTACGCCAGCACCGGCGGTGAAACCGTTCAGAGGGCCGCTTGCAAAGGCGTGTGTTGCCCAAAGCGCGGCCTGGTGTCTGGGAACACGGGCCGGCATCTTGCCAAGCGTGTCCGTTTCGACGGAGTCGACGATCTCAGAGTCGAGGTAAGCGTAGCTCGCGATCAGGGAGAGATTTTCATTCACCTCGCCACGGGCTGACAGTTCCAGACCGCGATTGTGAATTTTGCCGATCTGCGAGTAGACGCTTTGGCCAAGGCTGCTGTCCCACTTGCCCAAGACGACGTCGTTTTGCGTCAGATCGTAATAGGCGGCCGTCAGGACGATGTTCCTGTTTTCCGGCGCGTACTTCACGCCAACCTCGACCTGCTCGGCGGTCGTCGGTTTGAAGGCATCCTGCCCCAGACCTGGAGCCGTCAAGGAAGGCTCGAAAGACGTGGAATAGCTGACGTAGGGCGCTATGCCATTGTCGAAATTGTAGATGGTGCCGGCGCGCCATGTGAAGGCGTTATCGGTGTAAGCCTGGTCGTTGCTTCCCAGCAGGTCATCGATATCCGTTTTGGCCCAGTCGTAACGTCCGCCAGCCGACAGATTGAAATTGCCGATCTCGATCTGATCCTGAAGGTAAAGGCCCGCCTGCTTTGCCTTCGTGTCCTCGCGCGACGACGGGTTCAGGACCAGCGCGTCATAGTCGATACCACCGTATCGAGGATTGGTCAGATCGATCGTCGGCACGGCCCAGTTGCGCCCCCAGCGATATTCCCGGCTGACATCGCGATAATCAAGACCGGCAAGCAGGGTATGCTGCGCAGCGCCCGTATCGAAATCGGCCTGCAGCTGGTTGTCGATCACGAACTGATCGACCTTGTCGGTACCGCCGCTGGCGACGCGGTTGACGATCGTATTGAAACCGGTGACGGGATCGGGACTCGTGTAGCCCCATACGAGCGTATTCTGCTCATACTGCGTCGACTGGTATCGCGCATTCTGGCGAACCGTAAAGGTGTCGTTGATCTCGTGCTCGAATTCATAGCCGATCCATGCCTGTTCTCGCGTGAAGCGCTCGTAATCCGGATCGGAGACGAAGAAGTCGCGTGACACGTAGCCATAGCCCGCGATGGGGGTAACCGTACCGGCGGCATCGAGGAAGTTGCGGAAGCCGGCGTGGGGCTCGTTCTGATAGCCGCCGAGGATCGTCAATGTCGTCTGATCGCTCGGCGCCCAGGTGACGGAAGGCGCGATCGCAAAGGCTCTCTGCTTCGTAAAATCCTCCTGCAGCTGCGTCGTGAGACCCGTCCCGACAAGGCGGTAGGATAGCGAGTCCGAGGCCGGAACCTTGTCGCTGACATCGAAGGAAGCCCCGACATGGTCTCTGCTGCCAGCGGTCAGTTCCACTTCATGCAGCGGCGTGTCGGTCGGCTTCTTGCTGACCATATTGACCAGGCCGCCGGGGTTCGCCTGCCCGTAGAGGACCGACGACGGACCGGACAGCAGCTCGACGCGCTCCAGCAGATCGGGATTGAGCTTCGAATAGGAAAGCCCGGAGCCGAAGAACAGGCCGTCGAGATAACGGGGAACGTAGTAGAATCCGCGTACGAACATTTCATCGTTGAGGTTGGATGCGCCGCGATATTCGGTGATCACCCCCGGCGTATAGCGCAGCGATTCCGCGACGGACTGCACATCCATGTCTTGCATCTGCTGTTTGGAGACCACCGCGACCGACTGCGGGGTCTTGATCAAAGGCGTATCGGTCTTGGTTCCCGCCTTGCTTTGCTTGGCAGCGTAGCCATCGACCGGACCGTCGCCTTTTTCGCCACGGACCGTGATTTGCTCGAGAACGGTCGCAGGCTCACTGTCCTGCGCAGAGGCGGCACTGCCCAAGGCACTCCCAGCCATTACGAGCAGCACAGCCGAACTGGAAAAATAACGACGTTTGAAAAGGCGCAGCATCGACAAGGTCCCCATCACCGTCGGGGTTCACATCACCCCGATAAACTTGACTATTATTGTCATGTATCCGATGCTAAGAAGGCTGTCGACCAAGCAGGTTTTGGGCAAACGGCAAAAAACATTGTTCAAACGGCAGTGCGAAAGCGCGGGTCATTTGCAAGTGAAGTTTTCTGGTAAGGCCTGAGGAATGCAGCACGTCTCGATGAATCTGAATATCCCGCAGCCTCTGTTCGTCGGCACGATCGAGGGTGCGACCGCATGCACGTCCGATACCGAAACGCAGGACATCCTGCCGAAATTCATCGTCATGATCTTGCTGCAGGGCGCCCAGCATTTCATCGTCGACGATGTGTCGTTTCGGATCGATGCGGGCTACGGCGAAGCCTGCGCGCCGTTCGTGTTCGTACTGAATGTGGCCCGTGCTTCCAAGCTGAAATTCATCGATGCCAGCAAGGTCCCTCTGCGCAAGATCATGATATCGGCACCCTTGTCGTGGATGAACTGGCTGATCAGCGCACAGACGGACGGCGTGCCGGCACTCCAGAATTTCCTGTCGGCGCATCTGGCCAATTTCCGCATCGACGCCAGCCGTCACATCCTGACGCTGGCGGAACAGCTGATGAGCCCGCCAACAGCCATGCAGGGCGAAATGCGCACGCTGTTCCGCAGTTCGCGCGCTTTCGAGCTCATGTCTCTGACATGCGCGGAGCTTGCAGCCCGCAAGGCGGAGCGCCAGGGCCCGCAGCTGTCGAGCGCGCGTCAGAGCGAGCGGGTCTACAACTACATTCTGGCCAATCTGGGCGAGGACCTGACCATCGAGACGATTGCCCGTGAGAGCGGGGGCAGCGTCTCGTCCGTTCAACGCCATTTCAAAGAGCATTTCGGTCTGACCGTCTTCGAATTCATCCGCCGGAGCCGGCTTGAACGTGCCTACGAAGCGCTGGAGCGCGAGGGGGCGACCATTGGCCAGGCTGCCTATCTGGCCGGCTACAACACGCCGTCCAATTTTACGACGGCCTTCAAGAAAACCTACGGCATCTTGCCGAAATACAAGCGCAGGTAATCCGGGATGCCCGTCTTTTCATCGCTGTGGAAACGTCGCTCATTCCTGCTGGCGGCTGGAAGTGGAATGCTTGCGGCCTGGGACATGGGAGCAGCTGGCGCGTCCGATGGTCCGTGGTCGCGCACCATCCACACCCCGAAGGGTGAGATCACGCTCGACGCCAAACCGCAGCGGATCGTCTCGACGAGCGTCACCCTGACCGGGACCTTGCTTGCCATCGATGCACCGTTGATCGCCAGCTCTGCCACCAACAACATGGCGACGGTTGCCGACAGCGCCGGCTTCTTCACCCAGTGGGCCGATGTCGCCCACGAGAGAGGCATTTTGCCGCTCTATCGCGCCGAACCCGATGTAGAAGCCATCATGGCGGCGGCACCGGATCTGATCGTCATGTCGGCCACGGGGGGCGACAGTGCGCTGCGCCTCTACGACCAGATCAGCCAGATCGCACCGACGCTCGTCGTCAACTACGATGACAAGAGCTGGCAGGAGGTAGCGCTGCTGCTAGCCACCGCAACGGACCGCGAGGCGCAAGCCGCCGCCGTCATCGACGCGTTCGACAGGCGCGTCGTCGCGACAGCCAAGAGCCTTCGCCTGCCGCCCCAGCCGACCACCGCGGCGGTCTACTACGAAGACGATTCCGGCGCGAATGTCTGGACGGCAGCCTCCGCTCAGGGGAAGCTTCTTATGTCTCTCGGTTTCGAGCTGGCGGCCATCCCGCCCGGTTTGCACACCATGACGACCATGGGTGTTCGCAGCGACATCATCCAGCTTTCGGGCGAACAGTTCGCCGACGGCCTGAATGGTGAAACGCTGCTTTTGTTCGCAGCCGACGACCGTGTCGTCGATCAGCTCAGTGCCAATAAATTCCTCCAGCATATCCGATCCGTTTCCGGCAAGCGTGTCTATGCCGTGGGAACCGATACGTTCCGCCTCGACTACTACAGCGCGTCTCACATGCTGGATCGGCTGACGCGGCTTTTCGGCTGACGCACGATCGTCGGATCCCTTCTCAAACCGCCGCATAAGGTGCGATACCGTCCATGGCCTCTTCTATCTTCGTCGATTTCAGCCTGCTGAAACACAATGCGAATTTCCGCGCCGTTTTCGCAGCGCGGATGATGTCGGTGATCGCTCTCGGTATTCTCACCGTGGCGGTGCCGGTTCAGATCCATCAGTTGACGGGATCGGCCTTGCAGGTCGGCATCGTCATCGCTCTCGACGGCATCGGCATGTTCATCGGATTGCTGGCCGGTGGTGTCCTGGCAGATCTTCATGACAGGCGGCGCCTGATCCTTTTGGCGCGCGGCCTGTGCGGTGTCGGTTTTCTGCTGCTTGCTCTTAATGGCTTTCTGAGCGAACCCTCGCTCGCAGCGCTTTATCTTGTTTCTCTCTGGGACGGTTTCTTCGGCGCGATCGGAATGACCGCGCTGATGGCCGCTATCCCGACGCTTGTCGGACGCGAAAATCTGCCGGCCGCGGGTGCATTGTCGATGCTGACGGTCCGGTTCGGCGCCATCCTCGCACCGCTGATCGGTGGCCTGATCATAGCGTCCGCCGATGTCAGCTGGAATTACCTCATCGCCGGCCTCGGAACACTGGGAACCCTGATCCCGCTTTTCCGGCTGCCGACCCTGCTGCCGGGAGAGCGCGGCGACGAGCACCCGCTGCGGGCCATGATCGATGGGTTTGCCTTCCTCGGCCAGAACAGGATCGTCGGCGCCGTTATCGCCGTCGGCACGCTTCAATCGGCCTTGAGCGCCATCCGCGTGATGTTTCCCTCGATCGCCGAAAATTTCGGTGCGGGATCGATGGGTATCGGCCTGATGTATTCGGCAGTGCCGCTCGGCGCCATGATCGGAGCCTTCACCAGTAGCTGGGTCGGCCGCTTCCCCCTGCCTGGCCAATTGCTGCTCGGCTGCGTTTGCGGCGCATCGGCGCTGTTGGCGTCGATCGGTCTGGTCGGCCACCTCGTCCCCGCAGTGTGCATCCTCGTGGTGTTCGGCTATCTCGGCTCCATCGCCTCTCTGATGCAGTATACCCTGGTGCAGACGCATACCCCGGACCAGATGCTTGGCCGCGTCAACAGCCTCTGGGCCGCACAAGATGTCGTCGGCGATCCCGGCGGTTCGATCGCGATGGGCAGCCTTTCGCGCGTGCTTGCGCCCATGGTATCGGTCTTCTGGTTCGGCAGCGGCGTCTTCCTGATCGGCGTCGCCATGAGCGTCGGTTTCCGCAGCCTGCGGACCCTGTCGAAAAGCGTCACGGCCGCGGATGAGGAGCCCGTTGGCGATATCCTTGCGACAGACCGCGTCGTCCAGTGAATGCGTCGCGCAGGAGCCGGCTTCTCTGGCTCGGTATCGGTCTCGTTGTTCTGCTGGCGGTATTCATGGCCAGTCTCGGCATCGGCGCCAAGCCCTTGCCGATGGATGTGGTGATCGAGAGCCTATTCGGCACGTTGAGGGGACCGGAAGCAACCATTGTCCTGCAGTCGCGCCTGCCGCGCGCCTTGATCGGCATTTTCGGCGGCGCGGCGCTCGGTATATCCGGTGCGCTGATGCAGACATTGACGCGCAATCCGCTTGCCGATCCCGGTATCATCGGCGTGAATGCCGGAGCCGGTCTTGCGGTGACCTTGGGTTTTGCCTTTGCCGGCATCACCCAACCCTACAGCCTGTTTGCGTATAGTTTCGCCGGAGCCTTGCTTACCGCGCTGCTCGTGCATCTGATCAGTGTCAAGGGCGCAGCACGGCCAGATCCCTTGCGCTTCGTCCTTGCGGGTTTGACGGTCGGCGCGATGATGAGCGGCATATCGTCGGCAATCGCCCTGCTGCAGCCGCATGTGTTCGACCGTATGCGCTTCTGGATGGCCGGCTCCCTGGATGTCGGCGACCTCACGCTCGTCCTTGCAGCCATCCCCCTGATTTGCGTCGGATGCATCCTTGCTTTGGCGCTGGCCCGCTCGGTCAATGCGTTGGAAATGGGGGTGGATACCGCAGCGCTTCTGGGAACCACGCCGGTGAAGACGCAGGCGGCAACGCTTCTGACGGTGGCTCTCTTGTCCGGGACCGTCACGGCCGTGACGGGCCCCATCGGTTTTGTCGGCTTGATGATCCCCTATATTGCGCGCTGGGCCGTAGGGCCGGACCTGCGCTGGATGCTGCCGTTTTCCTTTCTCTATGCTGCCATACTGCTCTTGTGTTCCGATATTGCCGGGCGTCTGATCGCGGTGGGAGAATTGCGCGTTTCCATCGTCACGGCCTTTCTTGGCGCGCCGGTCCTCATCCTGCTGGCGCGGGGACGCATGGCCGGCCGGGCAGCTCTCCGGTGAAGCCCTTGCACCGTCGAACGCTTCTTCTCGGCAATCTGGACGGACGCTTCAATATCCGCGTGCAACTGAGGCATGTGATCGTTTCCAGCCTCTTGATGGTATCGGCGTTCTCCCTTGCGGTTTTCGCATTGCAGCTCGGCACCTTGCCGCTCACCCTTGCCGATATCATGTCGGCGCTGACCGGGCGGGCCGCACCCCGCATTGCCATGATCGTTGTCGACTGGAGGCTGCCACGCATCACGATGGCGCTCGTCATCGGAGCCGCGCTTGGCACGAGCGGTGCCGTCTTCCAGTCCCTCATTCGCAATCCGCTTGGCAGTCCCGACGTCATCGGGTTCAATACCGGCGCCTATACGGGCGTTCTCGTGACGATCATCGTCCTGCGGGGCGATCAGATCGCCATCACACTGGGTGCCCTTGGCGGCGGTCTGGCGACCGCGATCGTGGTTTATCTTCTCGCCTGGAAGGAGGGCATACAGGGTTTCCGGCTGATCGTGATCGGCATTGCCGTCAGCGCCATGCTGACGGCTTTCAATACCTGGCTGGTGGTGACGGGCGGCCTGGAAACCGTCATGAGCGCAGCCTTGTGGGGCGCAGGATCGCTCAACGGCATGACATGGTCACGGGCCGTCCCGTCAACGGTGGCGTGCATCGCCGGTATGGTCCTGTGTTTCGGTCTTGCCCGGCGCGCCCGCATCCTGGAAATGGGCGATGACATGGCAGGGGCGCTCGGTCTTGCCGTCACGAGGGCACGGTTATGGCTGATGGTGGTGGCCGTCATGCTCGTTGCCGCCGCAACGGCATCGATCGGGCCCGTGGTCTTCATCGCTCTTGCCGCACCGCAGATTGCGCAGCGCCTGTGCCGGACCCGTTCGATGACCCTGGCTGCGTCGAGCGCGACGGGCGCGCTTCTCCTGCTCGCCGCAGATGCGATCGCACAGCACCTTTTCAGCCCGCTCAGCATTCCCGTCGGTATCGTGACGGTCAGTGTGGGCGGGCTGTATATGCTTTGGTTGCTGATGCGGGACCTATAGGAAACGCCATGCCGGCGCTTGGTTCAGAGATGCTCGGGTTGTCCGTTCCTGCTCCGCGCCGCCATGGCCACGATGAACCCGTCGTTTGACACCCATTGCCGGAAGGACCAGCGGCGATGCGCTCCGATCTCCGGCGAGGGTTCCATGATCCGGGGCGGAAAGGGCAGGACGGAAAACGTCTTCAGATCGATCGCCAATCCCGTGCCGAGCGCTTTGGTCACCGCTTCCTTCAATGTCCAGAGATGGAGAAACGCGCTGGAGGGCGTTAGGGAGCTTTGTGTCTTCAGCCAGCGGCACTCCAGCTCGGAAAAACAGACCTCTGCGAGACCCGCGTCAACTGTGCGGGCGAGAGGCTCGCAATCGATGCCGACGTCATGGTCTCCTGCGGTCACGCAGGCCACCATCCCTCGGGTGTGGCTGATATTGAAATCGACTGCGGCGCCGTCGCTGTCGTGGCCGGCAAGAAGACGGGGCTTGCCGCCTTGCCCATCGGCCCCGATGCGTGCCGGAAACGGCAAGTCCGGAAAATGCCGGTGTAGCTGGAAGCGCAGCAGGGCATGGGCCGCGACAAAATCGCGGCGGTCATCAGCATGCAGGAAGCGTTCCGCCCGAACCGTCTCGTGATCGCTCAGCCACGACTGGAACAGCTCCATCTGCTCGACGGACAGCGCATCCGTCGGCAACGTGCTGACGTCGATGGACGAACCGGAGGCTTCACCGTCGTCAGAGTGAAGCACCAGCCGTGCAATGCCGGCCCATGGCAATGTCGAATCGTCCAACCGGGGTCTCCCCGCACACAGCGTGCGATCGTTCGGTTAAGCCATGCCCGTCATCAGATCGCCGATGCAATCTTTCTCTCGATATACAGCTCGCGAAGTCTCAAGGTCAGCGGCCCCGGCTGTCCGTCACCGATAAGCTGACCATCGATCTGTGTCACCGGGAGTACGAAATTCGTCGCGGACGTAATGAAGGCCTCTGCAGCAGTCTTTGCCTCTTCGACGCTGAAGGGACGCTCCTCGACGGCAACGCCAATGGTTGTTGCAAGATCGAGAACGCTGTGGCGCGTGATCCCGTGAAGGATCGCCTGAGACAGAGGACGGGTAACGAGGACGCCATCGCTTGTGATGATATGCGCGCTCGCCGAACTGGCTTCGGTCACGAAACCGTCCTCGACCAGCCACGCGTCGTCGGCGCCCTGTCGCGCCGCCTCCATCTTGGCCATCGACGGATAGAGCAGCTGCACCGTCTTGATGTCGCAGCGCGCCCACCGCAGATCGGGAAGCAGTGCGACCGAAATGCCGGTCCGTGCCTTGGGGTTGTCGAGCACGGCTTTGGCCTGGGTAAACAGCACGAGTGTCGGCACGGGGTTTGCCGGGAAAGCAAAATCGCGATCGGCCGGGCCGCGGCTGATCTGGAGATAGATCAGGCCCTCGCTCAGTGCGTTGCGGTGCACGATTTCGCGGTGAACGCCGAGCAGTTCCTCGGGCGAAAGTGGGCAGACCAGCCCGAGTTCGCCCATCGACCGCTGCAGCCGGGCCGAATGGCCTTCATATTCCAGCAGCTTGCCGTTCACGACGCCGGTCACTTCGTAGATGGCGTCCGCAAAGAGGAAGCCGCGATCGAAAATGGAGACGTGTGCGTCGGCTTCGGCAAGCCAGGCGCCGTTGAGATAGACGGTACGGTTCAAAGGGACTTCTCCTCGTGAAGGCGCTCGGGTGTGTGAAAGGGGGCGATCGCGATACCCGCATTCGTCAATTGTGTGCGAAGGGCGCGCGTGGTCGTTGCGGCACCGGGCGTATCGCCGTGGATGCAGACGGTTGCCGGATCGACGGGGAGACGCTTGCCGCCGATCGTGGGCATCGTCTTGTTGCAGAGCATCGACAGGACCTGATCGACGCTCTCTTGGGGATCGTGAATGACGGCGCCCTCCATCTGGCGCGGGGCCAGCATGCCGTTGTCGGTGTAGCGGCGGTCGGCATAGACCTCGCAGGCGACCTGCAGCCCGGCCGCCTCCGCCGCTTTCATCGTCTCGGAAAAGGGCAGGGTGATGAAGACAAGACGGGAATCGACGGCCCGGATGGCATCGACGCAGACCTTCGCAAGCGCGGCGTCCTCGGCTGCCATGTTGCCGAGAGAGCCATGCGTCTTGACATGCGTGATCGGCCAGCCGAGCGCGGATGCCATGCCCTGTATGGCGGATATCTGGTAGATCAGTTGCGCTTCGATATCCTCCGGTCGCTCCCCTGAAATGCGTCTCCGGCCGAAGCCGTAGAGATCCATGAAGGACGGGTGCGCGCCGACGGCAACACCGCGCGCCTTGGCCAGAAGGATCGTATCGCGCATGACGGAGGGATCGCCGGCATGGAAGCCGCATGCGATGTTGGCCGTCGTCACGATGTCCATCAAGGCGCGATCGTCGCCGATCGTGTAGGCGCCGAAGCTTTCGCCCATGTCGCAGTTCAGGTCGATGGTTGCCACGGAAAATCCCCGCTGGATAGGTCGGCAAAACGAGGCCCATACGAGCGCCGTGGGGCTTGACATACAGATGGTGTACTGAAATGACAAGACCTTGCCGCACTATGCCGACAGAGGAATAGCCAGCCGGCAACGACCCGTTTCGCCCATCCGTCCTGCGAAGGGCGGGTCCACTCTGCGAAGGCCGGCACGGCACGATCGAATGAGGGAAGGCCATGGCTGTGATGACAAATGCCCCGGCGCATTTCCCCCGCATCGCCGCCTGTGGAGACAGCGCCTTGGCCGTGGAGTTCTCCGACCGGATAGACGAGGCGACCAGCGCCCGCGTCGTTGCGATGGCCGACCGTCTGGCGGCAGGTGCGGTCGCGGGCATAAGAGAGGTCGTGCCGACCTACAGGTCGCTTCTCGTGCACTACGACCCTGCTGTCGTTCGGGGTCGCGACCTGACCGTGCAGCTCATGGACATGCTGGAGTGCCAGGCGGAGACGGAAAGCACCGCACGCCATATCATCGTGCCCGTGCTCTATGGCGGGGAGACCGGCGCGGATCTCGATGCGCTGGCCGAACTGAAGGAGATGACCCGCAGCGACCTGATCGCGCTGCATGCCTCCGCCCATTATCGTGTCTACATGATCGGCTTTGCGCCCGGTTTCGCCTATCTCGGCGGATTGCCCGAGCGCCTGCACACGCCCAGGCTTGCGGTTCCCCGCCAGAGGATCGAGGCCGGCGCGATCGGCATCGGTGGACAGCAGGCCAGCATCAACTCGGTTCCCGGGCCGAGCGGCTGGCGGTTCATCGCCCGGACGCCGCTGAAACTGTTCGACCCTTCGCGCAAGGAGCCGTTTCTGCTCCGTGCCGGCGATCGCGTTCGGTTCCGCGCGATCGAGGAGACCGAGGCCGCGCATCTCGATGCGGCGGTCGCCAGAGGTGAGCCTGTCGAAGAGTGGGCGGCGACATGAGCGTTCTCCACATCAAGGACGCAGGCCCCATGATGACGGTGCAGGATCTCGGCCGTGCCGGGCTCTCGCGCTTCGGTGTTTCCGGGGCAGGGCCCATGGACCCGCCGTCCCTGCGGATGGCCAACCGCCTCGTCGGAAATGCCGAGAGCGATGCCGGGCTCGAATTCGCGCAGGTTGGGGGAACGTTCGTCGTCGATGCGCCCGTGCGCTTCGCCGTCACGGGTGCGGCCGTCGGCATGACGGTCGACGGGAAACCCGTCCACGCCTGGGAAAGCCACCATTTGCTGCCCGGACAGACGCTTCGCATCGGCGCGGTCGTCAACGCCGTCTGGGGCTACCTTGCGATATCCGGCGGCATCGATACGCCACCTGTCCTCGGCGCGCGGACGACGCACCTGCGTACGGGCCTCGGCGGTCTTGATGGACGGCGGCTTGCGGCCGGCGACCACTTGCCGCTCGGCGCTTCGGGACACGCGCCGCTCCTTGCGCTGCGCCAGCCCCTGTCCCGGCCGCGCGGCCCGTTTCGCATCGTGCCGGGACCGCAGGCCGATCATTTCGATGCCTCGGCCTGGAAGATTTTCCTTGAAGAACCGTTTCGCATCGCGACGCACCGCGATCGGATGGCGCAGATGCTGGACGGGCCTGTGATTTCGGCCTTTGCCGGACATGACATCATCTCCGATGGAACGGTCGCCGGCTCCATTCAGGTGCCGTCCTCCGGCCGGCCGATCGTGCTGATGGCCGAGCGGCAGACCACGGGCGGGTACCCGAAGATCGCCACGGTCGCCTCCGTCGATCTGCCGCGGCTGGCGCAGGCGATGACGGGAAGCTTGGTCCGCTTCAGGGCGATCACCCGGGACGAGGCCGAAGATCTGCTGCTCGACCAGCAGCGCGTGCTGGCCGCAGCCCTTTCCGGTCTTGAGGAAAAGGGCGAGACGAAAGAGATAAAAGAGACACCGACGACATCCGGGAGGTCGAACACATGAGCCAGCCCCTTGCGAAGAAGGCCTATGGCACGATCATCGACATGATCCTTTCCGGCGCCCTGATGCCGGGAGATGTGCTGCAGGAAGCCAAGCTCGGCGAAGAATTCTCCATGTCCCGAACCCCGGTTCGCGAGGCGATCAAACGCATCGAAGCCGAAGGGCTGGCGGTGCAGGAGGGGCGGTTTCTCAAGGTCCGCCGGCTGGCAGCGGCGGAGGTCGAGGAGATCTTCTATCTGCGCAGCGTGATCGAGGGCTATTGCGCGCGCATCGCGATCGCGGCCCCGGCCTATGTCTTCGACGATCTCGAACGCCGCATCAGGGTCTTGATCGCGACGGGTCCGGGCGAGAACGGAGAAGCGCTCGAGGTCGACGACGATTTCCACTTCTGGCTGGCCAATGTTTCAGGAAACCGGACGATGATACGCACGATCGGCGATCTGCGGCGGCGCACCTGCATGTTCGACCACAGTCTCGTTCCCGAACGCTTCCTGAAAGGATGCCGGGAGCACCTCGAGATTCTGGATGCCCTGCGGGCAGGCGATGCCGATGTGGCGGGAAGCCTGATGAGCCGCCACGTGCTGAATGCGCGGGACGCCATTCTTGAAAAACTCGACGCCTCCAGCCGGGGATTGCAGCGATGAAATGCCTTCTCGTTCAGCCCATTCATGCGGACGGCATCGCCATGCTCCGGGACGCGGGCATCGACGTCGAACTTTGCCCGGATGCCGACATGGAAACGGTGGCGAGCCGGATCAAGGGTTGCCATGCCGTGATCACGCGGGATGCGGGTCTTTCGGCACGCGCGATTCTTGCCAGCGACGTGCTGAAGGTCATCGTCGTTCACGGGGCGGGCCATGATGGCGTGGACAAGGCGCAGGCCGCGGCGAAATCCATCCTCGTCTGCAACACGCCGGGCGCCAATGCGCAGTCCGTCTCCGAGCTTGCCCTTGGTCTTGCCCTTGCAGCCGCACGCCTGATCCCGGCTGCGGATCGCGCGGTTCGCGACGGCGCGTCCGGTTTTCGGGAAGCGGGCATGTTTCACGAACTCGCGGGGAAGACCGCGCTGATCGTCGGATGGGGGGCAACGGGGGCAGGCCTCGGGCGGATGCTGCACGCGGCACTCGGCATGGAGGTTCTGGTTCATTCTCCCAGAAGCGCCGATACCGGGCCTTTCGAGCGTGTGGCGACACTTGCGGACGGCCTGGGCCGGGCGGATCTGATTTCGCTTCATACCCCTCTGCGGGAGGAAACGCGCGGGCTGATCGGCACGGCCGCTCTTGCCCTGACGAAGCCCGGCGCAATCCTGATCAACACGGCGCGTGCCGGGCTGATCGACGAAGCAGCGCTTGCCGAAGCACTCTTGCAGGGAAGGATCGCCGCTGCCGGTCTCGACGTCTACACGCCGCAGGCCCCGCAGGGGCCGCTTTCTGCGTCGCAGCGGGTCATCTTCACGCCGCACCTCGGCGGCACGACGCCGGAGGCCCTTCAGCGTGTGGCGACCGGTGCTGCTGGCCATGTGCTGACAGCCCTTTCCGGGCAGAGGCCGGCAACGACGATCCATCCTCCGCAGGACGCCATCGATCCCGCCGATCGCGCAGCGGCGGTGGAGACCGTGAAGGTGGCAATCATGGAAGGCGGTGCCCGGCATGGCTGACAAGGAAACACTGACGCAGCAGATCTATCGCGATCTGAAGCAGCGCATTCTCGAAGGACGGTTCTCGTCCGAGGACATGCTGACGGAGCGCACGCTGGCGCTGGAATCGGGTATTTCCCGCACGCCGCTGCGCGCCGCCATCTCGCGGCTCGAAAAGGAAGACGTGATCTCCCGGCTGCCGAACGGCGCCCTGATGGTCCGCGAGGTCACGGTCGAGCAATTGCTGGAGATCGTCCAGATCCGCCGTCTGCTCGAAGGGGCCGCGGCCGCGAAGGCCGCCACGCGCGCGATCACACCGGCGCTTCTCGCTTCGCGCGATGCGATGCGCGCCTATGCCGAAGGCGGCGATATCGCGTTCGACCGGTTCTGGCTGGATGACGATGCCTTTCACGATGCGGTCGCCCACGCTGCAGGCCTGCCGCTGCTGGCGACGATGCTGACCGAGATGCGCGGCATCGCACGCCGCTGCACGATCACCCGCACGCACGACCGCTTCGACCAGCAGGCCCGCGAGCATCTCGACATCATCGAGGCCATCGCGACGAACGACGAGGCGGCGGCGCGGGCGGCCATGGAGCGCCATTTCGACAGCGTTCGGGCGCGGTTTCTCGCCTGGCTGTCTCGGACGTGAGGCGGGGTTGATGGACAACGCAGCATTTCTGAACGATCCCGCCATGCGTGGCAGCGAGGCGGCCTTCCCGAGGGAAGAATATTCCGACCGGCAGGCCCGCGCGCAGGCAGCACTCCGGGCGAGCGGGCAGGCGGCACTGGTCGTGACCGGTCCGGAAACGATCTACTGGCTGACGGGCCGACAGACAGCCGGCTATTTCGCCTTTCAGGCGCTGCTTCTCCCGGCATCCGGGCCGCTGACGCTGCTCGTGCGGCAGTTGGAGTTCTTCGGCGCTGTCGCCAATACGTGGTTGAGCGATATCGTCACCTACCAGGACGGCGACGACCCGGCCGGCGCGCTGGTCTCCCTGCTGCGCGAGCGCGGCATGGGCGTGCCCGCGATCGAGCTGTCCGGCTGGTTCCTGCCGTCGCGGCTCGTCAGCGAGATCGCCCGGCGTCTTGGCGTCGCGGACCTGACGGACGGTTCCGACATCCTGCCGCCGCTGCGCATGATCAAGAGCCAGGCCGAACGCGATGCGATCCGCGCTGCCGCACGTTATGCGGACGCCGGCATGGTTGCCGCCATCGAGACCTGCATCGTCGGGGCCGATGAGAATGCGGTCGCCGCTGCCATGCTCGGCGCCGCGACGCGCGCAGGGTCGGAGGCCATGGCCATGGAACCGCTCGTTTCGTCGGGCCAGCGTAGCGGACTGCCGCACATGACATGGCGTCGTCGTCTCTTGAGCGACGGCGACCCAGTCTTTTTGGAGCTTGCCGGAAGCCATGCCCGCTATCACGCGGCCCTCATGCGCACGGTCTGGCTCGGCAAGCCGCCGGCCGAGGCGCAGCGGATGATGGACTGCGCGCTCTTCGCGTTGGACGCGGCGATCACGCAGATCCGGCCGGGTAACCCGTGCGCTGCGCCGCATGACGCCGCGCAGAGGATCATCGACGCTGCCGGCTTCACCGCCGCCTTCAGGAAGCGCATCGGCTATTCCATGGGGATCGCCTTTGCTCCCGACTGGGGCGAGGGCGGCATTCTCAGCCTGTTTTCCGGCGTATCGCGCGCCATCGAGCCCGGCATGGTCTTCCACATCCCGGCGACGCTGCGCAGCTTCGGCCACTGGACCGTCGGAGCATCGGAAACCGTCATCGTGACGGACACCGGCGCGGAGCCGCTCTCGACCCTACCTCGAACACTCACCTGTCGCTGACCCCCGTTAGCCCTGCATAAAGGAGACTTACCCGTGCGTTCACTCTTCCATCTCGCCTACCACATTACGGACCTCGATGAGGCTCGTCGCTTCTACGGTGATGTCCTTGGATGTGCCGAAGGCCGATCCACAGACACCTGGGTCGATTTCGACTTCTTCGGCCACCAGATCTCGCTCCACCTCGGCAAGCCGTTCGAGGTCACGCGGACCGGCAAGGTGGGCAACCACATGGTCATGATGCCGCATCTGGGCGTCGTCCTGCCGCTCGATGCCTGGCTGGCACTGGCCGACCGGCTGGAGAAGGCCGGAATCGCCTTCGATATTCCCCCCGTCATCCGCTTTGAAGGCGAGCCCGGCGAGCAGCGCACGATGTTCTTCTTCGATCCGAGCGGCAACCCGATCGAGGTCAAGGGCTTCAAGGACTTCGACAGCGTTTTCGCGCACTGACACTGCGAGATCGCTGCTTGTGCCAAAGCGATGCCGGGGAAGGTGACCTCCCCGGCATCCGCTGCGCTCCGGTGTTGCCGTCAGAACAGACTTGGAGACTTCGTCAGCACCTCGTTGCCGTCTTGTCCGACGATGACGATGTCCTCGTAGAAGGCGGCGCCCACGCCGTCGAGCGACAGGAAGGCCTCGATGCCGAAGACCATGTCTTGCTCGACGATATCCTCCGGCAGCGACATGCTGGTCGAAATGCGCGGCAGTTCGAAGCCGAGGCCGATGCCGTGGCCATAGAAGGGGAAATTCTTCATGATCGGCGAGATCGACCCGCCGAAGGCTGCGGTGAGCCGATCGCCTTCTGCAGCGATATCAAGCAGCCTTGCGCCCGGCCTCAGCATATCGGTCAGCCGGTGGACGAGATCGCCGGCCGCCTCGATCAGGCGGCGCTGGTCGGCATTTGCGCGACCACGCACGGCGGTGCGACCGGGGTCGAGGTAATAGCCCTGAAACAACGGGCCGTGCAGCGTGCCCGTTACGACGTCGCCGATATCGGGCACGTCGTCGCTATACCCGGTCAGCGGAAATCGCTGATCGAAGCCGAGCGTGTCGCCGTGATTGGTGCCGATCATCTGCACGCGTCCGCCGCGGCGCACGACCTCGCGCGCACATTCGCCGGCGGCTTCCCGCTCCGACATGCCGCTGACAAGGCTTTCCATCAGGATCGTCATGCCCGCCGTCGCCGTCTCCCCGGCCGTGCGGTAGGCATCGAGTTCGCGTCCGCTCTTGATCCGGCGTACCGAGCGGACGAGGTCATCGACAGGAACCCACTCGATATCGGGCGCGGTGACTTCCAGCTGCCTGTAGTATTTCACGGGGATGAGGTTGGTGCCGACCAGCGCCACCCGGCCGGAGACGCCGCGCTCGACCAAAGCGCGCGCCACGCTTTCGAAAGGGTGATTGCTGGAGCGCACGTCCTCGATGGCGACGAGATCGCGCCGGACTTCCGGTTCGTCGATATGCAGTTGCGGGTCGCGGCCCGCCTGCAGGATGACGCCCGTGAAGGAACGGGCCGTCCAGATCAGCGAGTCCATGCCGCCGCTGATCGAGTACTGGTTGGAGAGATAGAGCACGTCGCCGCAATTGTCGGTCGTTCCGCCACCCCGGCCGAACACGACGGCGGTGTCAAAGCCCCGACACTTCATCTCGACCAGGAGACGGTCCCAGCGCGTGCGATACTCATCGAGTGGGAAATAGCGGTTCATCCAGTCATCCTCATGCACGCTTCGTCATTTCGGTACACCGGCTGTATCCGTTCGTCAATTCTGGCCGTTGCCTCAGATACGGACAGACGGAGGAAATGGTTCGAACAAGCAGTGCTTGCGCATTTTTTGTTCACGCACTGCTTCGTCTTTCATCAACTTGCACATTTACCTCCCACTAAATAGTTGATTTTCCATCTTGAACTCCAGTGGTATACTGGAATAGGCTGATGGTGACAGGATGCTGCAAGCGGTGGGCCTCCTTCCGCCCCGCCTCCTGCGGCGAAAAATCGAAAGCAGCGATATCCATGAGCCAAGAACAGATGATCGTGCCAGCCAGCCATGGCGAGGCCTTCCGTGTGAAGGCGGGACAGCACGTTCTCATCGAAAATATCTACGGCAATCAGGTCGCGGATCTCTGGGCGCTCGCAGCGGACAATGCGTTCGAGACGTCGTCGCTCGACCATACACGCTCGGTGAACAGCAATATCTTCTTTGCCACCGGCATGACGCTCATGAGTTCACGCCGTCGCCCGATGCTGACGATGGTGGCCGACAGCGGTGACGTGCGCCACGACACGCTTCTGTGTCCCTGCAGCCGCGAGCTCTACCGGCAGCTCGGTTGCGCAGACGGCCACCGCAATTGTAGCGACAATTTCCACGAGGCGCTGTCAGCGCTCGATCTTGCGCTACCCTTCACGCCGGCCTCGCTCAACCTGTTCATGAACGTCCCCGTTGCCCCGGATGGCACGGTCGATCGCCTTCCGCCGACAACCGTTGCCGGCGATACCGTCGTGCTGCGGGCCGAGATGGATCTGGTGCTCGTTCTCTCCGCATGCCCGCAGGATGTCACGCCGATCAACGGCGCTTCCCGCACCCCCCGGGACATCGCGGTCACCCTTCACGACACCAACCCCGCCGAGGTGACAGCATGACACCGCCATTGCTGTCGCTGCGCGAGATCCGCAAGAGCTTCGGAGAGAACGAGGTTCTCAAGGGCGTTTCCCTCACGGTGCAGGCGGGGGAGGTGGTCTCCATCATCGGGGCGAGCGGCTCGGGAAAGAGCACCTTCCTGCGGTCGATCAACGCGCTGGAGGTGCCGCAATCCGGCTTCATGGATTTCGAGGACCAGTCCTTCGACTTCCGCACCGAGTCACGCTTCTTCCCGACTGCCGCCCAGCTGCAATCGCTGCGGACCCGGGTGGGCATGGTGTTCCAGAGCTATCACCTCTGGCCGCACATGACCGTGCTGGAGAATGTCACCCACGCACCCATCCGGCTCCTCAAGATGCCGCGCAAGCAGGCGATCGAGGAAGCGGATGCGCTTCTGTCCCGCATCGGCCTTTATGAGAAACGCGGCAGCTACCCGTCGCGGCTGTCGGGCGGACAGCAACAGCGCGTCGCGATCGCGCGGGCGCTTGCCATGAAGCCGAAGCTGATGCTGTTCGACGAGGTCACGTCGGCACTCGACCCGGAGCTCGTCCACGAAGTCCTCGTGCTCATGGCCTCCCTTGCCTCGGAGGGAATGACGATGCTGTTGGTCACCCACGAAATCGCATTTGCCCGCGACGTCTCGTCCCGCGTGCTGTTTTTCGACCAGGGCGTCATCGCCGAAGCGGGCACGCCCGATATTCTCCGGCACCCCGAGAGCGAGCGCCTGAAGCAGTTCCTGCACCGCATCCTCCATGACGACGTCGGCCATGGGTATTCCGCCTTGAACGCGCAGGAAGGACAGTCGTCATGACGTTCATTCTCGAAGAATTGCAGCTCTATGGCCCCGGCTTTCTGAAGGCCGCCTGGACGGTGTTCGCCCTGACGATCCTGACGATCGTCGTCAGCTGGGCCTGCGGGCTTCTGGCCGCTCTTGCGCAACGGTCACGGTTTAGATCTGTGCGGGCTGTCGCCGGCTTTTACATCTGGTTCATCCGCGGCACGCCGACGCTTATCCAGATCTTCATCATCTATTTCGGCCTGCCGCAGTTTGGCATCCGGCTGTCGCCGTTCACGGCCGGCGTGCTCGCCCTCGGGATCAACAGCGGCGCCTATATCGCCGAGATCGTCCGTGGCGGCCTGACGGCGATCCCGTCGGGGCAGAGCGAGTCGGCGCTTGCGCTCGGCTTCAGCCGGGCGGAGACGATGCGCACGATCATCCTGCCGCAGGTCTTCCGCATCATCCTTCCGGCCGTGACCAACGAAGCGATCTCGACATTGAAGAACACGTCGCTCCTGTCGACCATCACCGTCGTCGAACTGACGCTCTACGCCCAGACGCTTATCGCCGCGACCTTCCGGCCCTTCGAATTCTACATCGCGGTCGCGGTCATCTATCTCGTCCTGACGACCGTCCTGACGCTTCTCGCATCGTGGCTGGAGCGCCACTATGCCCGGCTGAGCTGAGGGCCCGATACAGGCGTTTTTCCGGCAAGGCACATTCGCCGCGCCGTCGCAGTGCAGACCGAATACATCAAAGAAAACAGGGAACTCGACATGCTTTTCAAAACGCTTTTCGCCGTCACTGCAACCGTCGCAAGCCTCACGCTGGGCTCGTTTGCCCACGCCGCCGACCTCGAACTGCTGGAACCCGGCAAGCTGATGGTCGCCACGGAAGGCACCTATGCGCCCTTCAGCATGCGGGCACCCGACGGCACGCTCGATGGTCTGGAAATCCGGGTCATGTCGGAGGTCGCCAAGCGCCTGAACCTCGAATACACGCCGGTCCTCATCAAGTGGGACTCGCTGCTCGTCGGCCTGCAGGCCGATCAGTACGACGTCATCAGTGCCGCGATGGACATCACCGAAGCTCGCCAGAAGCAGGTGACGTTCTCCAACGGATGGCTGGAGTCCGGCGGGCGTGTCGTGGTCGCCGAACAGTCCGAGCTGAAGACCGCCGCCGACCTCGAGGGCAAGACCGTCGGCGCGCTCGTCGCCTCCAGCTGGACGAAGATCGCGGAAGAGAAGGGCGCCACCGTCAAGGGTTACAAGGCGGAGTCGGACGCGATGCAGGATCTCGTCAATGGCAATGTCGATGCGGTCATTACGGACGCGATCGCGGCTGCCTATGCCATCAAGACGGCAAAGATGCCGCTGAAAATGACCGACGATTATGTCAGTCACGTCCAGAAGGGCTTCGCGTTCAAGATGGGCAAGCCGCACCTCGTCGAGGCCGTGAACAAGGCGCTCGCCGACATGGTGTCCGACGGCACCTATGCCAAGCTGACGACCGACCTCGTCGGCTTCGATCCGACCCCGAAGGATCCGATCAAGACGATCAAGTAAAACGTGTGTGGCGGACGTCCAACGACGTCCGCCACATCATCATGCAGGCTTCTCTTCACCTGTGTAGCGGGTCGTCAGCTCTTGACCGACCCCGACGTCATGCCGGCGAGGAAGTAGCGCTGGGCGAAGAGGTAGAGGAGGAGGAGCGGCAGCGAGCCGAGGACGCTCATGGCCATCATCTCGTTCCACTCGAAGGCGTGTTGCCCCATGAGAAGCTGGATGCCGATCGGGACGGTGCGCAGGTCCATGGATTTCGTCAGCGTCAGCGCAAAGAGGAACTCGTTCCAGGACAGAAGAAACGTATAGACCGCGGTGGCCACGATGCCGGGCACCGAGACCGGGACGATAACGCGCCAGAGGGCCGTCCAGCTGGTGCCGCCGTCGACCAGCACAGCTTCGTCCAGCTCCTTCGGCAGCGTGTTGAGATAGCCGGTCATCAGCAGGATGGCATAGGGCAACGTGAAGACGAGGTAGGTGAGGATCAGCGCGAAGTAGGTATCGAAAATGCCGAAGGCGACCACCATGCCGAAATAGGGAATGAGCAAAGTGATCGGCGGCACGGTCTGCGTGCTGATAATGAAGATGTTCAGCGTGTTCTTGAATCGAAACGCATAGCGGCTGAAGCCATAGGCGGTGATGATCGCCACGAGCAGTGTCAGTAGGGTGACGACGCCGGCGACGATGTAGCTGTTGATGAAGAAGCGGATCTTCACCGGATCGTCGAAGATCGAGGCATAGGCAATGAACGTATAGACGTCCGGCAGCAGTTTCGGGGGTAGGGCGAAGATTTCCGTGTTGGATTTCAGCGAGCTGAAGAACATCCAGAGAATGGGGAAACCCGCAAAGACGAGGCCGATCGCCAGGCCGATATAGGTGAGAACGGTCGGAAGGATGGAGCGGCTTGACGAGCGCTTCGAGGAGCGTTGGGCCATGGGATTACCTGCCCTTCTGATGCTTGATGTAGAAATACGTCACGCTCATGGAGATGACGAGGATGATGATCGCGCTCGCTGAGGCCAGCGAGAACTCGTATTGCGAAAAGGCGAGCTTGTAGGTGTAGGTGCTCAGCACCTCGGTCGAATAGATCGGCCCGCCGCCGGTCGTCATCCAGACCAGCGGGAAGACCTGCATCGTCCAGATGAAATCGAGAAGCGCGATCGAGATGATGATCGGCATCAGTTGCGGGATGGTGATGTACCAGAATTTCTGCAGTTCGTTCGCTCCGTCGATGCCGGCCGCCTCGTAGAGTTCCTTAGAGATACCCTGCAGACCGGCCAGCAGGCTGACCATGTAGAGCGGATAGCCGGCCCAGATGTTCGCGAATGTCAGGGCATGAAGGGCGGTCGCGGTGGATGAGAACCATTCGACTTTGAAATCCACGATGTGGAGCGCCATGAGCACGCTGTTCACGACGCCGTTCGGGTCGAGCAGCAACCGCCAGATGATGGCGATGATGACGGCGGTAAACAGCCACGGCAGGATGTAGAGCACGCGCAACAGGCTACGAACCGCGGGATCGATGCGCTGGGTATTGAGGAGAAGCGCGAAGGCGAGGCCGATGAGGAAGTGGAAGACCACGCTCATGACCGTGAAATAGAGGGTTTGTCCGAAGGCCTGCCAGAAGATCGCGTCCCGGAAGATCGTCAGGTAATTCTGAAAGCCGACGAAGGCGGCATCCTTCTTCATGATCGCGCCGTCCATCAGCGAATAGCGGAAGACCATGATCATGGGAAACAGCATGAGCACCGAGAAGAGCAGGGTCGCCGGTGCGATGTAGAGATAGGGGACCAGCCGTTTGCGCGTCCGATAGGTCAGAAGGCCGCTGCTGCGCTTTTTAGCCGGTTGGACGGCCAGACCTTGCATCACACTGCTCATGACGATTGCTTTCCCGGTTTCCTCAAGGGCGGATGAAGTACCCCGGCAAGCGGTTGATCGCCTGCCGGGGCTGGAAATCCTGCTCGACTAGAACTTGGTCAGCCACTGCTTCTGCGCGTTGGCCGCGGCTTCCTTTGCCGTTTCCGAACCGTCGAACATCTTCTGCACCTCGATACCCATCTGACGCATCAGCTCCTCGGCCACGGGAAGGCCGACGAACTCGTTGGCGAGATGGCCGCTCTGGAAGATTGCGAAGGCCTCTTCGAACAGCGGGTCGGACTTCGAGAAGTCGGGCTTTGCGTTCACATTGCCCGGAAACGCATTGGCGATGGAGACGAGGCGGCCGTTGACGTCGGGGCTCATCAGGTATTCGACGAGCTTCCAGGCCTCTTCCTTATGCTTGCTGCCTTCGCTGATGCCGATGCCCCAGGAGGCATAGGGCAGTCCGCGCTTGCCGGTATAGCCATCGACGGCGGGCAGGGCCGAGATGCCGAAATTGAGCTTCGGGTTGCGTTCGCGGATGAGGTTGATGTGGGCCAGCGAGTCGACCATCATGCCGACGCGGCCGTTGACGAACTCCTCGACCTTGTCCTGCTCCTTCTTGGCGAAGATGCCGGGCGAGATGACGCCCGCGTCGTGCAGGGACTTGATGTATTCGAGGGTGCCGACGACAGATTCGTTTTCGAGATCCGGCTTGCCGTCCTTCAGCATCGATCCGCCGGACGCCCAGGTCCAGGACATCACGTCGTTCTGAATACCGCCGGGGTTCTGCAGCGACAGCGGCAGCACCCAACCATACTGGTTCTTGCCCGCATCCGTCATCTTCTTCGCCGCATCGGCAAATTCCGTGCGCGTGCCCGGGATCTTGTCGACGCCGGCGGCCTTGGCGAGGTCGAGGTTGACGAACACCGGATAGACGAACGAGGCGAGCGGGAACATGACGCTGTTGCCGTCGACCTTGACGATATCGGCGATCTGGCCGGCATCGTATTTCGCATTGGCCATCAGCGGATCCATCGACGCGATGGCACCCTGTTTGGCAAGGCCGTTGACCCAGGCGCCATCAAGACCGACGACATCGCTGAGCGTGCCGGACGCCGCGCCGACGACGATCTGGTCGCGGGTGGTGGCATAGGGGCCGCTGACCAGCGTGACCTTGATGCCCGGATTGGCCTTCTCGAAATCGTCCATGATACCGCGGAGTGCGCCCGCGGGCATCTCCGGCTCCCACCACTGGATGAACTCGATGGTGGTATCGGCGAACGCAGCGGTCGAGCACAATGCCCAGAGTGCTGCGGTGGCAAGAAGCTTCGTAGCTTTCATGATCCCCTCCCAGGAATACGGTTTGTTCGATCCTCCCAGATCGATATGGCAGTAGGGTCCCGAACGCCGACACCTGTCAACGTCCATTTTCGGCATGAAACGCGTTTCGCGTTCCGGGGTCTTCAAGATACCAATTAAATCACTGATATCTATGGTTTTATAGAGCGTGTCTCACGGAGCATTTTATTTGGAATAAATGACTTGAGGATCGTTTTCTCTTTACGTTCGTAAAGAAATGAAAGTGGGCCTTGCCGGGAGCTTTTTCGTCTTGATCGCGCATCCCTGTATCGCGGTTGTCAGCATTCAGGTCGGCGGCTTTTCCCGCATCCACGGCACCCAGCCAGCGCCCCCGGCTCAGAGCGCCAGATGGCTCTCCGGGTCGAAGAAATGCAGCTTGGCGACATCGATCGCCACGTCGATCCGCTCGCCGGCACGGGCGTGGCTCGTGGCTTCGAACTTGGCGACGGCGTTCGCAGCACTGCTCAGTTCCTCGACGGCATCGGGGTCGCCGGAATCGACGCGGACGGCATCGATATTGAGATGGACGATCCACTCCGATCCAAGTTCTTCGATGGATTTGACCGTTGCCGGGATCGTCGGATGCATCGCACCGGACGCGAGCTTGCTGTCGTGCAGATCTTCTGGCCGAATACCGAACAGGACCGTCCGCCCCTCGAACGCCGTCAAGCCGGGGGATCGTGCGAAGGCTTCCGCCGACAGCGGCAGAGAGAAGGTCGGCAGGACGACGCGGCCATTTTCGAGGCGGCCTTGGAAGAGGTTCATCGACGGCGAGCCGATGAAGCCGGCGACGAAGGCGTTGACCGGCTTGCTGTAGAGGATCTTCGGCGTATCCACCTGCTGCAGCACGCCGCCTTTGAGCACTGCGACGCGGTCGCCCATCGTCAGCGCCTCCGTCTGGTCGTGTGTCACGTAGATCGTGGTCACGGCTAGCTGGCGTTGCAGGCTGACGATTTCGGCGCGCATCTGCACGCGCAGCTTGGCGTCGAGGTTGGAGAGCGGCTCGTCCATGAGGAAGGCCGCCGGCTCCCGCACCATGGCCCGCCCCATCGCCACACGCTGGCGCTGCCCGCCGGAGAGCTCGGCCGGCTTGCTGCCGAGCACCTTGGTCAATTGCAAGGTCTTTGCGATCTCGTTGACGCGTTTTGTTCGTTCATCCTTGCTTTTGCCCGCAAGCTTCATCGAGAAGGCGATGTTGTCGAACACGGTCATGTGCGGGTAGAGCGCGTAAGACTGGAACACCATGGCGATGTTGCGGTCCTTGGGCGAGAGATCGACGACGTTCTCGCCGCCGATGCTCAGCGTGCCGCTGCTGATCTCCTCCAGCCCCGCGATCATGCGAAGAGCCGTCGATTTGCCGCAGCCCGAAGGCCCGACGAGGATCAGAAACTCGCCGTCGCGGATCGTCAGGCTGAGATCCTTGATCGCATGGAATTCCGTTCCAAAGGTCTTGCAGATTTTGTCCAGCACCACATCGGCCACGGTGTTTTCCTCCCTGTTTCCTCAGCCATCGGAACCTTGCGATGGCCCTTGTGCGACAGCGCCGATAGAAGGCCTGTCCGCATCCCGTTCGTCAACGGCCTGTCGCCGCCAGGAGCCTCCAAGATTGTCGGACGCTCGTGATGTCAGTATCCCAGGCCGTTGAGAAGAAACGCTTTTCTCAGCGTATCCTAAGCATTTCGAATGAAAAAGTATTTTTTTACGCGTGCAATTTTATTGGCGTGTTCGCTGCGCGCGCTTCAGGGCATCGCCAGCGGTCGTGGGGCGCCCGCTGCCTGCATCAGCGCGGTGCAGGCGGGGTGATCGGGAAGGGCCATTCGACCACCCTTTCCGGTGACGGAGATGGCGGCAGCAGCAGCGGCATATCGGACGCAGTCGATCGGCGGCTGCCCCCGGGCCAGCGCCAGGGCGTAGGCGCCATGAAAGCAGTCGCCTGCGCCCGTCGTATCCACAGCACGAACCGCGTAGGCCGGCACGTGCCAGTTTCCGGCGTCGCCCGCCTGCCTCACGAAGGCGCCGCGATCGCCGTCGGTGAGGACGACAGCTGCCCGGTCGTCGGTCCACAGATGTCGGAGGATGGCGGCAGGCGCGGTCTCGCCCGTCTGCGCCTCGGCATAGGCCAGCGGCAGGACGAGATGATCGGCAAGAGCGATCAGACGGTCCGTCGCCGTGCCGATCGACCATTCGATGTCGGCAACCACAGACAATCCGAGGGCGCGCGCCCGCGCGACGGTCCGCTCGGAATGCGTTGCATACCCATCCACGAGCAGAACACGAGCCTCCGACAGCGTCTCGTCGCTCAGATCGTGGCAGGTCCCGTGGGGGACATCGTCGTCATAGGCGATGAAACGATCGCCGTCCGGCCCGACGGTGATGACGGAGCGGATGGCACGGGCATCTGCCCGGCGCGGGGCGCGGGAAACGTCCACGCCTTGCCGCTCCAGTTCGCTGGCACTCGGATCCTCGTCCGGCGTGCTGCCGAGCCAGCCGATGAAGCCTGCCTGGCCGCCGAGTTTCGCAACCGCCACGAGGGCGGTCGCGACGTTGCCGCCGAAGTCTCGTGTGCGCCCCACGACCTTGCCCTTCCCGGCCTTCAGCGGGCGATCGACATAGACGATGTCGTCGATGGCGACGGCGCCGAAGCCGAGAACGTCGAGGCGGTGCGGTGCCATGGCGTCAGGCGCCTGCGGCCGTCAGGGCAGCTTCGGGCGCCATGCCGTCGTGAATGACGAGCTTGAAGGCGCGGGCAGCCTTCGTCGTATCGCCGTGACCCCAGAGGTTGCGGCCGACGACGGCACCGCGGGCACCGGCGCGCAGCGCGTCGCTGGTCTGCGTCAGTGCGCCCAGGAGCGTATCGGTCTTCGGTCCGCCCGCAATGACGATCGGGACCGGGCAGGTGGCGACGGTTTCCTTGAAGCTGTCGAAGTCGCCGGTGTAGCCGACCTTGATGACATCGACGCCCGTCTCGAAGCCGATGCGGACGGCATAGGCGATTTCATCCGGTGTGAAGACGATCTTGCCGCCATTGGCGTAATCGCGGGGATAGACGTGGGCGACGACGGGCATTTCGAAGCGTGCGGCGGCGTTGACGGTGTCGGTCAGCCAGCGGATATAGTGGCCTTCGGTATCGCCGCGCACGGGAATGGCCACGGCCAGCGCATCGGCGCCGTAGCGAACCGCATCTTCCGGCGTGGCGATGAGCTGCCGGATGCGGTCGTCCGGCGTGAAGCAGCCGGCCTGGATGACCAGCGCTGCCTTGCCGGCATAGGCCGACCAGAGGTGCCGGGCGGCACCCGGCTGGATGCTGATATAGTCAGGGCCTCCCGCCATGACCCGCTCCAGCGCGCCGGGCAGGTCCGCAAGTCCGCCTTCGCGCACATTGCCATAGCCGACGAAATGATCGACGGCGCCGCCGAACAGGTTTCCCGATGCATGCGAAAACAGGCGCGACAGCCGTACTTTGGTTCCAAGGCCCATGATGATTTCCTCCGTTGATGTCTTTCTGCGTATGCGCTGCAGCTAACTCGAAAGAAAAGAAACATTCAATATTTCGATTTCTTTCGTTTGCAATTTAGTTTACCGATGACTGATTATTTCTTCCGCGATATTGCACTGCACATGCTCGTTTTCGTATCATGTCGCGAATGTTAGTTTCGTTTTTCGAAAGTCACCATCGTTCCTCCTCATCGGATCCGTCATGCTTGCAGAACAAAGACGACATCAGATCATGCTCGAGCTCCAGCGCGTGGGTCAGGCTAAGACCCGCGAACTTGCGGAGCGCTTCGGGGTATCCGAAGTCACCATTCGCTCGGACCTCGAACATCTCGATGCGAAGAAGCAGCTCATCAAGACCCATGGCGGCGCGATCGCCTTGCCGGTGGACTCGCCGGCGGCTGCCTTCGAGGAGCGGATGAACCGCAATTTCGAAGCCAAGCGGCGCATTGCGCAGATGGCGGCGCGGCTGATCCTCGACAACCAGTCCATCGTGTTCGACAGCGGCTCGACGCTGCTGCAACTGGCGATGCAGATGCCGCCCGTCCACAATGTCGTCGTCGCCACCACCGCCATGAACATTGCCCAGCACCTGATGTATCGCCCGGGACTGGACGTTCACATGATCGGCGGACGGGTGTTTCCCAATACGGTCAGCACCATTGTCTCCGATGCGGACAAGGCCGTGGGTGGGCTGGTGGCGCACCAGGCATTCGTCAGCGCGCATGCCATCGATCACGCATTCGACGTGGTCGATGTGTCCGAGGATATCGCCCGCACGAAACGCAACCTCGTGCGCATGGCGCGGCGCGTCATCCTGGTCGCGGACTCCACGAAGTGGGACATCGGCGCGTCGTCCAAGGCCTTCCCGCTGTCGCGGGTCGACATGATCATAACCGATACCGGCATGCCCTATTCCATCCGGAGCCGCCTCGACAAGCTGGATGTCGAGGTCCGCTACGTCTGATCGCCGCCGCGCGTCACGACGCCCTGTGCCGGAAAGACCAGCCCCGCCGCACCCACCAGTCCGGCATTTGTTCCGAGCTCGGCCCGCACGATGACGACGTCGCGATAGGCCGACATGGCCCGCGTCGCGACGACGCTGCGGATGCCACCGATCAGGAGATCGAAGGCATTCGAAAGTCCGCCGCCAATGACGACGATATCCGGCGAGAAGATGTGCAGAAGGTTGGTCAGTCCGATGCCGAGCCATTCCGCCTCCTTCGCGATCAGGGCAAGTGCAGCAGGATCGCCGACCCTTGCCGCCTCCACCACCGCTCGCGCGCCCGGCCGTCCGATGTCGATCTGTGCCGCGGCGATTTTCTCTCCGCCTGGCCGGAGAGCGGCCTCCGCGCCGCGATGGCCGAGGGCCGTTCCCGATGCCAGCGCCTCGAAACAACCGACATTGCCGCAAAGGCAAGTCGGGCCGGAACCGGAGAGCGTCATGTGGCCGATCTCGACGGCAAGGCCGCGGCTGCCGTGGAATATGCGTCCATGGGAGACGACGCCGCCTCCGATGCCGGTGGAGACGGTGATGAACAGCACGGTCTCGAAGCCGCGGCCGGCACCGTAGTGCCACTCGCCAAGCGCCGCCACATTCGCGTCGTTGTCCAGGAAGACTGGAAGGCCCAGCCGCGCGGACAAGCGCTCAACCACGGGAACATCGTGCCAGCCGGCAAGCGTCGGTGGCGCGATCATGATGCCTGCCACCGGATCCAGCGGGCCGGGTGCACCGAGCCCGACGCCCGCGATCTCGTGGCCCGCTTGCGCCGTGAGCTTTTCGGCAAGCGACGCCATCTGGTCGAGCACCGCATCGACGCCGTCGCGGGCACGGGTCGGCACCGTCAGGGACTGCCGCACTTCGCCCGCGCGGCTGACGATGGCCGCACGCAGATCCGTACCGCCGAGATCGAAGGCGAGTGCGACGGTGGTCATGCCGCCCTGCCGCCAAGCCCGTGCAGCCAGGCGATCCGGGCGGCGAGATCGGACGCGCCGAAGGCCAGCGAACCCAGCACGACCGTTTCCGCGCCCGCTGCACGCAGATCCGGCACCGTCGTCTCCCTTATGCCGCCGTCGGCCGCAAGAATGATATCGGGGCGCCCCGCCGCCTCGATGAGGCGTCGCGCTTCGCCAAGCCGGCTGCAGGCCTCGGGCGCAAGCGATTGTCCCTTGACGCCGATCCGCGTGCCGAGCAGCGTGACCATGCCCACATGCGGCAGGAACGGCAGGATCGCCTCGACCGGGGTCTCGAGCCGCAGGACCACGCCGCCGACGACACCGGCCGCGCGCGCCGTCGCCAGTGCCCGAAGGCCCGCTTCGCCGTTTTCGGCGTGGACGCTGAGAAGGCTGGCGCCGGCTTCGATGAACTGCGCTGCCTGCGCCTCCACGCTGTCGGCTTCCACCATCAGGTGTACGTGGATCGGAACCTTCGTGCGCTGTGCGATCTGGGCCACGAGATCGGGGAAAAACAGGTATCCCGGCGCAAACCGCCCGTCCGCGACGTCGATATGGTGGAGGTCTGCCACCGCCTCGATACGGTTCAGGTCGCGCTGCAGGTTCACCAGATCGGCCGACCAGAGCGAGAATTCGGCCAGCAGCCGGTCGCGGGGCAGGGACGAGATGGCGTGGGCGTGATTGTCGATCATGGCGTTCTCCGAGCGTGCAGGGCGAGAAAGTCCGCAATCGCGGCTTTGACCTCATGGTGGTGGCGATCACGGTCCAGCGCCTTCGGCACGACGCTGACGAGCCGGGCGCCGGGAATCGTGGCCGCGAGCGTTTCGGCGCAGGCCTGCGGGTGGATCGCATCGTGGTCGTTGGCGATGATCAGCGTGGGAAGCCGCAGGGCCTCGACCTCGTGCCGTGGGGCGCCCGGGGAACCCGCGGCGATATCGGCCAGGACCTCGGCAAAGAGGGTGGCCTGCGGCCTGTCGGCATAGCCAAGCAGCGAGGCGAGATTGTCGGGCGCTTCGCGTGCAAGGCGCCGTCCGGTTTCGCCTGCGGAAAATTCGGCGCGGGCGGCTTCGGGCGGGAGACGCTGTAGCAGGACCGCCATCTCGGCGATGGGGGCCATATTGTCGGGCGCGCTGGCGAAGCTCCAGGCGGGCCGGACAAGGATAAGGCCCGTCACGCGCTCGGGATGGCGGCAGGCGAGATGGAGCGATATTGCGGCACCCATCGAAATGCCAGCCGCGACGAAGGTGCGATGTTCGGCCATCGCGTCGAGCGCGTCCTGCGCGAAGAGCGGGATGCCGAACGGCCGGTCGGGGCCGAGCGGCGTATCCTTGTGGCCGCGGCAGTTGACGGTCACCCGAAGCGCATCCGCCGTCTCCGGCCAGTTTGCGGCAACCTGTGCGTCGTCACCGCCCAATCCGTGCTGGAAAAGAACCGCTTGCGTCATGCGGGCACCGCAAGCAGAGGCGCGAGGAACCGCGCCACATGGGGTGCCTCTTCCGGTTCCAGTCCGTGCGTCACGACGGCGTCGTTGAAGCCGGAGGCGCGCAGGCGCGCGATGAAATCGGCGAAATCCACCACGCCGCGCCTGGGTGCTGCAAACCGGCCATCGGCATGGCGGTCCTTGGCATGCGCCATGGCCGTGAAGCCGGCTGCGATATCCACGGCGCGTGCGACGATTTCGCGGGCCTCGTTTGCATCGGCTTTCTCGAACAGGTTTGCCGGATCGAGCACAATCCTCAGCCGGTTCGAACCCATTTCCGTAATCAGCCGGCAAGCCTCTTCGGCAGATCTGACGACATTGGCTTGTTCCGGCTCGATGCCGAGCACGATCCCCGCCGCGTCCGCACGGGCAAGGGCCGCAGCCATCTCCTTTGCCATGTCGGCCCAGGCCTCCGGCGTGGCATTGTCGGGGTGGTGCGCCCACTGGTCGCTCGGATGGCGGGAGCCGGTGCAGAGCGTGACGAGCGGGATGCGGAGCGCGCCCGCGATATCGATGACGCGGCTGAGGGCCTGCCGTCCGCGTGCGCGAACTTCGGGATCGGGGTGGGCCATGTTGTAGGTACCGGAAAGGGCGGCGAGACCGACGCCGGAGGCCAAGCGTGCCGCATCGATCCGCGCGACCAGCGCGACCATGTCCTCGATCTCATCCGGCAGGGACGGCAGCCCGGCGCAGGCGAGATTGAACTGCACGGTCTCGTAGCCGGCCGCCCGCGCTGCCTGCAGCACGGCGGCGGGATCGGTGCCGGCAAAGGTCTTTGCAAAGATGCCGAGCTGCATCAGACCGCTCCCGTGACGGAGGCAAGCTCGACGCGCTCGCCGCTCTCCACCGAGCGGGCGATGGCGACCATGGCGCGGATGGAGGCAAGGCCATCGTGGACATCGGCGCCGCGCATCGGCGCACCGTTGAGGACCGTATCGGCAAGACCTTCGAGCTGCCGGCGGAAGAAATGGCCATCGGCCCCGAGCGGGCGCCGCGACGTCGCATCCTTCTCGTGGAAGATATCGACTTCGGAGGACCGGAAGTACCAGGGATTGAAGGTTTTCGCGACGACCGAGCCGTTCTCGCCATAGAGCTGGAAGCCCTCGTGCCAGTCCATTCGCACCGCTACCGTCAGGTCGAGATGGCCGAGTGCGCCACTGGCGAATTCGGTTTCGACGAACCAGCAATAGGCGCCGAAGCGCGTCGCGAGACGCGCGCGGACGGCGACGATATCGCCGCAGAAGAAACGGGCGGTGTCGACCAGATGCGACCCGTGCGCGAGCATGAAATATTGCCGGAGATCGGCCTTGGGATTGCCACCTGGCCGGCGCGCCAGCTTGCTGGAAACCGGCAGCGGCTGAATGGCGTCCGTATTGGTGTAGCGATGCGTGCTGTCGCAGTACCAGGCCTTCAGCGCCAGGATCTCGCCCATGTCGTCGCGCACGAAATCCCGTGCCGCCTCCAGCGCCGGATCGAACCGCTTCATATGGCCGACCTGCAGGATCTTGCCCGAGGCATCGACGGCACGGGCGAGCCCCTCGCCCTCTTCGATGGATACGCCGATCGGCTTTTCGCAGAGCACATGCTTGCCGGCCTGGAGCGCCTTGATCGACATCGGCACATGATAGGCATCCGACGTCGCGACGATCACGGCTTCCAGATCGGGGTCGGCCAGCATCGCGTCGTAATCGGCAAACGTGCGCTGCGGCTCGTAGGTGGCCGCCATGCGTGCCAGAAGATCCGGCGCCGCATCGCAGATGGCGTAGAGATCGGCATTCTCAGCCTTCACGCAGGATTCCAGATGCGCGAATTGCGCGATGGGTCCGCATCCGAGCACGCCGACCCGGAGCCGTCTCTCCCGTTTGCGGATCACGATTGCGCTCCCTTGCGGGTATCGGCAAAGCCCATGCGCGACAGCGTCTCGCGGTTGACGCGCACGGCGCTTGCGGGGTCTTTGCCCGCCTCTTCGCTTTCCTCCTCGACGACGATCCAGCCGTTGAAATGCGGCGCCTGACCGGCGATGTCGATGACGTCGGCAATGTCGCAGACCCCGGCGCCGAGCATCGCCCAGTCGCCGGCAGCATCCACGTCCTTCAGGTGGACGTAGCGGATGCGATCCTGGAATGCGGTGAGCGTTTCGGCCATGACCTGGCCGCCGCGCAGAATATGCCCGGTATCCGGCACCCAGCCGACCTGCGGGTCGAGGCGCGAGAAGATCTCGTCGTAATCGCTGCGGGTGTAGAGCAGCGTCCGGTGATGGGAGGAGGGGTGGACGGCGACCGTGACGCCGGCCGCGCGCCCGATATCGCTCGCCTTGTTGTAGATCTCGGATGCAACACCGAACCCGTCTTCCCGCGGCGCATCCGACATCGAGGTCGCCGAGCCGAGGGACACCAGCGCACCGGGAAAGCGGACCACGAAATCCACCCAGCGCTTGACGGCATCCAGATCGTCTTCGATCCGGTCCGGCATGGTGAAGCCGCTGTCGGAGCCGAAGGCGAAGGACACGAGCGTGAGGCCGGCATCATCCAGCGCGCGCCGGAAGTCGGCGGGACGCTCTGCATAATCGCCGATCATGGTGTTGGTGATTTCGATGCCGGTGTAACCGCCTTTCGCGATCGCCCTGATCAGATCGTCCGGGCCACCTTTCCAGCCGGCGCCGAGCATCTCCCACGTGTAGGTCTGGCAGCCGAACGCCCGTTCCGTTTTCGTCATCTGTCGGTTCCTGTCATGGTTTCCGGGCCCATCGTTTTCGGGTCCGTCGTGCGAGCGCCTCTGCCTGTCTTTCCCGGCAGAGACCGCGCCGGTCTCTTCAGGCGAGAAGGCGGGCCCGGCAGACTTGCGGGCGATCGGGCACGCGGCAGGCCTCGAAAGCCTGGACTTGAGTGTAATTCGTCGCGATTTTGATGGATGTCACCGTTGCCTCCCAGCCTGGTTGGTTGTACGTAAGATAAATTCTTATCGCACGTCAACATATTTTGTCTGCGTGTTCGTGACCACGCGGCGCAACGATCAGGTTCAGGACATGACGGAAACTCTTCGCCAACCACTTAGGATCGGCATCGTGGGATGCGGCAACATCTCGATGGCTTACCTGCGCAACGCACCGCTGTTCCGCGGCGTTGACATCGTCGCCTGCGCCGACGTCAACCCGCAGGCAGCGGAGCAGCGCGCCGCGCAGTTCGGCTTGCGGGCCAGCAGCGTCGATGCCCTGATGGCGGCAGCCGATGTGGACCTCGTGCTCAACCTCACCATTCCCGCGGCACATTTCGACATCTCGATGCAGGCACTGGAAGCGCAGAAACATGTCTTCACGGAAAAGCCGCTGGCAGTGACGGCGGAACTCGGCCGTCGGCTGGTGAGCGAAGCTGCTGCGCGCGGGCTTCTGATCGGCTCGGCGCCGGATACGTTTCTCGGTGCGGCCGGACGGTATGCGCGGCGACTGATGGAATCCGGCGCGATCGGCAAACCGGTGACCGGCACCGCCTTCATGATGGGGCGCGGCATGGAGCATTGGCATCCTGATCCCGGTTTCTACTACCAGCCGGGTGCCGGCCCCGTGATGGACATGGGCCCTTACTACCTGACGATGCTGGTCAACCTCATGGGTCCCGTCCGGCGGGTACAGGCCGTGGCCACCAGCGGCCAGAAGGACCGGCTGATCACCGCAGACGGCCCGAAGAAGGGAACGCGCTTTTCCGTGGCAACACCGACGAGCGTCCTGTCGCTGCTCGAATTCGAGAGTGGCGCCACGATCACGTTCGGCGCGTCCTGGGATGTTTTCCGCCACTCCAACCATCCGATCGAACTGCATGGCACCGAAGGCTCGCTGCGCCTGCCGGACCCGGACACGTTCGGCGGCACGGTGGCGCTCTCCGAGCGGGGTGACGACTGGAAGACGACGGATACGGCGACGCTTCCCTATGGCGCCGTCAACTGGCCGGTCGATGCGCCGGACAGGGCGAACTACCGCATGCTGGGCCTTGCCGATCTCGCCCGGGCGATCGAGGAAAAGCGTCCGCCGCGCGCCTCCGGTGACCTTGCGCTGCATGTGCTGGAGATCATGGAAGGTATTCTGCAGGCGGGCGAAACCGGGGTCGCGCAGGCCATCGGAGGCGGGGTGGACCAGCCGTCCGAACTGCGGGAAGACGAAGCCCGGAGCCTGCTCGCATGACCGGGCTCGATCTCTCCGCCAAGCGCGTCCTTGATAGGGCGGCCAGCGACAATGCGCCACCCATCGAGACCCTGTCGCCAGAGGAGGCCCGCAGCGGCTTTCTCGAAGGGTTCGCCCCGATGCAGAAGCCGCTCGAAGACGTCGCGGCGACGGAGGAACGCTTTCTTGGGCCATTGCGTCTCCGGATCTGGCGCGGGCAGGGCGCACCCGTCGAAGGCGCGCCGGCCCTTCTCTATCTTCATGGTGGCGGATGGGTCATCGGGGCGCCGGAGAGCCATGAGGACATCTGCCGCATCCTCGCCAATCTTACAGGTGCCGTCGTTGTCTCGCCCGATTACCGGCTCGCACCCGATGATCCGTTTCCCGCCGCGATCGACGACTGCGCCGCGGTTCTCTCCGACATGGCGGCACACGGCGAGCGCTACGGCATCGATCCTGCCCGCATCGCGGTCGGCGGCGACAGTGCCGGCGGAAACCTCGCGGCCGTTCTGGCGCTGATGGCGCGCGACGGCACGGCGCCGCGACTGACGGCGCAGATCCTGATCTATCCCGTGACGGATCAGAGCCAAGGCTCCGACAGCTATCGCCGCTACGCGCGGGATTTCGGGCTGACCGCCGCCGGCATGGCCTGGTTTCGCGCGCACTATCTGCCGGAAGATGCCGACAGGACGGACTGGCGCCTGTCTCCGCTGCTGGCTTCATCGCTGCACGGCGTTGCCCCGGCGTTCGTCGCTCTTGCCGGTCATGACGTGCTCTACGACGAGGGTGCGGCCTATGCCGAGCGCTTGCAGAGGGAGGCGACGGTGATCGTCAAGACCTGGCCGGGTCAGATCCACGGCTTCGTCTCCATGGGCGGCATCATTCCGCAAGCGCGGGAGGCGCTGGAGGCCGCCGCCGCGGCCTGGGCTGCGTTCGATGCAGAAAGCCGCCAGGCACGACGATAAAATTCAGGCGGACTCCCGCATGACCAGCGTTGCCTCGAGGATGATCTTGTCGTCCTGCATCGGGCGCCCCTCGTCGAGATCGTCGATCCGGCGCAGAAGGATCTCGACGCTCGTTGAGGCGATGGCGGCTGCGTTCTGCGCCATGGTCGTCAGAGGCGGGCAGGTATAGCGGCTGAGCGGATGGTCGTCATGGCCGGCGATCCGCACGTCGCAGCCCTCTCCCCGCCCGATCTTCAGCCCGGCCGCAAAGGCCGCGGCCATCGCCCCGAAGGCAAAGCGATCGTTGGCGCAGAAGAGCGTGCGGCCGGGAAGGCCGTCCCGCTTCAGGATCGTCTGCATCTGCTCGAAGCCCAGCCGTTCGAATTCCCAGGACGCCGGCGTCTCACAGTCGATCACCAGCGGCTCGTGCCCTTCCTTCAGCATCGTCGCCCGATAGCTCTCCTGCCGTTCGCCGGAGTTTTCGTTGACCTGCGGAATTTCCAGAAAGACCGGCGGCTCGCCCGAGCGACAGAGATACTGCACCATGGCCGCAACACTCTGGGCATTGTCGTTGCCGACATAGGGCAGGTCGAAGCTTGCCGGACTGTCGAAACAGACGACAGGGATCGTGTCCGTCAGTCTCTGGAGCGTCGATGCCCGGGACCCGGCACCCAGCGGCGCGACGATGGCGCCGGCGACCTTCAGTGCCAGGAGCGTCCGGATCGCTTCCTCTTCCAGATCGGGCCGCGTGTGGCACGAAATCTGGATGGGCCAGAATCCGCGGGCGCGGAGCTCCAGTTCAATGAGTGTGACGACCTGCACGTAGAAAGGATCGGAGATGGTGGGAACGAGCACGCCGATGTTGCGCGTGCGCTTGCGGTTGAGGTGCCGGGCAAAGAGATTGGGCTCGAAGTTCGACTTCTTCAACGCCGCCTCGATGCGTTTGCGTGTAACCTCCTTGACGTTCGACGGATCGTGGAAATACTTCGACAGCGTCGGGCGCGAAACGCCGCAAGCACCGGCAAATTCGTCCATCGACTTGTAGCTTTTCTTTGCCACGGATGCTTCCTGCTCGTCGTCACTCCGGCGGGTCTTTCCACCATCTCCAAATTCACAACGGACAAAAATTTTACAAGCGAAAAGAAAAATATTCCGCAGGGAAAACGTTAGGAGACGGACGCGTTCGTTGATGATCCGGTCGCGATGAGCGGCGGCACGCTCCAGCGTATCGCGCTCGCCGGAGCCCTGCCGATCGTCCGGCAATGCTGATCGCCGCCGAATCCCGACGCCTATCGACGATGACCGATATCGAGATCCGGCAGCTTTCTTATTCTGGCGTGAATTGTCCGCTTGTCGTCCGGAAGTGGCCTTTGTTCTTGAGATACAAGGCGTAGAATACCCCTGGATCGACACCTTGGAGAAACAACAATGTCCGACACTGCACTGATCGTCATCGACGCTCAAGAATCCTTCCGGCATCGCGATTATTGGGACGACGGGATGGTGCCAGCCTATATCGAGCGGCAGCAGGCGCTGATCGACGGGGCGAAGGCTGCGGGAATTCCCGTTGTTCAGGTCTTTCATGTCGAAGACAGCGGTGTCTTTTCCGAGGCCTCCGGATTTGTAACGGCTCTGGCGCCTCTTCGCATCGCGCCGGATGCTGTTTTCAGGAAGCGCCGTCACAGCGCGCTGGTGGGAACTGGGCTTGATGTCTGGCTGACCAGCAACGGCATTCGGCGGGTCATTATTTCCGGCATCCGCACGGAACAGTGCTGCGAAACGACGACGCGACACGCGTCCGATTTGGGTTATGCCGTCGATTATGTCGGCGAGGCCACGCTCACGTTCCCGATGACCGATGCCAGCGGCCGCACGTGGAGCGGCGCAGACATTCGCGCCCGAACCGAACTGGTTCTCGCCGATCGTTTCGCGCGGATCGCAACGGTCGAAGATGCGCTTGCCGGTCGAGTGGCGGATCGTGCGGCGTGAGGGACGACGCCCATCCTCCGGTGGAAATCCCTGTTTTCGTCGTCGTGCCGCCGCGCGTTCTGTTGCTGGACATCGCCGGGCCGATGGAGGTGCTGCGCAAAGCCAATCTTGAACAGGATGCCGTCCGTTTCAGCATCGCCTATGTCGGTCCCTCGCCAACAACAGGCAGTTCCATCGGGCTGGATATTGCGCGCATCCGCCCGCTGCCCGGGGACCTGCCGGATCAGGCCCTGGTCGTCATGCCCGGCAGCGCCGAAATACCGTTGGGAGGCGTCCGGCCCGATCGAGAGGCGGACGCGCCGTTGGAAGATGCCATCATCGCCTGGCTGAAGCAGGTGATCCGGCCCGGCATCCGGCTGGTGTCGATCTGTTCGGGGGCACTGACGGCTGCCCGTGCCGGACTGCTCGATGGACACGACTGCACGACGCATCATGCGTGCACGGCCGATCTCGTCCGGCTCGCGCCCGCGGCCCGCGTTCTGGAAAACCGGCTCTATGTCGAGGATGGCGAGCGTTTGACCAGTGCCGGGATCACCACCGGCGTGGATTTGATGCTCCATGTGGTGGCGCGGATGGCCGGTCATGCGGTGGCGCTGGCAGTGGCGCGCTATCTCGTCGTCTATCTTCGTCGCGGCGGCAGCGATCCCCAGCTTTCCCCCTGGCTCGAAGGGCGCAACCACATTCATCCAAGCATTCACCGGGCCCAGGATGCAGTCGCCGCCGATCCCGCCGCCGATTGGTCGGTCGAACGGCTGGCCAATGTCGCAGCGGCAAGTCCACGCAATCTTTCGCGCCTGTTCAACGAGCACACGGGAATGACCGTCATCGATTACGTCAACCGGATGCGGATCGCCCTGGCGCGCGAACTGTTGGCCGGCTCGCAGCTTGACATGGAGACCGTCGCGGAGCGAAGCGGCTTTGCCTCCACACGGCAGTTGCGCCGCGCCTGGGGCCGGTTTCACGATGTTCCCCCTAGCCGTATGCGGGCGTCAGTGGCCGTTTTGCAGCATGGGTGACCATGACCGTCGTGTGCGTGGTTCGAACATTGGATGCCACGCTATCGACGGGATGCCGGAGTTTTCTGAGTCGGTGCGGAGCGCTTGATGACGTGGATGCCTCAATGATGCGAATCTCGCCAATGGGAGACACGAAAAGCGCGAGCCAAATCCGGCGTCTTAATGTCGCAGGTTAGATTAGGAGCCGTCTTGCCATCCTTGCGTCTGCGGCAATATGTCGATAAAAAGCGATTGTATCGACATATTTCTCCGACATGTCGTCGCTATCGACATATACGCATGACATGTCGACGAACCTGCAGAACGCGAACATGTCCTTTGATCCCAAACGGCCCCATAACGACCTTTCTCCTCTTCCCCCGGGCGTCGATATTGAATCGAAACCAATCCTGCGGGCTTGTATCGGCGCGCGGGCTGCCATTGCAGAACTGAAAGTTGCCGGCCAATTGATCCCGAACCAGGCCGTTCTCATCAACTCCATCCCGCTCCTTGAGGCCCAAGCCAGTTCCGAGATAGAAAACATTGTGACGACGACGGACCGCCTGTTTCGCTTCGCCAATGAGGAAGGAAACCAGGCCGACCCGGCCACCAAGGAGGCTCTGCGGTATCGTACAGCACTGAACCGGGGTTTCCATACGCTGGCGGAGCGTCCCCTTTCCACCGCGACGGCAATCGAGGTCTGCCGGACAATCAAGGGCATCGATCTCGACATCCGGGCAACACCCGGTACGGCCCTGATGAATGAGGCGACTGGCGACGTTATTTATACGCCGCCCGAAGGTCAGGTTCTTCTGCGCGACAAGCTGACCAATTGGGAGCGTTTCATCCACGAGGCCAAGGACGTCGACCCCCTGATCCGTCTTGCCGTCATGCACTACCAGTTTGAGGCCATTCATCCCTTTATCGACGGCAACGGACGTACCGGGCGTGTTCTCAACCTGTTGTACCTTGTCGATCAGGGACTCTTGGAAATTCCGGTTCTCTATCTCAGTCGTCACATCATCCAGAACAAGCGAGCCTACTATGACCTTCTGCTTGCAGTAACGGCTGAAGCGGCTTGGGAGGCATGGATACTTTTTATGCTCGAAGCCGTCCGCGCGACCGCTGAATGGTCAACCGCAAAGATTCGCGCCATCCGTGAGCTTCTCGATCAGACCGCAGAACGTCTGCGGCGGGAAGCTCCCCGGATTTACACGCGCGAACTCGCCGAGGTCATTTTTGTCAATCCGTATTGCCGCATCGGTGATCTTGTCTCAGCCGGCATCGCGCAGCGACAAGCAGCTTCTACGTATCTGAAGACCCTCGTCGGTCTGGGCCTGCTTCAAGAGGTGAAATCCGGTCGTGAAAATCTTTACATCAATCCCGCACTGTTGACCCTGCTGTCAGACAAAAATTGAACTGATGCGGTACGATTGCATGGCCTGAGGGATTGAACGCGATCTCCGTAGACGCTTCGATCAAGCCGCCGTTCCAAGAAAACGTAGCGCATTCGCAAGGAGCCCCCCCCCGATGGACCGCGTCATCCACGGCGAGGTCAAGGACAAGGGCTCAGCGCTATCATCGAGGTGGCCGATATCTTGTTCTGGCTTTGGGAGCCAACAGCGAGCTTTCGGAACTGCTAGCAGGCCTTCGAAAGAGAACCTTATTTAGACCCGCAGCAAGCCTTTGAGCACGACGACCCCTGTTCCGGACAGTTCAGGTTCGGGCCTCAGCCGGACACGCAGAATGCTGCGACGGCCCATTCGGGTGCCTTGTTCGATGGCCAGTTCATCGTTTTTGATAAATTGGGTCGCTGCGAGATAGGCTGCCAGAGGCCCGGCCGCTGTTCCGGTTGCCGCATCTTCCCACAGGCCGACGGTCGGGTTGAAGAAGCGGGCATAGGCCGTCTCGGGATTGTCGGGATCGAACGCATAGATGTAGCATCCCTCGGCGGGCGTGCCGTTCAGAACGGCCAGCAATGCGCCGGCGTCCGGTCGCGCTTTATCGACCGCTGCGGCGTTGCGAACACGCACCAGCAGATGTGCCGCCCCGGTATCGGCAGGGCGGGGCGGGGGCTCCGGGAGGATATCTCCGTGTTCGAGGCCAAGAGCCACGGCCAACGGCGCGACATCGTCCAGCGGTTCCGACAGACGCAACGGACCCTGGCGCATCCGCCCGTGGACGCGGGCGTCGATCGACACGAGTTCGATCGGCAGGACATCCGGGCCAATCTCCTGGTGAAAGGTCCGCGCACGTGTCAACGATCCGAGATCGCCGTGCTCACCGAGCCACAGCCATGCGCCGAGCGCATTGTGGCCGGCGCCAAACACTTCCGCGCCGCTTGCGGTGAAGGATCGCAATTTCCAGTCGGCGCGCGTGCTCCGCAGGATGAACGTCGTCTCGGCCTGCTGGAATTCGCCGGCGATCCGCCGCATCGTCTCGTCGCTCAGGTCATCTGCTCCTTGAACCACGGCGAGCGGATTGCCCGTCAAGGGCACATCCGCAAAGACATCGATGATGCCAGCGATCAAATCGACCATTTTTCTGCCTTTCCTGAATGCGATCGCCTCTTGAGGTGGGGTGACGCTTGGCATCCCTGCGATAGAGAAGATCGAACGGTCTATTCCGCGGCTTGCAGTCCTCGATCAAGCCTTGCCGTCGATTGTCTCGCCTTGCGAAGGCCGAGATGCTCGCGCAGCGTGGCGCCTTCGTACTCGGTGCGAAACAGTCCGCGCCTGCGCAGTTCCGGCACCACGAATGCGATGAAATCATCGAGCCCGCCAGGCAGCGTCGGCGGCATGATGTTGAAACCGTCCGCACCGCCATTGACGAAGCGATCCTCGAGCTGATCGGCAATATCGGCAGCCGTGCCGACCACCTGCCAGTGGCCGCGCGCGCCGGCGATACGCTTGGCAAGCTGGTTGATCGTCAGATTGTCGCGCCGGGCGATCTCGAACAGCAGATGCTGGCGGCTTTTCCCGCCATTGGTTTCCGGCAGTTCGGGCACCGGGCCATCGAGCGGATAGGCCGAGAGGTCGAAACCGCCGATCATGTCGGAGAGCAGGCGGATGCCCACGGCCGGATGGATCAGGTCCTGCAGTTCCTCGAATTTTTCCTGCGCCTCCGCGAGGCTGCGGCCGATCACGGGAAAGATGCCGGGCATGACCTTTAGTTCGTCCGGTTCCCGCCCATATTTGGCCATGCGGCCCTTGAGATCGGAATAGAAGGCCTGGGCCTCGGCCAGCGTGTTTTGCGCGGTGAACACAACCTCCGCCGTGCGCGCCGCGAGCTCCTTGCCCGGCTCCGAGGAGCCGGCCTGCACGATGACCGGCTGTCCCTGCGGCGACCGGCGGACATTGAGCGGACCCGCAACGGAAAAATGAGCGCCGGCGTGGTTTGCGGCGTGGAGCTTGTCGGGATCGTAGAAGAGCCCGCTGTCCTTGTCGTGCAGGAAGGCATCGTCCTCGAAGCTGTTCCAGAGCGTGACGACGAGGTCGATGAATTCCTCTGCGCGATCGTAGCGTTTCTCGTGCAGCAGGTGCGGCTGGGTGCCGTAATTGCGCGCCTCGGCCTCTAGATTGGAGGTTACGAGGTTCCAGGCCGCACGCCCCTCGCTTAGCACGTCCAGCGAGGCGAATTTTCGCGCGAGCGTGTAGGGTTCGTTGAAAGTGGTCGAAACGGTCGCCGTCAGACCGATGCGCTCGGTCAGGGCGGCAAGACCGGCAAGCAGGGTGATTGGCTCGAAGAAGGCCGAACGCGCCGAGCGCGCGCCGGTCTCCGGATCGAGATCCTTGACCGCCAGATTGTCGTCCAGGAACAGGAGGTCGAATTTCGCCGCCTCGGCCTTGCGGGCGATGTCCGCATAGGCGCGGAAATTCGAGCCGAGATCGGCGGTGGCGCCCTTGTGCCGCCATGCTGCCACATGGTGGCCGGGCGACATCAAAAAGGCTCCGAGTTTCAACTGGGGACGGTGTGTCATGCGTCTTGCCTCTCCTGCTGGCCGCGTTTTTCAAACGTTTCGGGCGCGCCTGCCGACCGCGTTCCCGCGCCGGTGCCGGTATCGACGCCGAGAAGCCGAAGAACCTCGTCGCGCAGCGCGATGAACTCCCGGCTGGAACGGTCCTGCCGGGCCGCCTCCGGAATGGCGAGCACGGTGGCGATCCGGCCGGGATGGGGCTGCATCACAACGATCCGGTGGCCGAGGTGGACGGCTTCGTCGACATCGTGGGTCACGAGCAGGGCCGTGGTCTTTTCGTGCTCGACGATCCGCTTCAGTTCGTCCTGCAGCCTGAGGCGCGTGAGTGCATCGAGCGCGCCGAGCGGTTCGTCGAGAAGCAGAAAGCGCGGGCGGTTGACGAGCGCACGGGCGATGGCGACGCGCTGTGCCATGCCGCCCGACAGCTGGGCGGGATAGGCGTGGGCAAACGATGTCAGCCCCACGAGCTCAAGATGCTCGCGCACCGTCTCCCGCTTCTGCGCTCGCGACAGTGGACTGCGCCTGAGCGCGGCCGCGACATTTGCCTCGACGTTGAGCCAGGGTAGAAGCCTGTGATCCTGAAAGACGATCGACCGGTCGAGACCCGGCCGTTGAACCCGTGCGCCATCGACGAGAACATCGCCCTGATAGTCGAGATCGAGACCGAGGATCAGGCGCAGCAGGGTGGATTTGCCGCAGCCGGACGCACCGACGATCGTGACGAACTCGCCGGACCGGATGGACAGGTCGATGTCTTCCAGCACTTTCAGTGCTCGACCCGCAACGATGAAACTCTTGTCGAGCCCGCGGATCTGCAGGGCGGGCGGCGCCGTCTGGAATGTGGATGCGTGAGAGATCTGGTTCATCGCGTTCGTCTCCTGAGTATCCAAGTCTCCAGCCATTGGGCGGAGCTGTTGTAGAAAAGGCCGATCCCGGCCAGCACGATGATGCCGAGAACCAAGAGGTCCATGTCGAACAGCTGGCTGGCCTCGTTGAGGCGTCCGCCAATGCCGGGCGTGACGTTGAGAAACAGCTCCGAGCCGAGCGTGGCGAGCCAGGCATAGATCAGGCCGGAGTGAAGGCCGGTAAAAATCGCGGGCAGGGCGCCGGGCAGGGCCACCAGACGGGCGAAATCGAGCCGGCTGAACAAGAGCACGTCGGACAGTTCACGATAGGCGGCCGGAAGCTCGCGCACGCCGCGCCATGTATTGATGACGACGGGCTGGAAAGCGGCGACGGCGATGAAGGCGATCTTTCCGGCATTCGCTCCGCCGAACCAGACGGACAGGAGCGGCACCCAGGCAAACAGCGCGATCTGTCGAAAGGCGAGAAGCGTCGGGCCGACGATCCGCTCGGCCGTGCGCGAAAAACCGAGCACCAGCCCGAGAGACAGGCCGGCTGCGGTGCCGAGCGCAAAGCCCGTCAGGTTGCGGCGGAGGCTCTCGGCGACGTCGAGCGCCAGCGTGCCGGCGGTCAGTTCCGTTCCGGCACGGGTGGCGACCGCGAACGGCGAGGGCAGGAACCGCGGATCGACCCATGCGAACCGCGACGCCGCCAGCCAGAGGAGGAAAAGGGCGCCGAAGGCGGCGGCAGGACGCCAATGCCGCGTTACGAGGGTGAGGCGGTGCCGCGGCAAGGTCTCAGCGCTCACGGTCGGCCTCCGTCTTCCACGGCTGCACGAACCGTTCGAGATATTCCAGCGATGCGTTGAGAGCGAGGCCGATCGCGGCGATGACGATCATGGCGGCAATGACGATTTCCAGCTGGAACAGCTGGCGTCCCCAGACCATCAGGTAGCCGAGCCCTTCGAAGGAGGCGAACAGCTCCACGATCACCATGTTCTGCCAGGCGGACGCCAGGCCTTCGCGGATGCCGGTGAACAGCGAGGGCAGTGCCGCCGGCAGGACGATGCTCGAGACGCGCTGGAGCGGCGTGAAATCGAGGACGCGGCCAAGCTCCAGCAGTTTCGGCGACACATCGGTGATGGCGCGGGTGGTCGCAAGGATCACCGGTATCGCGGCGGCCCAGGCGATGCTGACATATTTCAGTTCCTCGTCGATGCCGATGAAGAGAACGAGGAGCGGCAGCCAGGCGAGCATGTTCACCTGCGCGATCGCTGAAAACACCGGCCAGGCGAAGGCCCGGACGCGGGGCAAAAGGCCGAGCGCGGCGCCGGAGACGAGACCGAGGAGCGCACCGGCCCCGAAACCGATGGCGACGCGCTTCAGGCTCTGGAGCGTGTGATCGACCAGCGACCCGTCGCTCCACAGTTCGACGAGGGTGGCCCAGACCACCTGCGGCGCGGGCAGGATCTGCTGGGGAAGCCAGCCGAAGCGCGCCGAGCTTTCCCAGGCAAGCAGCAGAACGAGCGGCAGCGACAGTCCGTAGGCGATATCGGTCAGCACGGCCGGCACGGCGAACGATCCTCGCTCGGCCGGCGGAGCGGCGGAAACAGTCAGTGTCATCTCTGGCATCCCGTTGAGAAGGAGGCCGTCCGGGTGTCGGTCGCGACACAAGGCCGGCCTTGCGCGTCAGTTGGTCTGCTTCTTGTCGAGATCGCCTGCCTTGGCGATCTCGCCGCCGGCGCCGAAGCTCGACCAGTAGGTCTCCAGCTTCAGGTCCTTCAGCGCCTGCTGCAGATATTTCGGTTCCAGCCACGTATCGACATCGACGTCGGACTTGATCAGACCGTAGGCTTTCGCGCGCGCCGCCTGATCCTTGTAGCGGGTGACGACGAAGTCATCGATGAGCGGGTTGAGCCGGTTGGCGAGCGTATCGCCCTCAAGATCGGCGACGAACGTTTCCTTGGGGAAGCCCGAAAGCGACCAGCCCTCGAACACCTCGTCCGTGTTGGCGGGATCGGAGGCAAAGGCCGCCGCCTTGATGAACGTGGTGACCACGCGCTGCGTCAGGTCCGGATGCGCCTGTTCGAAGGCGGTCGTCACTAGATAGGATGAGTTTCGCCCGAGCGTCGGATCGTCGCCCTTGGTGGTGTAGACGATCTTCACGATCCCCTTCCTGGCCAGCGCCAGATATTCCGGGCCGCCGAAGACGGCGTCCACATTGCCGGAGGTCAGCGCCGGCACTGCCGCATTGGTGTCCAGATTGATGAAGCGGACGTCTTTTTCCGTCAGGCCGTGGGTGGACAGCACGCGGTCCGTGGCCAGCTGCAGGTTGGTCCCCTTGAACAGCGCGACCTTCTTGCCCCTCACGTCGTCGATGGATGCGATGGTGCTGTCGGCGGGGACGGCGAGGTAGATCGGCTGGTGCCGGCCCGTCGTGAAGAGGAACTTGTGGTCGAGACCGCGCGAACGGCCGACGATGGCCGGCAGGTCGCCGAGAAGAAAGAAGTCGAGCTGATTGGCCGCGACAGATTCGTTGAGCGCCGGGCCTGCGCCGCGAAAAAAGGTCCACTCGATCTTGATGTTCTTGTCGGCCGCGAATTCCTTCTCGATATAGTCGCGGGCCCGCCCGTAGGAGGTCGCGTCCCCTTGCGAATACTGCCGGTTGTCGAGACCGATCCCGGGATAGCCGAAGCGGATGGTCACATCCTCGGCGAATGCCGAGGTGGCGACGAGCGCGGCGAGCGCCGCGACGATGAGACGTTTCATGGATCTGTTCCCTTTCCCGGCGCTCAGGCGGCTTTTGCCGAGGGCTTGGCGGCCTTCACATGCGTCACGCTGCGGCGGCCATCGACGCTGACCGGAACATCGCCATCCACCGTGGCGCGGCGCACGACGCGATGCTGGTCACCGTAATCGTTGACGGCGTAATGCTGGGTGGCGCGGTTGTCCCAGATGGCGACGTCTCCGGTCTGCCAGTGCCACCGCACGGTGTTTTCAGGGGCGGTGACATAGGACTGGAACACCTCGTAGAGCTTTGCGGAATCGCTCTTGGAGAGGCCAACGAGGCGCTGGACGAAATTGCCGAGCAGCAGCGAGCGCTCGCCAGTTTCGGGATGGACGCGCACGACGGGGTGCTCGGTCTCGTAGACCGTAGAGGTGAAGACGTCCTCGAAATGCTTCCTCTCGTCAGCGGTCGCGCGGGGGCGAACGGCCGCGTAATCGTAGGCATTGCTGTGGATGGCCCACAGCGTGTCGGCCAGCGACTTCAGTGGTGCCGGCAGGCTTTCATAGGCCGCATGCGTGTTGGACCAGATCGTGTCGCCGCCCGCCGCAGGAATGACCACGCCGCGCAGGACCGAGAACTTCGGATAGGCATCGACGAAGGTCACATCCGTGTGCCACTGGTCCGCCCGCCCGCCGCCACGGCTGGAGTCGAGATTGAGGATGGAGGCCGTGCCGGCCACCGGTCCCTGTGTCGGGTGCGGTACGAGATCGCCCAGACGCCGGGCAAACAGTTCCTGCTCCTGGTCGTCGAGATGATCCTGACCGCGGAAGAATATGACCTTGTGCTTCAGAAGAAGCTGGTTGATGGCAGCGACCGTTGCATCCGAAAGATCTCCACCGAGACGGATGCCCCGGATTTCAGCGCCGACACGGCCGGTCAGGGGCAGGATATCGGAGGTGGGGATGGTCTGGTTGACAAGGACTGGATTGCTCATGAAATCACTCCTGTTGATCTGGATAAAGGACAGCACATCGCGTCCGCCCCACGGCATTCGCCGGGCGTTGAACGTCTCATCGCTCGAAGTCGATGGCTCCATAAAACCAAGTAATCTATAAAAACTATAGAGAAAATATTCTAATTATTCGAGACCGGACGAAACATGTCGCTCCCGTTTCTGCAGTCCCGCCTTGGAATTCTCTCATTATTCGGTTCTCGGGAGAAACTGGCAGGAGCGGGTGCTAAGCAAGCCCCTAACGGATCAATGCTCGGAACAGTCGCGCTGCTAGGCTCCGCGACAGGCTTCGATCTGCCGGGAACTGAAAAAACCGTCTTTGTTAGCAAAAAAATTCATTATTAAATCGGTAGACAATAGCGAATTTCTCGCGCCCATTCGCCCTGCTGCTAGATTGCCCGGCATCACTTACGTGCATCCCGGAGCGGATCGATGACCAGGCAGATACGGTTTAACGCCTTTGACATGAATTGCGTAGGGCACCAGTCGCCGGGTCTCTGGAAACATCCGCGGGATCGGTCCTGGAAGTACAAGGACCTCGATTACTGGCAGGATCTTGCGAGAACCCTGGAACGCGGCATCTTCGACGGGATCTTCATCGCGGATGTCATCGGCTATTACGATGTCTACAAGGGCTCGAATTACCATGCGATCGAGCAGGCGGCGCAGATCCCCGTCAACGATCCGATCCAGCTTGCCGCTCCGATCGCCCTTGCGACCGAGCATCTCGGCATCGGCATCACCGCTTCGACCTCCTTCGAGCATCCCTACACCTTCGCCCGCCGGCTGGCGACGGCGGACCACCATACGAAGGGACGGGTCGGCTGGAACATCGTGACGTCCTATCTCGAAAGCGGCGCGAAGAATGTCGGTCAGGGCGGCCTGCGCAGCCATGACAACCGCTACGAGGTCGCCGCCGAATATGTCGAGGTGCTCTACAAGCTGTTCGAGGGGAGCTGGGAGGAGGGCGCCGTGCAGCGCGATCCCGTCCGCGGGATCTTTACCGATCCGACCAAGGTTCACGAAATCGGTCACAAGGGCACGTTCTTCGACGTGCCGGGCTACCATCTGTCCGAGCCCTCGCCACAGCGCACGCCGGTTCTCTATCAGGCCGGGGCCTCCGGTCCGGGCAAGGCCTTTGCCGCAGCACATGCCGAATGCGTCTTCGTCGGCGCGCCCACCAAGGCGCTGCTAAAGGCCTATGTCTCCGAAATCCGGCAAAAGGCGGCGGCCAGCGGCCGCGATCCGAAGAAGGTGCTGATCTACAATCTGACGACGCTCATCATCGACGAGACGGACGAAAAGGCCCAGAAGCGGTTCGAGGAATATCAGAGCTATACATCCTATGACGGCTCCCTCGTCTTCATGTCGGGATGGAGCGGCATCGATTTCGGGCAGTACGCACCGACGGACGCACTCAAGAAGGTCGAGACCAACGCCATCGTCTCGATGGTTGAGCACTTTGCCGGCAAGGATAAGACCTGGACGGTAGAAGAGCTTGCCAAATGGGGCGGTATCGGCGGCGTCGGTCCGGTCTTCGTCGGCTCGCCCGGCACGATCGCCGATATCCTTCAGGATTGGGCGGAGGAAACGGATGTCGACGGGTTCAATCTTGCCTATGCCGTGACACCGGAGAGCTTCGAGGCGGCGGTCGATCTGCTCGTGCCGGAACTGCAGAAGCGCGGCGTCTATCCCACGGCCTACAAGCCCGGCACCCTGCGGGAGAAACTTTTCGGCGACGGACCCTACCTACCGAAGAACCACCCTGCCGACGCTTACCGCGACATCGAAGCCGTCAAGCGCCGGGATGCCGAACGCGCATCGGCCTCTGCGCTGCGGTCGGTCGTCGCCTGATGAGCGATCTCCTCCAGCTTCGCGACGTTTCGCTGTCCTTCAAGGGCGTGAAGGCGGTGAATGCCTTGAGCTTCAGCGTCGCCACCGGCGAGATCTGCGCCCTGATCGGCCCCAATGGGGCCGGCAAGAGCTCGCTCCTGAACGTCATCAACGGCGTCTACCGGGCCGATACCGGCGATATCGTTTTCAACGGCGCACGCTTCGGGGCGATCCATCCGCAGAAGGCGGCCTTGCTGGGTATCGGGCGAACCTTCCAGCACAATGCGCTCTTCCACCGCCTGACCGTGCGGGAAAACGTGCTGGCCGGCCTCTCGCGGCGGGGCACCGCGACGTTCCTCGAAAACATCTTCCGCTTCGGCCGGGATGGCGCGGAACGTCGCCGGTTCATCGACCGGGCGGACGAGATCATCGCCTTTCTCCATCTCGATCGGCATGCCGAGACGGTCGTGTCGAAACTCTCCTACGGTATGCAGAAGCGCGTCGATCTCGCCCGCGCGCTGGCGGCTGCGCCGAAACTCCTGCTGCTGGACGAGCCGATGGCCGGCATGAACCAGGAGGAAAAGCAGGAGATGAGCCGCGTCATCGCCGAGGTCAACCGCTCCTTCGGTACGACGATCGTGCTGATCGAGCACGACGTCGGCATTGTGCTGAACCTCGCCTCGCATGTCGTCGTCCTCGACTACGGCCGCAAGGTTGCAGACGGTACGCCGGACGAGGTGCGCAACAATCCCGATGTCATCGCCGCCTATCTCGGCACCGTTCATTAGAGATTTCCCATGTCCTTTTTTCTGGAAACCCTGATCACCGGCCTCTTCGCCGGGCTGATGTATGCGCTCGTCGCCATTGGGTTCGTGCTGATCTACAAGGCGTCGGGCGTCTTCAACTTTGCCCAGGGCGCAATGGTCTTTCTGGCGGCGCTCGCCTTCGTCACCCTCGTGGAGCACGGATTTCCGTTCTGGATCGCGTTCCTCGCGACGGCGGCGCTGATGGTCGTGGTAGCGATCCTGGTCGAGGCTCTCGTTCTCCGACCCTTGCGAAACCGGGATTCGCTGACCCTCTTCATGGCCACGCTGGGTCTCAGTTTCGTCATCGACGGCACCGCACAGTTCTTTCTCGGCACCGACGTGCACATGCTCGATCTCGGCATCGACGATATCGCCGAGGATTACGCCGGGATCCTGATAAGCCATTTCGACATCGTTGCCTCCCTGATCGTCGTCACCCTGGTCGCGGTCCTCGCCATCGTCTTCAGCAAGACCCGGATGGGCGTCTCGCTCAGGGCCGTGGCGGACGACACGCTCGCTGCCCAGTCCATCGGCATCCGGCTGCCGGTGATCTGGCGCATCGTCTGGAGCGTCGCGGGCCTCGTCGCGCTGGTCGCCGGGCTTCTCTGGGGCGCGCGACAGGGTGTGCAGTTTTCGCTCTCGCTGATCACGCTCAAGGCTCTCCCGGTGCTGATCATCGGCGGATTCTCCTCGATCCCCGGGGCGATTGCCGGCGGGCTGATCGTCGGCGCAAGCGAGGCGCTCGCCGATATCTATCTCGGGCCGTTGGTCAACGGCAGCGTCTCCACCTGGTTTGCCTACATCCTCGCCGTCGCCTTCCTCCTCATTCGGCCCGCCGGCCTGTTCGGCGACCGTGACATCGAAAGGGTCTGACCGTGACCTTGCTTCAGGATCGAACGTTGCCGTCCGGCCTCCTCTCGCGCCTCGACGCGCCCCTGTTGCCGATCGTCGCCGGGCTACTCGTCACGTTCGCCGTCATCCCGGCCATGGCGGACGACTATTGGCTCAGCTCCATCATCATTCCGACACTGGTCATGGGGCTTGCCGGCATCGGACTCAATCTGCTGCAGGGCTATGCCGGTCTCGTGTCCCTGGGCTCGGCGGCCTTCATGCTGATCGGCGCGTTCTCGGCCTATAATCTTATTCTGCGCGTACCCGGGCTGCCGCTACCCCTCGTGCTTTTGATCTCCGGGCTGATCGCTGCGGCGGCCGGCGTCGTCTTCGGCCTGCCGTCGCTGCGGATCAGGGGCTTCTATCTTGGCGCCTCGACGCTGGGCGCGCAGTTCTTCTTCGAGTGGCTGTTCAGCAATTTCACCTGGTTCTCCAATGACAGCCAGTCGTTGACCATCTCCGCGCCGCGGCTCGAAATCCTCGGCTACAGCCTGCAGTCGCCGCTCGGCCGGTACTTTCTCGCCGCCAGCGTCACGGTCCTGCTCATCGGCCTTGCCTTCCTCATCGTCCGCAGCCGGCTCGGGCGTGAATGGATGGCCATCCGGGATATGGAAACGGCAGCCTCCGTTCTCGGCATCCGGGTCGCCCGGCGCAAGCTGCAGGCTTACGCGATCAGCTCGTTCTTCCTCGGCGTTACGGGTGTCCTTTGGGCCTTTGCCTATCTCGGCACGTCGGATGCGCACACCTTCAACCTCGACAAGTCCTTCCAGGTCCTCTTCATCGTGCTCATCGGCGGCGTGGCGACGATCTTCGGCAATTTCCTTGGCGCCGCGTTCATCGTGCTGACGCCGATCCTGCTCGACCGCGTCGTGCTGGCGGCCGATCTCTCCTTCCTCGGCGATCAGGGCGCGCTGACCAACCTCCAGCGCATCATCTTTGGCGCCATCATCATCCTGCTCCTGATCAAGGAACCGGATGGCCTCTCCGCGCTGCTGCGGCGTGCGCGACAGGCCATCCGGAACAGATACGCCGGATAACGACCCGAGCGGCGACGAGGCCTGCTCCATCCTCCCGAATTTCTCCCAACGCTCCATCAACGAACCCAAAGGACCGCCATGTCTCTTCTCTCGAAAACTCTTGCACTCGCCACCAGCGCCCTCATCGCCGCTTCCACGCTCACGAGCGTCGCAAAGGCGGACGAGGCGACGGGCCAGCAGCTCTTCCCGCTCTTCTCCTATCGCACCGGCCCCTACGCGCCTTCGGGCATTCCGCAGTGGGCGGGATACCGCGACTATTTCAACTACATCAACGAAAAGGGCGGCGTGAACGGCGTCAAGATCTTCGTCCAGGAGTGCGAGACGGCCTATACGCTCGAGCGCGCCTTCGAATGCTACGAGCGCTACAAGAACGGTTATGCCGGAGCACCGGTCGCCGTTCTCTTCACCACGTCCAGCGGCTTCGATGCCGCCATTTCCGACAAGGCGCGGCTCGACAAGCTGCCGATCATCTCGGTTGCCGGCGGACGGGGCGATGCAGTGGACGGGAGCGTCTTTCCCTACCAGTTCCCGCTTCTCTTCGATTACTGGACGGAAGCCTCGATCGTCGTCGAGCATATCGCCAATCAGGTCGGTGGCTATGACAAGCTCAAAGGTCTGAAGATCGCCACGCTCTATCACGACTCCGGCTATGGTCGCGAAACGATCCAGCCGATGGCCATTCTCTCGGAAAAATACGGGTTCGAGAATATCCAGATCGCAGTGCCGCATCCCGGCGAGCAGCAGCAGGCACAATGGCAGCAGATCAAGCGGGCCGGCGTGGACTGGGTGTTCTTCCGCGCTTGGGGCGTAATGTCGCCGGTCGGACTGAAGACCGCGGCGCGTGTCGGCTTCCCGGCGGATCGCATCATCGGCGACATCTGGACGGGATCCGAAGAGGATGCGCGGCCTGCAGGTGCCGCCGCCAAGAACTATCTCGCCGTGTCGGTCTTCCCGTCGGGCACGGATTTCGAGATCACCAAGGAACTGAAAAAGAACGTCATCGATGCCGGCAAGGGTGACCTGAAGGACGTCTCGAAATTCGGCTCGGTCTACTACAATGCCGGTCTCGTCCAGGCGATCATCTACACCGAGATCCTGCGTACCGGCCAGAAGAAGTTCGGAAACCGTCCCCTGACCAAGGAAGAGGGCCAGTGGGCCGCCGAGCATCTCGACATCACCGCTGAACGCATCGCCGAGCTTGGCGCGACAGGCCTGCTCAGCCCCCTGAAGATCACGCCGCAGGACCATGAAGGCGATCCGGCCGCCAAGATCGTTCAGTGGGACGGGCAGAAGTGGAATGCGGTGACCGACTGGCTGAAGGGCGATCGTCCCCTGTTCCGTGACGCGATCTACGCGCGCGCAGCCGCCTACGCCAAGGAAAAGGGCATCGAGCCGCGTCAGGCGCAGAACTGATCCCCCTACACGGACGGGCCAACATACGGAAACGATCATATGACCCTTCAGGACACCGGCTTTCTCGAGATCAGGAATATCGAGGCCCTCTACGGTTCTGCGATCCTGGCCGTTCGTGACGTCTCCCTGACCGTCGGGAAGGGCAAGATCGTCGCCCTCCTCGGCGCGAACGGCGCGGGGAAGACCACAACGCTGAAAGCCGTCTCCAACCTCCTCGGCCCGGAACGCGGTCACGTCAGCAAGGGCACGATCCTCTGGCGCGGCATCCCGGTTGGTGCGCTCTCGGCCTCCAGGCTGGTCGCGCAGGGCGTCGTGCAGGTTCTCGAAGGCCGGCACTGCTTTGCGCAGCTGACCGTCGAGGAGAACATTCTCTCCGGCGGCTACGTCCGCAAGCCCGGTCGGGCCGAACTCGCACGCAGCCTCGAGCAGGTCTATGCGTGGTTTCCGCGGCTGAAGGAGAAGCGCAAGGTCAAAGCCGGACTGACGTCCGGCGGCGAGCAGCAGATGGTGGCGATCGGCCGGGCTCTGATGACCAGGCCGCGCCTCGTCCTTCTCGATGAACCCTCCATGGGGCTGGCCCCGATCATCGTGCAGGAAATCTTCGAGATCATCCGGACGCTCAACACGGAGGCTGGCGTCAGCTTTCTCCTCGCCGAACAGAACGCCAACCTGGCGCTTCGCTACGCCGACCACGCCTATATTCTGGAAAACGGTCGTGTGGCCCTGTCGGGAACGGCCGAAGAGCTGCGCCGTCGCGAGGACGTTCACGACTTCTATCTCGGAGGCGCCCCGGCCTCCAGACCGAACTGACCCTTTCAAGGAATACATCGATGTCACAGATTGATCTGGCCTGGGGCGCAGGCCCGAGCCCGCGTTACGAAGAGCTTGCCGCCCGGTTCCGCCCGCTGTTTTCCGAGATCGCCAAGGGCGCGATCGCACGGGAGCTTTCGCGCACCCTGCCGGTCGATGAGATCCGGACGCTGAAGCAAGCGGGCTTCGGCGCGCTCCGCCTGCCGGAGGCCGAAGGCGGCTTCGGCGCCTCTATACCGGAACTCGCCAACCTCCTGATCGAGCTTTCGGAAGCGGATTCCAACATCACGCAGGCCCTGCGCGGTCATTTCGGCTTCGTCGAGGACGTCGTCGGCAAGCCACAGGACGACAGCCGCAAGCGCTGGGTACAGCGCATCGCGGCCGGCGAGATCGCCGGCAATGCCTGGACGGAGATCGGCGACGCCAAGCGGGATGCCTTCTCGACGCGCGTGTCGAGGAAGGGCGATGGACTGGTCGTCAACGGCACGAAATACTACACCACCGGCTCGCTCTTTGCCGACTGGATCGACGTCGGCGCGACTGGTCTGGAGGGGGAGGGCGTCGTCCTGCAGGTGCGCCGGGATGACCCCGGGGTCGATGTCGTCGATGACTGGGACGGCTTCGGGCAGACCTTGACCGCCAGCGGCACCACGACCTTTACGGATGTTGCCGTGGATCCCAAGGACATTGTGGCCGATCAGGAGAAATTCCGATACGGCGCCGCGTTCTACCAGATCGTGCACCTGGCAACGCTTGCCGGTATCGGCCGGGCCATCGCAGACGAGACGGCGGCGGCCGTCGGCACACGCAAGCGTCATTACTCGAACGCGGCCGGCCCGAGTTCGCGCGAGGACCCGCAGGTGCTGCAGGTGGTCGGCCGTATCCGCAGCCACGCCTATTGCGCCGGCGCCATCGTGTTGCAGGTCGCGGCGGCGATCGAACGTGCATACCAAGCCCACTTCGCCGGTGACGCAGACGCCGAGGAACGCGCCAACGCTATTGCGGAACTGGAAACGTCGCAGGCCCTGAACGTCGTCACCAATCTCGTTCTCGAGGCATCGACGCTCCTCTTCGACACGCTCGGTGCCTCCGCGGTCAAGAAGCCCGCCGGTCTCGACCGCCATTGGCGCAACGCCCGTACCCTGTCCTCGCACAACCCACGCATCTACAAGGACCGCATCATCGGCGACTACGCCGTTAACGGCACGCCTCCGCCCTACCAATGGCGGATCGGGAAGGCGCCAAGCTGAGGTGACGGAAGCAGGCGGCGCAAATCTACGGCATTGAATCCCGTCTCGCGCGTCAGTCGGACACCACACGCCGTGCGCCAGAACGCTCCAGCCCTCGCGTGCGATCTTGAGCGCAGGGGCCTAAAGGGGATCCATAGCCCGACAGGGACCCGTCAACGCGGGCCGGGTTAAGTTTCAACCCAGTATCTGCTGGAGCTATGCCGTGGCTGCCAAGCTGTGTTCGAAGTCGCAAAGCTCTATCCCCAGCTGTGCAATCTCCTCGAAGAACAGGCTGTTGTAGTCGTTGCGGTAGGTGATGAAATATTCGAGCTTCGGCAGGCGGAGTGCGGATTTGATAATCCGCAGACGACCATCCGTGACGTAGCGGCTGAAGAAGGCCTTGGGCAGGATGGTGATGCCCAAGCCGTGGGCTGCAAGCTCGGCAAGGGCTGCCATGTTGTTGCATGAGATCGTCTTCGTGAACGGCATGCGCGGGTTGTCTATGACGTCCTGCAGGATGGGGCGCAGCATGGAGCCGGCCGACTGGATGAGCAGCGGGAACTTGAGCATGTCCTCGCGGCTGAGCTCCGCGCTGCCGCTGTAGAGCTTCGGGCTGCACATCCACACCAGCTCGATTTCCCCCAGCGGCATGTTCACGAATTGCGGATGCTGGATGAGGCGCGGGCAGATGACGAAGTCGATACGGCGCTCGTTCAGCCGCTCCAGCAGACCCGATGTCAGGTCGATTTCCGGTTCGAGCGAGATGCCGGGATAGCGTTCCATGATCGTTGCCAGAAGCTGCGGCAGCCACGAGAGCGCCACAAGGTCGGTCACGCCGAGCCGGAACCGGAAGGGCGGCGCATTGGCGGTGCGTGCGGTGAGCGTCAGCCGGTCGTTCAGTCGCAGCATCTGTTCGGCAATGTCACGAATGTCCTGCCCCTTGCTCGTCAGGATCGACTGGCGGCTGGACCGATCGAACAGCGGCACCGGGAACTTTCCCTCCAACTCTCCGATACGTTTCGAGATCGTCGATTGGGTCACGTTCAGATAGGATCCGGCGGCCTCGAAGCTGCCGAGCGTCGAGACCCAATAAAGAGCTTCCAACTGCTTCAACGTGAACATGGGCACCTCGCATGAAGAAAAGCGATATGGATAGAGGCAATTTTATCGCTTTTTTTCGGGATAGCGCAAGTTTAGGTTTTCGGCTGTCGGAAGGCCTTGGGAGAGGCCTTCATAAAGGTCCAGGCACCGAGCCTTCAGGAGGAGACATGACGATCGAAGAAAATGCAGCCCCGCAGCCGGTAGATCCTAGCCTGATCACCGAGTATCGCGGCGTCGCCACGTCCATCATCAGCGACAACCTGTCCCGCCTGCCGGGTGCGACCGGCGTGCTGCCTTATCATGCCGGCGGTCCGCTCATCGGAACGGCGCTGACGGTGAAGACGCGCAGCGGTGACAATCTCGCCATTCACGCAGCCCTGAAGATCGCCCGCCGCGGCGATGTCATCGTGGTCGATGGCGGCGGCGATGTCAGCCAGGCGCTGATCGGCGAAATTATTCTGACGCACGCGGAATCGATCGGTGTCGCCGGCTTCGTGATCGACGGCGCCATCCGCGACGTCTCGGCGATCCGCGCGTCCGACCTGCCATGCTATGCCCGGGGCGTGACCCACAAGGGTCCCTATAAGAATGGTCCGGGATCTCTCAACGTTCCCGTGTCGATCGGCGGACTGGTCGTCCATCCCGGCGATCTCATCGTGGGCGACGACGACGGCGTGGTTGCGCTGTCGCCACAGGTGGCCGTGGATCTGCTGCCGGGCATCCGGGCGCAGGAGGAGCGCGAACGGGTGAAGATCGCCAAATTCAAGGAGGCGCGGCTGCAGCTTGTGAGAGCCTGAGCCGTCTCACCGAACAGGTCCATTCGAACGACAATGAGGAGAACGTCGTTGAATTTCTGGAAATCCATCGCGCTGGTCGCATCGACCGCCCTGATCGCCCCCGCCAGCCTTGCGCATGCGCAGGGCGCGACGGCCGTCACCATCGTGCTTCCCGCAGGTCCCGACCGGCTCGACCCCTGCGAGACGCCTCGCTCGGTCATCGGCCGCATCATCAAGCAGAACGTCGTGGAGACGCTGGTCGAGCTGGACTATGCCAACCAGAAGACGCTGCCGCGTCTTGCGACAAGCTGGGAGCAGACGACACCGACCGAGTGGGTGTTCAAGCTTCGGCCCGGCATTGCCTTCCACGACGGTACGCCCTTCGACGCCAAGTCCGTTGTCCACTCGCTGGAGCGCACCAACGATCCGGCGCTGACCTGCATCACCCGCACCAAATATCTCGACGGTATCGACATCAAGGCCGTGGAGGTCGATTCGCAGACGGTGAAGTTCACGACCAAGACGGCGGTGCCAATCCTGCCGACGCTGCTCGCGCAGCTCACCATTTCCTCGGTCAACACACCGAAGGGCGAATACACCGCGAAGCCGATCGGCACGGGCCCCTACACCTTCGACCACTGGACGCAGGGCGAGAATGTCGGCCTGGTCAGAAACGATGCCTATTGGGGCGACAAGCCCGTGATCGACAAGGCGACCTATGTCTGGCGCACGGAGTCCTCCGTGGCGGCCGCCATGGTGGAGACCGGCGAAGCCGATCTTGCCTTCTCCATCGCGCCGCAGGATGCGACCAATCCGGAGACGGACAAGGTCTATCCGAACTCCGACAGCGCGCTGTTCCGCCTCTCCGTCGATATTCCCCCACTCAACGACGTCCGCGTGCGCAAGGCGATCAACCTGGCCATCGATCGCAAGGCGTTCCTTGGCAGCGTCATCAGCGACAAGGCGGAACTCGCCATGCAGCAGGTCGGCCCGAGCGCGCTCGGCTTCAATCCCAACCTGAAGCCCTGGGCTTATGATCCGGAACAGGCACAGAAGCTGCTCGCCGAAGCCAAGGCGGATGGCGTGGATGTCGATCGCGAGATCCGCATGATCGGCCGCCCGGCCATGTTTGCGAACTCGAACGAGTTCGTGGAGGCGTCCGCCGAAATGCTGCGGGCGGTCGGCTTCAACATCAAGCTCGAAAACCTCGAAATGACGCAATGGCTGAAGATGGCGAACAAGCCCTTTTCGCCGGACCGGGCGCCCAACATCTTCCTGACCATGCACGACAACAACAGCGGCGACGCTGCCTTCACGGCCTTCTTCAAGTATCACTCCAATGGCCGACAGAGCGAGTTGCACGACCCGGCGCTGGACGCCCTGATCGTCAGCGCCGGCACGAAATCCGGCGACGAGCGGGTGAAGGAATACAACGAGGTCTTCCGCAAGATTTATGAGGACGTCGTCGCCGACGTGCCGCTGTTCCACATGGTCAACTACATGCGCGTGGGCAAACGGCTGGATTTCACACCGACGATCGCCAATGCCGTCGAGCTGCAGTTGGCCCGGTTGAAACTGGCCGACAAGGCGACTGACTGATTATCCGGCGGCGTGCCTCCCTTCCAAGGGGGCGCGTCGTGTCCGACCATCGATCCACATCCGGCGGAGGAGGCTGATATGGGTTCTTTCATCTTCAAGCGATCGTTGCAGAGCGTGTTCTCGCTCGTGGCGCTGATCATTCTGATCTTCTTTCTGGCCCGCATGACGGGCTCGCCCGCGGACCTCTATCTGCCACAGGACGCATCCGCGCAAGCGCGCTTCCAGTTCAACGAACAGTACGGGTTCAACGACCCACTGATCGAACAGTTTGGCCGCTTCCTGTGGGGCCTCCTGCATTTCGACATGGGCCAGTCGCTGCAGTTCTCGCGTCCCGCCGTGGATGTCGTGCTGCAGGCTTTTCCGACGACGCTGGCGCTGGCCGCCATCACCATGCCGCTCGTTCTGCTGGTGTCGATCATCACCGGCTCGCTCGCAGCCTACCGCCCCGGCGGCATTTTCGACCGGCTCGCCAGCATTCTCTCGCTGATCGGGGCAAGCACGCCGAACTTCTGGGTGGCGATCGTCGGCGTCCTCGTCTTCGCCGTCACGCTGCGGGTGCTGCCGACGTCCGGCACGGGAACGGCCCTCCATTGGATTCTGCCCGTCGGTGTTCTCATGCTGCGGCCTACCGGCGTGCTCGTTCAGGTCGTGCGGACGTCCATGATGACGGCCCTGTCCTCCACCTACATCAAGACGGCGCGCGCCAAGGGCGTCGGCTCCCGCGCCATCGTCTTCGTGCATGCGCTTCGCAACGGCCTGCTCCCCGTCATCACGGTGGCGAGCGACCAGGCGGCCGGCATCGTAAACGGCGCCGTCATCGTGGAAACCGTGTTCGGCTTTCCCGGCATCGGCAAGCTGATGATCGACTCGGTCCTGCTGCGGGACTTCGCCGTCATCCAGGCCGCTGTGCTCGTGACGGCGCTCGCCGTCTTCGTCATCAACATCATCGTGGATATCGCCTATGCCCTCGTCGACCCGCGCATTCGGTACAGCTGAGATGGCCGCGCCCGTTTCGCTCACCGTCAGGCCCGCCGCGCCGTCCTCCGGCGTCCGGGAGATCCTCGGCCTTCTCTGGCAGGACAAGGTGGCCACCGTCTCGGCCGCGCTCCTGACCCTCGTCCTCGCCTGCGTCCTTCTCGGACCCTGGCTGCTCGCCGATCAGGCGCGCGCCCTCAATCTCATGGCGCGCAACGCCCCGCCGTTCTCGATCGACAAAGGATGGCTGTTCGTGCTCGGGGCCGACGCGCTCGGCCGCAGCCTGCTCGCCCGTATCGTCGTTGCCAGCCAGAACACGATGCTGATCGCGGTCAGCGCGGTCGCCATCTCCATGGCCATCGGCGGCATTCTCGGCCTTATCGCCGGCTACAAGGGCGGATGGGCGAGCGCCGTGCTCTTGCGGCTCGCGGATGCGATCATGAGCTTTCCGTCCATGCTTCTGGCGGTCATCGTGCTCTTCGTATTCGACCCCGGCGTCGTCAACGTCATTCTCGTGCTTGCCGTCTCCCGCATCCCGATCTTCCTGCGCACGGTGCGCGCCGAGGTGCTGGAGATCAAGGAGCGCATGTTTGTGGTCGCCGCCCGCGCCATGGGCGCCCGGACCGACCGCGTGCTCTTGCGCCATGTCGCGCCGATGATCCTGCCGACCATCATCAACCTCGCGGCCCTTGAGATCGCCTTCGTGATGCTCGTGGAGTCCGGCCTTTCCTTCCTCGGCATCGGCATCCAGCCGCCCGAGGTGACCTGGGGCCTGATGGTGGCCGACGGCCGCAACTATCTCGGCTCCGCCTGGTGGCTCGCCTTCTGGCCCGGCGTCGCGATCATGCTCGTCACCATGGCCCTCAACCTTCTTTCCAACTGGCTCCGCGTCGTCACCGATCCGGTCGAACGCTGGCGCCTCCAGACATCGGTAGGCAGACATGACTGATCAGCCGCTTCTCGACATCCGCAATCTCTCGATCGATTTCCCCAACCGCCACGGCGTCGTCCATGCCGTTGCCGACGTCAGCTGGTCCGTCAATTCCGGCGAAACGCTGGCGATCCTCGGCGAAAGCGGCTCCGGCAAGAGCGTCAGCGCATCGGCGGTGATGGATCTGGTCGATGCGCCGCCGGCGCTCATCACCAGCGGCGAGATCCTCTATCGCGGTCGCGATCTTTTGAAGACGCCGCGCGCGGAACGCCGCAAGATCAACGGGAAGAACATCTCGATGATCTTCCAGGATCCGCTGGCGGCCCTCAATCCGGTCTATCCCGTCGGCTGGCAGATCGCCGAGACGCTGCGGGTCCACGGCGTCGACAAGGCGACGGCCCACGCCCGCGTGATCGATCTTCTCGGCCGCGTCGGCATTCCCGACCCGGAACGTCGGGCGAAACAATATCCGCACCAGTTCTCCGGCGGCCAGCGCCAGCGTATCATGATCGCGTCGGCCATCGCGCTCGAGCCCGACCTGCTGATCGCCGACGAGCCGACCAGCGCGCTCGACGTGACGGTCCAGGCGCAGGTTCTGAAGCTTCTGAAGGAGTTGCAGGCGGAAAGCGGCATGGGTCTCGTGCTGATCACGCACGATCTCGGCGTGGTCGAGAAGGTGGCCGACCGCGTGGTCGTCATGCAGAACGGCCGGATCGTCGAAGCGGGTACGGCAACCGCCATCATGACGACGCCGCAGCATCCCTATACCCGCAAGCTGATCGACGCGATGCCCGGGCGGCATGGCTTCCAGCCGCAACCGGCCGTTGCCGGAAGCGAGCGTCCCCTACTGGAGGTGCGCAATGTCTCACGGGTCTACGGCGTGTTACCCGGTGGGAAAGCCGAGATCGGCCCGAATGCCGTCAAGGCGGTGGACGATGCGAGCTTCGTGCTGAACAAGGGGGAGACGCTCGGCATCGTCGGCGAATCCGGCTCGGGCAAATCGACGCTCGCCCGCATGCTGCTCGGCCTCGACAAGCCGACGCTCGGCACGATCCGCTTCGACGGCCACGACCTCAACGCCATGTCGTCGGCGGAAACCTTCCGGGTGCGGCGGCGGATGCAGTTCGTCTTCCAGGACCCCACGGCCTCGCTCAACCCGCGCATGACGGTCGGCCAGATCGTGTCGGAGCCTTGGGCGATCCATGCCGACGTTTTGGAAAAGCCGCTCTGGCGCGACCGTGCGATCGATCTTCTGGAGCGCGTCGGCCTGAAGGCCGACCAGATCGACCGACATCCCCACCAGTTCTCCGGCGGCCAGCGCCAGCGCATCGCCATCGCCCGGGCGCTGGCGCTCCAGCCGGATGTCATCGTCTGCGACGAGGCCGTGTCGGCGCTCGACGTTTCGGTGCAGGCGCAGGTGATCGACCTCCTCAAGACGCTTCGTCGCGATTTCGGCCTCTCCTACATCTTCATCGCCCACGACCTTGCGCTGATCCGCGACTTCGCAACCTCCACCATCGTGATGTATCGGGGACAGATCGTCGAACAGGGACCCACGGAGTCCGTCTATCGAGATCCGCAGCACGCCTACACGAAGCGTCTGCTTCAGGCGAGCGACGTAAACCTCCCGAACGCAGCATGAGCGTCGATGACCGTTAAAAGGCGCAGAGCCGCCCCTCCGTTCGCTTGGCCCTCGGAGACCGAATGTCCCAGCGAATTGACCTGGAATGTCGATTTTTTCGAAAAGATCCCGCTGCGGTTTTCATTGACCTGACAGCCGCACTGATGGCTTCCTCTTCCGGATCCGAATGAATGGCGGGAGGGCCCAAGATCTATGCGGGGCAATGGGAAGCGGCCATCAGCCGAGCCAGGTAACATATGATGAGAGACAAGTGGTTCTGGGTATGGCTCTTGGTCCTCGCCGTACCCGTCACCTCGCTGATCACCGTTCAGATCGATACCCATTCCGGGGCCTCGATTGGCGGCGGAAGCTACGATCTTGGGCCATTCCTGTATTCCTGGGCGTTGATCATCGTAACGGCGGTATGGTCGCTCTGCGCTTTCACAGTTGCATTCCTTCATCGCAACCCGGCAGCGTCGAGACGGTCCTTCTGCTTGACAGCGATAGGGGGCGTGACATTCAGTGTTGTTCTGCTTCTTTATCGAAAGAACCTTTCTTAGAATGATCGGTAATCCGGCATTCGATCCGCGCTTGTATCTCTCGCGTCACCTTGCAAACACGAGATCGTGTCCCCGCTGCCGTTCATCTCGGCCGTCACGGTTGATCGCGCGCGGGCGCCGCATGCTGTGATGCACCATCAATGTCGGGGATCAAACACCTAAAGCAGCCCCAGCCGCTTCTTCACGGCATCACGCGAAACCAGCAAAATGTCGCTCGCGCTGTCCGTGTCCAGGGTTGCGCGCGCCACGATCATTGCTCCCAGCAACTCGGAAACGGCCGAACGCGCGGCCCTGCGCGGATCCTCGTGGCCGATCTCGCGCAGCAAGCGTTCGATGCGGGCTGGAAAACGCTCAAGCCCCTCGGCGAAGCGTTCTCTTGCGAGAGAGGGAAACCGCGGCGCGTCGTTGGCGAGCGACGTCGATGGGCAGGATTTCTCGACGCAGTTCCGGCTTTCGAGGGATGCATACTGGTCGATTGCGGCGATCAGAGCCTCCCGCGGAGATCGGCCTTCCGTTGCCTTCACCATCGCGGCCGAGATCTCATCGAACGCATAGGTCACCGCCTCCGCAGCCAGATCGTCCTTCGATTTGAAATGCGCATAAAAACCGCCATGCGTCAGATTCAGGCTCCCCATCAAAGAGGCGACCGACAGTCGCTCAAGGCCAAGCCGTCTCAGTGACGCGGAGGCCTCGGCCAGGATATTCCGTCGCGTCACTTCGGACTTTCTCAGTGTTGCGGGTTTGACCATCCACAATGCTCCATCATCATCAGGAATATGATGACTATCACATTCCGATCCGAGAATCATCCACGCAGATTCAGTGACTTGTCATCGGGTAGTAGATTTCGCTTGCCATAAAATATGATGAGTATCATATTATTGATATTAGCATCTTCGGAGGACCCATGACCCACGACCCTATTCAGTACGCAGAAACGGCATTCGGCAAACTCGCCTATCGCATCGACGGTGCTGCCGATGCGGAGCCCTTGCTCCTGCTGCAACGGTTCCGCGGCACGATCGAGGACTGGGACCCGCTGTTCATCGAGCGGCTTGCCCGGGACCATAAAGTCATTCGCTTCGACAATGTCGGGGTTTCCCGTTCGCAGGGCGAAACGCCCGACAATGTTCCGGATATGGCCAAAGGCGCCCTCGCGCTGATGGATGCGATCGGGCTCGGCTCCGTCCACACGCTGGGATGGTCGCTCGGTGGCTATGTGGCGCAGGCCCTGGCGCTGCTCGCTCCGGACCGGGTCAAACGTTTGGTGATCGCCGGTTCCGGCCCGGGCGCCGTGACGGAGGGAACGCAAAAGCGTCACCCGCGGGTCAACGAGATCGCCCAGAAGAAAACGATCGAGGACGCCGATACGGTGTTTCTGTTTTCCGCCGATAGCGACAGCAGCCGGGCGGCCAGCCAAGCGAGCCTCGATCGCATCGCCAAGGCACGCACGGGAGACCTCGCCACGCAGGCGACGGCCGGCGCCCAGCTGCAGGCCATCATGAACTGGTCGGGAGGGCGGGATGCCGCAAGGCCGCGGCTTGGCGAACTGACGATGCCGATCCTGGTGGCCAACGGCACGACCGATGTCATGGTGCCGCCCTATGGCGCGTTCGTCATCTCGCAGGAAGCGCCGAACGCCAAGCTGATTCTCTATCCAGACTCCGGCCATGGCTTTCTCTTCCAGCACATCGACGCCTTCGTCGACGAGCTGAAGGCGTTCTTTACCGCCTGATGGCAGTCGCCTGAAGAGAGCGTGGTTTCGGGAGAACACCATGCCTCGGTAAATGAAGACGGCGCGGACATCGAGCCGCGCCGAACACTCGCCCGGGAGGAGCCGGCGGCGAGAATGGTGCGCGTTGACCACGCTGGATCAGCCTATCCAAAGACAAAGTTACGGATCGAGGCGCCTTGGCGCCTGAGCGAACCCTGGGAGGGGAAAATGGAACGCACGGACGGTCGATCGACGCTGAGAGCATCGGCTCAGCACATACTGGACAATCATCCGATGGGGAGACAGCGATGGCTCATGCTCATCGCATGCTTTCTGATCATCGCGCTCGATGGAGCAGACGTCCAATCCGCAAGCTTCATCTACCCGGAATTCGTCCGGCTATGGGGCGTGGAGAAACCCTTCATCAGCGCTATCGTCGTCGGCGGGTTGATCGCGATGGTCATCGGGGCCTCCATCGCCGGGCCGCTTGCCGACAGATACGGGCGCCGCAGCGTGATCGGCTGGGGCGTGGCACTTGTCTCCACCGGCACGTTTCTGGGCGCCTTCGCATGGGATGCGAGAATCTTCCTGATCATCCGGGCGTTCACCTGCCTGGGGCTGGGCGCCATCATGCCGATCACGGTGGCCTTGATCAGCGAATTCGCCCCAACACAGAAGCGGGCACGGGTGGTGACGACGGTCTTTGCCGGCTACACGGCTGGCGCCGCCATTTCCGGTTACCTCGCAGCCGTGCTGATCCCGATGCTGGGCTGGCGCTGGTATCTCGTCGCCATCGGCGGGCTTTCTGCCGTTATGCTTCCTGTTTTCCTCAAGGTGGTGCCGGAATCCATCGGCTGGCTGGCGACGCAGCGCGATGGCGAAAGACGGGTTCGCGAGATCGTCCAGCGGGTTCTGCCCGGCGCTGATATCGCGACCCTGAAGGGTACAGGCGGCGAACGCACCGAAGCGAAGGTCGGGGGTATCAAGCTGATCACCTCCAAGCGTTATCTGCCGATCATGGTGGGCATTGCGATCTGCTACTTCATCGGCCTGGCCGTCATCTATCTCTTCCAGACCTATTTTCCCTTGGTCATCACGCAGTCCGGGTTGCAGCTATCGCAGGCGGGCATCCTCGTTGCCGCCTTCAGCGTTGGCGGCGTTCTTGGCGCCTTGTTGATCGGTTCGGCCATGGACACGTTCGGACGGTTCAAGGTTCTCGCTGTCGCATGGCTGATCGCGATCCCGGCCATCTGGGCCGTTGCTTTCTCGACGCTGGATTACCAGACCCTGATCGTTCTCTCGTTCATCTGGGGCATCCTGCTGCAAGGCGTCAATTCCGGCCTGAACGCCCTTGCCGCCACCCTGTTTCCGGCGGACGCAAGAGCCACAGGCGTATCGTTCATGCATGCGCTGGGCCGTTTCGGGGCCATTCTGAGCGGTCTGGTCGGCGGCGTCGCGATCAGTCTGGGATGGTCGATCGGGAAGATCTTCTTCATCCTCGGATGCCCGCTCATCGTCGGTGTGGCCGCAATCATCTTCCTCAGTGTGGTCAGCGGACGAAAAGATGACGTCGTGATCGAAGATCCCGCCTTCCTCAAAGCCTAAACAGCTCCTTCAAACACGCAACGAACCCGGCGCTGCCGGCTTCGTTCGCCCATCATCAGGATGAAACAATGTCAGTGGATTTCAACGGAGCAGTCGTCCTCGTCACCGGAGCCAATGGCGGTCTGGGGCAGGAATGGATACGCCAGTCGCTTGAGCGGGGTGCAACAAAGATCTATGCCACCGACCTGCAACAACGCGAGTGGAACGACGAGCGGATTGTTTCGCTCGTGCTGGATATCACGGACGACGCATCGGTGACTTCCGCCGCACAGACGGCGCTGGATACGACCATCGTGATCAACAATGCGGGCGTGGCCTTTCGCGAGCCGCTGTTGACCACCGACGACCAGACGATGCGGCGGGTCTTCGATATCAACTTCTTCGGTCCCGTGGCGGTATCGAAGGCATTCGCCCCTGTTCTGAAGAACAATGGCGGCGGTGCGATCCTCAATGTAACGTCCGTGCTGAGCTGGCTCGTCGTTCCCCCCGTCTACAGCTCTGCCAAGGCAGCGCTCTGGATGGCGACGAACGCCTTGCGCATCGAGCTCCTTCCGCAGGGAACCGCGGTGGTGAGCCTGCATATGGGCTACACAGACACGCCGATGACGAAGGCGCTGAACGTTCGTAAGAACGATCCGGTCGATGTCGTGCGGGCTGGTCTCGATGGCATCGCCAATGGCGCATATGAGGTGCTGGCCGACAAGCTGTCCGTTCAGGTCAAGCGCGCGCTGTCGGAGCCGGTGGAGGTGCTCTATCCGCAACTGACGGGTTCTGCGCTGCGCTTCGACCAACAGCCGCACATACTGGCCGAACAGGCTTTGGCCTAGGTGCGGCGCGTAAGGAGGGTAGCGAAGATGTACAAGGGTTTCGATTTGACAGGCAGAGTTGCGGCGCTGACGGGCTCGTCGAGCGGCATGGGATTCGCGATCGCACGAGCATTGTGCGAATGCGGCGCGAAAGTGGTTCTGTCGGGTCATCTCGAGCCGGAGCTGGACGACGCGGTCGCGACCTTGTCCCGTGAGAGCTACGACGTTGCAGGCGTCGTCTGCGACATTACTCGCCCCGAGCACGTCGCCGTGTTCGGAGAACGCTCGATGTCCGCCTTCGGCAAGGTGGACATCCTGTTTGCGCTCGCAGCGCCCCAGGCGCCTGTCGGCCCGTTGCAGGCGATGACGCCGGACGCGTTCGAGAAACTGTTGTCGGGCACGGTCGTCTCGAATTTCGCGCTCGCGCGTCAATTCCTTCCTGACATGGTTGAGCGGCGCGACGGCAGTATCGTCTTCATGTCGAGCATAGCCGCAGAGCGCGCAAACCCGGTTCTCGGCGGATATGGCGCCGCAAAAGCGGCGTTGAACAGCCTCGTTCGCAACATCGCCGTCGAGGTCGGCGCCTTCAACGTCCGCGCCAACGCGATCTCACCGTCGATTGTTCGGACGGCGTTTTCGAAAGACATATGGAGCGACGACGAGCGGGAAAAGGCGCTGCTGGCAAAAATCCCGGCTGGCCGCATCGCAACGGTTGATGACATCGTCGGCGCCGCTATCCTGCTCGCCTCACCGGGCGGCTCCTACATTTCCGGCCAGACCTTGTTGATCGATGGCGGGCGCTCGGTCTGGTAGGAGGGATCGTTCGTTACGACAGAGCCCGAGAGTATGGGCCTAAACGGATCCCGCGACCCAGACTGGCGGACTCGAAGAGCGTTATCCTTACGGTCTTGCGACTTCTTCGAACTCCACCAGCGTTCCGAAGAAATCCTTGGGATGTGCAAACAAGACGGGAAGGCCATGCGCGCCGATCTTCGGCTCACCGGAGCCGAGGATGCGAACCCCGATGTCGTTCATTTTTTGGCCTACGCCATCAATGTCGCTCACCTCGAAGCAAAGGTGGTGAATGCCACCCGACGGGTTCTTGGCAAGGAAAGACGCTATCGGCGAATTCTCACCGAGCGGATACAGAAGCTCGATCTTGGTATTCGGCAATTCGATGAAGACGACGGTGACCCCATGTTCGGGCAGATCCTGTGGCTTGGATACCTGTGCCCCCAGAGCCTCGTAGAGCGCGATCGCCGCATTGAGGTCCGGGACCGCGATCGCGATGTGATTGATGGGTCCTAACATGCTGCCTCACTGGTTGCGCAATTTGCCCTGCATCAGATCGATCACCGCGCGGGCCGCCTCAAGAACGTTCGTGCCCGGCCCGAAGACGGCGGAGACACCGTTTTCGAGCAGGAATTCGTAATCCTGGCGCGGAATGACGCCACCGACGACGACGATGACGTTGTCGGCACCGCGCGCCTTCAGGGCCGCGACCAGCTGCGGCGCCAGCGTTTTGTGGCCGGCAGCCAGAGACGACATTCCGACCACGTGAACCGTGTTCTTCACCGCCATCTCGGCAGCCTCGTCCGGCGTCTGAAACAGCGGACCGACCAGCACCTCGAAGCCGATGTCGCCGAAGGCCGAGGCGATGATCTTGGCGCCGCGGTCATGGCCATCCTGGCCAAGCTTGGCGACCATGATCTTCGGCTTGACCGAAAGCGCGGCGGCGAACTCGCCGAGCCGGCCGACCAGCGTGGTATATTCCGGATCGTTCTCGTAGGCCGCGCCATAGACATCGGCGACGACCTCGGAAACGGCAGTGTGATCGCCGAAAACCATGCGCATGGCATCGGAGATCTCGCCCACCGTGGCGCGTGCCCGAGCCGCATCGACGGCGGCGGCCAGCAGATTGCCGTGACCCTGGAGTGCAATCCCGGTCAGTGCCGCCAGCGTCGCTTCGACCGCTGCCGGATCGCGGCGACGCTTGGTCTCCTCGATGCGCCGGATCTGGGCGATGCGCACGGCGGCATTGTCGATGTCGAGAATGTCGAGCGGTGCTTCGTCTTCAAGCCGGTACTTGTTGACGCCGACGATGACCTCCTCGCCACGGTCGACGGCGGCCTGCCGGCGGGTGGCGGCTTCCTCGATCCGGCGCTTCGGCATGCCCGTCGCGACCGCCTTGGTCATGCCGCCCAGCGCCTCGATCTCCTCGATCAGCTCCCAGGCCTTGCTGGCGAGCTCGTCGGTCAGGCTTTCGACATAATAGGAGCCGGCCAGCGGATCGACCACGCGGGTGACGCCGGTCTCGTGCTGCAGGATCAGCTGGGTGTTGCGGGCGATGCGGGCGGAAAACTCGGTCGGCAGGGCGATCGCCTCGTCGAGCGCATTGGTGTGCAGCGACTGCGTGCCGCCGAGCACCGCCGACAGCGCCTCGTAGGCCGTGCGGATGACGTTGTTGTAGGGGTCCTGTTCCTGCAGCGAGACGCCGGAGGTCTGGCAATGGGTGCGCAGCATCAGGCTTGAGGCCAGTTTCGGCTCGAACTCCGCCATGATGCGCGACCAGAGAAGGCGCGCGGCACGCAGCTTGGCTGCCTCCATGAAGAAGTTCATGCCGATGGCGAAGAAGAACGAAAGGCGACCGGCAAAGGCGTCGACGTTCAATCCCTTGGCCAGCGCGGCGCGCACATATTCGCGACCATCGGCCAAAGTGAAGGCCAGTTCCTGCACCAGCGTCGAGCCGGCCTCCTGAATGTGATAGCCGGAAATCGAGATGGAGTTGAAACGGGGCATCTCCTTCGCCGTGTATTCGATGATGTCGGCGATGATCCGCATCGAGGGCTCGGGCGGGTAGATATAGGTGTTGCGGACCATGAACTCCTTGAGGATGTCGTTCTGGATGGTGCCCGAGAGTTTTTCGCGCGAGACCCCTTGTTCTTCGCCTGCGACGATGAAATTGGCGAGGATCGGGATCACGGCGCCATTCATGGTCATCGACACCGACATCTCGTCCAGCGGGATGCCGTCGAACAGGATCTTCATGTCCTCGACGCTGTCGATCGCCACGCCGGCCTTGCCGACATCGCCCTCGACGCGGGGGTGATCGCTGTCGTAACCACGATGGGTCGCGAGATCGAAGGCGACGGATAGGCCTTTCTGCCCGGCGGCAAGGTTGCGCTTGTAAAAGGCGTTCGACGCTTCGGCCGTCGAGAAGCCGGCATACTGCCGGATGGTCCAGGGGCGACCCGCATACATGGTTGCGCGTGGCCCGCGGGTAAACGGTGCGAACCCCGGCAGGGAGTCCAGATGACCGACATCCTTCAGATCCGCCTGGGTATAGAGCGGCTTGACGTCGATGCCCTCGGGCGTGTGCCAGGTAAGCGTTTCCTCAGGGGCTTTCAGCTCGCGCTCAGCCAGCGCCTTCCAGTCGGCAACTGTTTTCGCATCGGACATCACTCGAACTCCATGATCAGTTCATCGACCGCAAGACTCTGGCCTGCCGATGCGGCAATGCGCTTCACCGTCGCGCGTCTTTCGGCGCGCAAGGTATTTTCCATTTTCATCGCTTCGACGATCGCAAGCGCCTGGCCGGCCTCGACCTGCTCACCCTCCTGAACCGCGATCACGGTGATGATGCCGGGCATCGGGCAGAGAAGCATCTTCGAGGTATCGGGCGGCAGTTTGACCGGCATCAGGCGCGCGAGCTGTGCCACCCTCGGCTCTCTCACATGGGCCATCAGATCCATGCCTCGCCAGCGAAGACGAATTCCCACCCCGGAGTGGGAGATCTTGACGCCGATCTGCTCTCCATCCACCGAGAAATTGGCATGGCTTTGTCCCGGCTGCCACCGACCCGAGATCGTCGATACCGTTCCATCGGCGAACTGCACTGTCGTCGTCTCTGCAGAAGAATCCAGCGTTAGCTCGAACGTCTGGTCGGCAATCGTTGCCACCCAGTGTCGCCCAATAATCCGCCGGTGGTTGCCGATCGTTCCGGAGATCTGCGCGGCGCGGCTCTGGAGTGTGTGGTTGATGTGGGTTGCGATCGTTGCCAGTTTCCGGGCTGCCGTGGTGTCCGGCGCGACGCCGTGGAAACCGTCGGGAAACTCCTCAGTGATGAAGGCTGTGGTGATGTTGCCCGACCGAAACCGGTCATGCTGCATCACGGCCGAGAGGAAGGGCAGGTTGTGGCCGATCCCCTCGACCTCGAAATCATCCAGCGCAGCGCTCATCGCATCGATGGCCGCAAGCCGGTCCGGCGCCCAGGTGCAGAGCTTGGCGACCATCGGGTCGTAATACATCGAAATCTCGCCGCCTTCGAAGACGCCCGTGTCGTTGCGCACGACCGTGCCGTCCGGTCTCTTGCCTTCCTGCGGCGGGCGATAGCGTGACAGCCGTCCAATCGAAGGCAGGAAATTACGGTAGGGGTCCTCGGCATACAGCCGGCTTTCGATCGCCCAGCCGTTCAGTTTGACGTCGTCCTGGCCAAGAGACAGCCTTTCGCCCGCGGCAACCCGGATCATCTGCTCGACGAGGTCGATGCCGGTGATCAGCTCCGTTACCGGGTGCTCGACCTGCAGGCGGGTGTTCATTTCGAGGAAGTAGAAGTTTCTGTCGCCATCGACGATAAACTCGACCGTGCCGGCCGAGTGATAGCCGACGGCCTTCGACAGCGCGACGGCCTGCTCGCCCATGGCGCGGCGGGTGTCCTCGTTGAGGAACGGTGAGGGAGCCTCCTCGATGACCTTCTGGTTTCGTCGCTGGATGGAGCATTCACGCTCACCGAGATAGAGCACGGTGCCGTGCTTGTCGCCGAGCACCTGAATCTCAATGTGGCGCGGCTGCGTGACGAATTTCTCGATGAAGATGCGGTCGTCACCGAAGGAAGCCTTGGCCTCGTTCTTGGAGGACTGAAAGCCTTCTCGCGCCTCGGCATCGTTCCAGGCGATGCGCATACCCTTGCCGCCGCCGCCCGCAGACGCCTTGATCATGACCGGGTAGCCGATTTCGCCAGCGATCTTCACCGCCTCGTCGGCATCGGCGATCAGGCCCATATGGCCGGGAACCGTGGAGACGCCGGCTTCCGCCGCCAGCTTCTTCGAGGTGATCTTGTCGCCCATCGCCTGAATGGCGCCGACCGGCGGACCGATGAAAACGACGCCTTCCGTCTCCAGCGCTTCTGCGAAAGCGGCGTTTTCCGACAGGAAGCCGTAACCCGGATGAACGGCATCGGCGCCGGTCTTGCGGATCGCATCCAGGATCCTGTCGATGACGATATAGGACTGGTTCGACGGCGCTGCGCCGATATGCACCGCCTCGTCAGCCATCTTCACATGGAGCGCATCAGCATCGGCATCGGAATAGACGGCGACGGTGGCGATGCCCATCTTCTTGGCCGTCTTGATAACCCGACAGGCGATTTCACCGCGGTTCGCAATCAGAATTTTTTTGAACATGGGTTATCCCGCGACTGAAGCGCTGTTGAGGTTTGGCGACCGTTCCATCGTGATGGCCTTCGATTTGATCGACGATCCGACGACCGATGCCGTGCCCGTGGACATCCGGCATTCTTCCAGCCGCAGGGCGAATTCATCCTCCGCAACGGCGTCTCTCAGGTTCATCGTACTCGACACGGTACTCACAACGGTATCGTGTCGTGCTTGCGCCAATGCACATGGCTTTGCTTGTTGCGAAGCGAAGCGAAGGCCCGGGCAATGCGGCGGCGGGACGAATGAGGCATGATGACCTCATCGATGAAACCGCGCTCGGCGGCGACGAAGGGGTTGGCGAACCGCTCTTCGTATTCCCTGGTGCGCTCTGCGACTTTGTCGGGATCGCCAAGCTCCGACCGGTACAGGATTTCGGTGGCGCCTTTTGCACCCATGACGGCGATCTCGGCTGTCGGCCAGGCGTAGTTGACATCGGCGCCGATGTGCTTGGAGGCCATCACGTCGTAGGCTCCGCCATAGGCTTTGCGCGTGATCAGCGTGACCATCGGCACCGTCGCCTGACCGTAGGCGAAAAGAAGCTTGGCGCCGTGCTTGATGACGCCGCCATATTCCTGCGACGTTCCGGGAAGGAACCCGGGGACATCGACCAGGGTCAGAATGGGAATATTGAACGCATCGCAGAACCGGACGAACCGCGCCGCCTTACGGGCGGAATCCATATCGAGGCAGCCAGCCAGTACCATTGGCTGATTGGCGACGACGCCGACGGATTGCCCCTCTATGCGGATGAAGCCGGTGATGATGTTCCGGGCAAACGCCTCCTGGATCTCGAAGAAGTCGCCCTCGTCTGCAATCGCCAGAATCAATTCCCGCATGTCGTAGGGCTTGTTCGACGAAGCCGGGACCAGCGTGTCGAGGCGGTGCTCGATCCGGGCGGGGTCGTCGAAGAATGGGCGCACGGGCGCCTGTTCGCGGTTGTTGAGAGGCAGGAAGTCGAACAGCAGGCGGATCTGCTCGAGCGCTTCCACGTCGTTTTCAAAGGCGCCATCCGCGACGGATGATTTTGTGGTGTGGGTTCGCGCACCGCCCAGTTCCTCGGCGGTGACGATCTCGTTGGTCACCGTCTTCACGACATCAGGGCCGGTCACGAACATGTAGGAACTGTCGCGAACCATAAAAATGAAGTCGGTCATGGCCGGCGAATAGACCGCCCCGCCGGCGCAAGGCCCCATAATCACCGAAATCTGGGGGATGACGCCGGAGGCGTCGACATTGCGCTTGAACACGTCGGCGTAGCCGGCCAGCGACGCGACCCCCTCCTGAATGCGGGCGCCTCCGCTATCGTTGAGGCCGATCACCGGTGCGCCGACCTTGACCGCCATATCCATAATCTTGCAGATCTTCTGCGCGTGCGTTTCCGACAACGAACCGCCGAGAACAGTGAAATCCTGGGAGAAGACATAGACCTGCCGGCCGTTGATCGTGCCCCAGCCCGTCACGACCCCGTCGCCGGCAATCTTCTGACCGGCCATTCCGAAGTCAACGGCACGGTGCGTCACATACATGTCGTACTCTTCGAACGAGCCCTCATCCAAAAGAACCTCGATCCGCTCGCGTGCCGTGAGCTTGCCTTTGCCGTGCTGGGCATCGATGCGCTTCTGACCGCCGCCGAGCTTTGCTTCGGCCCGCCGTGACTCAAGCTGTTCAAGAACGGATCGCATGCCATCTCCCCTTCAAAGGCGTCACTGTTGACCGCATTGGTAACGCAGAAATGGGCTCCACAAAATACTTGATCGTGCATTCGGGCTGATCAACAAGCTCGATCTGCGTAGCCCGAATGACCTCGACGAGGACGAACTGGCGCTGTTCCTCATAAGGGCTGATGAAACGCCGCCGGCGGGCCGGTTTGATTATCTGCATACGTGGCCCTCCACCATCACCTCTTCCAGGACGTTTACGATTGGGCCGGGACAGCGCGGACTATCCGGATCGGCAAGGGTTCCAACTGGTTTTGCTATCCGGAGCATATCGACCAACAGATGAAAGCCGCGTTCGCAGCGCTTGAAGACCATAGTTTCCTCGCTGACAAGCGCCCCGCCGAATTCGCGGATTTGGCCGCTGAGATACTTGCGTGGCTCAACGCCATTCACCCGTTCCGTGCGGGCAATTGCCGAACCCAGCTGGCTTTACTGTCGATGTTGACCGAACAGGCCAGGCTTCCGTCCAATGATGACCAGCTGGCCCGCGATCGCGTCATTGCGGCGATGATCGACAGCTTCGGCGGTGACAAAGACCCACTGCGCAAATTAATCCTCGATCTGTTCAGCGCCTGACACGCTACCCTAGTGACAGGCGTGCCTCGGAGGTCCTGCGAATGACAGGGTTGAACCATCAGCCGTGCCAAGGGCTGCCATGGTCCAGTTCTCAATCCGCCTGACGAGAGGGGTATGTAGGTTATTGCCCGGCTGTTGATTTTCCCATGTTCCGTCTGACGTCATCTCGGCCTGGGTGTGGTCGGGTTTGCGTCGTGGCCTTTTCCCGTCAATCGGGCCGCCCGCTCCGTTCGCTGCGCTCCCGTGTGGCCCGCTGACCGTGAGCGGCGGAGTGCCGCCGCCTGAACTCCCAGACCGGCCTCGATGGACGTAGCCGGAGAAACCAAGGGAAAAAATCTTATGACAACCGAACCAACAAGCCCTCCCACGCCGTCTACCACGTCGAAGGCGAGCGCAAGAAAGCCTACTGGACCAAGATCGGCGCAGCCTGGTCGCACGAAGACGGCGAGGGGTTCAACATCCAGATTACCTGCCTGCCGATGAACGGCCGCCTCGTGGTCCGCAAGCCCAAAGCCGACGAGAACCAAGAGACGCGCGATGAGCGCGCTCCCGACCCAAGAGTAGCGGGTGTTCCTCGATATCTGGCACGTCTACGAAGTCACCGTTCAGTCAGGCGCACAATGCGTCCATTGAGCGGACCGAGCACTCCACAGTGTCCGAACGCCCAGCACCCCTCGTGCCCGCCGTCACCCGCTACGACCGCGGTATCGAGGACGTCGCGCGCGAGAAGGCCGCATCGGTGATCGAGCACACGTTCGGGACCGTCGCATCGCTCGTGCAGCAGGTGTTCCAGGATCCGGAAACCGTCACACGACAGCTGCGAATGGGCATCACCGAGAAGACAGGGAGGGGGGCGGAGCTCGCAACCCTCATGGCCAGACAGCTCGAGCGGTTCGGGGAGCTGCGTGGCAAGTCGGGGCTGCTTGGCGACAACAAGGAGCGCAGACAAGCGAGAGACATCGCAAACGCGGTCGCCGCCCATATCGGCCATGTCTCGAAAGCCTGGGAACGGCGCCTGGATGCGGAGCGGGCATCGGAAACCTGGCAGCGCGAGAAACGCGATGGCGTCGAGGTGCCTGGCCTGACACCTCGCAGCTTCGAGCTCATTGCCCAGGTGGAAAAGGCAGCGATCGACAAACAGGGTCCGCTCATCGATCAGTTGCGGTCAACGCCGGAGGGGAGGATCGCGCTGGAAGAGGCAAAGCGGGTGGCCGATGCGCTCACTCTTCGGTTCGGGCATTCCGATCCGCGGAACTTTTCCCCCGAGCTTGAGAAGCGTCCCGAGCTTGCAAAACAGGCCGAGACGATCAAGAGCGTTGCCCGCATCGTGGAGCGCACCCGCATGGCGGAGCTCACGCGGGATCATACGTTAAAGCATCAGCTCAGCCGAACGAAGGGGCTCGGGTTGAGCCGGTAAGATGATGAGCGGACACGAGCTCGTGTTCACGGATTGGCCGAAAAGATGGCGTAGACGCTCTTAGCTCCGTCAAACGGTCCGGACCGGAAACATGTCCTCGCCATAGTGATGCAGGCGGGTGTGATGACGGCGGCACAGCCAGCGCACGTCGAGAGGGTCCTCGTACTGGTCGTGATGCGCGTCGACCGTGTCGATGCCGCAGACCTCGCAGGGTTGTTTGGCAAGATCCCCTGCCTTGACGGCTCGCTGCACGGCCAGGTGCGCATCGTACTTTGCCGGATTGGCCCGGCGCCAATTCGCCTGACGGGTGTCGGTCTTCAGCATCGCTGGTTCATTCCTTTGGCTGGCCACTGGCGAAGATCAGCTGATTTGGTGCGGCTTGCCATCTAGAAAAGCTACGTGTTCTCATGCTGGCGCGAATTTGAGATAGTCGCAAGTAGAGGATTTTGGGAAAGGAAGGTCACACGAGGTTGAATTGGAGATAACCGTTCAATTTTCGCCAGACGGCCTCTCGACGTCTGGATTTTTGCTAGCGTCGCGGTGCGAAAAATGTCGCGAGATCGGTGCTTACACGGGGTGTTGCTTCGTGGTTGCTGCGGGCCACCGGCAGGTGCAAACGATGAGAATGGTCACAGCACGATGATCATTTAAGCGAAGAGGTTAAGGCTCAACGATAGATGCGGAGCTTCCAGGCGCTGGACCAACACAATGTCGATGACGCCGCTGACGCCGTAGGGCTGACCACGATGCTGCCAAAGGTTGGCAGCACCAGTACCGGCAGAGAAGTTTCTTACAGATCGAGCAGGCTGCCTGACAGCTGTCCTTATGACGTCGCTTGTAGAGTGTCAGAAAACTGCTTATATCTCTGACAGAGGAACGCCATGCAGCACCTTACATCTCAAATTCTCGGATATGCTGAGCAATTGCCAGAGGGTGCCGCCCTGTCCGCGAAAAGCCTGCTGCATCTCGGCAATCGTGCTGCTGTGGACCAGGCGCTGTCGCGTCTGCATGAGCGTGGAGAGCTGATCAGAGCGGGACGTGGTATTTACATGAAGGCTATCAAAAGCCGGTTCGGAAGCAGGCCACCGACTGTCGAGCAAGCCGCCGCGGCAGTTGCACATCAACGTGGCGAGGTTATCGTTTCAAACGGAGCAGCGGCTGCCAATGCCCTCGGGCTGACGACCCAGGTCCCTGTTCGCTCTATTTATCTGACCTCCGGCCGCAGCCGGACAATGAGTGTCGGAAGCCAGGAGGTTGAGCTGAAACGTGCTCCTCCATGGCAGCTTTCGCTCGCCAACCGGCCGGCGGGGGTTGCTGTGCGCGCGCTCGCGTGGCTGGGGCCGGAAAGAGCAGAAGAGGCGCTCTCAAGCATCAAGCGGAAACTTTCACCTGAAGCCTTTACTGAACTCCTTGCTGCAGCACACCAGTTTCCCACGTGGCTTGCACGAAGCGTGGGAAAGGCCGCCCATGGCTGATCACTTCCTCCAACTCTCGATCGACGACAAGCATGTGGTTCTGGCGATCGCGTCAGACAGATCGCAGCGTCCAATACACCTGCTCGAAAAGGACGTTTAGGTCGTGTGGGCGCTCCAAACGCTCTACGCAAAAGCCCCTGGCAAGAGCCTCGTCTTCGAGGGCGGCACCTCGTTGTCGAAAGCTTACGGTGCTAGGCCCTCGCCTTCCGGCGTACCAACAACGTTCAGAATGCATTCATGGCGGCGGAAGGTTCAAAGTCCAGTGCTCCACATCCGGACTATCGATGTAACGGCCGAGTGAGCGCAGGTAGGCAACAATTTCTCGCCGCAGGTAATCCCGATCGCCAAATTTTCTGTTGATCTCCCGGAGTTGGGGAGCTGCAATCTCGTACTCTTTGTCCGACAGGTCGGCGTCTCCGATCGTGTAGATATTGTCACCGCAGGCGCAAATATCACAACCCGTATCAATAATCTCATTGACAAACGCCGGGATTTCAATCGCCTGCATCATGCGCAGCTTTGGTTTGCTGGTCATCCTTTGTACTCTGACTATCCACAAGTTTAATATAAGACGATCATCTCGGGCAGATGAAAGCAGCCATGGGTTGCGCGAAACAATCTACCAGCTGCGGTCACGGCAGCCTTGGGACTTTCAGATAGATCATGCCGCGAATATCCGGATGCATGGCATGACACACCGATCAAAGGACTGGGCGGGAACGAAATGTTCGATCACGAGGCAATGTCGATGCGCTGTGTGGGGAACCGATGAGGCCGTCCTGCATTTCAGCCTCCGCCCAGATGATGCGGGCCTTCCCCAACCGCTTCGCCAGGTAGAGGGCTGCGTCAGCTTTTCTTAAGACTAGAGTCGCGTCATCTCCGAAGTCTATCGGAAGCAGGCCGGCACTAAAGGTAAACGGTACTGCCCCGCTCATGTCTTCGCGCACCTGTGCAAGGAAGCTTTCCATCGCAGCCATAGCGTCCGCGTCGGTAGGGCCCCCAAGCAGAACTCCAAATTCTTCGCCGCCGAGCCGGCCGACCTCTGTAGCTGAAAACATTTGAGTTGATTGACGTGCAAAAGCGACGAGAACGCGATCTCCCATCTCATGGCCGTACTTGTCGTTGATACCTTTGAAATTGTCGATGTCGATCATAGCAAAATAGCGCAGAGGACCCTTGGGCTCTGCAAGAGTAGACTGAAAGTGCTCCATGAAAGCGCGACGGTTGCTCAACCCCGTCAAGGCATCGACACTTGATAGTTTCTTGAATTTTTGTTTCGTAATATAGATCTCCCGGATGCAGTTCATAACAGCATGATTGAGAAGGCAACCAATCAAAACGGAGGAGACGATCGACAAAGAAAGAAGGGGAGCCGAGACGGTCGCAAAGTAGGAGCTTGGCTGCCCAGCAAATAAAGTCACAACCGATATGAGGCAACTGATCAGGTACTCAGCTCGACTATTGAAGACCAGTGCCGTTCCCAAGATTATTTCCACGGACACTACTGCAGCCCAGTAGGGACCCAGCTCTCCCATAGCGTCAAGCTGGATCCGAAACCCCAATGATAAGAGCGCCGTGTAGCTCATGCTCAGTGCCCTAAGAGCTCTGAAGTTGGTGACCCACACAATCGCGACGCACACCGCGCAAAGCAACATCGCAGTCGGCACAAATGCCATCGTAGGACGAACATCAAAACCCGGGTTGATCAGAAAGCTGATGACGAGTCCAGCGCAACCGACGCCGAAAACAATCTGACTATGCAGTCGTTTTCTTATTTCAGCTTCCTGTTTCGCATATTGATAGTGAGGCAAGATTACTGTGTTCCTTTGCATGGTGCGGGCGCTGTTGTCACCTCTTTGGGGGCCCATCGCCGGAGGTTTCGTCATGATGCATGAAGCATCAAGATTGTCCTCTCGTCGGGCTTGCCCATCAAAACTCTTCCCAGCTTTCTGATTTAACCGCAGCACTCCCACAGACAGCGTAGGCGACCTTCGAAGTCATCTGTCCTACAGGGGGAACAGATGACGGGATCGGGTCGACGCGCGACGCCGGCTGCGACGGGCGTATGGCTGTCCCAGCGCCGACATTGAAGCGTGAAAGAAGCTGAAACAGTTCCTCAGCTTCTCTAGCGAGGCCATGCGAGGCAGCAGACGTTTCCTCAACCATGGCTGCGTTCTGCTGAGTGCCTTGGTCTATCGTATTAACAGCAGTGTTAATTTCTTTCAGACCCGTCGCTTGCTCGCGTGACGCCTCGACAATGGCGCTGACATTGGCATCGACATAGATGACCTGCCCGACGATCTCTTCGAGAGCCTTGCCGGTTTCCCCGACGAGCGCAACGCCCTGCTTGACATGCCCGTTTGAAGCACCAATCAAATCCTTGATTTCCCGCGCAGCCTTGGCGGAGCGTTGCGCCAACTCCCGAACCTCTTGGGCGACAACCGCAAACCCTTTGCCTGCATCACCGGCTCGCGCCGCTTCGACGCCCGCATTCAAAGCAAGCAGGTTGGTCTGGAAAGCAATCTCATCGATCACACCAATGATGGTGGAAATTTCGCCGGCTGATTTTTCGATCTGGCCCATGGCATCAACAGCCTGTCGGACCACCGATCCAGAGCGCTCGGCGCTCTCTTTTGTTTTGCGCACAAGCTGCCCGGCGTCCTGCGCTCGATGGCTGGAGTCGGAAACTGTCGTGGTGATCTCTTCGAGAGCAGCAGCCGTTTCTTCAACCGAAGCAGCTTGCTGCTCCGTTCTGCCTGCCAGATCATCAGAGGCCGAGCGGATCTCTTGCGATGCGGAAGCAATGGCGGCCGCGTTCCGTGCCACCGCTTCCATCGCAACGCAGAGCTGTGATGTGGCGCTGTTGAAATCGAGACGAAGTTTGTCTAACGTCGGCAGAAAAGGATGTCCGAGCTGTTGTGTCAGGTCGCCTCTAGCAAGCCCCTGCAAGGCACAGGCGAGGCTATGGACGTTCTCAACGCGGGTCGTGACATCCGTTGCGAACTTTACGATCTTGAAGACCTTGCCGCTCATGTCGAAGATCGGGTTGTAGGACGCCTGGATGTGAACTTTCTTGCCGTTCTTACCGATGCGCAGGAACTCATCCGCAATGAACTCGCCTCCAGCCAGCCGGGTCCAGAACTGCCTATAGTCTTCGCTGCCCGCGTAAGTCCTGTCGCAGAACATCGAATGATGTTTGCCCCTGATGTCTTTGAGCTGATAGCCGAGCGTTGTCAGGAAGTTCTCATTGGCTGTAAGGATTTCGCCAGCAGGCGTAAACTCGATGACTGCCTGGGCACGCGACAGCGCATCGAGTTTACCCGCGTCTTCGACGGACTTCAGCTTCTGAGCGGTGATGTCTGTGGCGAACTTGATGATTTTGTAAGGCTTTCTGCCCCGAAAGACCGGATTGTAGGATGCTTCGATCCAGACTTCTCTGCCGCCCTTGCCGATCCGCCTATACTGGCGCTGGTCATACTTTCCCGCGGCCAAGGCATCCCAGAATTGGCGGTATTCGGCGCTGGTCGCTTCCGTCGGATCCACGAACATATGATGATGCTGGCCGACGATCTCGGTAAGCTCATAGCCAAGTGCTGTGCAAAAATTCTGATTGGCTTTCAGAATCTTCCCCGTGAGACTGAACTCGATGATTGCTTGAGCCTTGCTCACTGCGGCCAAGATATCTTCAGTATCGGACGAGAAACCAAACGAAATCATCCCCACGATATGCTCCTTCTTTGCCACAGAGCCTTCTTCTGAACCTCGGCGGCCCTTTGAGAAATGGACTGTGGCGTTTCGTTGTGGATCAGACCGGGGAGGTGCTATGCAACGGCTTGATGTCTCCGGCGGTCACTCCCAGTTTTAGGAGTGAATTCCAAACGAATTCTTAAAGCGTTGCACAATATTTCGGCGTTCGCTTGGTGAGTGTGCATCTTGCCGCATCTTCAAGTTAAAGCAGCAAAGACTAATCAAAAAATCTCAGGGCGGATATGCTGTCTTTTGCTGCTTGATATTCGAAACAACTCGTTAGTGGATAAGTCCCCGGCGAATTGCCTCCGCAATGGCATGCACGCGATTGTCGGCACCGAGTTTACGAATGGCAGTCTTGATGTAGCTGTTTACGGTGTCGGACGTGTAGCCGCTCAACTTGGCAATCTCATCGGTTGTCTTACCCAAGCTCGCAAATCTTAGACAGATAAGCTCGCCGTCGATCAGTCTGAGCGTTTGTGCCGAGAACTTATCCATAATCGGTCGAGTGATCACGCGGTGCATGACGTCAGCCACATCCTGCAGGAAGTCCATTTCGTCCTGTGCAAATCGCGTCTGACGCGCGAAAGTGACGGCCCCGAAGACAACGTCTCCGCGCCGTACCGGAAAAAGCGTACGATTTACCACCCCGAACGCGTCAGTCAGATAGGTTAGACGCTGAGGTGGCGGCGTCTGCGCATACACCACGTCCTCCATGACAACACCTACCGCCAATCTCGATGCTTGCACGAATGGATCAACCGAAAGAAGATCGTCACCGTAATAGGCCTCCAGAAACGCTGGTGGGACGTCTGTGTCGATCGAGTGACCGCTGCCGAACCGGTATCCATCGAGATCAAGACCGGACACGGCAAAGAAGTCGAATGGGACTGCCGCGCGAATTTTTTCGACAAAAGGGTGAGCTGCGACATGCCTTCGCTTTGGCAGCGACCGGAGATCGGGTACCCCGTTGAGGGCTTCGCTTAATATGAAGGTGCTTGAAGACAGCAAACTCAGCTCTCCGATGTGAACGGCTGTGCGATTTGAAGGAGGTTCTCTGGTTCCTGCAACCAGTAAATGCAACGACGGACTGTTGGAAAGGATGGAAAGACGCGTTGGTGTTTCAATTTTGGGACGTCATCAGCAAAACTCCGGAGGCCGTTTCTCGTAAGAGCCGCGAAGAGGGGAAGATTCGCCGTCGGGATCACCAAAAGAAGTTCTTTCATCTGATCATGGTTGAGTAGCTTTGCATTTGGCTTCGCCCTCACAGATCGGAGCGGTCTCTTGACCGCTACGACCGGGCAGGTGGCGTCCGATGATCCACGACCAACCTCGACCCATCCGGTTTTCCACGCAATGTGACGAGCATGCCCTGATCGAGGATCTCGATCCAGCTCTATATGTAGCCGGTCAAATGGCTCCACGACGATCATGGAATGGTACATAGTCATGCCAACGCGCTTGTTGTCGATACGCTTCGCAAATAGCGACCGCCTTTCATTCCGTGTCGATCAAGACAAAGGGACGTCGCGACTGACAATAAGGGCGGAAGCCGAGACATCAACAGGCTCACGGTCTCTGCTTTGCATCGGATGCACGTCCTGAGCGCAGCATTCCCAGCCCGATGTCCTTAGCAAGTTCCGCGCGTTTCGCCGCATAGGCAGAGGCCACGATCGGATTGTCCTTTGACAAAACGCTCGTTCAGCCGCTCCGGCCCAGGCCCTTGTCCTGCTTTGGATTTACATTGCACAACCTAACGGTTTAAGCAGGATAGTGTGCGGACCCGCGATATCCCTGGGTCGGGCAGGATTCTGGCAGGCTGTATTGGACTATCTTCTCCTCAAATATCTGCATGTCCTCGGCGCGATCGTTCTTCTGGGCACGGGAACGGGCATCGCGTTCTTCATGCTGATGGCCCACCGCTCCGGAGACGCCGAATTTGTGGCGAAGACAGCGGGAGTGGTGGTCGTGGCGGATATGGTCTTTACCGCCAGCGCGGTGGTCGTTCAGCCGATCACCGGCTATCTTTTGGCGGATCTGATGGACGTTCCCCTGTGGGAAGGCTGGCTCGGGGTAGCGCTCCTGCTCTACGGGGTGGCCGGCGCCTTCTGGTTGCCCGTTGTCTGGATCCAGATGCGCCTGCGTGACCTCGCGTTGGAGTCCGCCCGTGCTGGAACAGCGCTTTCCCCGGCCTATCACCGTCTCTACCGCATTTGGTTTCTGTTCGGCTTTCCGGGCTTCGGCTCCGTGATGGCCATCCTCTGGCTCATGATTGCAAAGCCCGGACTATGACCAGGATATCCCACCCCCCCATTGTCGCCGTTCTCGGCGCGTCCGGTTTGATCGGTGAGGCGATCTGCGGATACCTTATGGCGCAAGGCCATAAGGTCGTTCCCGTCGCCCGTCGCTTCACGCCCGTGCAGAATGCCGCCTGGGAAGGTCTGGCCGTTCAAATGCCTCTTGTCGATGCGGAGAGACCGGCTTTACAGGCGGCGATCTTAAAACTGCAGGCCGACGTCATCGTCAACTGTATCGGTGCGCTTCAGGATGCGCCGGGTTCGCCTGTAGCGCGGGCCAACCGGGATTTCGTTGCCACACTCGTTGACGTTCTGCAGGACGAGACCAGCGAAAGCCATAGAGATGGGCAGCCGGGCCGAGATCCCCGGCTTCTCATTCATGTCTCGATCCCCGGAGATGGACGGGACGATCTGACGGATTTCAGCCGGGAAAAGCGAGCGGCGGAGGCGACTATCGCGCGGTCCGGCCTGCCCTTTATCATCCTGCACCCGGGCTTTGTTTACGCGGAGGCAGCCTACGGCGGTAGCGCCCTGATGCGCGCCTTGGCGGTTCTCCCGTTCGATCTGCCGGAGGCCCTCGCATCCCGCCCCTTCGCCGTGACGGATGCTCGCGATATTGGCCGTAGCGTGGAGGTCGTGCTGGCGGATTGGACAACAGGCCGGCGCGCGTGGCAGTCCCACTGGGACATCATGGAAACGGAGGCTTCGACGGTCGGTAGCGTGCTCGCGGGGTTGGCGCGCCGCCTTGCCGGGCCGAAACGACGGATCCGAGTGCCGGGCTGGATGCTCACGACCGCAAGCCGGGCCGGCGACCTGGTCTCCTGGCTCGGGTGGCGTCCTCCCGTCCGCTCAACGGCGCTTGTGGAGATGGCGCGCGGCGTCACCGGCGATTCTGCAACATGGCGCCGTGAAACCGGCCTTGATCCGCTGTCGGGGCCTCGCACGCTCGCGATGACGGCAGCGACCGTGCAGGAGCGCTGGTTTGCCCGCCTTTACATGCTCAAGGCGATGATCATCGGCATTCTCGTGGTATTCTGGGTCGTCTCCGGCGGCATCGCCCTGACGGTCGCTTTCGATGCGGCGACGCGTATTCTCACGGATCACGGCTTCGCCGAACCGTTGGCAAAGGCGATCACGATCGTCACCAGCCTGATGGACATCTCGATCGGTCTTGCGATCCTCCATCGCCGAACATGTCGCATTGGCCTCCTCGCAGGCATCGCGCTATCCCTTTTTTACATGATCTCTGCTGCCCTCATCACTCCAGACATGTGGATCGAACCCCTTGGCGCCCTCGTCAAGACAGGCCCGTCGATCATCCTGATGATGGTCGGGCTGGCTGTACTCGAAGAGCGGTAGAAATTCTTGCGGCAGGCAAAGCGGTTCATTTGTTGGAATGCACTTCTCAGCGGCCATCGAAATCGACTATACATCCGACATGATACCGACGCCTGATCTAGCGACGCTTTCCACCGGTCCCATCATTCTGTTTGATGCCGAATGCGTTTTGTGTTCGGCGAACGCGCAGTTCGTTCTTGAACGAGACCGCAAGGCCGTGTTTCGGTTGGCCTCCATGCAGAGCGAGATCGGGAAATCCTTGTATCGCATGCACGGAATGGATCCGGCGGATCCTGCAAGCTTGCTCGTTGTGGATGGAGATCGGATGCGGCGGGACAGCGATGCCGTTCTCAGCATTTACGAGACGCTTGGCTTTCCTTGGGCACTCGTCCGGGTGTTCCGGATCGTCCCTGTCGCCTTGCGCGATCCCGTCTACCGTTTCGTTGCGCGTCATCGCTATCGAGTATTCGGCCGGCGCGATACGTGCTGGATAGCCCCGAAACACTACAGGGACCGGATTCTCTGAGAGGTAGGACGTCACTTATCGAAACCCTTCCCGACCGAGAGATCTATCGATGACGGCCGTAGAAGACTAACAAGCGTCGTCTTGCCAGCCCCGGAAAGCCCGAAAAGGCCGACCTCTTTGCCAGGGCGGATGGTCAGAGAAAGATCGGTGATCACCGGCTTGCCGGACGTGTAGGCGAAACCGATCTCGGAAGCTGTCGGCATTGAATAAGCCTCGCCTCTTCTTCATCGTCTGTATCGAACAAACGCGCACCACCAACGATAGATTTCCCGTCATCGGACAGCCGTGCACCTGATGCTAACAGCTTCGTTCCGACGGGTGCCAGATGACGTCAGTGAGCGTCGCGGAGACGTTCGCGTTCCACCTCCCGTCCAGGGTGGTCCTAAGAGCTCTCGAAGTGCAGAACCCAGCAATGTTACATTAAGATTTAGTTGTTAGACATATACGGGCGACGGATGGGGTCCGGCGAGGGCGAGCGGTCCGAACGATCATTTGAGGTCGGAGCGCGACCGGACTCCGCCGAGGCGTCACACATTCTTTTTCCAGTGCCGCGTGTGGTCTCGCGGCGCGCAGATCCTCAGGTGAAATCCGAAATGCCCCATCCAAACATCAAACTGGCGATGAGCGCGATCTTTGGCGTCATCGGCCTCGTCATCGTGATGTTGTCCTGGCTGACGCTGGGCGGCCTTCAGTCCTTGAATTCGCGCACAATTGACGTCGCCGACAACTGGCTGCCGAAGACCGCGGCCTCCGGCCGGATCCAGACCGCGCTGAACGATGTGCGCGTCGCCTACGGGCAGCATCTTGTCGAGACCAACATCCACCGGATGAAAGACTCGCTCGCCCTTGCGCGCGAGAAGGAAGACGCTCTCCGGGCCTCGCTTTCGGCCTACGACGCGATGATCTCGACGGATCGCGAACGGCAGATCTTTGCCGCCATCCCGCCGGCCGTTGCTGACTACATCCAACACGGCAGCTACATGCTGGACATGTCCGGCGATGGTGCGAAGGATCTCGGCGGCTATCTCTTCGGCCACGGCATGCGCGACACTGCGAGCATTGTCGAAACCGCGACGGCGGCTCTCGTTGCCTATGACTCTCAAGGCGCGGCCGACTCGAAGGCCGAAAGCGGTATGACCTACGAATCCGTCATGTCAAAGATTTTTGGCGCTGCGCTGTTCGTCGGCTTCGTCCTCGTCGCGGCGGCCTTTTACGTGCTGCGCGGCATTGCCCGGCCGGTCAAGGTCATCACCCAGTCCATGACCCGTCTTGCGGGTGGCGATACGTCGGTGGCTATTCCTTATACGAGCCGCCCCGACGAGATTGGTCAGATGGCAGGCGCGGTCGAAATCTTCCGTCAGGCGGCGATCGCCAACAAACGTCTGGAAGAAGAAGCAGGAGCCGCTCGTGTTCAGGGTGAGGCAGATCGTATCCGTCTTACGGCAGAGGCGGAAGCTGCAGCCCAGGTTCGCCTCCAGGAAGCGACCGCAGGTCTTGCCACAGGTCTTCGCCGCTTGGCATCCGGCGATCTGAGCTTCCAGCTCAATGATGCCTTTGCTCCCGATTTCGACGCTCTTCGTCACGATCTAAATGGCGCCGTCTCGCAGCTGGCGGAGACCTTGCGTTCGGTTGCTCAGGCAACAACGCAGATTGACAACGGCTCCCGTGAGATCAGCCAGAGCACCGACGATTTGTCCAAACGGACGGAACAGCAGGCGGCATCGCTTGAGGAGACTGCAGCGGCCCTGGATCAGATTACGGCAAACGTCTCCAACTCCTCCAAGCGCGCCGACGAGGCGCGTTCGGTGGCCGTGCAGGCAAATGCAAGTGCTGTCCAGTCCGGCAAGGTCGTGGCCAATGCAGTCGATGCCATGCAGAAGATCGAGCAGTCCTCTAACCAGGTCTCCAACATCATTGGCGTCATCGATGAGATCGCCTTCCAGACCAATCTCCTCGCGCTGAACGCAGGCGTCGAGGCGGCACGTGCCGGTGAGGCGGGCAAGGGTTTTGCCGTCGTAGCCCAAGAAGTGCGCGAACTGGCCCAGCGCTCCGCTAAAGCGGCCAAGGAGATCAAGGAGCTGATCCGCAACGCCTCCGTCGAGGTGAAGAGCGGCGTCCAGCTGGTGAGCGAAACAGGTGATGCCCTTCGCACGATCGAAGGCTACGTTGTAACTATCAACCAGCACATAAATGCGATCGCTACGTCGGCACGTGAGCAGTCCGTTGGGCTTGCAGAAGTTAACACAGCGGTCAACCAGATGGATCAGGTGACGCAGCAGAACGCGGCGATGGTGGAAGAAAGCAATGCCGCGGGCGCCGCACTGGTTTCTGAGGCCGAGCGCCTTCGCGATCTGGTCGGGCAGTTCCAGGTTGGACATGCCTTGCGACAGACAGCAGCCGTCATGGCGGCAGGTTCCATGCATCGTCCCGTAGCGTCCCCGGCACGCAAGATTACAGGAAAAGTTGCCCGAGCCTTCTCAGGCAAGGCCGCAGTTAAAGAAGATTGGGAGGATTTTTGACGGACGTGAACCCCAGAGCGATCACGGGCGACACGTTCGAGATCATCGCGTTTCGCTTGCACGATCAGGAGTTCTGCGTGCCGTCCAAGGGTTGACGATCACCAGGCCAATGCTCTCGAAATCAGAGACATTGCGGGTCGCCACCGAGGCACCGCGCGACAGGGCGATCGCTGCGATCTGCGCATCGAACTGACTGATGGGTCGGCCTGCGCTGCGACGATCCGTGGCGATGGTGGCATAGAGATCCGCTGCGTCGCGATCAAACGGCAGCACACGTCCAGACAGATCCTCGCCGAAAATCGGCGAGATCGCCGCCTCCAGGTCGCGGCGTCGGCGGCCTTCAGGCAATAGCCGCAGCCCATAGAGGATTTCGGCCTCGGTGACTGCGGTCGTGAACACCGACAGAGGGGGCTGAGACGACAACCATTCGATAACAACCGTGCTTGGGGACGGCGTGAGCAGCTCCGAGATGACGTTGGTGTCGAGAATGATCACCGTCCAAAATCCGGCGCGTCGCGAATAGCCTCTCGGGCAGGGATTTCGAGGTCGACACCGCCGACCGGCGCCAGACGTGCGCGGATGGTCTCGGCGAGATTGCGAGCCGGCCTTTCGCTGGCAGCCAGTGCTACGCGGAGAATATCGCGTGCTTCATCCTCCATAGAGCGGCCGTGCGTGGCGGCGCGTAGGCGCAAACGCTGCTTTAGCGCATCATCGATATTGCGGATCGTCATACTTGCCATTCGGGCGCTCCATTCATCAATGATGGCATTGTAGTCATTGATTGCAGATTGTTCAATGTCACCTTTGTTCTACAAGGGATCCGCCATATAGGCTGCGGATTCCGCTCTGAAGCCGGCCGCCATTCCGATCATTGACCGGCCACCGTTCCGATTTGAAGCCGGCCACCATTCCAATCAATAACCGGCCA
>NZ_SLYH01000003.1:0-411354 GCF_004343445.1 Rhizobium sp. PP-CC-3G-465
CGTCACCCAGCTCTATGCTGTCACCCGCGCCGTCCGCCAGTAGTCAGGAACACAAACTGGCCTCTGCCACAACGTGGCGTGTTCGTCGCGCTCACTGCATATCACCCCGGCAATCCCGTTTGAAGCCCCGCCGAACACACCGAAGCATGCCTCCCGAAACCACCAATCCCCACCACCCCCCTTGGCTTCCCCGACAACCTTTTGTAAGGATGCCGACGATGGTCCCGTAGCTCAGGTGGATAGAGCGACTGTTAGGGGGCAGAACTTACTGGTTGGTCTCGATCTGCTGGTAATGATGGCTTTCGGTGACCAGTAATGTTACTGGTCGGCGATCCGCCGCTATCGGGGTATCACAACGGTGTCTGTGAATATGAAATGTCCACGTAGCTCAGTAGGATAGAGCACAGGATTCCTGGTTAGAAAATTGGGGGCTACACGCCGAAAGGATGTAGTCGATCTGCTCAAATTCGGGGAACGCTTCGCTGGGCTTCCAGCATGCCGATCCCGAGCCAAGCTCCAAGCGAAAGCTTGGTGAAGGTGTAGAGACTGGATGGGCAGCGCCTAAAGACCTTACGGTCCATGGCGAAGGGACAGTCCAGACCACGAACGCCCTCGGGCGGCGGCGAAAGTCGAAGTGGTAAGAATCCTGGGGTCGGAGGTTCGAATCCTCTCGTGGACGCCATTCCTTTGAGGCTAGCGTCGTTCAAGGCGCGCTGCCACTTGGAATCGCTCAAAAGGTTTGTCCCTACGAGCGTTGATATGTCCCTGACGCTTCAATAGGTCTGTCCCTCAGATCAATCTGCGTATTTGGTCGGATGCTTGCTATTTCACTACGAAGACCTATCAGACGCGCTGATATCGACATACAAGCTATCTGGAGATTTGGGCGTGGAAGAGTGAGTCGATGACCGCTTCCATGCACGCGGGCATTTTCAGCTGCACCAGCGTCGCGGGCCTGAGCGACCCTGTGGTCGGGGAGGAAGGCGAGCCTGAGATCGTATTCAGCGTCGGCCGGGTCGGATATTCCAACATAGTTCGATGTGAATCCGACTGCGACGACGCTACATTGCAGGCGGACGGGCTATCGAGCCGCAAGCGCGAATGAATTTCAACCGCCCTGGAAAAGACAGACTCGACTCTTCGAAAAGTTGTGCCATTATCCCCTCGTAAACGAAGGGATGACATTGATATTCAAAGACTTCACGACGCTCGCTGTTGCGGGGGCGACGTTGCTTGCGCTCGCCGGATGCACAACCGTCTCGCAGGCCGAGTTCGCCAAAAACCCGAAGGCTGTCAGGCAAGCGTCACTCTGCCGGACGTTTTTAGAGTCTGGCGATCAGCATTTCCGGCAGGGCATCTCGCGTGAGCTGACCCGCCGCGGGCTGAACCCGTACAACTGTCCGGCGATGGTGCAGCGTCAGAACCAGGCGGCCGCCGCGATCGTCGCCGTCGCGCTCGTGGGGACCGCCGTAGCTGTCTGCGCCAATAACAACTGCTCCGCACCTTCCTACCGGACATACGATGGCAACTGCCAGTACGCATGGCAGCGGGACGCACGAGGCAGGCGCTGCGGCGACCGGGCCGCTGACCGTCGCGCAGGAGGGGGGTGAGATGAGACTCCTTATCGCACTCGCTTGCCTCGCAGGCACACTCCTTCCGCCGGCCGCCTACGCCCATGGCGGAGGATGCCGGAAGGACTCGCCGCCTGGTCAGTGCTGTCACATGAACCGCAAGACCGGGCAGAGCCATTGTCACTAACGCAATCCACCCCGTCGCAGAGGCCTTCGGTGGGGTCGACGAAGGTGCGAAGAACGTAGGGCGGGACACCTGTGCGGCTACGCTGCAGAGGGTAAGGCCGACGCAAGTCGGACTGGAACTGGTCAGAATCTTTGTAACCGCGAAGAAGGTTAGCACGTTTGCCGTATCGTCACTGGAAAACTATCCGGCTTGGCGAGAAGATGGAACTGACTGCGATCACGGCAACGGGATTGCACGATGCGGATCAAACAGGAGCGATAACATGTCCGGCCCAGGCGGAGACTCAACTGGTAACAACGACGACAATCAATGGAGACCCGCCTCTTCGGTCGGCAAGCTGGGAAGATCGAAAGGACAAGGTGACGGAGGCGGCGGTGACGGCGGTCCGAACCCCTGCATGTTTACCGAAGTCACCATCTTGGCCTCGCCGAACAGGGCTGTGACGGACACTCTTGTCGTGGGCAGTGTTATGCCCGTCGCGATATCCGGTCCACGTGTCGTCGCGTCGAATGGCGGCGCCATCGCAGGGTCGATCACATCCGCGCGACTTGCCGACATCATCGAATGCATCAACTTGGGGCAGCAGTACATGGCCCGCGTGACGCAGATGAACGGAGGCGCGATTACGGTGGAAGTCTATCCACTATGACCGAAATCGATATCGTCGGGGGCATCTACCGGGAAAAGTGCTCGTTTCCGTATTGGGACCAGCTTTTCGGCTCGGCGGGACGTGCGGCCGCCGCTCTGACGGGACATGTCGATTTGATCCGCCTCCACAGCGCGTTGTCTGGAGGTGAGGTCCGTACAGCAAAAGCCGTTTTCACCGAGATCGACCTGAGGGTGTCGGCAAGGGCAAAGCCTATCGCTTTCGAATATCTGCATAGTCTGTCGGTGCCGAAAGTCTCTCCGGATCAGCCGATCCCGCAAGCGACGCTCCCTTCGATATCTGGACAGGTGCTGGTGAAATTCGGCATGCTGGAAGCCGATCCGCACGTGTCGGGTGACCACGTGATCTATGATCCGCAATCCTCGTTTAACCCGATCAGATTTTCCGCTTCAGGCTCTTCTGCAAATCATCTGGCTATCATCGCGAACCGCAGCGAGATACTTGGCCTTGCGCGGACATCGTCCGTGGATAATGCGGTCAGGATGCTCTTCGACGCGGATAGAGCCGAGGTGATCGTCTTGAAGGACGGCCTTGACGGAGCGACGGTCTACGAGCGCGAAGCAGTCACGCACATCCCCGCTTACGTGACGCAGAACGTCTTCAGCATCGGCTCGGGCGACGTTTTCGTAGCGGCATTCGCACTGGGGTGGGCCATCCGCGGTCTGAAACCCTCATCGGCAGCGGAATTCGCCAGTCGATCGACTGCCGACTACGTGGAAAGCCGTCTGCTTCCCCTTCAATCAAACAGCTTGAACGCGGCGAAGCGAAGGCCCGCTGCCAAAGCGGGCGGTAACGTCTACCTTGCGGGTCCGTTCAGGGAGCTCGGACAGCGCATGATGATCGATGATGCACGCAAACAGCTGCGCGGCCTGGGAATGAGCGTCTTCAGCCCGATCCACGACATTGGTCCGGGCACGGCCGATGTCGTCGTGAAGCAGGACCTCGCGGCGATCGAGCAGTGCGACGCGGTATTTGCCATCCTCAACGGCAGCAGCCCCGGAACCGTTTTCGAGGTGGGCTACGCGAGAGCTCTCGGAAAGCCCGTATTCTGCGTGACGCAGAATATGCGGGATGTCGATCTCAAGCTGCCCCGCGGATCGGATGCCTGCCTTCACGATGACTATGTCAGCGCCCTGTTCCAGATAGCGTGGCGCACATGAGGCGGGCCCTCCTACTCTCAGGCGGGATGGACTCCACTTCGATAGCGTATTGGCGCAAGCCTGACCTCGCCATCACGATCGACTATGGCCACAAGGCCGCGGAAGGCGAGATCAGGGCCGCAAGCGCAGTCTGCAACACCCTCGGTATCGAGCACAGAATCATTCGATGCGACCTTTCGGCGCTCGGAAGCGGTGATCTCGCAGGGAAGGAAGCCGACCCTCACGCGCCCGCCAGTGAGTGGTGGCCATATCGAAACCAGATGCTGGTCACGATCGCCGCCATGGAGTGCATAAAGCAGGGGATCGATGTCCTGGAGATCGGCGCATTGCGAACGGACGGCTTCCATGCCGATGGCCGAAAGGACTTCGTGGACGCTCTCAGCGATCTCCTCGCGATGCAGGAAGGTGGCCTTGTACTGGAGGCCCCGGCGGCCGAGTACACGGCCGAGGAACTCGTGAAAGTCTCCAGCGTCCCGATGGACGTCCTCGCTTGGTCGCATTCATGTCACAGGAGTGACTACGCTTGCGGCTACTGCCGTGGTTGCCAGAAGCACTATCTGACCATGAAGGCGATTGGTATTGACCCATACTGATCCCTCTCCAACTGGTGTCGAACCGCAACCCTCGGAGCCAGCATGGCTCGATCTCCGAAGGCTGGACATCCCCTTCGTCGCCCCTCCGCAGCGTGACTTTTCCGACCTCCTCCGATCGAGACGTTCTACCCGTCGTCTGGGATTTGTCCAGTTGCCGGAAATCGCCGCCGTTGTCCGCGAAGCGCTTAGGGCCGACTTTATCGGCACCGGACAGCACAGAGGAAGGAAGAAAAAGCGGATCATTTCCGCAGGAGCACTCCATCCGGTTAAATGCGCGATCATCGGGGCCAGCGGAAACGTGGTCATCTACGACGACGACCTGGACATCTTCTCCTCGGCCGAACCTCGCGATGCCGATCGTCTCAAGGCCTTTAACAAGAAGTGCGCCGATGTTCTTCCCTTCGCGCAATGTCACGTGCTGGCTCTAATGGCGGACTCCGGGACACTTTCGACGGTCTACTCGAATGCTCAGTCACTGATGTGGCGCGACGCTGGAGCCGTGCTCCAGATTCTGGCTCTCGTGAGCGAGGTGTTCAACCTCGGCTTCTGCCCGCTTGGCATCCTCGGTCAGGAAGTGGCGGACGCCCTACTGCCGGATGGCCATCGGTTCATCGGCGTCGGGGTCGCGGCGGTCGGCCGACACCTTTGCGAATGATCGGATGTCAAAGCGACAATTGCAGCTGATCGCTACGGGTCGCGATCTTCGCTGGCCTCGCCGTCGGCCCGATCCTCCTCATAAAGTCCCAGATTAGGGCATCGAGAACGCTGGCGCGGACCTTAATCGCCTGGGCGAACTGAAGAAACAGGTCCTCAAGTCGGAAATAGTCCCTTGTGGGATTGGAGGTCGGCTCGAATACCTTCATTATTATGCAGGCACGATGAAGGTGAACGTCTATAATCGCCACCTCGTCCGAACCCAGATGGTTGCGAACGACCCAAGACGCCGTCTTGGGTCCAATCCCTGGAAGAGCGAGCAGCTGCTGCCTGAGCTGGCGCTCAGGCACGTCCGTTGAAAACTCGCGCGCGATGGAAAGAGAGCGCGAGAGATAGTTGGATTTCTGGCTCGCGAAGCGATAGCGCCGCGGCTTCCCGCCAATCTCAAACGGAACGACCAAGCGTTCGAGAATCTCATGCTCGCTGGCTTCGCCGTCGAGGAGTCCCTCCGTCCGAAGCCGACGGAAAGCGACCATGCCCATCTCGGCGGGAATGCCATAACCGCCAAGCAGGCAGACCGCGATCTCTTCCAGCAGCGTTTCGCCGAGGCGGTGGTCGCGGTAGCGGTTACGCCGTACCTGAGCTTCCGACTGATATTTCCAGAACGCCGGTGTGAAAAGCTCGTCAGGACTGCCCCAGCAGACCCCTGCCATCACATCCGCTCTGCTTTCGGGTAGGCTGTGTTCCTCGATGATTCCGTCGATGTTGACCCAGAACCGCTGCATGTCGTCCTCTCGCGTCAGCTTGAAAGATCGGACCGAGTTTCCGTCCACCGCAACAACCCGCTCTTGCCGTCTAAGAGAACCATGGCGGGCTTGCGCGTGCGGTTCGTCCAAAACCAATGATCCGTCGTATGCAGCAAGACGCAAATAGCCGACGGAACGACGGGCGTAACTGGTGTGTCGGGCGACATGAAAACTATCATCGGCCAATTCTCCGTCTCCCTTGACTGCCCCCAATGTCGAACACTCGGGCCACGTCCATGGCCAGCTTCAGAGCCAGCGCGTTCTGTATTGCACCGTACGTGATCACGAATTCCGTGTGACGTCCTCTCAAGCCGGGCGGGATAACGGCGTTTTGCGCTTCTATGCTTCGTGGGAAAGGAGGGCCGTTTCTAAGTCCTGTCTAAGCATTGGGACGATCAACTCGACTTGTCTGAGCGCTTGTTCGTCGTCCATGGCTTCCTCCTTCGTCGCTGGCTGAGGCATATGTGCTGGTCTTTGCTGACATGGGAAGTCGGGGGAATCGGCCCCTACGAAAGAATCGAGTATTCTTACGTCGGCTCGAAATCGACGACGAAACGCTCTTATTTTCCGCTCACGTGCATGATTAGATCAATCGATCGCAGAAGCGATAGCATAGACATCTCTGGCGATTGACATCATAAGTTGTGCGATTGACTGTGTGACATCAATGGCAGTTGATTTGGAAACAGGATTTGTCCTTCTACATTCGTAAGTCAGTTTCAGCCGGTCCGTTCCGCTTCAACTTCTCGAAGGGCGGAGTAGGTGTTTCGGTCGGCATAAAGGGGCTTCGTATCGGAACCGGCCCCCGTGGCCATTACGTACACGCAGGTCGCGGTGGCCTGTACTACCGCGCCTCGCTTGGCAAAGCGGGCAGACGCCAGCCTCAAGCGCAGAGCTTTCGACGACTGTCTCCCTCTGAGTCTGGAGATGGCGACGTCACCATGATCGAAATCGAGTCCGGCGACGTCATGCAAATGCATGACGAATCCTTTGGCTCGCTTCTCGATGAGATCAACGCGAAGGCCGGACAGGTCAGAACGTCTGTGGCGATCTGCTGGATCACGATCGTGATCGGCGTGATCGCTGGTCTAGCATCCGCGGGACCCGGGTTTGTAATTTGCGCTCTCGCGATTCCTGGCTTTGCGATCGGGAAATGGTTTGATTCTTACCGCCGTAGTTCCGTCCTCTTTTATGACCTCGAAGACGATGGAGAAGCAGCCTACAAACGCTTGGTAGACGGATTTGACGGATTTATCAATTGTGCCGCCAAATGGCATATCGAAGCAGGCGGCGCCATCCAGAATCTGACTGCCTGGAAACGAAACGCGGGAGCGTCGCATCTCGTGAACCGCAAGCCGACTACCCTTGCCTATCGGCTGCCGTCGGTGATCAAGAGCAATATTACCCCACCTGCCTTGCATGTTGGCAAGCAGGTTATGTACTTCATGCCCGATGTCGTTCTGGTCCAAGACGGAAATCGGTTCGGCGCTGTCGGATATCAGGATCTCCGACTACGTTGGCAGGATTCACGATTCATCGAGACGGAACGGGTTCCGAGCGATGCGCGGGTCGTAGACCACACCTGGAAACATCCTAACAAGAGCGGGGGTCCCGATCGCCGTTTCAGGGACAACAGGCAGATACCGATATGCTTGTACGAGGCGTTGCATATCCAAAGCGACACGGGGATCAACGAGCTTGTCGAGTTCTCGCGGACCGGCTTGGCCGCGTCGTTCGTCGAGGGCTGCCGATCTCTGGCGGGACTGCCACGAGAACGGAGTGTCACCCTCCCTCTTCCTGCTGGAAACGAAGCGGCGGACACGCCACTTCGACCAGCGCCGACAATCAAACGCCACCCTTTGCGAACCGCTGCATTCATAGTCCTCGGCATCGCCATGGGAATTCCGATCGTCGCGGGCATTGTCGGGTCGCGCACGACCTCCCGGACAAGCTCGGCGCTCGTAGATGTACCGGCAGCAGACAAAGCCGCTACATCAGCGTCATCGTCCCCGCCGAACTCGGGTATCTCGCCCCTAGATCAAAGCCCGTTCGCTGAAGGTGCTGAGACCTCACATACGATTACTGATGCTCCTCGGAATGGTGAGCCCACGTCGAACAAAGCGCAGGGCGCCATGGTGACACAGGAGCCACGTGGAGCGAAGGATTCGGGTCCGACGATAATCTCGCAGTCAGTGGAGACATTAGGAGAGGTACAGCAGTACACGAAGGTTTCGGTCAACCTGAGAGCGGGGCCGGGCACTACGCACTCCGTTATATCAGTTATCCCCAAGGGCAAAGCGGTCGTAGTCGTCGAGGTTAGAGGCGGATGGAGCCGGGTCAGGGTTGAGGACACGAAAAACGGCTGGATGGCGAACTCGACTATATCCTCTGAAAGCCCCTAACTCGTGCAAGCCCGTTTGGCTGTGCGGCAGACACTCCAGAGTCTGCTACTGCGCGGCGGCATCGCGCCGTCTGATCCTTATTTCGATCCGGCGACGTGTCTCGACGTTGCCTGCCTCCCCGACCGTCAGTGTATCTCCCGGCAGAATCAACTGAGCAGCCGACAGAGGCAACACGGTCACGCCCGCCAGAGCTCCGTTGGCCTTGAGGACGTTGGCGACAGATATGGCGCGGGCCAGCCCAAGTCCTGCGTTGTCCGCAGGTTCCAATGCGGTGACGGCCTTGCGCGACCGTAGGACGTCGATCGAAGCCCTGTCCATAGTTGAGGTGCCGCGCGAGACTGGCTGTTCGTCGGTATGCCCGATGACTTCGACGATGTCCGCCCCGTATGTTTTGAGGTTGTTCGCGATCTGGTTCGATATCGAGCCACCCAGCTTGTCTGCAAAGGCGGTTGTCAGTTCGGCGCTGCCCGAACGGAAGTAGTTGTTGTTGGCCTCGCTAAGCGTGATGATCGGTGGCCATTCGTGAGGCTTGCCGGATGTTTCCAAAGCCGCCAGTTGCCGAGATTTCTCATCGAGTTCGACCTGCATTCGTTCAATTTGCGACCTGGCTTCGGCAAGCTCGTCTTCCAGTTCCCGGCGGCGAGCGTCCACAAGGCGAAGTTCGCGGGTCTCTTCAAGTGCCTCCTTGATTTCCTCGACGATCGTATCGGAAGTGCTGTCTGGCAGCTGGACGGCAAGTGCATCCATCGTCTTCTTGGCAAGGACCAGTTCACGCCACTCGTCCTCGGATTTCCGTCCGTCGGCAGCGGCGAGATAGATGTTCATTTCGGCGAGACGTTTGTTGAGGCCGTCCAGTTGGTTATCCTTGATGGCCACCTCCCGGGCAATTGCGTCAGCCCGCCGCTCGGCGGCGGCGGCGCGCTCCCGCTCCCGCGTGATCAACGCAGCGGACACGAGCAGCAGGCAGAAAACCACCAACAAAAGGGACTCGGCCATGGTAAAGCCCAGGATCAAGCCGCGATTATATCCGCGTCCTTCGGCGCCGGCAGCAGTCTTGCTCATCGGTTCCAGAGACTCCACCGCGGTCTATCGGGCCGAACTTCCGCGGCAACCGAATTGTCCACTGCATCATTCGGGACCGAGGCACTGCCGTCCCTCTCGCCATCCGAGATGGATGCCTCCGACGCAGGCGTTGTTGCAGAGCTGTCCGCGGAGGGTGTCATGAATGGATCGGTTCTAGCATACTCAGTCGGTGGCTCGCGGTTCATTGCGTGGTCTGCGCTCCAAGCGTGAAATGCAGTGTCGGAACGACCCGTTGAAAAACGATCCATTTCAACGACTGAGCGGACAGCGGTCGCTACCTCGCCGATTTGAACCAATGCCAGGTTGACTGCGTCCGTTGAGGTGCCGCTTGCTACCGTCGACGCTTTGATATCGGCGGATAGCGACGTCAATTGCGCTGAAACCTGCTTGAACGGGCCTAGTGCGGCGATGACTTTTTTCGCGGTGTCCCTCGCGGCAGTGGTATTTGCCGCGATAGCGGAGACGTTGTTGTCAACGAGGCTCTTCAGAGCCTCGACCGCAGGTGCCACGTCGAGGCGCAAAACCTCTTCGGGGGACCGAGCTGTGGAATACTTGCTGGCGAGTGTATCCATCGTCGACGACAACGCGTCAGCCCTCGCGACGACGTCGTTGAGAGATTTCTCCATTCGCAACGTCATTTCCGCGACTGACACGGCATTCCGCTCGGCAAGATCGGCAACGTGCCGATGCGCCTGATCCAGCGTGGCCATCAGTCTTTCGGAGGTTGTCTGGATTGTCTGGGTCGCATTCAAAGACATGGCCTCGATCGAAGCGCGTACGGCTTCGCCGTTTTTCTCTGCCTGCCTTGCTATCTCTTGGAACCCCTCCGACAGCATCTGGTTGCTCGTGCGCCGGTAGGACGAAAACTCAAGTGCGGAGGTATCGAGCTCGTTCCTGACGCGACGGGTCATCTCCGACAGCTCGACCCGCACCGCGGTTTCCATATCGGCCGGGTCTCGCCGCATCTGGTTGAAGAAAATCCGCAGCGCGATCCCGGTAATCGTCGATAGAATGGCGATGCCGAAGTTCCGAACGACATCCTCGATAGAAGCCTGCCCCGTAAATCGGTAGAGCGATATTCCCAGGCTCGCGAGAGTGAAGATGAATCCCATGTAGTAGAGATTGTCGCCTGCTTGCTCGTTGTGGACTCTGACCCCCGGGAGCATGTTCAACAGGAAATAACCAAGCATCAATATGATCGGTACGGCGGTGACAATTCTGATGTCGACGTCGTAAAGCTTGCCCACCCAGATCGTCGTCGCCCCAATGATCGTCATCGACACGAACAAGACGATCGGGCCATACATACGGACCGTTGTCCTCAAATCCCTGCTCGCCATCATTCGATCCCCGAAAGCCGTTCATATGCGTCGAAGTTGCCGCCGTTCGACATGACCCACTTCGCCCAGAACTCCGGGAGGTTCTTGTGTTTCGACGACCCCTCCCGCTGAAAGGCCCATATCTTGACGTCGATCCCGTCTAGCGAAGTTCTGAACCGGTCTCGGGCGGTGCTTTTGAGGAACGCCTCGTAATCGGCGCCGGATTTGTAGATCGAGAACGCGTTCGTGTTTTCCATCATGTCGGACGCAACATATAGTTTCTTCGGACGATTCTCGATCTTCATGTCGGACAGGCTCTCCACGACGATCCGCTGGATGCCCGCCAGGATCGGCGACGTCTTTGATTCCGTAGCCGTACCGATCGTATCGGACATCTCGCGCAGCGGCTTGTCGAATGCCTCGTCCCAACGCTGCTGAATCTTACGCGGATTCGATGTCCAGGCATCGGCACTCGACTTGTCGCCGGGATTGCATCCGCGATAGCTGCGGCGCAGTTTCCCCTCGTCGGAGGTGAGCGTATAGACTTCGACGAGCCCGCCTTTCTCGACCCCCGCCACCGCGCGCTGGAACTGCCGCTTCATGTCCACGCGGGTGATTTCCGAAATCGGATCGGTCACGTCGAGCAGAACCACCGTCGCGGAAAGCGCGCCAGTGACGGGGCAATTGTCCTCATCGAGGACAACCGTCTCGCCTGCACGCATCCTGAGCATCAAAAAGCCGCCCATAGCGGCCACGACAAATCCCACGAGCAGCACTATCGCGATGACCGCCCACGGTGAAGTTCCCTTGCTTCTACGCCGGCGTCGGGCCATTGACCGTCTCCGGAAACAGGTTGTCGAGCTGATGGTAGGCTGTTACCGCGTTGTCGAACTCAATACTTATACGCTTCATTTGCTCGGACATCTCCGTTTGCGCGGCCTTGATACGCTCGCCGAGTTCACGGTCGCTCCAGTCATCAGACGTGTCGATGTCGGGTTTTCGTTTCTCTAACTTGTACTGTGTCGAGAAGCGCTTCGGCTCCGGAGCGGTCCGTGCTGAACGGTTTGCTTCCCGATATGTCCCGAGCAGGCGGCGACCAACGGACTCGAGGTGGTTCTGGTATTCGGCGAACTGCTTGATAGTTCTGGTACGGCTGTCGATGATGGCGGCGCATTCCTTCCGCCGGGCCGACAGAGCCCGGATGATGGCTTCGACTTTCTCGTTGTGGTCGTCCCGGATGTCCTTCAACTGGTCGATCAGTTCGGCCCGGTGGTCGACGTAACTGTCGCGGGCATCTACGTAACGGGCATGGGTTCCGGAATAGCCCGGATACGGGTCTTTCATAAGAAGCGCGTCGATCAGGGCTATTGTCGAAAACAGCACGCCGCTCGCAAACAGCACCCAGGAATCGATATCGTTCATCGTCAGCGGAGCGGTCGAAAGCCTCTCCATGACGATCTTTCCGACACCGTCGACGGCAGTCGTAGAAACCTCCCGGTAATGAGCCATGACAAGATTGAGGCCGAGCGCGATGGTCAGCCATCCGATTATCCCGATCAGGCCGACTATCTTCCAGACGAAAGAACGGTGCACGATGCGCGGAACGACGAACAAGCCGAGTATCACAGTCGCTACGACGTTGGCGAAAGCGAAAGCGAAAGCGTAGCCAAGCCCCCCGACCAAGCCCTGATTGTTGCCCTCCGCGAGATAGATGCCGTTCACCACCGTCTCGACAACGAGAAGCGCTGCGATCACCAGCCATTTCAGAACCGTGACAATACCGCTCTTCGTGCGGGCGACACGCATCTCAAGGCCATTTCGCTTGCGGAAGTCGGCGAGTTCGACATCCGCCTCCCGCAGATCCTTGCGCAGGCCATGAAGGTCATCCCGGCCCTTGGCCACGTCAGCCTTGAAATCGTCGACACTGGCGTTGTTAACCACGCTGATCTGGTTGAAATGACCGTCGAAATCTAGGTTCCGGAGGCGTGCTCCGAAGGTGTTGAGATGCCCTTCCAGGATCTGATAGGCATCGTCGCGCTGACTTTCGACACGCTCGACGACCGACCGCTCCACATCGTCGAGATCGCGGGAGCCGTCAGGAGGCTGGTTTCCTTCCCCGTTGCGCGTGCCTTTCTCCTCGAGCTCCAGGGTCCGCTCCAGCTTTTCAACGTCCAGGGGCGGAAACGGATCGGTTGTCACGCGGAAGTCATGGTTCGACTCTCGTACGCTTTCGAAAAGCTTGTTCAGCGAATCAAAACGCGGGGCCATTGGCGTCCTCCGGAGACCTGTTCGTGCTATTTGCCCGAGCTAGGCGGACGCCATCCAGCTGCAATGGCCTCGTCCTCCGAGCAGAACCACCGCTCTCCGCTGCCTGGCTTGATTTTTGTTTTCGCGTAGTCCTTCGACCATGGCACATGATAGATTTTCTCGCCCTTACGGCTGATGTTTCCTTTAATGGGACATTTCCGACTTGAGGATGCTCCCTCTGCCGTATCCCACTTCTTCGTGCGGAAATCCCACGGCGTTTCGGTTGGGGCTTGCCAGACGCCAACCTGTCGGCGTTGCGCGTCAGCTTCCACCTCTACGTAGTCGGCGGAGTACTTCCGAAAGGCCCAGGCAAAACCCGAAGACACCATTTCGGTGTTGATGTCTCGCCCGTCGATCCGACAGACGGCGACGATACGGCCATACCTGTCGCGATCCTTTGGCTCGCAAGCCACCTCTCCGCGACTGACAATCTGCTTGATCTTTTCGATGGCTCCCTGGCCACATGGCCACGAGCCACCATTTTCCGATCGGCATTCCTGGCCACTTTCCGGAGCGTCGATGCCGTGAAGGCGATAACGAACGCCCCCGATATCCAAGGTGTCTCCGTCAACAACCCTGACCGCGTCCGCGGCCATCGACACCGATGCGACCAGCGTCATTGCGATAACGACGAGCATCCTATGAATCTTACCGTACCCCTGTGCCTTCGCCAGACGCTAGGTCAACCGCGTCCCGTTTTCAACTGCAGGTACTGTAAGATTCTGTTGACGAAAGAACGATGTCTGGCCGGCTAACACTCGGGGGTAGGGAGGCTCGTCGGGATATCCTCTCAGCGCCAGCGTCGCCCGCCCCAAAACTCGGACATGGACAGTGCAATCATAGGGTAGTCTCACCCTCCATAATTCCCGAAAACCTGATGGAATTGGCGGACTCTGCAAAGCTCGGATCGACCAAGGTCCAGCGTGGAGCTGGTAGATAAGGTCGAGTGACGAGGCATTACTGGTTTTGGGGAATATCACCTGAGAAACAGAATTTTGTCGGCCGTACTGATCTGCCTGGCGTCCTTCTCGGCGACGTCGGCAGCCCACGCCTTGGAGTTCGACGTCAACGGCATGGCGATCGGCATGAACGCCGACGAAGTCGTCGCAAGATACCAGGCACTACGGCCGGAAGGGCAGTACAGCTTCTCGAAATGGAAGCTGCCCGAAGGGTCAGAATGGGTGGCGAATGGCCGGACGCTCTACAACGACATGGGCCATCCGGACGACATGGAACACGAGCGCATGAAGTTCGCCTTTACGGGCCTCGGGAGTGGCAACAAGCTGTTCGCGGTGAAGCGAGGCCTGACGTTCAGGCCGTCGCAACGGCCTTCGACGGAATCGGTCTACGCGGCCGCGGTGGCGAAGTACGGGGAGCCGTCGGACATGAGCAAAGCCGATGGCGACATCTGGGCGATATGGAAGTTCTCGTCCCTCGAGAGCGCCGCCGAAAAACTCGACAACTATCCCGCTTGCATCGGCAGCACCGACTTCCCCGTCGGTCTCAACGACCAAACCGCGCGGAAGGCGTCGCTGAATGCCGAGACATGCGGACTCTTCATCGAGGTCACAGTCAGCGGCGACCCGACAGGTCTGGCCGAGGAACTGGATACGGGCATGATGAACTACCTCGATCTCCCCCGGGACTTCGATGCCGACAATCAGGACGTACGGCAAAAGATCAATGCCGCCAAATCCAGAAGCACGAGTGCCGCCGCACCTGCACCCGAACTCTAGGACAGTACTTCCGGAATGACCTGCCGGGAGTCCGTTCCCGTTCACCTTGTGATCGGGAGCAATCTGACGATGGCGTTGACCCCGGTCCGCGCCTTCATCTTCTCAATCCGATGTTCGATCGTTCTCGGAGACAGTTCGATGGCGGCGCCGATGTCACGAGCCGACAATCCCTCGCGCAGCAACTGCAGGATCGAGCGATCCACGTCGTCGAAACGCGTCGGTCGTCCGGTATCAGAGATTGCGTGAACCTCGGCCAATACGATGCACCAGCTTTTTGCGCCGGACGGATCGGGCAGGATCAGTCGGTCGCCGACGACATGGACGTTCTGGAATTTTTCATCGACGTGACAGAAGTCCGGTCGTCCCGTAGAGACCGCCTTGCCGCAGGCGTCAACGATATGCAATTCGAACTGAGTTCGCTCCGCCGATGAGCACAGATTGCCATCCGCCTGAAGCGCCCGTGCATCGAACAAGGTTGTCGGTATCCCGTAGCGTCGGACGAACGTGACGCGCCAGTCCCGAGCGGCGTTTCCGATGTCCACGATCGCAAGGAGCATGTCGATCCTCAGCAGGCTCTCGACCGACCTGCAGAGCGCCTCGGCCGACACCGTCTTTGCGGCGTTCGTCAGCCAGGCGTCGGTCAGCCGCCGTGCGATATCGTTGAACGGAATATGCGGTTTCAAGGGACATACGCCACGGCGTCATCGGACCGGCCGACAGCCCCGATGGATGGAAACGAACGTTCTTGTCACGACGGAATGGAAGACCTCGTCCTTTGCGTAGTCCCCTGCCAACGTTCGATTCATGAAGTGACCGCGCGCCCGCATGCCTGACCCGCGAAAACGTTCCTTTCTGTCAAGCGTGGCGGTGAATGCATGATGTCGGAGTGGATCGCCGGATGGCGCGTATCGGGTATGCCAGGGTTTCGACGCAGGACCAGTGTCTCGATCTGCAACGGGACGCGCTCCGCGCCACCAGCTGCGACAGGGTCTTCGAAGACGAAGGCGTGTCCGGCGCGGAGGTGAAGCGTCCCGGACTGGCCAAGGCGCTACGCGCATTGAACCGGGGCGATACCCTGGTCGTGTGGCGGCTCGACAGGCTGGGACGCTCGATCACCCACCTGATCCAGGTCGTCGCAAGTCTGCATAGCCGCGGCGTCGAATTCCAGTCGCTGACGGAAGGCATCGACACCAACTCCGCCGGCGGTCGCCTCGTTTTCCACATCATGGCGGCCATCGCGGAGTTCGAACGATCGCTGATCAGCGAGCGCACCACTGCGGGGATCGCGGCGGCGCGGGCGCGGGGCCAGCCTCACGGGCGAAGGCCGTCCATGACCGTCGAACAATGTGAAGAGGCCCTTCGCGCCATCCGGAGAGGTGAATGCAGCGAGGCCGAAGTCGCGACCCGGTACAAGATACATCGCAGGACATTGAGACGACGGCTCGACGGACTTGCCCGGGTCACTGGAACAGCGGCAGGATGATGTCGGATTGCGCGTTGGCGATGCTGAGACCCTGCACGGCGAGCTGCTGCTGGGTCTCGAGCGCCCGCACTCTCGCGGACGCCTCGCCCATGTCGGCATCGACCAGTTCGCCGATGCCTTTCGTGACCACGTCGATCCGCGCCCGGTTCGCTTCGTCGTGCGTCTCGAGACCCTGCTGGACGCTGCCGAGATATGCCATCCTGTCCGTCAGCGCTTCCAGATGCTTGTCGATATAGTCTACGAAGACCGAGTAGAGACCCTGGCGGTCGCCCCCGTTTCGGACGATGTTGTTCTCGATCCCCATCAGGACCCACGAGGGCGAGATGTCGACGGTGTCGAAATCCCCCGTGATCGGGTCGGTCCCATCGGCGTTGAACCAGGTAACGGCCGCGGGATGGAGTGATCCAGGCGCGAGGACGGTCTCAAGGCTGTCGAACAGGGAGGCCTCGGGATTGTATCCCAGAACGTAAGGATAGGGTTCCTCGCCCGACGCGTCGTTGATCAGCAGAAGGTCCATGGCCTTCACGTCCATTGTCTGCACCTTGCCTTCGGCATAGCCGACGACGAACGAACGGACGGTCTCGCTGGCCTTCTTCGGTTCGTTCTTCGTGTGGTGGACGAGGTTGATGCCGCCGAACGAGGCGGACTCGATCGCGTCTCTCGCCTGGTTCTGGTACTGTTGCATCTGCTGGTCGAGCTTGGCGATTGAGGATTTGGCGTATTCGCGGTCGGCGAAGAAACCTCCGATGATGACGCTGGCGAACTTCGGCGCGGGTTCCTGGCTTGCGATGACGGCGAGGTTTCTGATCTCGACGAAGCTGTCGTGCACGGTCTGCATGGCGGTGTATGCGGTATCCACGATCCCTCTTGCCAGACCGATGCCGTCGCTAACGGCGGTCATGGCCTTGGCTTCTGACCTCATCGTGGTGGCGATGGACCAGTAGGCCGCGTTGTCCGCCGCCGTCGCGATCCGCAACCCGCTCGAGACCTTCGACTGTTCGCTGCCGAGAGAGGAGTTGATACCCCGTAGTACGCTCAGGACGGCCACGGCAGACGCGTTTGTTTGTATGCTGGTCATCTAGGGCTGCCGATGTCATTCGTGTTTGAAGCGGCATCTTCATGAGCCAGAAGGCGCACTGCCTAGCGGGTGCATCTTGACCAATGGCGGTTAGCGCGTGATCAAAATTACAGGGTGGATTTACCTTGTCTCGCGAAACTGTCGGCTTCGATGGGGTGGCTTACGCTAGCGTTTGACATCGACCACTTGAAACGAGGACTTCGGCCGTTGGCGTTGACGACACGGCTCGCCGAGCCGTGGCAATTCCTATCCGACCTTCCTGAAAGGTTTCGAGCCAGCGGACGGGACGAAATCGGGTCAATAACGCTGTAGAGCGTTGCGTGCGAGTGGAGTTATAGAGGTCGCTTGGTGCTTCGCTCGGGTAACATGTGAAAAGATGCAAGTCGGCGAGGATGACAGACGTGAACAAGTACGGTTGTTGCGCCATTTTGAGCTGTGATTCATCCGCCAGCACCAACCTGATAGCATCCGCCATCGCAACCTGAAATTAGCGTAAAACGGGTATTGCCTCTTCCCCGAACTGACTTGATTTGGTAACTGCATGCGCAGAACAAAGATAAGAATCGCACACATGTCTGAAGACTTGAACGTTTTATTCGGCACTCCGCGGCTTCCGGAAAAAGTTGATGACTGGGAAAGAGGGCGGACACCAGAGTCTCTTTCAGTCCTTAACAATGGTTTGGCAACAACCCTATGCGAGTTGGGGAAGTTGGCTCAGACCAAGCTCATGCGCTATGCGTTGAGGGCGAAAAGCTATATTTGGGCAATGGATGAGAATGGCAAGATAGTCCTCGCAGTCGAGGAGTTGGCGATCGAAAAGCCTGAAACGATTTATCCGGGGTATCCCCGGAGACGAGGCCTGAGGCATCCATCTGAAGATAAGAAGCTTGGCCATCCAACTCTTATCGGCGAAGGACCAGCCAGAATCGCTGGCGAGCTGGCATTCGATGAGGACGATAAGGACGAGCTCCGTTGGGTACTCAATGCGAACTCTGGTCGGTACTGCAAACAAAAACCGCCCGAGAAGGCGCAAATCGATCGCATCGCAACGCGCTTCAGGGAACTAGGGGTTGATGTAGTCGTTGACTACGACTAGCGTGTTTGGTAACGGAGCGCGCTTAATGTATGCGCAAGGTTCTTGCCGCATGGTGGGTAGCACTAGACGCTCGTGGAGTAAGCCATGTCTGAAGACGTACAGATTTTGATCTCCCGACTGGGCACGTTCCGCCCAAGTGATCGGTCAGTCCTTGATCGTCATTTTGATGATATGGCTAGGCAGCAGATTGCGGTCGAAGCGGTGAAGGAATTTGTCCGTATTTGGGAGCGCGCAGACTGGCTCGAAGCTTATTCCATCGAGAGAATTGGGAAATGGATCGCCAAATATAAGTCTGACGCGATCGTGACCCTTTTCGATAACTGGTGCCGAACCAACCCGACGTCGGCACGTGCGGCACTTGCTCGAGGCATTGAGCTAGGCCGTGTCTCGCGACGTGAGCTTGTATGAGCCGATATCTGTGATCGCATTTTGAAAAGGCTCCATATTGGGGCCTTTTTTATTCGATCCGCTTTGCGAAACCATCGAGCCCTTCGTCCCTGACAAGAGAATTGCTGAATTAGGTAGCAAATGCCACAAGATTATGCCCTCGGATAACACTACCTTCTGGTTGTGAAACCGGAGTGCGGAAATGTCGGACGTGGTAGAGGAACTGAAGGCCAAGCTGGCGGAAAAGAAAGACCGACTGGAAGCGATCCGTGTCGAACAGGCGGCTCTTGAGGAAGAGGTGATTGCCTTCGAGACCGTGATCGCCTGCTACGATCCCAGCATTCGTCCGAGCGGTACGGCTAGTTTTAGACGGCCTGTTTCAACTGGAGGCCTCACTCCGACCAAGCGGGTCACCGCGCTGCTGAAGGGCAGGAACTCGCGCCATATCGTGCTCGAGATTCTAAGAGGGGCAGAGCGTCTTGTCGCCGCCGCTGAAATCGCCCAGAGTTTCGTCGACAAGGAACAACTGGCCGACAGAGCGGCGGGACTGAGCAGCCATATCACCAGCCGCTTCGCCACGGTCCTGAATGGTCTGCGAAAGCAGGGACTTGTTCGCTTCGAACCATCCGAAGACGGCAATAGTCGCCGTCTCTGGGAGATCGCAAGATAGACGCGGCGACCAACGATCAGATCGTGGTGGTTTTTCTGAAAATCTTCATATTGGCTCTCCTTTCCTAAAGGATCACTTTCGGCCTCGCGATACGCACGAGAAATCCAGGTTCCTCTCCCAGCCACTAACGAAAATGTGGAAGCCATACCGAGGTCCCGAGACCCTAACCTTATGATGGGGGCAAGGTCTGCATGCCATGGTGTTGGAGATATCTCCGCAGGCATAGTTACGCACAATCCTTGTGAATCGCGCCTAATTCACATATATATGTGAAGAAACGGAGGGTTGCTCCATGTTGAAGAACACGACCATGAATTTGCCAGATGAACTGGTTGCGAAGGTTAGAGCGTATGCCGCGCAAAATCGGACAACTATGACTGCGATCGTGCGCGAGCATTTTGAGGCGATCACCGAACCGGAGAGAGAAATTTCGGACGAAGACCCGCTTCTGGCGTACTCAAAAGGGATGCTGTCAAGACGGGAGGCAGTTCGTCGCCTTGGTCTGAGGGACTACGCCGACCTGCTCGTCGCGCTCGGAGATGCCGATCTTCCCATGCCTCTTCCCCCGGCACACGAAATCGAGAATCAGGCTGCCACCTTCGCAAGGCTTTGGAGGATGGGATGAAGAGGTGCACGATCATCCTGCCCGACGCCGGTCCGATCAATAGTCTGTGGGTGGCTGATCGGCTCGATCTTCTACTCGAACTGGATATGCGGATTGTTGTCGTTGACGCTGTCTACGACGAACTCACCAGCGATTTTTCCTACCTCAAAGATGCCGAAGTTAAAGACTTCATCGATGGCAACTCTCCACCTTTCGTGATTGAGCGCACAGACATAGGTGAAGCCGAACGGCAAAAGCGGCGACTTGGACAAAAGCTGAAAAAGAACGCCGGAGAACTCGCCATGGTCGATTTCATCTCCGATGAAGGAGGCCTTGAACGCTATCTTAGGGCCAGCGATCCTGTCGCGATCTTGTTTGAGGACGCGGGCTTGAGTGTGTTCAACCGACCACCAAATCTGCACCTGATCTCAACCGTCGGATTGCTCCGGGGATTGGAGGATGTGGGTGTGATAGCATCGGCAGACCAGGTGATAGATGAAATGCTTCATCCCACCAAACCTGGCAGAAGACCCGAGGACGCCAGAAAGTTCACCGATCTCCCTGACGGAGTCGATGAACCCGCAGCCATTGGAAGCACCTGGAAGCCCTGAATGATAGGCAGTCGGTCTCCGTGTTTTGCCGCTTAGTCGTGATTCCACATTTTCGTTAGTGGCTGGGGTTCACCTCAGGTATAGCTGTTTCTCGACAGTCGTGTCCTCAGTCCACACTTGGTCATCGATACGCTCCGCCGCGCCCTGCCAGTAGCCACAGAAGTTCTCCGAGGTCGTTCGGTGCGTCACCGTCCGCAACACGTCCGCCAGTTGCCAGCGAAGCCCCATGTAGCGCGTGTCCTCCTTCCACGCGACCATGGCCATGTACCAGTCTAGGTATTTCACCGAGAACCGATGGTGAATGCCGACGTACGAGCGCTCGGCGCGTGCGAAGAAGCTCTCGATCCTGTTGGTGTCCGTCCCGTCCTCGGTCTGGTAGGCCTTGCTGTGGTTCACACGTTTGAGGATCGCCAGCCCGACGAGGTCGTCGTAGGAGCTGTGTTCGTCGGCTGTCAGCACCGCCTGCGGCTGGACATGGTCACGCACGGCCGCCCAGGCTGCCTTGGGATTCTCGTCCGAGACAACGCGGGTGATCGTCCTGTTGGGGGCGTCGCGGTTGTGTTCACGGATAGACAGAACGCACAGTCGTTTGCCGTTCTGGTTCTCCTTCCGACGGCGGTCGATGCGGTCCTCCTCCTTGTTCTCGGGCTTGATGTGGCCACCGATGTACTTTCCGTCGATCTGGACGGAGCCCCAGAGCTTCATCTTCGCCCGGCGTTTGCCGATGGCCTCCCTGATCTTCGCCAACAGAACCCACGCGGTTTTGTACTCGACGCAGAGCTTTCGGGTCAGGTGCAGTGCCGCCAGTCCCTTCACGGCGGTCACTTCCTCCCAGATCACCATCAGCAGTTTCTTGAAGGAGAGCTTGCGGGAGTGGAAGACCGTGCCCGACGTCACCGAGAATTCCTTCATGCATTCGCCTTCCGAGCAACGGAAGCGGCGGCGGCGGATGCTGTAGGGGGAAAGGTCTCCGCACTTGGGGCAGAACGGCTCGCCGCCGTTGGCCGACCAGCGGAAACCGCAAAACAGGCCGTAGGCCTCCGTCTCGCCCAGGCCCCAGACGGAGGCAGGGTCAACGTTGCGAGCTTTCTTGGTCAGGAGGAAGCGCTGACCGAACTCGTCCTTGGGATCAGGCCAGAGGCAACGCTCGTATTTCCAACCTCCTGGCCTCTTCTTCGAAGGGGTCGTAGGCGTTGGGCAGGATCAGCGGGCGGGAATTGGATGTCATGTTCTACTCTCGATACAAATACACGCTCTAACATCCACCCTTGGGCGGAGACGCAGGTCAGCGGGCTATGCGTATCGACTTGAACATGGGGTGCTCGTACCAGGCGGACCGAAGGCTGTCGATCGATCCGTGACACGAGAGTTAATGGAACATTAACAGAACGTCAAGAGTGCAACTATCGCGAGAGGAGTTCCCACGCCTCTGCCGTTGTGGCATTTGCTACCTAACTCCGGAAAAACGCGACAGGCTGGGTCGCTTTGCCGTGCGACCCGCCGACGAAAAGCTGCAGTCCAGGTTGGGTGACGCGGTATTCGGCCGCGACCATCGCCGCGGTAGCGCGCACCGCTTTTGTGTCCGGTGCGTTCAGTATGACCTTCGGATTGAAGAAGGCCGCAAGGTCTCGCGCCCTTAAACGGGGCCGCTGAACAGCAAAGCGCCTAGTCCGTTGGAACGCGGCGCTCTTCTCGGGCACAACGAGGCCCGTACGGAGCTGGCTACAGATGGTACTCCCAGAAATCCCTATCGGTGCAATCAGTGGGCGCGTCGTCGTCGAATTTTTCGACATCGACTTCAGCGAAGAACACCTTGACGGCCTTGATCGCCTTTCCAAGGGATTTGATCTTGCCGTTCCATTCCGGCTCGTGCGGTGGGTCTTGAGATAACCAGTTTTTCTGTATGGCGATTTCACCGATCTGCCTCGTATCTGAGTTGGACCAATCGATCGAAGTTGGCTTATCAAAGTAATCCATCAAGAGATCGATGAAGAACGTCTTTGTCATCCATTTCGGTTGCTTTGCCCCGACCTCGTCGATTAAGGCATCGACCTCAGCGTTGAGGTCCGTGTCGCCATGCTTCTTCAATACCGCCTTGACGTCCTCTTTGTCCTTCAACTCCATGAGGTCTTCGATTTTCTCCAGCGCTTCGGAATACAGGTCCTGCAGGGAATCGCGCTCCTTCTCGACTTCAACGAGCTGGTCCTGAACAGTTTTATGATCAGCGGAAGACACGCTCGAGGCGGGCGGCAATTCCCTCAGGAGCTTTTTCAAGCCGGCATTCCACGCCGCCCTCTTCTTTTCCCAATCCTGTTCAGTTCTGATCTCGAGCGCGATCCCAAGGCCATGGATGGTCTGCCTCAGATCGATCAGCTTAGCCGCACTTTGTATGTTGAAGCCCTGCTTTAGACCAAGTGTTCTGGTGACGACGTCAAATGTTATGGGGGGAACGACAATTGCAAGAGTCTTGTGGGATAGCGACCAAGCCGCGCCAAGCTCCATCAAGCAGAACCAGCTCTCCATGTAGCGTGGAGTCATCAACGTGATGACAAGCTTGGGTTTCCTGATTTTCTCCTTCATGTAGTCGTTGAAGTCCACTGTCAGGGGAATGTCGTGGCCCCCTACGCTAGAACAAAAGATGGATTTGGCAGGCACGCCGATCGCCTCCTTCAAGAACGACACGAACCTTTCGGCCAACTTTTTGTCCGCAACGCAGTGACTGACAAAGATATCTGCCATTTCGCCCACCCCCATTTTTATCGAGAAAGTGCGATACCGTGTTTCGGAGATCACTTGAAGCCGCAGCGGCAAATATTTGATCATCGGAACAAAGAGTTTTGGTAATTACCCACCCCCTTGCCAAAGCGTGCAAACACTAGATCCCTGTCGGTATGGAACGCGGTGATTTGCAACGTCTGACGAAGGAAGAGCTGATCGATCTGGTGCTGAAGATTCAGCGTCCGGAGAAGACGTCGCGCACGTCCTCGAAGCCGCCGTCGACGGACCGCAAGGAGCAGCGTGAGCGATCCAGGCCCGGCGGAGCCAGGCCTGGCCATGAAGGGCACAGCCGGGTGATGGCCGCTGATTTCGATCGCGTCGTCGATCATCGTGCCGATCAATGCGCGTGCTGCGGAACGGCCCTGGGACACAATCTTCCCGCGGTCGTAAGCGAGCATGAGACCGTCGAGTTGCCGGAGATCAAGCCCTTCGTCGAGCGGCACCGGCGTCTAGCGGTATCTTGTCCGTCCTGCGGCATGCTCAACGCCGCGCCCGTCCGGATGCGGCCAAGGGCACGCCGTTCGGACCGCGGCTGCATGCTGTGGCGACCTATCTCAAGACCTTCCAGGCACTGTCCTGCGAGCGGCTTCAAGGTACGCTCTCCGACCTGTTCGGACTGACCGTCAGCCAGGGTGGCCTGATTAATATGCTGCGCCGGGCGCAAGGGACATTCGTCGCCGAGCGCGATGCTGCCATCGCCTCCCTGCGCCGGGCCAAGGTTGTGGCGTCGGATGAAACCGGTGTGCGGATCGAGGGGAGCAATTCCTATCAATGGGTGTTCCGCTGTAGCGAGGCCGTCGTCCATCAAGCCGCGCCGACACGCGGCGCCGTCGTGGTCGAGACCCTGATGGACGGCCATCGCCCGGATGTGTGGTGTTCCGATCGCTATTCGGCCCAGCAGGGCCATGGCGCGGCGCATCAGACTTGCCTCGCCCATCTCGCCCGCGATGTCGCCTATGCCGAACAGGCGGGCGAGGACGCGCTCCCGTCGCGGCTTCGGCTCTGGCTGAAACGAGCCTTCGCCCTTGCCGACGATATCGGCACGCTCGCCGCATCGACCATCGCCACCAAGCGCAAAGCCCTTGCGAAAAGTCTCCAGGCCATTCTCGCGACATCGACCGGTTGCGACGTCGCTCGAACCATCCAGAACAAGTTACGGCGAGCCCGCGATCAGCTTCTGACCTTCGCCCTCCACCCCGGCATGGTCGAGCCGACGAACAATGCCTGCGAGCGATCTCTGCGCCCCGCCGTCATCCAGCGGAAAGTCACCAATGGCTACCGCGCCATGTGGGCCGCCAAGGGAGAGGCCGACATCCGCACCGTCGTCGATACCGCGCGCCTGCGCCCCGGCGCCAACACCTTCAAGACGATCCTTCAGACCGTCACAGCCTGAAATCGGTGGAAACAAGCCCTGGGTAATTATGAGTTTTGCGTCGAGAAATCTACAATTAGCAACGATAGCTGAGACATCCGGGATTTCGCGAAAGCAACAGCAGATTAACCGAGACTTTCTGCGGAGCCAGTGAAGATTGCCGCTTTCCCAGCCGAGCAGCGCGCTGAGGATGGGATCGCCGACGATGAACACCGTGTCGGTCACCGAGCCGAACCTCCGAGCGGTCCGGCGAGCGTGACATCGGCCTCGGTCCTCTTCCAGCCGACGGGGAGCGTCACCGACAGTCCGAGGTGCGCGCCACCGATCTCCTCCGGCAGCACCCACAGGACGGTAGGCACCTCGATCACGGCAGCCCCGTCTACAAGCTCACTGGCCAATCGTCACAAGCATGTAGACCGTTCTCCCCTTCTCAGCATTTGGAGACGCGTCATCGACCCCGGTCACGAATCCGACCCGAGCCCCTGTCGCAGCGACGCCTGCGTAGACTCCCGACCTCCATGTCCCACCATCGTCCGGCGACAGAAATTCGCTCTGATGGCGATGGAGAACCGTATAGATGCCGCCAAGCACAAAATGTCCAGTCGACAACTCGTTTCGGTGCCAGCCGACATCAAGTTCACGCGCGCGCGCGCATGCCGTCGGCACAACCGATGTTAAACCAGTTCTGCGGCTCACAAGTTCTAACTTCCGTGATCGTCTCGGATACCATTCGAAGTGCCATTCCTGTTTTGCCACCAGACTGTAGGGTGCGTCTCACGCTGCCGCCGCGCTTACCTCGACCACCGCACGGCCCCGCGAGCATCCGCCCAAGACGCTAGGCAGAGCGGGCACGAGCCCCTCTCCGGTAGTCGGCGACAAGCGTCCGCAGCATGTTGAAGAGTTCGGCATCCATGATCGTGGTCGAAGGCAGTATGCGACGACCCACATGAAGGCCGAGGTCGTCGAGCTCGAAGGGACCAGCGGCGCATCTCTCCAGCCATGCGGAGAGCAACTTGATCGTGCGGTCAGCTTCGGCGGGCAGATCGTCGGCGGGGACGCGCACGTTTTCCGCGATGATCTGCTTGAGCGCGTTGCAACGCTGCGTCAGTTCCCGGACGTGCTGGCGTAGCTCGTCGACGATAAAACGCGTTCCCGTGTCAAGGCCCGATACGTCTATCGCTTCGAGCTGGTCCACGGGGATCGGATCAAGCGCGTCGATGTGCATTATGTCGTCGTATGCCTTTCGCCAGATACCAAGCATCTCGCGATAGTCGTTGTAGATTGTCTGAGGAGACGGAAACGAGGCGACCCTGTTTCGCGCCTCCTGCGAGACCAGAGCCGCCGTCGGCGAAAGGGGCTTCGACCTTTCCACCAGCGCACGGCAGACGCTCCTCATCTGCTCGAGGTTCTGCAGCTTCCGCCCCTTCGCGGGGACGGAATCGAGAACCAACCGGGACCTCGACTCCGCAAGAGCTATGATCGAGCCTTTCCGAGACATCAGCCGTGTCCCTCGATAAGTGCAACGCCGGAAAGATTCGGCATCAACGCCTGTCGGCCGATCGCCTCGCTGACGATTGACAAGACCTTATCCCGGTGACCCAGCGTCTCCAGCGTCACCGTACCTTCGATCAGCTGGTTCCTTTCCGTGAGGGTAGCCCGTTTCATGAGGAAATCGGCAAGAAGGTCGTGGGATTTTCTACGTTGCTCGAGCGTTACGTTGACGATCAGGTCGGGCGGTATCATCCCGCTATTGAACATGATGCGGTTCAGATGCTCGTTACGGTAGCTCTCGACGCGGTCGTCGCCCAGTATAGGGTACACCCGGGAGGCGGCCGTGAGCATGGAAGCGCTGTCGAATTCGGTTGTCTCCAGATACTCGACGACAGACTGGCGGCTCGCGGCGACATAATTGCCGCCCTTGCTTTCCGTATCTGCATCCAGGAGCCTGACGCATGCCGCTAGAAGGGTCTCGGTGTTGAAGATGGCATTCTCCAACGGCTCGAGAGCCTCCATAAGGGGCACGATTTCGGACTGAAGGGCATCGTACGACTGCCGATACAGCTGCTGTGAGATCGCATCGGCCCGGCGCTGCGTCTTCAGCTGCTCAACCTTCTCGTTGACCAGGTTGATCTTCACCGCGAGGTATCTTCGTTTCTCGCAGAGCTTGCTCCCATATAGCTGGAGGGCGTCGATCCACTCGGGTCCGGTTACGAAGTGTCTGCACATCACGCAGTTGCGCGGTTCGACCGCCGCGCGAAGGTCCTTCGCTTTTCCTCCAGAACCCTTATCCTTGCGCAAGACGGGGCCGCCGTCCCAGCATCGCGTGCAATCCCATGGACAAAATCCGATATCCACGTTGCAGTACTCGACCTTCGACGGCGACGACACCGCCGCTTCGATCGCGTCGGGAGTCAGCGCTACCGACTGCGCCCGGGCCTGCTCCAGGTCGAACGTCTTCCAGGCGTTGATAAGGTCTCTCTGTGCCTGCGCTTTTGCCTCAACCATAGCGCCGTCCAGCATGGCGGCGACTGTCAGAGGATCGAATTTCAGGTAGTAGAGCGTCATGACCAGGGTCGCATGTCCCGCGACCATCTTGCTGAGGAGCTCGAGCGGTATGCCAGCCCTGTAGAGGGTCGTTAGACCGAGAACGCGCAGTCCGTGAAGTCCGTAGATGCTCTTTTGCCGTTGCCCGGTCGTCTTCTGATAGCTCACGATCGAAATCGGCTCGTCCGGGTTTTCCAGGTTCCAGCGTGTCTCGAGCTGCGCCATCAGGAATTGCCAAGCATGATCCATATCGGAGGTCGAGGGTATCCGCCCGGGGAACGGAGATACATTGCTCGGAAACAGCCTGAACAGCGGAAGGATGTCAGGAAGCTCCTCCATCGTTATCCTTGGCGTGTTTTTTTCATCGTCCAGGTATTGCTTTGGTGTGATCGCTTCCTCGATCGGGTTCCACTTTTTTTGCCACTCCACCAACTCCGCCAGCCGGAGATGGAGTGGGTCGTGCTGCCATGGTATCGCGTAGGGTTTTCCCGTTTTGTTGGTATTGATCCAGAACCCCGTGATTTCTCCCGCTTCTTCGATATAACGGTAGGCGTAACCACGGGTCGATACGTCGTCAGGCCGCTTGCGCGCCATTCTTGCCCAGTACCCCGCCAACGGCCCGTCATTCACTACCCAACTCTTGCTTGAAGGGTCGTATCGGTAGACGTCGCCTTCGCCGCTATCCAGCCGCCTCCACTGCGCCATCCGCAGCGGAAGGTCGAACGCGCTACGGAGCAGTGTCGGTATCACCGGGCAATACACCGACCTCACCTTGCCTCCTATCCGGATTTTGACTCTGAAGTATTCGCCCAACACTCCGGCTTCGCCTTCATCGAGAATGGCGATGGCCAGGGCGTAGAGCTTCTGGGGAAGCGGTCGCGACCGTGCCGAGTCCGGCTTCCGCTGAGGCATCCCGCTCGCGTTCTTGAGACGGTCAAGTTCCCTGGCGGCAATCAAGGGCGTCAGAACGACATCGGGGTGCTCCTGCTCGAGTTGCTGCTGAAACATGTCTAACAGGCGTTTTGCGGCAACGACCTGCGGGACATGGCCCGGCTTTCTCGCACCTGCCTTCGCCTCCAGATAATTGGACAACGTGGTCCCTGTGCGCCGCCCCTGGAAAATCTGAAGAAGCGTGAGTCCGGGATAGGTGTCGCCGAGCCAGTTCACGATATCCATGACGCCTTGCTTGGCGGACTTCGGCGCCATTCGGCTCTCTTCCATGAAAATGTCCTTGAGGCGAATTACATCCCGCACGAGCGGCTCGTCCGAACCCGCTAGCCGCGTCCACTGCCGGGAACCGCGTCCCGTGCGCGGTCCGACCACCACCTTCGCGGTCAGCGTCGGATCATCGTAGACCTGTCCCAGTCCGATCACGATGTTGCGCGCGCATTGCCGCATCAACTCCGATTTCGCGAAAATCTCCTCTCTCCACTCGCTTCCGTCCGGAGTGCGATAGCAATCCACGACAGCGTGAATGAACGCCGGAGGAACACCTGTGACGGTCTCGTTTCCAATCGCCGACATCGCAAACGGCGACAGCAGTCTCATGATGTGACTCTCGGCGGTCCGACGCGGCTGCGCCTCCATTCGCTCGAGAAACGAGAATGTCCCCTTTCCGTCCAGTTCTTCGTATAACGCTGCCGCGAAGCTATTTGTGTTTACGAAATACTGACCGATTGCAGGATGAAGTCTCGTCTCACGGTCGAGCAGCAGAAGCGGTGAGAAACACACTCCAGAGTCGATAAGCTCGTCCATGGCCTCGATGACGCGGCTGTTCAGGCGGACGTTGTTCGGGTGGGCGCCCAGTACGCGACTTGCTTCACGGACACCGGACGGAAGTTTCTTTCCACTGTCAGGATGGATGTGTTCGCTAGATACGTTTAACAGTATTTCTTGATTATCGACTTCAAATATCAACATTTCTCTGTCCATTTGTCTTGGTTACGCGACGGCGCCGATCCGCTTGCGTCACGGTGCCGCCGCAGTGGTTCACGCGGCGTCGACGGTCTGCGCGGCGGTCCGGTAGAGGCATCCCGCGGTCATCGACTGCCCATCAGAAAACGTGGGACCTCGTGAAAACTTCTCTCAAACGCCGATTTCAGGACCGATAGAGCAGACTGGGAACCGTTCGCCGTCTTTTGGAGGACAGCGTTGATCTCCCGGGCCGTAAGCTGCGTGTAAACGAAATGGCTGGTGTAGCTCCTGTGGTGCATACAGGTCTGAATGATTTCGCCTTTCACGCCGAGGGTCACCAGAAAGCGCCCGTAGTAATGGCGCGCGCCATGCTTTGTCGTACCGAGTGACCTGGCGAGCACCAGCTTGGGGTCATTGAGCCTCGCGGACGTTCGTTTCAATGCGGTTTTCCAGGTCTCCGAAAACGCGGAGATCGTATATGGATCACCCGGTCTCCCACCTCCCGTCCCGGCCGTTCGTCCGCTACCGACAAGGAGATACGGGTGGTCCCCGTCTAGCGCGGAGCGTCGCGACATGATCCGGGGCCGTGTCACCAGCAGATAACGCCTGAACGTTTTGGAGAGGAGGTCTTGGATGCCATCGATGGGCAGCCAGTATACCGGGGTTCCGACATCGTCGTCTCTCACGCCCTTCCAGCCAGCCTGATATCGGCCACCGGTTCGGTTTCTGGGCAGCAGTCCGAACCTTTCAAGGTACCTAGCGCGTGTGATCTTGTCTCCGCTCTCGTCGATGACCCGTCCGTCCTCCGGATTGTGCAGGAAAACCCAAGGGTTCTCGCCCTCGAACTGGACGTCCGAAACGAACAGATGGAACGGCTCGCTCGTGCGCAGCCCACCGATGAAGAGAAGAATGGCGACAAGCTGAGCCGTTTCGTCCGTCTCCCCCGCGTCGTTCGTGAAGCCCTGCAGCAGAAAGGGAAAAACGCGCTCGGCCGGGAATGCGAATACCGTCCTCCCCTGATGAGCTCTTTTCTTGAATACGCCCAACAGGTTTGCAGGCGGCGCGTCGCCCTTTCGCTTGGGAAGATGAGCAAGGAGCGACGCCCGGCTCCTCACCCCCGCAGCGACGGCCAGGCGAAATGCCAGCGGAGACCCCTCCTCCACGGGACTCGCAGCGAAGACATCCCGCAGCGCGATGTTCCCACCATTCTCGTGTTGGTGTCTGAAGAGGCGTATGAGATGGCGCATCAACGCTTCCGACCTGCGATATCCTTTCGGTCTCCAGTAGAGACGCATCATATCGTAGGGAACAGATCCCTCATACTGAATCGTTCCGTTGACCAGAGCACGGGCGAACTCCCGCGCAACGCGATGGAGCGCCTTCGGTCCTGTTACCTCGTCCTGGGTCCAGTTCTTTACCGCCGCGCTCGCGTAATCGACCATGAGCCCGAGCGCCATACATGTTTCCCGGCGGGTGCGGTTCGACTGAGCCGAGTTGTCGTCGAAATAGTCGTCAAGCATCCCGCAGCGGACGACGGACATGTCCGATCCGTCGACGGCCGGCGTGAAGTAGAGAGCGGGCCACCGCTCGACACGCCCAGCCCTCGAACTTGTCGTCTCGACAACGACAAAGTTCATGCCTCGTTCGGTATTGCTGGGGAGGCTGCCGGAGGCCTGGGCCCAATCTCGGCCCTTCGATTTCGCTCTCATGATGTCCTAGTACAGTTGCATGTCCATCGACGCCGCCTGAGAACAGGCGGATCTGGACACGAAGTAACGATCTGGGTGATGGACACGCGACTGCGCCGAGTCCTTCGCCTGAGCCCACTGCCTTGCCGGAGATGCGCGCCGCCCCAAACTCTACCGACAGCTGGACATACGAAGCCGAGCGTCCGGCGAGCCGACGCCCGACATGCCTGCAGTCGCGATCCGAGCGTGACCACGGTGGCGTACACGGTGGACTGCATGGAATTCTCTCGGGATTTTGGGACTTTAGCAGACGTCATCGCTCGCTGCGGCCTTTTCGGAAAAAAGCCGGTCAAAACAGTGGCATCACGCTGTGGAAGGTGCTAACTAGGACATGCGACCTCCTTTCTTATTTGAACGGGCTAGGTGTCGTATTCAGCCCCCGGAACGCGCTAACGTTTCCGGGGGCAACTGTTTGAGGTGGACGCGTTATGTACTCGGGCACCTCTAACATCAAGGACTTTTTTCATTCAGGTGCGATAAATGGCTGATCCGTCCAGTGCTCAGAAGAGACTTGCCGAGCAGGCAGAGCGCGTAGTGCAGGCTCGAGAGGAAGAGTTGGCGGCGTTCAGGGAGAAGGCTGCCGCGTACGAGAAATACCTGGAGGAGCAGCTCCAGAAAGACAGGGCAATGGCATCGCTCATAAAGGACGATATCGTGGCGCGTGCCAGGATGGCGCCCTCTCCGCCCGTTTCCGGTCCCTTGACACCGCAGACCGAGGACGTCGTATTGTCCAAGAGGATCAGTCTGACTGACCAGATAAGAGCTGTCGCGAAGGAGATTCTCGCCGAGCGCGGCGGAACCATGTCGCGGGCCGACATCAAGAGCGCCATCGAAGAGCGTGGTCTTGTTATAAACTCACCCGATCCCGCGGGCCTCCTCAGGGCTGCGCTCAACCGTAGCGGCGACTTCGAACACATCAAGAACGTCGGCTACAGGCTGACCGCGAACTGACCGCGGCATAGCGAGTCCTGTACTGAGGTCTTAAATTTTCCAAAGTACATGATTGATGGACTCGTCCGTTCGTTAATGAGAGACCTCGCCTGCGGCAATTGAAGAGACCAGGACGGCCCGTATCCGCATCCCGCTGCGGCGCACTCTGGGCAACGATCCACCATCCGGCGGACGAGAGCGCCGCCACGACCGATTTGCTCGCTCGAAGCCGCTCGGCGGTCTCAGGGTCTAAGCCAGTGCTTCGATACGCCTTGTGGCATGGACCGCCTCACCGACAACGCGAATTCGTCATGAGACGCACATTTAGAACTCCGCCGAGCGCGATCCCATGGCGCAGCCCGGTTCCAGTCATGAGATGAGGCCCTAAACCTCGCTCGGACGCGGGTCGAAGGCGTTTTCGAAGGCGCGCGCTCTGTCCCAGAGAAACATCTCGCGCACCAAACCACCGTTGCCTTCGGCATACGAGGCCGCGGCGTTCGGCAACTCGGCTTTCGCCATCCGAACGTCGTCTAGGCCGATCTGCCTGCCCTTCGAGCCCAGATCGACGCGTAGAAGGTTCGGCCGTCCCACGACAAGTCCCGCCTGTCCGATCACGTTCTTCGACTGTGCGGTCGCCGCCATCCGGAACAAGAGCGGAGCCTTCAACGAGAACCCCCAGTCAAACAGACCGCCTGCAAGATGTCGCTCTGCAAGCTTCACAGTCTCGTCCCCGGTTCCGATGGACAGGATGCGGATGTTCTCGGCGGCGATGTCATAGTTCGCCAGGACGTCGACGACGGCGAGCATAACGGGGTTGTTCGCCCAGATGCCTCCATCGACCATCTTGTAGCCATGGTTCTCCACGGCGGCCAGGTAGGACGGAGCTGCTGCCGTATGCATCGCGATGTCCACGACGGAAGCATGGCGATCACGTTGATAGATGGGGTGGTGGGGCGTCTTGTAGATGAACGGTTCGCCGTGCTCCGCTTCATAACACGGAACCACGACGCGACACGTGGCATCGTTAAGGACTTTGTGGCCGAACACACGCAGCAGCTCGTTCCTCAGGTCATCGGAGCGATGTTTCGGCGCGCGGATCGATCGCAGGAAGCGCAACCATCCGGTCAGCCTCCCCGGTGGCGGGAAAATGAACTCGCCCCTCTCGGTGTAGATTTTCGAGACTTCGGTCGCCGACATTCCGGTGGCGAGGCCGAGCGCGATGATGCCGCCCGTCGAGGTGCCCGCGACCATGTCGAAATAACGACCGATGGACGTTCCGTTCAAATAGCGCCGCTCGATCTCCGCGAGGTAAGACGCACCGAACAGCCCTCGTATACCGCCACCATCGAGCGAGAGTATGCGAAACGGCCTGTCCTTCGGCCAATGAAGCTTCTGCCTGAAGTCGCGGTAGGTTCCGTCGGATCGCCTGGGCGGGGTATAGTTCATGCGAAACGCTCCATATCGAAGAACGACCCCACGGACGCGGTGACGTGCCTGCCGCCTCCGTGCCACTCGCCCGTCAGGAGCCAGTCCTCGTAACAGGTCAGCCAGTCGATCGTCCAAGGTACGGTTGTTTCCGAGATGGACATCCAGCCGGACCACTGAGCGGCGCGGGGATCGAACAGGCAAAGGTACGGGTCCGTGTCCCTCTGGTAGACATGGGGCAGACTCCCTTCCGGGTTCCCGGGCTGACGGATGAGTTCCGGTGACAGGACACGCACCCTCGGCCCGCTGACCACCATGTCCGTCGAGTACGCGATTTCGACAGCGTACCTGTCGAAGCGCGGGTGAAGCGTGCCCCTCCAGACGGCAAGGCCGCGACCTGCGTCAAAGGTCACCATCCGGAACGTCGGCCAGTTCCTCGTCAGATCGGCGTGCTGGTCCTGGACAGTCAGCGGAAGCCACCCGCTCATGGAGCGTCCCCATAGAAGGTGTGGCTCGACGGCCTGACCGACGAGATCGAGTTCGCCGCGGCGGGCGCGGCAGGGATAAGCAAGGCGGGAGTGGAAAGCAGTCCGCCCCTGTTCGTATAGGACTGGGTCGCGCCTTTGATGGCGTTCCCGTGTTCCACCGCGACACGATGGATCGCGGCCGTGACCACGCGGTCGCCGAACAGTTCCTTCAGGATATCCGGCAACTCAGTGAGCTTGACCCTGTTGTTGCGTAGGCTCTGGATCGCCTCGACGAGTTCCTCGAGGTCCATGGCGAACAGGTTCTGCTGCGTCAGGCTTGCGGGCCACCGGTCAGTGAAGACATCGTCGCGGTATTCGGGGTTTTCGACGTGGAGAAGACGACCGCTGGAGCTGGCGAGGCGAATATCGGCGATGATCGCGCCGCAGACCGTGACAACGGCTTCGGTCAGCTTCTGTCCGGGACGCGAAGTCTTGGCCGCGTAGTACGCCAGCATCACGGACGGCGGCATCCGCCCATTACGACGAGGGTCCGAGTAACGGATATTGCGGTAACGCTTGATAAGCTGGAGGGCCAAGGTGGCCATGCTCTTGACGCCGAAATGCGTCTGGTCCGGCACATCGTCCACTTCCGCGTCCGCCCGGAACCTCGTCTCGTCCAGCCAGCGGCTGCGGAAGGCGTCGCGAACGATCGTCTCGTTCGGCGTCTTCCTCTTGTACCACTCGACAAAGGCGAAGGCGTTCGTCGGCACGCGGCAGTCATCGGCGGAATAGTCCGGCCCGCTGGCATGCATGATCCAGCTCTGACGCTCGGGGGTGTAGCTCTGCCGGATGACCGGGCTGATATCGAGATGCATGTTGTCCGCGTAGTGCAGGGTCACACATCGTGTCTGGCGCGACACCTTGAGGCCCCGGTAGCCGTAGAGCGCCTCTTCGAGTTCTTCCAGCACGTCGAGGGGCTCCATGTCACGAAACCTGCCGCCGAGCTGCGCGATGATGTCGATGTCGTACTCGTCATCCGTGCCGCGCGTCGAAATGGTGGCGTCGATCGCCATGCTACCCTGCGGATAGAAGTGTTCGACTCCGTCCTGGAACGCGACCGTATTCTCGAGGTGCTTGCGGACGGCCTCGTAGCGGCTGACGGCCTCGGCGTGAAGCGATGGCGGCAGCTGCACGGAAAATGCGATCTCCGCGAACATGCGGTCAATCGGATCGAGGAACGGATTAATTCCGATAGGTGCGTTCATATTCATTTTGAGGTTCTCTCTTTGGGTCAGGCGGCTCTGAGGCTCTGTTGGATGGGCGGAACATTGTTTTCCCTTTGTCGATTAGTTCGCGTAGCTTTTATTAAAAGTGTAGCTACTCCGAACAAGATGGATCTCTTGTTTTCCTCTGTCAAGGGGGATAAAGTTCTCCTACACCGAACAATGACAAGAAGCGGGTACAAGCCCATGACCACGGCCACATTTGGAAAACGCATCAAGGAGTTGAGGACAGGCAGGGGGATGACGCTCGACCAGCTCGCCACGGCGACCGGGTCTTCCAAAAGCTACATTTGGGAACTGGAGAACAAAAATCCGCCGCGCCCGTCGGCGGAAAAACTGGCGGAAATCGCAAGAGTGCTCGGCGTGACGACGGACTACCTGATCGGACGCGAAGAGGTCACCCTCGCGGATGCCGAAGACAAGGCTTTCTTTCGGGAATACAACAGCCTGCCTGCCGAGACGCGACAGAAGATCAGAGACGTCGCGAAGGTGCTCGGAGGAAAATAGTCACGATGGCGAAGTCCCCTGCCGCCGTAGCCAACAACATCACGCTCTTACTGAATGCCGTCCTCGGGCAGGATCGGTTCTCACGGGGACCCGTAGACGTAGAGGCGGTGGCACGGGAGTACTCGCGTCAGATCGCTCCTGACGGGTTTATAGAGGACATCATCCGCACGGACCTCGACGGCTGCGAGGGAGTCCTCGTGCCCGGGGACAGCAGGCCTCGCAAGTGGGCGATCATGTACGACGCGAAGCAGAGCCCCGGCCGCCGTGCATACACAGTCGCCCACGAGTTCGGTCACTTCATGCTGCACCGGCAGATGGTCGACGAAGACGCGGATTTCAGCGGAGGATTCCATTGTTCGAAAGACGCGATCGAGCGTGGCGTGGGGCGCAACATAGAAAAGGAAGCGGACGAGTTCGCGGCAAGTCTTCTGATGCCATTGGATGACTTCCGGCGACACTTGCCTTCTGAAAGACTTGCCACGATCGAACGCCTCGGCGAGGCCGCGACACGCTACGGCGTCTCGCTCACCGCTGCCGCATTGCGCTGGATCGGGTATACGAACGCACGGGCAATCCTCATTTCCTCCACGGACGGGTTCGCTCACTGGGCCGTTCCGACACGAGCCGCGTATCGGACCGGCCGCTTCATGCGGACCAGGAACGAGCTCTACGAGATGCCGTCGGCTTCGCTTGCGGCCAGGGACATATCGCCGAAGGAAGCCCTCCTCGGAGTGAGGCAGAACGCCGGAGTCTGGTTTCCCGAAGCCGTTTACGAGATGTGCATGAAGACCGATAGATACGGGTTCGAGCTCACCTTGCTGCACTTCGAAGGCAATGGCCCGTCGTTTCAGTCGGAAGGAGATGACCCCGAAGACGCCTATGATCGGTTTGCTCGGGAGAGATGACGATCGACAGACGCCGCCGCGGCGCTCGTCGACATCGTTCATGCCCGAAAACGCCCTCGCTTCACTGGCGCTTCAATAGACTCACCCCGCGCCGTTCGCGGCGGTTTCTGGCTACCGCCGCCTCAACCGCGGCACCCGACATGTGCCGGACTTCCAGCAGCTCCTGCGCAATTTCCTCCAGGGCCCCTTGATGGCTTTTCACGATCGCAACGGCACGCTCGAGCTGACTTGACATCAACCTGCCAACCGCAGCTCGTAATCTTGGATTCCGCTCACGTAAGCGCGCCAGCTCTTTTTCGGCGATGTTCTCGACGACGAGAGTCTCACCCATCCCGTAGCATCCTTCGACAAGGGTCGCGATTTCGGTCGCCTGTGCGAGGTCGGACCTTACGCCTCCTGTAGCGCCGTTCGAGAACGTGCCGAATACAACGGTTTCAGCCGCCATTCCCGCCAGCAGCATGGCAATGGTGTCGAGGTAGTGTTGAGCCTTTCTCACATGAAGCTCAGGCACTTCGAATACCGCCTGACCCAGCGAATTCAGGGTGCCTGCAACGACGTCTCCGGCGATGCCGACCGACACGAGTTTTCCGATCCCGACTTCCAGCCCGACCACGGCATGGCCGGCCTCGTGTACACTCGCGTTTCTAAGAATATCCGCAGGCAGCGGGACGAGAGGCACAAGCTGGTCCAGAACGTCGCCGATGTCGACCGGGGTCGACCTCCGCCGCAGTACCCTCCGGGCGTCGCGGGCCAGCCTCGCGATATCAGCGCCTGACATTCCTTCAGTCGAACGCGCGAGACGATCTTCATGTTCTCGACCCAGCTCCATCCCGATATGGTACCGAAAAATTCCTACACGAGCGGAGGCGTCAGGCAGCGCGATTTCCACGTTGCGGTCAAGCCGCCCAGACCGTCTGATCGCTGGATCGATAGCCTCAGGATGATTTGTCGCTCCAACCACTACGACCCCTTCACGTCGCTCGAACCCGTCGAGCAGTTCGAGGAAGCCGTTGATCGCCTGGCGTTTGTAATCCGCGTTGTGGTCTGCGACGCCTCGATCTCCGAACGAGTCAGCCTCATCCACGAACAGTATCGCCGGAGCGAGTGCCTTCGCCTCGTCGAACGAGGAACGCATCGCCTTTAGAAAATCGTTTAGATAGCCTTGCGCTTGCCACCGTGCAGCCGATGCGACGACGATTGGCACACCGCAGGTTCGAGCTAAAGCTTCGGCGAACAGGGTCTTGCCGGTTCCCGGAGGACCCGACACAAGGACACCGGAGTCGACATCCTCCCAAGCGATCCTGCCCGCCTTCAGGTCTCGTAAATCGCGCGCGAGACCTTTACCCCAAGCCGCCGCGTCACCCAGACCGTGGAGCTCGTCGAGTGTCGCACCCGAGGAAGCCAATTTCGGCATATGTAGGCCGGGAGCCGCGCCGCGCGGGTTGGCCCGCAGGCGGCGCAGTCCGGCTGCAACCGGGCGTGAAGAGCGGAAAGCAACGCGCAACATCTTCCAATCAGCCGACAGAATCGTCTCGATGTCCGATTTCGATCCCGGGTGCCTGAACCGCTTGAACATCGCGGCTACTTGCGACGCTCGCGGGCGCGCTATGGTCGTTTCGATATCGACCTCCAACCTTATCTCTTCATCGATCTCCGTTTCGATCGTGCAGAGGATAACCGATCGTTCCTCCTCCAGCGAGTTTAGAAGAGCATGGCGTTCGAAGGCGCGATCCTTTCGAGGGACCTTCAAGATCGTGACCTCGACCCGATCGTGAGTCGAGTAGGCTGCATTGGGCTGATGGAAGTAGAGCCGTACCGCGTCGGCATAGACATCGAGTGCGTCCGTGTCATCCACGCGTAGAATTGCAACGAGACCACTGCCGTTCCTTGCGTAGTGTCGCAACGCAGCGGCCACGCCCATGTAGGCGAGAAACGTTGGAACTGTGACCTTCGGCTTTCCCGGTGCTTCCGCACCGTCCCACGCGACGTGCCGTCTACTGGCTGCATTTTCAAGCATTGTCCGTCTCTACGATATCAATAGAAGCAAAAGATCGAAACGGCCGTCGTCAGACGGACGTAGCTGACGATGCCGCCAGGCTGCGGCCCATCCTGTTGCCAATCCCTCTCCATCCGGCGATCGATAGACCTCGTTGTTGCCTGACACGGACATGGCCTTCATGCCTGGCACCACGTCCTGCCCAAACCGATCCACGCTTCCTGCGGACCGCCATCTAGAATGTCGCCTGCGCGCAGGCAAACGTCCGCTTCGGGTAGAGCGAGACGGCATCATTCACGATCAGTCCCTTTACGAAGGTCGAGAAAACCTGGAGCTCTGCCAGTCGGCCGGCGGTGTCTTGTATTAGCTCTCCGTGCCAAGCCACAATCTTGCTCCCCTCTTCTCGCTTTTGAACGGGCCCGCTCTGAATTGGAGCGCGACATGTGGAAGGGGGTCAGACGCCATCATCAATGATGAACATGTGCCGAAGCTGTGTGTTGTCCAAGCGTCGTTGTACGGACACCCGCCATCCAGCCAACTCACGCTCGCCACCTTGAAGGCGAGAACCCGACTCGCACCATAGCCCCTTCCATCGATTGGACCCGAATCAAATAGGCATTCTATTTTCCCATTTGGATGCTTTTATAGCATTCGAGCGGCAAATAAAGACCCTGTTTTCAAAAATCTTGACAAAGATTTTTCGGGCCGGCTCATCCGATTTATGAAGCCGCCCGTCCCGCCGGAACCACTCAGAGCAGCTCGCGCACTCCTGTCCATGTTGCAGGTCGATGTCGCCCGAGATGCTTCGGTCACGGTCCGCTCTCTTCGCTCGGCGGAGTCCCCAGCGGGCCTCGCGGGCTTCACCAACCAGAAACTCCGCGACTTCTACGAACGCAAGGGTATCGAGTTCCTCGGGACGATGGAAATCGATTCAGGACGGACCTTTGAGACGGGAGCGAGATGGCGCGAGCCCGGGTCAAGCGTCCGCAAGCCAGAGGATGTCGTCGATTTCCATGCCGCAACATGCGAATTCGCTTTCACCGCCGCGCGCAGCTTCCTCGGTTTGAGCCAGAGGTTTCTGGCCGAAGAGATTGGTGTGAAACCTAAGACGATCGGAATGATAGAGGAAGGCACCTCAGCCGACCCGGGAGCCGTGACCAGGATGCTGGAGTTCTACAACGATCGCGGCATTATTTTCACGGGATGGCGAGACACGTCGACCAACTGCTATTTTGGCGTCGGCGTGAAAAACTCAAGATAACGAACATCCGACCCTGAGAAGCCAAGCGATGCCAGGCATCGGCGCTGAGCACAACAAACTGCTGGCCCGCTATTTGGCACGGTCGAGCTTTTGACGCCTGGTGCCGCTCTGTAAGCCCAAGCGTAGCTTGGGTCCGGGCGGCTACGCCGAAACGGACGGCCCAAGGGCCGACTTCTTTAGGTCAAAGAAGGTCGGTGATCTTCTGGCCTTATCCGGAGCAATGGCCAGATCACCGACTCTTTGACAAAGCGGAATGCGGGCAAGCCCGCATACTTCTCTCTTGAAAGGAAGATTGTCTGACGGTATCGGTAACTATCGGTAGAATCCACACCACCCTGACATGAGCGACAGATTCCTAATCTGTAGGCCACTGGTTCGAGTCCAGTCGGGATCACCACTAGTCAAAAGCTCAGTAACATGCCTTTCCAACACGCTCCTCAGCTAAGCGTTTTCTTCCCGCTCTGAGGTTCTAAAGGGCTATGCACGAGGCAAAAGGACCCGCCTAGCCTTCCCAAGTAATCCTTTCGCGAACAACCCGTGCAGGCGCTCCGACGATGATGCAGTTTGCTGGGAACTCTTTCGAAACGTAAGAGCCCTTGCCGACGACGCTGTCATTTCCGATCACGGCACCTGGCCACAGCGAGGCATCAGCGGAAATCCAGACGTGATCCCCGACGATGATATCTCCTGCAGGGTTTAAACGTTCGCCTGTATCGAGGTCCATGATCTTATGGACATGGCTGGTGCTAAAGGAAGCGTTGCCAGCGATCAGGCAGTCGTTTCCGAGTCGGATTGTCGCGCTCTCGTGCATATGAAAATAGCTCAGACCGTTGAAAGCGCACCCCTCGCCGAAGGTGATCCTACCAGGAGCAAATAACCGAATGTGTTGTCCGCAAAGCCGAGCCCGCGCGCCGATTTCGACGGTGCCGCCGCCGCTGACCTCTATGTAGACGTCCGTGCAACTGGAGGGTCGTTGCAGACTGACCCGGTTTCCCGTGCCATTTATAACAACATTTCCGGAAAAGTCGTTAAGCACATCATGTTCTATCGAGATCTCATTCTCGCCGGGAAATTGCTCGATAATGTTAATGAGTAAATCCTAATTGTAGGGCATTGATCGAGCCCAGTTTGGATCACCCTTTGAGATAGCGACTACTGCTGCCGACACCCCTTATTCAGAGATCCATTTCATTCAGTACTTCTCTTAAACGAAAAATATCAATATGAAACTCTTTTCGACTTTCCTCAACCAACGAGCCCATAATAAATCCATAATATAAATTGTTAATGGCAGCCAAACGCTTCATGCACCAATTAATGTGGGCTGGATTCTGAAATTCCAGTACTTTCGCGTCAGGCTGGCAGAAAACAACATTCGTCATCCCGGCACCGTGCGGAGAGATAACCACGCGAGCGCCGTGCAAGAGAGCTGCTTGCTCCTGCAAGCTCCGCCCCTGTAACGAGACGACCTGAAAGCCGCGTTCGGAAACCAGGGCCTCCACTTCATGCTCGTTCACGAGCTTGCGTTCGGAGGCATCAGACCGAGAAATGTAGATCCGCTCTGACGCCAGGCTCGCTGGACCTACAAGAGCACTCTTCAGATCTCGGAACGTTTCCATGAACACCGGATGCGGATCAAGGCCCGCTGTACCGAACTGCTGCGCGACGGTCAGTTCTCCCACATGAAGACTGACGTTGTCTCTCAGGTAGACGGCCTTCAGATCGTATTTCTGTAGGAGGGTTTCCAAGCCGGTGCGTTGGAACTCTGTATTTGGCTGCGACGTAACGATCGTATCAATGCCGAGAAGGAAATCGGGATTGATTTTGGCGATAAGAAACAAAAGCCAATGGTAGTAATTATCGTAGACCCCGCCGCAAACGTAGAATGCTCGATCGATCGAGACAACGTCGCCTGCACTGGCATGCAAGTATCCCTCGCTTCGATCTTCAATAAGGTTATGCGTCAAGAAGAATGGATGTTGAAACGCCGTACTCTCTACGAAACGGCTACCAACCCGGACAGCGCCAAATCGGGAAATGACTCGTGCGTCGTTCAACTGCATACGTTGAACAGCTGGTGCAGGATAAGAATTCCCATCAAGAGACATATCGCCGAACACATGTGGCGGATAGTGAACAACGGTCGAAGGTTTCAAAACCTCGCGGTGCGATGCAATTTCTTCAATGGAGACGGGCAGCAGATGCTGCACGCCTGAAGCCTCTTCTAACTGCGCTTTTGCACCATGCAGGTTTGGATCGAGGAACTCTCCTTCAAGAACCAGACGACCCAGTCGACGCACCGCTTGCGCAAAGCAAATGGACCTTTGTCCTGTTGGCCCAAGAAAATAGAGGACGCCGCCCTCCTCAAGCCAAGACGTCTCGTTCGCTCCGTTATAACCGAGGATTTTTCCGGAATGATCGAGAAGCAATAATTTTTGATAGTGATCGAATTGATGATTAAACGACCATATCTTTTTGGGAAGACTATCAATAGCTTTCTGAGGAAGAGACAAACCTATGCACCATGATAAAAGACGTTAAGTTTAGAATTGAGACTTCCGATTTAGTGCATGCTCTAGCCATTCAGTTCGGCCATGGAAGACCGCATGTTTCCCAAGGATCGACACGCGTGCCTTTATCGACACGAAGACCTAAATTCTCTTGAGGGAGATTGTAGATGTAATCGTGTGACAGACTGGCGAAGTTTTCCGAAAAGCGCTCGAACGCCGACATGTTTGAGAACGTCGATCGACTTAAACCGATGAATGTCGATGCCAGCTTGCTGATTTCGAAATCGATAAGAGACGCATCTATCGCCGACATGTTCCTGTAAGTTTCAGGGTCCATGAAGTCTGTCTTCCAAAACAATCGGATGCCCGTTGCATCCTCGACGGCTTGGTTGATGAGGTGCTTGGGTTGCGGCGCATACCGCTCGTCGCAGAACACGTAAAGCTGTTTGACATCCGGCAAAGAGCGCTTGATCTTCGTGCAGATCTCGACTGGTGTAAGGTAATTCTGCTCTGGACGGACGAGAACCGGATCCAGATTGTATCGGCAATAGGATGCCCAATCACCCTCGATCCGAAACTGCGCCATAACGGAGAGATTGTTCTTGTGGAATATCTCGCTGCACAATGCTTGGAACAGTGTTGAACTTCTTATTCGAGGCACAAGAGATCTACAGAAATCCGAGATGATATCCGTCGCCGCAGTCTCTTCCTTCTCAGCGATCGAGCCGAGATGAGCCGCACCGAGGTGAAAATGGTTCCACCCGCCTCGCTCGATGCGATCCGCATATTCGACCGCGGGGATCGGCACGATACCGACACCCCAGCGATTGAGAAACTCAACGAATATCTCTGTCCAGAACACGTCGCCGAATGCGTAGAACGTCGATTTGGATTCGTCCTGATCCCGGCTGTAAATCCTCGGCAGATAGATGAACCGATCCGCCGGATCCGGCATCCTGGACGCATTGATGACGAGGCCGAGAAGAGCAAGCTTCTGGTTGCTGATGCCGCCGTCATTGTAGTCGAAGCCTAGACCGACCCTTGTCACGACAGGAGTGGACGCGGGCAGATCTGTCACACCTTGGATCTCTGTCCCAAGAGGTCGTTCAGGTTTCCAAAATCGACCAAAAATGCCTCGTCCCATGACGTTCCTCCGTTAACGTTCTCGCCACGCACTTCCTCGTAGGATTGCCCCTTCAAGGTCGCAATGAAGTAGAAGAAGGTATCCGGCATCGTCGCAGGTGCGAGATTGATGATGCGCGCTGTGGAAGGGGCGAACATGATATTGGTCATGCCGGCACCCATGACGCCCATGACGCAGGATGCATTCTTGAACTTGCGGATCTGCTCCGTAAGATTCAGCTTTCCGGGATGCAGGATTTCGAACCCGTGTTCCGTGACGAGACGGTGAATGTCGGCCTCATTGCCGATATTGCGCGGCGCGCCGGCGCGGCTGACGAAGATCTTGCGAGGCGCCTCGCCGTCTACCGCATCCCGGATCCTGTCGAGCGCCTCGAAAACGAGCGGCGACATGTAGGAGCCGTGCAACGTCATCCCGCTGACGACGATCAACTCCTTGAAGAAGGTCACGCTGTTGGCCTTCAGTGGAAAGCGCGGCGTCGATTTGATCGTATCGACGATGCCGAGAGAGTCGGAGATGACGGTGTTCATTCCGGTGCCGACATCCGGAATGGCGACGCCCGACACATGGGTCAGCTTTCTTGCCAATTCGAGCTTTGGCAAAATTTCCACCATCCAGTGCCCGTAATTCGCCTCTCCCCGCTTTCTCAGAAGCAGACAGGACGTATCGATCACGGGAATATCGGTGGCCGACGCGATGTCGCGAAGAGCCCGCTCCTGCTCCTCGGGCGCATGCTGCGTGATCGTCTGGCTGATCACCTTGCCGTCGCTGTTGAACACGAGCCCTTCGGCCGTCACGTGGACATCGAAGACCTTATCGACCGAAATCGACCGCGCGCCATGATGGTTCGAGTACCAGCCAGGCCGCATGGCGTCGTGGATCGACTTCGGGATGAGATCGAGACCGGAGACGACCGGAGGCGGCGCAAGAAATGCAGGAGATTCAATCACGCCCAAATGCACGTGATGCATGCTGCGTATATCGACGGCTTCAACCATTACGAATGACACTGCTCCGATGGCACGCTTGATGGGACACTGTTTCGAACGCGCTTGCCAGAGGGCATATGCATTTTTCAGACCAAGTGACGACTAATATTACCTTATATGTTCTTTGCTGCCTCTAACATGATCCGTGCAGCCTTTCGACTGATTTTTCCGGTCTCCGAATCTTCTGGAGCCGCAATATACGGTTAAGCCTTGTTCCAGATTTTTTCCGCTTGTACGACGTTGACGCTTGAACATTGAGGTCGACGTAAGCCGAATGACGAAGTCAGAACACCACCACATCACCATCCTCGGTTCCACCGGTTCCATCGGCTGCAGCACGCTCGACGTGGTGGCGCAGCTTGGGGGGCGGGAGCGGTTCGTGGTGGAGGCTTTGACGGGGAACGGGAACATCGGGCTTCTCTGCGAGCAGGCGAAGGCCGTCGGCGCGCGGCTGGCGGTGACGGCGGATGAGGGGCGGTATCTGGAGCTGAAATCGGCGCTGGCCGGCACGGGCATCGCGGTGGCCGCGGGGCCGAGCGGGCTGCAGGAGGCCGCCGCGCGCGCGGCGGAATGGGTCATGGCGGCAATCGTCGGCACGGCCGGCCTCGCCCCCACGCTGACCGCCGCCCGGCGCGGCGCCGATATCGCGCTCGCCAACAAGGAATGCCTGGTGTCGGCCGGCGCGCTCTTCGTGCGCGCGGTGGCCGAAGGCGGCGGACGGCTCATCCCGGTCGACAGCGAGCATTCCGCGATCTTCCAGGCGCTGGAGGACGACCAGCGCCACGCGCTGGAGCGCATCATCCTGACGGCGTCCGGCGGGCCGTTCCGCACATGGTCGCGCGAGGCGATGGCCGGCGTCACCGCCGAGATCGCCCGGGCGCATCCCAACTGGTCGATGGGCCTGAAGATCTCCATTGGCAGCGCCTCCATGTTCAACAAGGCGCTGGAGATGATCGAGGCCAAGCACCTCTTCGACGTGGCGCCCGAGCAGATCGAGGTGATCGTCCACCCGCAGTCGATCGTCCATTCCATGGTCGGTTATACCGACGGCTCTGTGCTCGCGCAGCTCGGCGCGCCGGATATGCGCACGGCGATCGGCTACGCTCTGACCTATCCTGCGCGCCCGGCGCTGAATGTCGAACGGCTGGATTTTGCAAAGCTCGCACGGCTCGATTTCGAAGCGCCCGACGAGGTCCGCTTCCCCGCGCTGCGGCTCGCACGCACCGCCTTGACGCGCGGCGGCCTGCAGGGTGCCGCCATGAACGCCGCTGAGGAAACCGCCTTCGAGGCGTTCATCGGCGGGCGCATCGGCTTTCTCGACATGGCCGATATCGCCGAGACGGTGATGGAGCGGATGATCGACTGGCCGGCAGCGAGTGATATGGACGACGTCTTTGCCGGCGATGCCGCGGCCCGCCGCTTCGCCATCGAGGCGATCGGCGCACGCGCGGCGGCCTGACTTAGCGGAGGAGCAGCGCCGTTGCATAGAGCCCGAGGCCGAAGGCGACGTGGGCGGCAAGGTTCAGCGCCCGCACCCGGTTCGGGTTGGGCAGCCGCGAGGCGGCAACGCCGAGGCCGAGCCCCGGCTGCAGCAGGAACCAGCCTGCCGCCACGGTGACGATGCCCCAGACCAGCGCCGGGATCAGCGTCGGCGCGGCAAACCAGTCGAGACCGACGAAAAACGCAAGCATGATCCCGTAGACGATGCCGACGGCATAATGGCCGATCCAGCCGAGCGCGTTCTCATTGGCAAAGGGCGCGGCATCGCTGATGGATTCATGGAACAGCTGGCCCCGGCCGGCATGGTAGAACCACCGCCCGACAGGCGCCCAGTTGGCTTTCGGCTGGCCGAAAGCGACAGCCAGCAGAATGGCCCAGAGATCCATGGCGAGCGTCGCGCCCACCCCGATTACCAGTCCGCGCCAGATCAGTTCCATCATCATCAGGCTTGTTCCCCTCGCCGTTCCCCTCGATCTCCCGTGTTCTAGATCAGAATGCGAGGGCTGCGAAGCAGAATATGCGGCGAAAACGCAGGAGAACCGACGCCGACTCAGGCGACGGCGCGGGCCAGCGCGCAGCGCGACCACAACTGGTGCAGCGCGCCGACCAGATGGTCGATATCGCCATCCGAATGCAGCGGCGTCGGGGTGATGCGCAGGCGCTCGGTCTTCTTCGGCACGGTCGGGTAGTTGATCGGCTGGACGTAGATGCCGCAATTGTCGAGCAGCAGATCCGAGATCCACTTGCACTTCGCCGCATCACCCACGATCACCGGCACGATATGGCTCGGATTGGGCAGGTGCGGAATGCCGTTGCGGTCGAGAAGCGACCGCAGGCGGCGCACGCGCTCCTGATGGGCAAAGCGCTCGACCTGGCTTTCCTTCAGGTGACGGATGGAGGCCAGCGCACCTGCAGCCAGCGCCGGCGGCAGCGCAGTGGTGAAGATGAAGCCCGAGGCAAACGAGCGGATATAGTCGCAGAGCGCGGCAGACGCCGCGATATAGCCGCCCATCACGCCAAAAGCCTTGCCGAGCGTTCCCTCGATCACCGTCAGCCGGTGCATCAGGCCTTCGCGCTCGGCAATGCCGCCGCCGCGCGGGCCGTACATGCCGACGGCATGCACTTCATCGAGATAGGTCATCGCGCCGTAGCGCTCGGCCACGTCGCAGATCTCCTTGATCGGCGCGATATCGCCATCCATCGAATAGACCGATTCGAACGCGACGAGCTTGGGCGCTGCCGGATCGGCCGCTGCCAGCTTCGCCTCGAGATCGGCCACCGAATTGTGCTTGAAGATCACCCGCTCGCATTTGGCGTGGCGGATGCCCTCGATCATGGAGGCATGGTTCCCGGCGTCGGAAAAGACGATGATGCCGGGAATGCGCGAACAGAGCGTTCCCAGGGCTGCCCAGTTGGACACGTAGCCGGAGGTAAACAGCAGCGCGGATTCCTTGCCGTGGAGATCGGCAAGCTCCTGCTCCAGAAGAACATGATAGTGCGTCGTGCCCGAGATGTTCCGGGTGCCTCCCGCACCCGCGCCACAGTGGTCGATCGCCTGCTTCATCGCGTCGATCACCTTGGGGTGCTGGCCCATGCCCAGATAGTCGTTCGAGCACCAGACGGTCACGTCCTTGACGCCATCCGCCGTATGCCGGCGGGCCTTGGGAAACTGTCCACGCTGACGTTCCAGATCGGCGAAGACGCGGTAGCGGCCTTCCTCGTGAAGACCGTCCAGTTCCGACCTGAAGAATTGCTCGAAGTTCATGCGTGTCTCCAGACCCTTGGCGTCTTTTTAAGTGAACCATCCCGGTGGCCGGCCGGCACGCGCCCTCATGGCTTGCGCGGCATCAGGCCCATTGTTTTGAATGGTTCCAGATTATCCTGAAGATTTCATTCCACCCTCCTCCGGATCAAGTCAAGACCGCGGCCGAAAACAGACCTGTGACACGATATCGCGACCCTCCAACGTGAAAACGCCGGCAGGGCCCAAAGTCGTCTTCAGCTTTTGTTCATCATAACTGTCGTCCATTCCGTTAGGGACGTTTTTTATGGCTCCGGATTGGACTTTCGGAAGGTCGCATTTAACTTCTCGCATTAAGGTTCGGGAAAAGGCAGGCGTCTGCCGTTTCAAGGCACAGCAGGGGCGTGACGGCTGACGTCAGGTCCCATCAGGAGAGATCACTATGAAGAAAGCCATTGTGCTGGCGGTTCTCGCCATGACGGTTGCGAGCTGCAGCCAGACGGAAAAGGGTGCCGGCATCGGCGCCGTCTCGGGCGCGGTCATCGGCGGCGCCGTCACCGGCAATGTTCGCGGCGCGGCCGTGGGTGCGGCCATCGGCGGCGTCTCCGGCGCGGTCATCGGCAACGTCTCGGAACAGCCGGGCCAGTGCTACTACCGCGATCGCAACGGCAGCCGTTATATCGACGATTGCCCGCGCTGATTGCGTCGGAAAGGCTCTTTTGCCGAAGGGCATGACATCGGGAAGCCCCGCTTTGGCGGGGCTTCTGTTTCTGTAACGTCACACTAACGACTGTTTCTGACGTCATGAGGCGCCGGAGACTTCATACGTCTCACGAGGATGTGTAGTGTCGCGGAACATCGCAAACGTGCAAACGTTGAAAGAGTCGGCATCGCTTTCCGTGGGCGATCGCTACAGGACTGTCGGTCGACACGGGATGCGGAATCGAATGCGTTTGCCGACTGTCAGTCCCGCGTATCGTAAAGCCGGCCTTGCCCTTGGCGTTGCCGCACTCGCCCTGTGTGGCCCAGCCTCCGTGCAGGATGCCGCAGCGTTCAAGCTGTTCGGCATCAACTTTTTCGGCAAAGACAAGGACGAGGAGACCGCTGAGGTCATCGATCCCGTCACCTATACCGTGACCCTGAACGAGGGCACGGATGACGACGAGCTGAAGAGCGCGCTTTCCGGCAGTTCGCGACTGGTCCAGGACAAGGACAAGCCCGTTTCCGGCAATCTCGGCCTCGCCATCAAGGCCCGCGACGACCGCGACAGGCTGCTGGCAGCACTGTACGAAAAGGCCCGCTATGGCGGCACCGTGCAGGTCATGGTCGCCGGCAAGCCGATCGAGAGCCTGCCGCCGGATCCGGTCTTTCCGGCCGGAGCGCCTGTGCCGGTCACCATCACGGTCGATCCCGGTCCCGTCTTCACTTTCGGCAATATTCTTCTGGAAAGCGATGCGGGCGGGCGCGACCCGAAGGCCTATGATCTCCAGCCGGGCAACCGCGCCGACTCGACCCTGATCATCAAGGCGGGCGAGAAGATCGTCGAAGACTTGAAGAAAGAAGGCCGGCCGCTCGCTACCCTGAAGGGACGCACCGCCGTCGCCGATCACAAGACCAACACCGTGGATGTCACGATCGGTGCCGAAGGCGGCCCGGTCGCGCCCTTCGGTCCTGTGGCCATCAAGGGCGCGCGCACGGTCAATCCCGATTTCGTCGCCAACTATTCCCGCCTCAACACCGGCCGGCAATATTCGCCGGAGGAAATGCGCAAGGCTTCCGAGCGCCTGCGCCAGCTCGGCGTCTTCTCCAGCATCACCATCCGCGAGGCCGAGCAACTGGCGCCGGATGGCTCGCTGCCGCTGACCATCGAGGTATCCGAAGGCAAGCACCGCTACTTCGGCGCGGGCGCCAAGTTCTCCTCGACGGACGGCTTCGGCGTCCAGGGGTATTGGGGCCACCGCAACCTTTTCGGCGAGGCGGAATCGCTGCGTATCGAAGGCTCGATCGACCGGCTGGGCGAGACCAAGGAGATCACCGATCTCGACTATACCGCCGGTATCCTCTTCACCAAGCCCGGCGTCTTCGATCCCTACTCAACCCTGACCGCCAGCGTGAAAGCGTCGATGATGGATCCGGATGCCTACAAAGCGCAGGTGGTGACCGGCGCGGTCGGCCTCGCCTACGAGTTGACGGAAGCCGACACGGTGTCGATCGGCGCGGAACTCGCCTGGAACAACATCGAGGACGCGTTCGGCGAGCGCCGCTATCTCACGCCCTCAATCCCGCTCGACTACGTCCGCGATGCCCGCGACGACAAGCTCAACCCGACCGAAGGCTATCGCGCGACGCTGAGCGTCAAGCCGAGCTACGACATCTACGGCGAGACGTTCTTCTCGACGTTCGAAGGCTCGGCCACCGGCTATCTCGGCTTTGGCGAAGACAACAAATATGTGCTGGCCGGTCGCCTCGGCGCGGGCGTCATCGCGGCCGATGGCGGGCTCGACGATATTCCCGCGACACGACGCTTCTTTCTCGGCGGCGGCGGCACGGTGCGCGGCTTCTCCTACCAGGAAATCAGCCCGCGCAATGCGGATGACGATCTTCTCGGCGGCCGCTCCTACGTCAATGCCAATGTCGAGGCCCGCATCGGCGTCACGAAGACGATCAGCGTTGTGCCCTTCATCGATGCAGCCACCGTCTCGGCAAAGACCGTCCCGGATTTCTCCGACGTCAAGATCGGCGCCGGCATCGGCGTGCGCTACCTGACGGCGGTCGGCCCCATACGCGTGGATTTTGCCGTGCCGCTGAACCCCTATGACGGGGGAACGCGCTACGGCATCTATGCCGGGATCGGCCAGACGTTCTGAGCAGCCAGTGGCGGCTGTCCCACGGCAAACTGCCGTTTCAATGACATGATCGCAACCTACGGGTTGCCAATATGATGACGACCTATGGGTCAGGACGAGACGCCGGCCTGGCATGGAGCAGACGATGACACGGATTTTCTCGATCGCCTTGCGCGGCTTCGCCATTCTCCTCGGCCTTGTCGTCGTGCTTGCGCTGGCCTTCGTGCTGTTTGCAGGCTTCACGGCGCCCGGCGCCCGCATGGTTGCCAGCCTGATCGAGAAATATGCCTCGACGCCCGACCAGATCGTCCAGATCAACGATCCGAGCGCGCTTCTCACCGGCAGTTTCAAGGCCGGCTCCATCGCACTTTACGACAGCAAGGGCGCCTACGCCGAAATCCGCGAACTGAAGCTCGACTGGACCCCGACGGCGCTGTTCTCCAAGCGATTCGACGCCGCGAACCTCTCGGCCGGTTATATTCGCATCGACCGCCTGCCCATTCCCTCCCAGCAGACGGAAGAGGTCCGTTCCAGCTTCGCGCTGCCGCTCGACGTGAAGATCGATCGCTTCGATCTTGAGGAAGTGGTCATCGGCAAAGCGATCGCCGGCGAGGATCAGGTTCTGAACGCGGGCGGCACTGTTAACGCCACGAATTCCAGCATCGCCGCGACGGTGGCCGTCGCCCAGCGCGACAGGCCCGAGGCGAAAGCGCTTGCCGATATCGTCTACGATCCCGCCGCCAATGCACTGAAGCTCGAAGCCAGCGTGGACGAGCCGAAAGGTGGCATGTTCGCCCGTGCGCTGCGCTTGCCCCAAGAGCCCGCGATCACCGTCCGCCTGACCGGCGATGGCCCGCTGTCGCGCTGGAGCGGAACCGCAAGTGCGGCTCTCGACGGCCAGGAAGTCCTCAAGCTCGACGGTGCCCACACGCTGGCGCCGGACGGCTACCGGACGCTGTCGCTCAACGGCGGCGGCACCTTCGCCGCCCTGATGCCGGAAACCCTGCGTCCGCTGTTCGAGGGCACCACCGCGATCGACATTGCCGCGGCTCTGCAGGACGGCACCGCGATCCGCATCGACCGCGGTCGCATCTCCACGGCCGCAATCGATGTCAACGCGAGCGGTACGCTCAGCACGGTCGGCAGCAACGACCTCAAAGTGACGCTCGCCGGCGTCGATGGTCCGGCTCCGCTGCGCCTGCCCCTCGCCGGCGGAACGGCGGAGTTCGCCGTCACCTCGGCGGATCTCTCCCTCGTCGGCGATGCCCGCTCCGCCGTGCTCGATCTGAATGCTGCGCTCGACCGGGCGGTGCTGCCGCAGGGCACCATCGAGAATGCCGCCCTGAAGGCCCATAGCGATGCCTTCAACATGACGGATCGCAGCGGCGCCGTTACGCTCTCGCTGACGACAGGCGCGACCAAGCTCGCCAATGCCGATCTCGACCGGCTCATTCGCGGCCCCCTGACGATCGACGGCCGCCTCGACGTGACCCCGGACGCCATCGCCTTCAACCCGCTGACGATCGACACCGCAGCCATCGACGGCACGCTCACCGGCAGCTACGGCCTGACCACCGGCGTGCTCGCGACCGATCTTCGCCTGACCGCGCCCGCAGAAGCATTGCCGCCGGCTGTCGCCAGCCGTACCGGCGGTCCCGTCTCGCTCGATGGGCGCATCGAAACGGGGGCCGATGGTGCTCTGTCGCTCTCCGGCCTGTCGCTAAAAGCCCCGACGTTCGACGCCACCGGCAATCTCGCCCTCCAGTCGGGAAGCCTGACCGGACGGATCGAGGCCGCAGTCCCGGATATCGGTGCCTTCGCCGCCAATGCGAGCGGCCGCGCCACTCTCACCGCCGACATCTCCGGCCCCTTGAGCGCGCTCGGCATCAAGGCGGAAGCCAGGACAGATCAGGCAACCATCGCCGGGAAAAGCGTCACCGGCCTCACGGTCGTTGCCGACACCACGCTGCGCGGCGGCCTGCCGGTCGGCAAGCTCACCGCCAATGGCGCGGTCGATGGTCAGGACGTCACAGCAACGGCGGATCTGACCTCCGAAAATGGTGCACTCGCCATACCCGCGCTCGAGGCAACGGTCGCCGAGAACCGGATCACCGGCGCCCTCACCTTCACGCCCGATTTCCAGCCGAACGGAACGCTGAACTTCGCACTACCAAATGTCGGCGCGCTCGCATCCCTGGCTGGCCAGACGGCCGCGGGCGACCTCTCCGGCAAGGCAGATATCGTCAGCCGCGACGGCAAGACGTCCGTGGCGATCGATGCGACCGGCAGCGGCCTGTCGCGCGGCGATCTCTCGATCGTTCAGCCGCGTGCGCAGGTCACCATCACCGACCTCAAGAACCTCACCGTCGAAGGCAAGATCACGGCGGATTCGCTCGGCCAGGGCACCAATCGCGCCACCGGCGCGACGATCACCCTGAACAAGCTGGGTGCGGACACAAACATCGCGCTCGACGGCACCTTCGACAATGCGCCGCTATCGCTGAAGGGCTCCGTGACCACGGAGAGTGGCACGCCATCCTTCACCATCCAGTCGCTGAACGCCGCACCCCGCGGCATTCCGCTTGAACTGTCCGATCCGAAGACACTGGCGCTCGACGGAGGCGGCGTCCGCCTCGACGATTTCGCCATCCAGCTTCCCGGCGGCACGGCCAGCGTCACCGGCCTCGTTGGACAAACACTGGATGTCACCGTTGCCGTTCGCGGCAACCCAGCCGTCGAATACGCCCAGCCGATCGACGGCGGCGAAGCGCGCGTGGCCATTACGACAGCCGACATCGTCGCCCGTGGCCCCATGACCGGCGCCGTCATCGACGTAAAGGGCCAGCTGGCCTATGTCGCCGTGCCGCAGGGCCGGCTCGAAACGGTCGGCGTCGTCGCCCACAGTGACAGCTTCGACATCACCGGCCGGCAGGGAGCGATCCGCGCCACCGTCGATGCCGGCGCGACCCGCTTCGTCAATGCCGATCTCGGCCGCCTCCTGCCCGCGCCGCTGAAGCTCGATGCGACCATCAGCGTTGCCCCGGATGCCGTCGGCTTCGACCCGGTCACCATCGACAGCGCCGGTCTCGACGGTGCGGTCAACGGCCGGTTCCAGATGAGCGATAACAGCCTGCGCGCCGCACTTCGCCTCAGCGCGCCGCCGACCTCTCTCCCCGCCGCTCTCGCTTCAAGGTTCGACACCAACCTCGCGCTGTCGGCAAACGTCACCCGGGACACCGCCGGTGCCCTCAACGTCACCAACATCGCCGTGGATTCCGGCACCATCACCGCCAACGGCTCGCTGTCGCTGATCGACGGACAGCTGACGGCGGCGACCGCCGGCACGCTTCCCGATCTCGGCAAGGTGCTCGCCGACGCCAAGGGCAATGCACGCTTCACGCTGGACGCCACCGGCGCCATCGAGCGCCCACTGGTCAAGGCCGAGATCCGCTCCAGCGGCGCGACGCTTGCCGGGAGAACGCTGAGCGACCTCGTGGCCGCGGCCACGGTGACGGCCGATCCCGCAAACCCGCAGGCCGCGATCACCGCCACCGGCGCGCTCGGCGGCCAGGCCATCGACATCCGCACCCGGCTTGAGACGACGAACGGCCGCATCCGCATTCCGGAACTTGCCGCCCGGATCGGCGACAACCGGCTCGATGGCAGCATCGACCTGACCGAAGCCTACGAGCCGAACGGCACCATCACCTTCAACCTGCCGGATGTCGGCCTGATCGCCGCCATGGCCGGCGAGCGCGCCTCGGGCGACATCGCAGGCTCGGCCACCATTGCCAGCACGGGCGGCAAGACCTCGCTGGCGCTGAAGGCATCCGGTTCGGGTATCAAGCGTGGCGATCTCGTGATCACCCGCCCTGAGGCCGATATCACCGTCGAAGATCTGAAGGCACTCGCCATCCGCGGCACGGCCAAGGTGGAAACGATCGCCCAAGGGGCAAACCGCGTTTCCAACCTCGACCTCGCCTTCGAGCAGAAACAAGCCGGTCTCACCGATGTCCGCCTCGATGCAGTCTACGACAATGCGCCGCTCGTCTTCCGCGGCGCCATCGAAACGGCGGCGGCCCGCACGACCGTCAGGCTTTCAACGCTATCCGCCGCACCGCGCCAGATCGCTCTGAAGCTCGCCGCACCCTCCACCATCATCATCGAGAACGGCACGGTTCGCGTCTCCGACCTCCGCATCGGTGCATCCGGCGGCACGCTGGCCGTCACCGGTACGGCGGGCGATACGCTCGACCTCAGCGTCCGCCTCGACCGCCTGCCCGCCCGGCTGATCAATGCGGTCGCCCCGACGCTCGGCGCCGACGGCACGATCGATGGCTCGATCGTCGCCAAGGGCACTGCTGCCGCCCCCGATGTCACCTACGACCTGCGCTGGGCCAATGCCACGGTCGCGCAGGCCAAGTCGGCCGGCGTCGGCGCGCTGACCATTACGGCGAAGGGCGGCTTTGCCGACAACACCGTCACGCTCGACACCGACATTCGTGGCGGCGGCGGGCTTTCCTTCAACGGCGGCGGGAAGCTCGGCATTGCCGGTGATCGACCGATCGACATGCGGTTCAACGGCGACCTCCCCTTCTCCCTGCTCGGCCCGATCCTCGCGCAGAACGGCTTCGTCCTGACCGGGACCGCAAAGGTCGATGCGGCGATTTCCGGTGCCGTCTCCGCCCCCATCGTCAACGGCTCGGTCACCACCTCCGGTGCCCGCCTGCTCGATGCCCGCCGCAACCTCGCCATCAACGGCCTGACCGCAAATGTGATTCTCGCCGGACAGCAGGCGCGGATCGAGCGGCTGACGGGCACGCTCTCGACCGGCGGCACGCTCGCCGTCACCGGCACGATCGGCATCGAGCCCAGCTCGGGCTTCCCGGCCAATCTCGACATCCGCCTCGCAAAGGCGACCTATGTCGATGGCAGCCTTCTAACCGCAAACCTCGACGGAACGCTGAAGCTGACCGGACCCCTCACAGGAACCCCGATCCTCAGCGGGCGCGTCGCCATTCCCAAGGCGTCCATCACCATCCCCGAAAAGCTCCCGGCATCGCTGTCGGAGATCAACATCAAGCACCGGAACGCCCCCGCCGACGTGCGCCGCATGCAGGCGCTGGTCCAGAAAGACGCAGGCGACGGCACCCGAGAGAAAAGCAGCGGCATCGGCTTCGACATGACGGTCGCGGCCTCCCGCATCTTCGTGCGCGGCCGCGGCGTCGATGCCGAACTTGGCGGCGATCTGGTGATCCGCGGCACCGCGGCGAACCCGGCCGTCACCGGCGGCTTCCAGATGCGCCGCGGCCGGCTGGAGATCCTCGGCAAGCGGATCACCTTCACCGACGGCACCATCACCTTCGGCGGCAACCTCATCCCGGCGCTCGACCTCGATGCGACATCGACGGCCGGCTCGACCACTGTCACCGTCAATGTCGCGGGCCTTGCCAACAGCCCCAACGTGACGTTCAGCTCCTCCCCGGCCCTGCCGCAGGATGAAATCCTCGCCCAGTTGATCTTCAACCGGTCGCTCTCCAACCTTTCGGCCGTGCAGATCGCACAGCTGGCGAGCGCCGTGGCGCAGCTGGCCGGCGGTCCCGGCGGCTCGCTGTTCGATGGCTTGCGCAACAAGCTCGGCGTCGACGACCTCGACGTGTCCACCGACGATGGCGGCGGCGCCATGTTCCGGGCCGGCCGCTACATCAACGACCGCACCTATCTGGAACTGCAGCAGAGTGCGGAGGACGGCGCCAAGGCCGTCATCAATCTCGATGTCGGCCGCGGCGTGAAGCTGCGCGGCGAAGCAGGCTCGGAGGGCGGCGGCGCCGGCGTCTTCTACGAGAAGGAATACTGACGCTGCAGCGAGATGGATGCGTCCGCAGCCTGTGCCCGGCGCTGCGGTCGGTCGCCCTGCGCAATCTGATGGATGACCCTTTGCAATTTGCCGGAACGGGTACGCAAATTTACCCATCTTGCATCTTCCGGCGAGATCGCTGCCGGTGCACAGTCCGCGCCGAGACGTTTGGCTGAGGGAAGACGCATATGGTTTCGATTGGGTTGATTGGCGTACCGCTGGAGGAAGGCTCCGGCCGACGAGGCTGTAGCATGGGCCCGACGGCGCTGAGAATCGCCGGCATCGACCGCGTCATGGCCGATCTCGGCTTCGACGTCACCGACCACGGAGACCTTCGCCCCGATCCTGTGGAGGACCTTGGACGCCATCCCGGCGCCAAGCACCTGCCGATCGTCGCCGGATACACCCGCGCACTGGAGGCGGCGACCTACGACACCGCGTCGAAGGGCGCCGTGCCGGTCATTCTGGGCGGCGACCACGCGCTCTCCATGGGCAGCGTTTCGGGCATGGCCCGCTATGCCGCCGAGAGCAAGCGCCCGCTCTTCGTGCTGTGGCTCGATGCCCATGCCGATTTCAACACGCCGGAAACCTCGCCCTCGGGCAATATGCACGGCATGCCCGTCGCCTTCTTCTGCGGTCATGCCGAGTTTGCGGAGATCCTGCCGCCCGGACGGCCGCTCGTCGATCCGAAGCGCGTCTACCAGGTCGGCATCCGCTCCGTCGACGAGACCGAGCGACAGGAGATCAACCGGCATGGCGTCAACGTCTACGACATGCGCGCGCTCGACGAGATGGGCGTCGCCGCCATCGTCAAGGAGATCCTGCAGGCCGTGGAGCGCGAGGACGGACTGCTGCATGTCAGCCTCGACGTCGATTTTCTCGAGCCCGATATCGCGCCCGGCGTCGGCACCACCGTTCCCGGCGGTGCGACCTTCCGCGAGGCGCATCTGGTCATGGAAATGCTCTGCGACAGCGGCCGCGTGTCCTCGCTCGATCTCGTGGAACTCAATCCCTTCCTCGACGACCGGGGCAAGAGCGCCCGCGTTATGGTGGAGCTCGCCGCCAGCCTCTTCGGCCGCCGCATTCTCGATCGACCGACCCGCAGCGGCTGAAACAGTCTCGTGAACATGAAAAGCTCTTTTAACCATTGATGCTGTATCCTGCAGTCTGAAAATCCGTCGTGATTTCGAATGCGGGGACAAGAGACATGAGCAACGCACTGACAATGGCCGGTTTTGGCGGCGAAACGCTGGAAATCATTGCATTCCGGCTTCATGACCAGGAATTCTGCGTCAAGACGACCACGATCCGTGAAATCCGCGGCTGGGCACCCTCGACGCCGATCCCGCATTCTCCGCCGGAAGTCATCGGCGTGATGAACCTGCGCGGCACGGTCATCCCGATCATCGATCTGGCCCACAAGCTCGGCATGAAATCGACCGTCGCCAACGAGCGCAGCGCCATCGTGGTTGCCGAAGTGCATTCCATGGTTGTCGGCCTGGTCGTTGATCGCGTCTCCGACATCCTGACCGTCCAGGGCAGCCAGGTCCAGCCGGTTCCGGAAGTCACCACGTCCTTCGACAAGGCCTATGCCGAAGGCATCATCGCCAACGAAAACGGCATGATCTGCTTCCTCAACCTCGCCCGCATGTTCAAGGAACGCGACGTCGAGGAAATGGCAGCCTGACGCTGCCGGGGGAGGAAATGGCAGCCTGACGGTCATCCGACAGGAATATTAAATAAAGCTGTTACACGCCTCTGGGAAAAACCGGACGGCGGCGCGAGACACCCTCGCGCCCACCCGATCCGGAGACCCTGGCGTATGTGGACACGTAAGAAATCATCGCTGGCAGCCCTGCTATGGACCGCCTTTCTGCCCGCCACGCTGATGGCGGGCGTGCATTTCGGCAGCCTGCTGCTCACCGACAATTTCCATGAAGTCGTTCCCGGCCAGCTCTACCGCTCGGCCCAGCCTTCGGGCGCGGATCTCTCCGACTATAAGAGCCGCTACGGCATCCGCACCGTCATCAACCTGCGGGGCCGGAGCGACGGCGCCTGGTACCGCGACGAGGTCGAAGCGGCCGCGCGCGAAGGCCTCGTGCATATCGATTTCCCCATGTCCGCCTCCCGCGCTTTGACGACGGAGAAGAGCCGGAAGCTGATCGCGATCCTGCGCGACGCCCCAAAGCCCATTCTGATCCACTGCAAGTCGGGTGCCGACCGCACCGGCCTGGCCAGCGTCATCTATTCTAGCCAGATCGCCGGCAGGGACGAGCAGACAGCCGAGCGGCAACTGTCCATCGCCTTCGGCCACATCGCCATCCCGTTCCTCTCCTCCGCTTTCGCCATGGACGAAAGCTGGGAGAGCCTCGAGGCAGCGCTTGGCATGCCGGGATAGGCCGGCCCACCGAGAGATTATGGCGCAGATTTGCCCAGACGCTTGTCGTAGCCGTCGAGAATGCGCTTGACCAAGGCCGGGTAGTCCTCGTCGAAATGATGGCCGCCCTCGATCGGGATCACCTCGACCCCGGTGCTCTTCAGCGTCGGGCAGACATCGTCCTCCTCGTCGGTGCCGTAGACGCACTGGACGAGAGCGGGATCGATGGTCTTCAGGTCGTCGGCCGGATCGCCGTTGCCATCGGACGCGGCGGCTCCGAGCCAGCCGAGAACGGAAATCTTGTAGTCCACCTGATGCGACACGGCGAGAAGCGAGATCTGCGAGACGCGTGCGCGGTCGGCCGCCGGCAGGAGGTTGTAGGTCCGCGGCAGCACGTCGGCACCGAAGGAATAGCCGATCAGCAGCACGCGCTTGACGTTCCAGCGCTTGGTATAGAGCCCGATGATGCGCGACAGATCGTTCGCGACCTCCTGCGGCGCGCGCTCGGCCCAGAAATAGCGCAGCGAATCGATACCCACGACCGGCATGCCCTGTTGCTGCAGGACATCGCCGACCTCCTTGTCGATATCGCGCCAGCCGCCATCGCCCGAGATCACGACGGCCATCGTATCGCGCGTCGGCTTGGCGTCGAGCACGGTCAGCGGCAGGCCGAGCGGGTTGTCGTCACCGCCGCCGTTTTCCACCAGACCGGACAGCGCGTCGGAAAAATCCTGCCAGATGTCGCCATCGCTGTTCTGAACGTCGATGTCGTCATGCTTGGCCTTCAGCGTTTCGACATGAGTCTTGCCATCGGCGGGCGCCGCCGGGCCGAGGAGAACCGTCACCGGATCGGGCAGCGGCCCATCGGTCAGTCCGTATTCCATCCGGTCGCCCACGGTGCGCTTGTCGGCGGGCGTGCAAAGCTCGCGGGTCAGCGCGATACCGGCGTCCGGATCGGCGGCGAGTGTATGGCCGATGGTCGCCGCCGGCGTCTGTGCCGCGATCGCCAGCGCCATGGCACCGCCCGCGCCGACACCGGCGACGATCGGCAGGTTATAATCGGAATTGTCGAGGGAACGCTGGACCTGCTGGCTGAGTGCCTCGATATCGGAAACCGTATAGACGCAGTCGCCATCGTCCTTGGCAAGCGAAGCAAGGTAGGACGGCAGGTCGATCCCGATCACCAGCGCGCCCTCGCCCGTCATCCGCGATGCCACGTCGTCTTCCCTGGCGCCCCAACCGGCCGCATCCGAGAGCAGCACCACGGCGGCCTTCACCTCGCCCGAGGGCTTCAGGATGCGCGGTGCGGGGATCATGCCGGTGTCGAAGCCGGATGCATCTTGGGCAAAGGCAGCGCAAGGCACGGTCGCCAGCAGGCTCAGAACCGTCAACGTCTTCAACAGTCTCATTTCTTCACGAGCCCTTTCACGCCGCCACCGATCAGGAACGTGGCGTCCATCAGCGCGAGGACCGGACTGATCCCCCCACCGGCTGCCATATAACGAGGCTCCCATCGGGGATGGAACTTCGTCTTGAAGGCCTTGAGGCCCTTAAAGTTGTAGAAGCGCTCGCCGTGCTCGAAAACGGTCCGCCCGACCTTGTCCCAGACCGGCGAGGACCGTCGCTCCGAAAGACCGGCGAGCGGCGCCATGCCGAGGTTGAAACGCTTGAAGCCGCGATCACGCAGATGTTCCATGACCGAGACGAACAGGAAATCCATCGAGCCCTTGGGGGCCTCCGGCGAAAACCGCATCAGGTCCACGGAGCCCTCCTCGAGCGTATCGGTGACGAGAATGTTGGCAAAGGCGACGATCTTACCCTCGACTTTCAGAACCGCGACCGGCTGGCGGCTGAGATAGTCGCGGGAAAAGGCGCCGAGCGAAAAGCCCTTCTCCTTGGCTTCGTGATGCGCAAGCCATGTATCCGAGACCGCCTGGAGATCGTCGAGTATCGCGGGCACATCGGCAGCGTCGATCAGTTCGAACTCCAGCCCGTCGCGCTGCCCGCGGCTCACCGTCTGGCGCAGCGTCGCCCATTTTCCACCCTTCAGGGTGAAATTCGTGAGGTCCATCGTGGCGATTTCGCCCAAGCGAAAGGCGCGCAGGCCGGCATCCGCATAGTAAGACAGGCCGGCCGGCGAGACCTGATAGAAGACCGGACGGCACCCGACGGCCCGGGCGCTTTCAACGAACTGCCAGATCAGGTCGGCCCAGGCGTCGCGCGGCCCCACCGGATCGAACAGCGCGATCCAGGAGCGCGCCTGCCGGCCATACATGATGAAGGCCCTGTTATCGGGAGAGAACATCAGGCACTTGTCGCCCATCAGCACGAGGTTGGCGTCGGACATGCCCTGCTGCGCGATGATCGCCATCGCCCTGTCGAGATCGTCGGGAGACGGCGTTTCGATCGTCCCGCGCGCCGGCCGCATCAGGCTCCAGAAGGCGACGGCGCCGGAAAAGAGCACGAGACCGAGCACGGCGCGCAGGCCACGCGGCGCTTCGGCCGACAGCTCGAACTCCCACCAGAGCCGGTTGGAATATTCGACGTCACGATAGACGAACAGGAGCACGGCCACGGCAAACAGGCAGAGCGCACCCATGGCCGTCAGCCACGGCACCGTCAGCGCGGTGCTGGTCATGGTCGCCGGCCGCGTGAACACGCGGCGGCTGATGAGCAGGCTGATGATGAAGAAGGCGAGCAGCCCCGCCTCGAACAGGGCGACCGCCTTGACCAGCGAGAGGAGAAGGGCTGCGAGCGCCAGCCCGAGTGCTGCCCACCACGCCCCGTCGAGCCGCCGCGCAAGGCTGCGTGCCGCGATCAACAGAGCAAGCCCGAGCACGCTGGCAAGAAAATGCGCGCCCTCGATGACCGGCAGCGGCACGTAATCCGACAGGAAGGCAAGGTTTTCATCCGGCGTCGGGGTCACGCTCGAGAAGACCAGCATGGCCGCGAGCACAAGCGCGAGCGCCGAAAGCAGCAGCGGCGTCAGCCGCCCGGCGACCCGCCGCAGGCTGGAGCCGACCGGCTTGCGCGCAAGCGTGCGCACCTCGGCGATGACGACGAACAGCACGGCAAGGATCAGCGGCACGACATGATAGATCAGGCGATAGAGAACCAGCGCGCCGAGAACCGTATCGACGCTCGCCGTCTGCCCGAGAGCCGCGACGATGACTGTCTCGAACACGCCGAGGCCCGCCGGAACATGGCTGAGCACGCCCAGACCCACCGCCACCGAATAGATGGCCAGAAACGCCGGCCAGCCTATCGTCCCTTCCGGCAGGAGCACGTAGAGCACCGAGGCGGAGGCCGCGAGATCGAGAACGGTGACGAGGAACTGGCGCGATGCCGTCCGCGAATCCGGCAGGCGCACAGAGATGCGGCTGAAGACGAGCGGCTGCCCGTCGCGGCCTGCCACCATCAGCGCGACGATGGCCGTCAGCACCAGGATGGCGACGATCCGCAGGCCGGAGGCCGACAGCCAGGTGAGCGGCGCGACTTCCGGCGCGATGGCGAGAAGGCTGAGCGAGCCAACGGCGGCAAGGCCGAGGCCAAAGGCGAGCGTAACGAAGGCGATGACCCCGCCGATCTCCTCCGGCTTCAGGCCGAGCCGCGAATAGGCGCGATAGCGGATCGCCCCGCCGCTCAACGGCCCGAAACCCGCGGTATTGCCGACCGCATAGGCCGCAAAGGCCGTCAGTGCGACATCGTTATACGGCAGGCGATGCTTGACGTAGGAGAGCGCGCTGACGTCGTAGAACGTCAGGGCGAAGAAGCTCAGGCCCGTGAACACCAGCGCCAGCGCGATCGCTGTCCAGCTTGTGCTATCGAGCGCGCCCATCACGTCCTCGTAGCGGACTTCCGACGTCAGGTGCACGATGGCGATGACGACGATGGCCGCGACGAGCAGAATGGCGCCGCCGGCCGCAAACCGGCTGATGCCGCCGAAGCGGGCAAGGATGTCGCGGGGTACGTCAGGCTCCACACCTGTCGCAGGTGCGTCGGCAGAAGCAGGGGTCGAAGGCGTCGTATCGGGAAGGGTCATGGAACCACATGCGTCTGGTGAATGCCGGAAAGGCTCTATATCGCCGAGCCGGGCTGCTTGACAGTGAACTTCCTGTAACGTTCGGCCGATTGCAAACTGCGCGAGGAGAGGCCGAAGTCAAGGTCGTCTCTGGCTTTCATCAGCAATTCCGGCAATACGAGGGCAGACGCGGATACGAGCTCTCTTGAAGAGGAGCCGGACCCGGCTATCTCTCGACGCAGTTCAGGCGGGCAGAATGACGAACAGCACGAGCGACGGCACAGACGGCAAGGCCGAGAAGACAGATGGCCTTCAGGACGTTGCGGGCGCGGCCGGGCTCCAGGGTGCAAAGGAGACGGACCAATCGCAGGGCCTGCGCGCCACGCTAAGGCGGCTCTACTATGGCACGGATGGTCAGGCCGTCGGCTTTCAGGTGACGATCGGCATCGTCGATCTCGCCGTCATCCTGTTCTTTCTGGCCGGCCCCTATCTCACGCGCCACGGCATCTATCTGGCCATCGACTATGCGATCGCAGCACTCATCGCCTTCGAGCTGACGGCACGGGCGCTGATCGCCAACAAGGCATGGCGCTTTCTCGTCCGGCCGATGACGCTGGTCGATATCGTCATTCTCGCCACGCTGCTTTTTCCCGAGACGTTCTCGAACTTCGCCTTTCTCCGGGCCCTGCGCATCTGGTCCTTCAGCCAGAGCCGCGTCTTCGGCATTCTCGTTCACCGGGCCGGTTGCCGCGAATATCAGGAGGTCATCGGCGCCTGCATCAATTTCGTGACGTTCCTCTTCCTCGTCACGGGCTTCGTCTACACGGCGTTCTTCGCAACGGAATCCGGCATTACCGGCTTCGTCGATGCCCTCTACTTCACGGTGGCGACCATCACCACCACAGGCTTCGGCGACATCACTTTGCCCGGCACGCTCGGCAAGCTGACCTCCATCGTCACGATGATCTTCGGCATTTCGCTGTTCGTGCGGCTGGCGCAGGCCATCGTCCGGCCGAACAAAGTGCGCTTCTCCTGCCCGCAATGCGGCCTGAACCGGCACGATGCCGACGCCGTCCACTGCAAGGCCTGCGGCCATATCCTGAATATTCCCGACGAAGGCCTCTGATCGCCTCGAAAAGACCAGCACTCTCCAGACCCGCACAAGCATCGGCAGGCTTGATAGAGGCCGGATGTTTCCGGGCGTCGCAGACCTTTGCGACGCCCGGGCGCATTGTGCCGATCTGGCACACACTTGTCCTAGGCAAGCATGCCGGCTCCTGTTACATTTCGATATGCGGAAACACTCATGACGGAAACGATCCTGCTGGCACTCTACACGCTCGTGGCGCTGTTCTTTCTTGAGACGACGTTTCGCGAAGGCGAGATGGCGCAGGTCAAAGGCTGGGACATCCTGCGGGTCGCGGGCCTGCTCTATTGTATGATCTGGCCGCTGATGGTCCTGCACGTCACCATTCTAGCCTATCGCGACCGGCACGCCCGCTAACGGAGCTGTCGGGTTGCGCGTCCGGCGCCGAGGTTCGAATCCGACGCTTCGCGCCATCGCCATACTGGACTCCCTGTCGAGACAGGCTCATAGGGCAGGCGAGCGACGATCAGACGGAGACGATGACCCGGCATGACGAGAGTGGAGAAAGGCCGTTCGGGACGCGTATTCTTTGCCATTGCCGTTCTTGTCGTCTTCACGGCGATCGTCGGTACGGTTCTGGGGGCAAACGACCTGCGCAACCTCAATCTGTTCCTGGTACATTTCGGCTATCCGCCCGTAAGGCTGGAGCAACTCTTCCCCTCTGACGCAACGACCCTGCAGCCCGCCCCCGGTCTCGCCATACCGGCCGTGCGCATCGTCAAGGGTATCCGCCTGCCGGCACCCACCATTCAGGTTCCCCGCTATGCCCGCGCCAATCTGGATGGAATCCCGACCACGTTCGTTCGGGCTATCCGCATGGATCCTCGCAGGCTTTGCGACGCGCTGCGCACGAATGGCTTCCCCGAGATCACCTGGACGGCCGGCGCGGTGGACGGGCGCGGGTCCGAATGCTCGTCCTTCCTGTCGATCGGAAAAGGCGTGAAGGCGGGCGCAACACCTGCCACGGCTCCACCGATCGAAACCCTTGAACTGCGGACAGGCGAAGACGTCGATCCGGACAACGAGCCCCTGGTCGAGGCCCCGCCGGACGAGCCCCCGCCACCACAGCAGTCCTCCGTCTTCGTGCTGCTGAAGGGCGATCTCAAGGGTCGCGTGCTCTCCTTCCGCGTGAAATTCAATATCGAGATCGAGGCGGACCGCGCGGCTGTGATCGCGGCCGGCAGCCGTGCGGTGGAGTCCTTCCTGGCACAGGTGCACTGGCAGGACGATGGCGACATGCTCCGCCAGATCGCCGCGTTGCAGGAGTTCGACAGGGACGACTTCGGCAGCCACATCCTGTTCAGGCGGGAAATGGGCGATCTGCCGCGATACAACTTCCTCGCCCGCCAGAGCGACAAGCCCCGTCGCAAGATCAGCGACGCGTTCTTCGATCCCTTTGCCTGGTTGCCGCTGAGCGATGCCGGTCTTTCGCTCTGGATGCCGAAAAGCGCGCTCCACAGCTTCAAACTCCCGCCATTTCCCGGCAAGTGACCGCACACGCGGGACAGGCACAGCGCATAACATTAGAATTTTAGGATTAACCAATAGACAAGGCTTTTGAGATGCCTGGTTGCCAAAAACCCGCGTCTTTAATAAATCGTTAAATGCAAATATTGATCGGCCGAATACTTCTAGGACGCCGAGTTTAAAGGGCACATTGGTGTATCAATACGGCACAAATTTGTGTCGTTTCATCCAGGCCGTGTGCTTCTTACCCATTCATCACGTCACATCGACGACATTGCTTTAGTTGCGGGGAAATAGCCGATGAGCATCCATCCCATACTACAGATGATAGGCCGTCCGGAGGCAGACGTCGCTGGACAGAATGCCGGCACGCGTTCGCCCATGCTGGAAGCCCTGCTGGCCGATACCGTGCTGGCAAACGACAATGTCCCGACACTTGTCGCTCGCACACGTCCTCATGCACCGGTCCAGTTCGCCCTCAAGCGGACGATGGACGTCGGGGGGGCTTTTGCCGGACTGATCGTTCTCGCCCCGATCCTTCTGCTGATCGCCATCATGATCCGCCTGGAGAGCAAGGGCCCCGTCTTCTTCCGCCAGCTGCGCACGGGCCGGAACGAAGTGCCTTTCGAGATCCTGAAATTCCGCTCGATGTATGTCGAGCAATGCGATCATGCCGGCGTGAGGCTGACGGTCGATGGCGACCCCCGCGTGACCCGCATGGGCCGGTTCCTGCGCAAGACCAGCCTCGACGAGATCCCGCAGCTCTGGAACGTCGTCGTCGGGCATATGTCGCTCGTCGGACCCCGCCCGCATGTGCCCGACATGGTCGCCGGTGGCATGAACTATGCAGACCTCGTGCGTGGCTATGAGAACCGCCATCTGGTTCGTCCGGGATTGACGGGTCTTGCCCAGTCCCGCGGCCTTCGCGGCCCGACGACGGATAGCGACACGGCCATTCGCCGCATTCTGAGCGACGTCGAATACATCAGGACCTTCTCCATCCTTCTCGACATCCGCATCCTCGTCCGCACCATCATCAACGAACTCCGGGGCGGCACGGGCTCCTGATCTCGGAGCCCTGCCCATCGGACCGGACGGCTGGGGACTGGATACCGGGCCGTCAGTTGCTCTGCCGACCCGGCCATCAGTTGCCCAGATGGCCGGGAAAGCGCATGATCCCGCTTGCATGATCGACAAGCTCGAATTCTTCATAGCTCTCGCACAGGAGCGGCACTTCGGCCGCGCCGCCGAGCAATGCGGCATTACTCAGCCCACCCTGTCCGCCGCCATCCGCCAGCTTGAAGACAACCTCGGCGTCATGCTCGTCAATCGCGGCTCCCGGTTCCAGGGGCTGACACCGGAAGGCCAGCGCGTGCTGGAATGGGCCCGCCGCATCGTCGGCGATGCCCGCACGATGCGACAGGAGATGCGGGCGGCTAAGAAGGGTCTCGTCGGCCATATCCGTCTCGCAGCCGTTCCGACCACGCTCGCGATGGTGCCGCGGCTGACCGCGCCCTTCCAGGAAAAACATCCCGACGTCACCTTCTCCGTCCTGTCGACCACGTCCTCGAAAATGCTGGGTCTTCTGGAAAATCTCGAAATCGACGCGGGCCTCACCTATCTCGACAACGAGCCGGTGGGACGTGTGACCAGCGTGCCCCTGTCGGTGGAGCGCTACCATCTCGTCACGGCCTCCGGCACGCCGCTGTCCGACCGGGCATCGGTAACCTGGGCGGAAGCCAGCAGCATTCGGCTTTGTCTATTGACCAACGACATGCAAAACCGCCGCATCATCAACCAGCACTTCAGCGCGGCAGGCGTCCAGGCCCGCCCGACGCTCGAATCCAACTCGATGATCGTGCTGTTCTCCCACATCCGCACCGGCCAGTGGGCGAGCATCATGCCTTACAACGTCGCGAAATCCTTCGGCTTTCACGATGACATCCATGTGATCCCGATCGAAGAGCCGGATGCCGGCCACCTCGTCGGTCTTGTGGCGACCCACCGCGAACCCTATACGCCGCTGGTCTCGGCCCTCCTGCACGAGGCCCGCAAGCTCGCAGAACAGCAGGGCGTTTGATAGAAATCCTCTATCGCTCCACGGTTCTTCCATATTGCTCGCATGGTTCATCTCTGAGACCTTTACCGTCCGACGCCAGGTTTTGTGTTTCTGACATGAATCCGCTTGGAGGAGGCCGGCAAAACACCGGCGCGTCACAGACCTGTACGGAGGAACCCGGTGGATCGACACCTTGTCAGCAGCGACCTCGCAACGAGCGTCGCCGAGATCGTTTCCGATCTGAAACATCTGGAAGGCCCGCTGCTGCCAATCCTGCATGCGGTGCAGGCTGCATTCGGGCATATCCCGAACGAAGCCGTTCCGATGGTCGCCTTGGGGCTCAACCTCTCGCGCGCCGAAGTTCACGGCGTCGTTACCTTCTATCACGACTACCGCAGCCATCCTGCCGGCCGGCATGTGCTCAAACTCTGTCGCGCCGAAGCGTGCCAGGCCATGGGCGGCGACCGTCTGTGTGACCGGGCGAAAAGGCGCCTCGGCATCGATTTCCACCAGACGTCCGCGGACGGCGAGGTGACGCTGGAGCCTGTCTTCTGTCTCGGGCTCTGTTCCACCGCACCCGCCGCCATGCTGGACGGCGCGGTGCACGGACGGCTGGATGCACACGGGCTCGACACGCTTCTGGCAGAGGTGGGCGCATGACCCGCATCTTCATCCCTCGTGATGCCGCAGCCCTTGCCGTCGGTGCCGACCGCGTTGCAGCCCGCCTCGCGCAGGAAGCCGCAGTTCGCGGGCTCGACATCACCGTCATCCGTACCGGCTCGCGCGGTCTGCACTGGCTGGAGCCGCTGGTGGAGGTCGAAACGTCAGTAGGCCGCATAGCCTATGGCCCTGTCACACCCGGCGACATCGCTTCCCTGCTCGATTCCGGCTTGCTCATCGAGACATCTGAAGCCGTCAACCATCCACTTTTCCTCGGACCGACCGAGGAAATCCCATTCCTCAAGAACCAGACACGCCTCACCTTCGCGCGCTGCGGCGTCATCGATCCCCTCTCGCTCGACGACTACCGCGCCCATGGTGGGCTTGCCGGTCTCACCAAAGCGGTCGCGATGACCCCTGCGGCGATCGTCGAAGCCGTCACCCTCTCCGGCCTGCGCGGCCGCGGCGGCGCGGGCTTCCCGACCGGCATCAAATGGAAGACCGTTCTCGAATGTCCGGACGCGCGGAAATACATCGTCTGCAACGCCGACGAAGGCGACAGCGGCACCTTTGCCGACCGGATGATCATGGAAGGCGACCCCTTCGTCGTCATCGAGGGCATGGCGATCGCGGGGCTCGCGACGGGTGCCACCAAGGGCTTCGTCTACATCCGCTCGGAATATCCCCATGCCATCGACACGATGACGAGAGCCGTCGGTATCGCCCGGCGCGCCGGCATGCTCGGCACCTCTGTTCTCGGGCAGGGTAGCAGCTTCGACATCGAGATCCGCACAGGCGCCGGCGCCTATGTCTGCGGCGAGGAAACCGCGCTCCTGAATTCGCTCGAAGGCAAGCGCGGCGTTGTGCGCGCCAAGCCGCCGCTGCCGGCGCACAAAGGCCTGTTCGGCCAGCCGACCGTCATCAACAACGTCATCTCGCTCGCCTCGGTGCCGGTCATCCTCGACAAAGGCCCCGAACACTATCGCGACTTCGGCATGGGCCGCTCCCGCGGCACGATCCCGATCCAGATCGCGGGCAACGCCCGGCATACCGGCCTCTACGAAGTCGCCTTCGGCCTCACCCTCGGCGAGATCGTCGATACCGTGGCCGGCGGCACCGCCACAGGACGGCCGGTCAAGGCGGTGCAGGTGGGTGGCCCGCTCGGCGCTTATTTCCCGCGCGCTTTGTTCGACACGCCCTTCGACTACGAGGCCTTCGCGGCCGCGGGCGGCCTCATCGGCCACGCAGGCATCACCGTCTTCGACGACACGGCCGACATGCTGAAGCAGGCCCGTTTCGCCATGGAATTCTGTGCCGTGGAAAGCTGCGGCAAATGCACCCCCTGCCGCATCGGCTCCACCCGCGGCGTGGAGGTCGTCGACCGCATCGGCCGCGGCATCGAGCCGGAAAAGCACCTCGCGCTGCTGACCGACCTTTGCAACACCATGAAGTTCGGCTCCCTCTGCGCGCTGGGCGGCTTCACGCCCTATCCGGTCATGAGCGCGGTCACGCATTTCCCGGACGATTTCGTTGCGGCACCGGTTGTGGAGGCTGCGGAATGACGGGCCGGCTTATCAGCAAGGTTACGACGTCTCGGCGGCCCCTCACCCTAACCCTCTCCCCGCATGCGGGGAGAGGGGACGTGCCATGCTCATCGTTTTCGAACAGGGCAACACTTCACCACACGTCCCTTCTCCCCGTCAAAACGGGGAGAAGGTGGCGGCAGCCGGATGAGGGGCAACGCAACAGCACCATCAAACCGCACCCGCACCTTTCAGGAGACCCCCATGCTTCTCGTTCCTGAAACCGATTTTGGCACCCCCGCCTCTCATGCTGAAAAGATGATCACGCTCACCATCGACGGCCGCGAGATCACCGTGCCCGAGGGAACCTCCATCATGCGCGCCTCCATGGAGGCCGGCATTCAGGTACCCAAGCTGTGTGCGACCGACATGGTCGATGCCTTCGGCTCCTGCCGGCTCTGTCTGATCGAGATCGACGGGCGCAACGGCACGCCGGCATCTTGCACCACGCCAGTAGCGCCGGGCCTAGTGGTCCACACACAGACGGCGCGGCTGAAGGACATCCGCAAGGGCGTGATGGAGCTCTATATCTCCGATCATCCGCTCGATTGCCTGACCTGCGCGGCCAATGGCGATTGCGAGTTGCAGGACATGGCAGGTGCCGTCGGCCTGCGCGACGTGCGCTACGGCTACGAGGGCGACAACCATGTGAAGGCCCGCGACGGCGATGGCACCAACGCCCGCTGGATGCCGAAGGACGAATCCAACCCCTACTTCACCTACGACCCGTCCAAATGCATCGTCTGCTCGCGCTGCGTACGGGCCTGCGAGGAGGTGCAGGGCACGTTCGCGCTGACGATCGAGGGTCGAGGCTTCGACAGCCGCGTCTCGCCCGGCCAGCACGAGGACTTTCTCTCCTCGGAATGCGTCTCCTGCGGCGCCTGCGTCCAGGCCTGTCCCACGGCGACGCTGACCGAGAAGTCGGTGATCGCCATCGGCCAGCCGGAGCATTCGGTCGTCACCACCTGCGCCTATTGCGGCGTCGGCTGTTCGTTCAAGGCGGAGATGCGGGGCGAGGAACTGGTGCGCATGGTCCCCTGGAAGGACGGACAGGCCAATCGTGGCCATTCCTGCGTCAAGGGCCGCTTCGCCTATGGCTACTCGACGCACAAGGAACGCATCCTCAACCCGATGATCCGCGAGAAGGTGACAGACCCCTGGCGGGAGGTCAGCTGGGAAGAGGCGTTCGCCCACACGGCCGCCGAGTTCCGCCGCATCCAGTACCAGTACGGCCGCGAATCGATCGGCGGCATCACCTCCTCGCGCTGCACCAACGAGGAGACCTACCTCGTCCAGAAGCTGATCCGCGCCGGCTTCGGCAACAACAATGTCGATACCTGCGCCCGCGTCTGCCATTCGCCGACCGGCTACGGCCTCGGCCAGGCCTTCGGCACCTCGGCCGGCACGCAGAATTTCGATTCGGTCGAAAAGACCGATGTCGTGATCGTCATCGGCGCGAACCCCACCGACGGTCATCCCGTCTTCGGCTCGCGGCTGAAGAAGCGGCTCCGGCAGGGCGCGAAGCTGATCGTCATCGACCCCCGCCGCATCGATCTTGTCCGCTCGCCGCATGTGGAGGCCGCCTATCACCTGCCGCTGCGGCCGGGCACCAATGTCGCCGTCGTCACGGCGCTCGCCCATGTCATCGTCACCGAAGGCCTCTGCGACGAAGACTTCATCCGCACCCGTTGCGACTGGTCGGAGTTCGAGGACTGGGCCGGGTTCGTCTCGGAAGAGCGGCATAGCCCGGAAGCGACCGAAACGCTGACCGGCGTGCCCCCAGAAGCGTTGCGCGGCGCGGCACGCCTGTTTGCCACCGGCGGCAATGGCTCGATCTATTACGGCCTCGGCGTGACCGAGCACAGCCAGGGCTCCACCACCGTCATGGCGATCGCCAATCTGGCCATGGCAACCGGCAATATCGGCCGCCCCGGCGTCGGCGTGAACCCGCTGCGCGGGCAGAACAACGTGCAGGGCTCCTGCGACATGGGCTCTTTCCCGCACGAGCTTCCCGGCTATCGCCATGTGTCAGACGACGCCACCCGCGACATCTTCGAAAAGCTCTGGGGCGTGACGCTCTCCGACGAGCCGGGCCTGCGCATTCCCAACATGCTGGATGCCGCCGTCGATGGCTCCTTCAAGGGGCTCTACATCCAGGGCGAGGATATTCTCCAGTCCGATCCGGATACCAAGCACGTCGCGGCCGGCCTTGCCGCCATGGAATGCGTCGTCGTGCAGGACCTGTTCCTGAACGAAACCGCCAACTACGCCCACGTCTTCCTGCCGGGCTCGACCTTCCTCGAAAAGGACGGCACCTTCACCAATGCCGAGCGTCGCATCAATCGCGTCCGCAAGGTGATGACCCCGCGCAACGGCTATGCCGACTGGGAGGTGACGCAGAATCTCGCCCGCGCCATGGGCCTGACATGGGATTACACGCACCCGTCTCAGATCATGGACGAAATCGCCGCGACCACGCCGAGCTTCGCCAAGGTTTCCTACGCCTATCTGGAGGAAAAGGGCTCGGTGCAGTGGCCCTGCAACGAAAAGGCGCCCGAGGGCTCGCCGATCATGCATGTCGACGGCTTCGTGCGCGGCAAGGGCAAGTTCATCCGCACCGAATATGTGGCGACCGACGAGAAGACCGGCCCGCGCTTCCCGCTGCTTTTGACCACCGGCCGCATTCTCAGCCAGTACAATGTCGGCGCGCAGACGCGGCGCACCGAAAACGTCGTCTGGCACGAGGAGGACCGGCTGGAAATCCACCCGCACGATGCCGAACTGCGCGGCATTCGCGATGGCGACTGGGTGCGGCTGGCGAGCCGCTCTGGCGACACGACGCTGCGCGCGCTGATCACCGACCGTGTCGCGACCGGCGTCGTCTACACCACCTTCCACCACCCGACGACGCAGGCGAACGTCATCACCACGGACTTTTCCGACTGGGCGACCAACTGCCCGGAATACAAGGTCACGGCCGTGCAGATCTCGCCCTCGAACGGCCCGTCGGAATGGCAGACCGAATATGAGGATCAGGCCCGCCAGTCGCGCCGCATCGCCGCCAAGCTGGAGGCTGCGGAATGAGACCCGCGGCGAACGGCAGGGCGGTGGACAGAGCGGGGATCGCGCTTAGATGATGCTCATGACCCAATCCACCGCCACGCCTCTCGCCCGCACCGTACCGCAGCTTTCCCGCCGCAACGGTCGCATCCGCCCGGCCACCCGCATCGTTCCCGAGGAGACGCCCGTCGCCTTCAGCTATGGCGGCTCCACCCATGCGGTGATGATGGCGACGCCCGCCGATTTCGAGGATTTCGCCACCGGCTTCAGCCTGACGGAAGGCATCGTCTCCAATCCCGCCGATATCGAAAGCATCGAGGCCGTGGAGACGCCGGAAGGCTACGATCTGCAGATCACCCTGCGCGACGCACAGCACGAAGCGCTGGTCACCCGGCGCCGGCACATGGCAGGCCCCGTCGGCTGCGGTCTCTGCGGCATCGAATCGCTGGAGCAGGCCGTGCGCGAAACGCCATCGGTCTCCGCCTCCAGTCTCAGCCTGACGCCGACCGAGATCGCGCAGGCCGTCGCCATGCTCAACACCCGGCAGCCGCTGCATGCCGACACCCACGCCGTCCACGGCGCCGGTTTCTACACGCCCAGTGAAGGGCTGGTCGCCGTGCGCGAAGACGTCGGCCGGCACAATGCGCTCGACAAACTGGCCGGTGCCGCCGCCCGGCAAGGCTACAAAGGCGCCGAAGGTGCGGTGGTGGTGACGAGCCGGGTTTCCGTCGAGATGGTTCAGAAGACGGCCATTCTTGGCAGTCCCTTCATCATCGCCATATCGGCCCCGACGGCGCTGGCCATCCGCACCGCCGAGAAGGCGGGCATGACGCTGGTGGCGCTGGTGCGCGGCGACGAGTTCGAGGTCTTCACGCACGCCGACCGCATCGTCTGCGCCGAGGAGAGGACGAGCCATGTCGCATGAGGACGGCCCGCCGCATGGCACGAACGCAAAGCTCGTGCGCATGGCCAACCAGATCGCCACGTTCTTCCACTCGCAACCGCACGAAGACGGTCCGGCCGGCATCGCCATCCATATCAACAAGTTCTGGGAGCCGCGCATGCGCGGCGCGTTCTTCGCGCTGATCGAAAAGGGAGGCGCGGGCTTCGATCCATTGGTTCTGGCCGCCGCACCGCTGATCAAGCGTCCGCATTCCAAAGAGGACGCCATCGGGCTTGGCGCGGATGCCGCACGCGGCGCCCCCGGCGGCAAGGGCACCGCGGCCGGCGAATCCCTGTCCGAGCCAAGCATGCCCGAGCCCAACATGCCCGAGACGACATAGACCACGCACGCGCTTTGGGATCTTTGCAGTGTGGAGGCTGCAGGTCTTTCGGCACGCGCGTGACGACGCAGACCAACCGCCCGAGGAGGGGCAAAGAGGAGGAGGACGACCATGTCGGCAACGACGGAACCACTCGGCATTCCCGTGTCAGCGGGCCTGCTCGACCGGGAGCGCATCATCGCCAAGCCCGGCTTCAATCGCTGGCTCGTGCCGCCGGCAGCGCTTGCCATCCATCTCTGCATCGGCATGGCCTATGGCTTCAGCGTCTTCTGGCTGCCCTTGTCGAAGGCGATCGGCATCTCCGCTCCCGCGGCCTGCGCCGATCTCACGCTCGGCTCCGCCCTCTTCACCAGCACCTGCGACTGGCGCGTCAGCGATCTCGGCTGGATCTACACGCTGTTCTTCGTGCTCCTCGGCTCGTCCGCCGCAATCTGGGGCGGCTGGCTGGAAAAGGTCGGCCCGCGCAAGGCCGCCACCGTTTCGGCCTTCTGCTGGAGCGGCGGCATTCTGATCGCCGCCCTCGGCGTCGCGACGCACCAGCTCTGGCTGATGTGGCTCGGCGCCGGCGTCATCGGCGGTATCGGGCTTGGCCTCGGCTATATCTCGCCCGTCTCGACCCTCATCAAATGGTTTCCCGACCGGCGCGGCATGGCGACAGGCATGGCGATCATGGGCTTTGGCGGCGGCGCCATGATCGGCGCACCGCTCGCCAATATCTTGATGACGCATTTCCGCTCCGATACCTCGGTCGGTGTCTGGCAGACCTTCGTCGTCATGGCGCTCGGCTATCTCGTCTTCATGCTCGCCGGCGCCTTCGGCTACCGCATCCCGCCCGCCGGCTGGCGTCCGGAAGGGTGGAGCCCACCTGCCGCCAAGAGCACGATGATCACGACGCGGCATGTGCATCTGCGCGATGCGCACAAGACGAAGCAGTTCTGGCTGATCTGGGCTGTCCTCTGCCTCAACGTCTCCGCCGGCATCGGCGTCATCGGCATGGCCTCGCCCATGCTGCAGGAGATCTTCGCCGGCTCGCTGATCGGCGCACCGAGTGTCGCCTTCACCGACATGTCGAGAGAGCAACTGGCAGGCGTTGCGGCGATTGCCGCCGGCTTCACAGGGCTCCTCTCGCTCTTCAACATCGGCGGGCGCTTCTTCTGGGCCTCTCTCTCCGACAGGATCGGGCGCAAGAACACCTACTATTGCTTCTTCCTGATCGGCATCGTGCTCTACGCGCTTGCCCCCTGGGCGGCCGGTATCCAGAGCAAGCTGTTCTTCGTCGGCATGCTCTGCATCATCCTGTCGATGTATGGCGGCGGCTTCGCCACCATTCCGGCCTACCTCGCCGATATCTTCGGCACGCAGTTCGTCGGCGCCATCCACGGCCGGCTGCTGACGGCCTGGGCGACGGCCGGCATCATCGGCCCGGTCGTGGTCAACTACATCCGCGAGGCGCAGATCGCCGCCGGCCTGCCGCGCGATCAGGTCTACAACACCACCATGTACATTCTCGCCGGAATGCTGGCGCTCGGCCTCGTCGCCAATGCCTTCGTGCGACCGCTGGCCGACAAGTGGTTCATGAAGGATGCGGAGGTCGCAGCGCTTCAAGCCAAGACCGCCGCCGTCAATGCCGGACCATCCGGCTCCTTCGGTATCGGCCGGGGCGGGCTGGATGCCAAGGCGCTCCTCGCCTGGGCCTGCGTCGGCTTGCCCCTCGCCTGGGGCGTCTGGGTCACAGTGAAGGCGAGCCTCGCGCTCTTCGGCTGAACGCGAAAAGCCCTTCGCGAGGGTTCGCGCGAAGGGCTTTCATATCCGAAATGACGAGATGTCGATCAGTAGCTCGGTGCGAGCAGGGCTGGAGCGATCGTCGTGTTCAAAAGCTGCTGCAGGAAGAACAGGATGACCAGCACCACCAGCGGCGACAGGTCGACACCGCCCATGTTCGGCAGGATCCGGCGGATCGGGCGGTAGAGCGGCTCCGTCAGCTGGTAGAGCGAGCGGCCGATCATGCTGATCGCCTGATTGTTCGTATTGATGATGTTGAAGGCGTAGAGCCAGGAAAAGATCGCCGAGGCGATGATCAGAAACCAGGCGATATTGATGATGAAGTTCAGTGTTGCGATGACGGCGAGCATGCCGGGCCTCCGGTTCCTGGACCGCCGTGCGCCATCGGCGATGGGCGACCGTCGTTCCAACATTCATGGCTGCACAGCATTTTCCGCGCGACCCGATTCCGGGAGCGCGGCATTGTGCAGGTGTTGACTGACATGTAGACACTGGCAGCGAAAGCGGCAACCCTGCGTCGCGCGCGGTGTGGCAACATGTTTAAGACAGCGCAACGGCCGCGCCCAGCGAACGGGCCGATGCACCAGAGGCCGGGAAAGACCAGTTCATGTCCATCGTCGAAACCGGAGACCGCTACGCCGCCTTTCGGCATGTCGGGTACCGCCGCTACTTCTTCGCCCGGTTCCTCGCCTATTTCGCCATCCAGATCGTCAGCGTCTCCGTCGGCTGGCAGATCTACGACCTGACGCGCGATCCGTTCGACCTCGGGCTCATCGGCCTTTTCCAGTTCCTGCCGTCACTGGTGCTGATCCTCGTCACCGGCTCGGTCGCCGACCGCTACAACAGGCGCATGATCATGGGCATCTGCATGGGCGTGAGCACACTCTGCGCGGCGGCCCTCCTTGCCCTCACCCTCACCAGCACCTTCACCCTCTGGCCGGTCTACACCATCCTCGTCGTCTTCGGCATCGAACGGGCCTTCCTCGCGCCGGCCTCGCAGTCGCTCGCGCCCAATCTCGTGCCGGAGCGGGATTTGGCCAACGCGATCGCCTGGAATTCCACCTCCTGGCAGACGGCGATGATCGTCGGCCCCGTCGTCGGCGGCCTCATCTATGCGCTGGGGCCGGCCGTTCCCTACAGCGTCGCCGTGCTGTTCTTCGCCGCCAGCGTCGTCATGGTCTATGCCATCCCGAAGCCCGCGCAGAAAAACAGCCAGACAGCCCAAAGCTGGCAGGCCATCACCGCCGGTTTTCGCTATATCAAGGCGGAGAAAATCGTGCTCGGCGCGATCTCGCTCGATCTCTTCGCCGTTCTCCTCGGCGGCGCCATCGCACTCATGCCGGTCTTTGCCCGCGATATCCTCGATCTCGGGCCTTGGGGTCTCGGCCTCCTGCGCGCGGCCCCGGGCGTCGGCGCGGTCGGCATGGCCATGTGGCTGGCCGCCCATCCGATCCGCCATCGCGCCGGCGTGCTGATGTTCGTAGGCGTCGCGCTCTTCGGCCTCGCCACCGTCGTCTTTGGCCTGTCCGCCACACCGTGGATCTCGATCGTGGCGCTCGTCATCATGGGCGCCTCCGACATGATATCGGTCTATGTCCGGGAAACGCTGATCACGCTGTGGACGCCGGACGAGCTGCGCGGCCGCGTCAACGCCGTTAACATGGTCTTCGTCGGCGCCTCGAACGAGCTGGGAGAATTCCGGGCCGGCATGATGGCATCCGCCTTCGGCGCGGTCCCGGCTGTCGTCATCGGCGGCGCCGGCACGCTGCTGGTCGCCGTGCTCTGGTCCTTGGGCTTCTCACAGCTCCGCCGGATCGACACGCTGGATGCGCCCGAGACGAAGCGATAAGACGCTTTGCGGATGACGGAGGTCGAACCCGTCAGTGCTCCGCCGTCTCCACGATGTCGGATTTCGCTGCGGCTTCCTGCCGCTTCATGATGCGGTCGCGGCCGGAAACGCCGAGCAGGTCGGCGATCCGCCAGATCACGTGATCTTCCATCTCGCTGCGCTCGCCGTCGACATAGACGATCTCCCACAGCATCCCGACGAGATCAATCCGCTGCTCTTCGCTGAAGTGCCGCTTGATATCGGAGGTGAAGCGGAAGAAGTCGATCGCCTCGCTCTCGGCATCCTCACCAGCGGCGATCAGCGCATCGAGCGCCGCATCGTCCAGCGTGTAGTGTTCCTTGATCATCGAGCGCACCTTGCGACGTTCGATATCGTCGGCGTGCCCGTCGGCCTCCATCACCTGAATGCAGAGGGCGACTATGGCGATACGCGGATCGCCGGCCTCGATCGGGTTCGGGTGCTCGGCACCGGTGAGACTGTCGATGAAAGTGCGGATACGATCAAACATGGGTTGCGCGGCGCTCACGGGAAGAGGTCGTTGATGCCGACAGGAAAGACGAGGCTGAATGCCGGGTCCAGCCCTATTCACGCCGCAAACGCGGAAAGGGGCCCCGCAGGGCCCCCGAACCATCAGAAAAGTTTGAATGTCGTCTTTTCTGCAACTCTATCCGTGCGCACGCCGGGATCATCCGGCGGCCGGCCGAAGAACGGCTCGACCGGCGCTTCCGCAGGCTTCTCCGCAGAGGTGGCACCGGAGACCGGCTGAGCCGGAACCTTGGCTGCAACCGCACCCTCGTCCTTCTTCACCGGCTCCTTGCGCGTCGCCTCTTCAGGTTGCGTAACAACGACGGAACGCGCCGGCTCGATCGGCTCGTGAACGATGACCGATTCGGTCGGAACGGGAACGGCAATCGCCGCCGTCCGCTCCACCGTCTCCACGGGCACTTCCGGTACGGTCACGACAGCTTCCGGCTCGATCCGGTCCGGGGCGACGACAGGTGTCGCAACCGGCGGCAGGCTGCGAATGGCGGCTTCGCCACGGCTGACGCCACCGTCCTCAAGTGGTCCGTCGATGGTATTGACGGGCATTTTCCACTCAAACGCATCCAGGCGTCCGCTGACCGGCGAAACCGGCAGCCACTCCTGCGACACGACGCCGTCGGCGATCCAGGCGGCATCGCGCGGGCTCTTCAGCGCCTGGTTCATCCAGTGACGGATACGTCCGTCGTCGCCGGTATCGGCTTCCTCGATATCGGCGAGCAGCAGGAAAACGCTTTCGGTCGGCGCAATACGGGCAGCCGCTTCCGCCATGGAGCGAGCCAACGCCAGTTCGCGAGCCTCCAGCGCGCTTTCCGCAACCGCCATCAGCGAGATGGCATTGTTCGGCTTCCACGCCTCCAGCTTGCGGGCACGCTTCAGCCGATCAACGGCCGAATCGCCACTCCGCGCCCGAACATAGGCCTTGGCGACCTCGGGATGCGGCGCCTGCTTCCACAGCTTTTCAAGAACGGAGGCCGCTTTCCGCAGATTGTCTTCGCGAAACAGCGCTTTAGCGGCGATCAGGCCGGCCGGAACCAGAGTCCCGTCAAGTCTGAGCGCGGCCAACGCATCGTCGCGAGCCGCCTTCGGGTCTGCATCGAGCTTTTCGCGCGCACGGGCTGTCAGAAGAACCGCCTTCTTGCGGTCGGCTTCCTTGCGGTCGATGACATGGCTGGTACGGCTCTGGTCGAGCAGATGCACGGCCTCGTCCCAGCGGCCCGCCTGGCTGCGCTCGTCGAGCGTTGCTAAGGTCGCCCAGGCGAGATGCGGCGCCTTGTCGGCGGCGCGCTCGGCATATTGCCGGGCCGCTTCGTTGGCACCGAGACGCTTGGCTTCGAGATAAAGCCCGCGCAGGCCGAGCTCGCGCGTTTCCGGGTCCTCGGCCATCCGCTCGAACTTCCGCCGGGCATCGTCATGCTTGCCCTCGATCAGCGCCGTCTGCGCTTCGAGAAGATGGATCAGCGGTTCCTGATCGGCCGACAACAGCCCGCGTGTGCGCGCCGTCATCTTGCGCGCAAGGATCGCATCGCCGGCACCGGCTGCGATAAGCCCGGTCGAGAGCGCCTGATAGCCACGGTCGCGCTTGCGAACACGGAAATACCGGGCGATCGAGTGCGGCGAGAACCAGATGACGCGGACAAGCCAGACCACGAACAGAATGGCCGCGATGAGCGCGACGAGAAGCGTGGCGCCGACCATCAGGCTGGTCTCGATGCGCTGGCCCATCCAGATCAGCGAGAGTTCGCCTGGCCGATCGGCAAGCCATGAGAAGCCTGCGCCGAGCGCAAGGACGATCAGGACGAAGATGAGAATACGGATCAAATCGGCTCTCCTCAGCCCTGTTTGGCGGGTGTGGAGCCGGTTGCGGCTCCGGCCACGGCGGCGTCGATCAGGCCTTCGACCTTGATGCGTTCGTCGAGCTTCGTGCGGAATTCGGCTCCGGCATCCTTGGCAGGCTGCGGCAGGCCGTCCCATTCGAGGCTCGCGCCCTTCAGGTCGCCGTTCGTCAGACGATCTTCGATCCGGGCGACGACGGCTTCCGGCCCCGTGCCCTCGACGCTGCCGACGGGGCGAACGCGCACGGCGGACGCGGCGCTGTCCACGAGGCGCGAGAAGATGCCCTGATTCGGATCGGCTCCACGAATGGCCGCGAGCATCGCATCGGCCGTATCGGGGAAGGTGCGCGTCAGGTCTGCGCGCGACGAGACGCCGCGCGGCGCGACATCGGCCAGACCGGCGATGGCGGGATCATCCGGCGAAATGCTCTTCAGAGCGTCGAGCTCGGCCAGAAACGGCCCGCCGCGGTCGATCGACGTCTTCAGCGCCGTCACGGCGATGGCGCGGGCAAGCTGGACATCGCTTGCCGGCTCCTCAAGCTTCTTCTCCGCTTCCTCGATGCGTGTCGAAAGCTCAGACGTCGCCGTCTCAGCCGCTCGGCTCTGGTCGGCGAGACCGGATTTCACGGTTGCAAGCTCTTGCGTCAGGCTCTCGATCTGCACCTTCAGAGTGTCGGCACCGGACGCCTCGCCGGTCGCACCGACGCTCTGCTCGACTGCGGCGAGCCGCTGCTCCAGCCCGTCGCCACCAGACGAACCTGCTGCCGAAACCTGTGCCTTCAATGCTTCGACCTCGGCGCCGAGATCGCGTCCCGAATCGGCAGTCCCGGACGATGAAGGGCCGATCGAGGGCACGATCCCGGCATATTGCAGCACGCCGGCACCGGCGAGGGCTATCAGGCCACCAAGAATGCCGGCCGCCAGTGCACCGGAGCGCGATGGGCTTGCAGACTGCGAAGAACGTGCCGGCTGTGTCGGCGGAACGGAGGCCGCATCAGGGCGCGCTGAGGATGCAGGCTCCTCGGCAAAAACCGCAGCAGCCGCTTCGGCGCGCGCCTCATCTTCGGCTTCGGTCTGCCGGCTCTTTTCGTGAAACGTCTCGGTCGGGGCCTCGCCATCGGAGGGAATGCTCTCGGCAGGATCACGCGCGGCCGCGGCGATCTCTGCGTCTCTCACGACCGCGTCATCGGACGAGACCGGCTCTGTCGTATCTGGGCGAGCGTCCACGTCCTCCGGTCGCGACGCATCCGGCGTGGCATGCAGATCGATCGTCAGCGGCTCCTGATCGGGCTTGGTGCGGCGCGGCGGGTTCTCCGGATCCATGCTCTCTTCTCTATGCGTGAGGTCAACAGCATAAACCTAGACACCGACCCCGGCGAGGGAAAGGCCCCACCGGTCGATTTGCGCGATTCAAGCGTCGATGAGAGCGAGCAATGCGTCCTCGTCCGGCCGCACCGCGATCTCCACATGGCGACATCCGGGCGGTACAGCGTCGGCAATCCGGGGGCCGAGACAGAGGATTCGCACGCTGTCTGCCAACATTGCCGGGGCGATCTCGGAAAAGAACTGCCGGGCCGCTTCCCGCGAGTAGAACAGCACCGCTTCCGGGTGAAAAGCCTTTACGTGCGCGGAAAACTCGCCCAGCGCCCGCACGACCGGCCGCATGCGATAGACGAGACGAACCTGCAGCGGCACGCCGGCAACCGTCATGCGCGTTTCCAGCTCCGGCAACCGCGGCGTGCCTGCGAGATAGAGAAGAATGCCCGTTTGCGTGCCGCGATCACGCAGGATCAATTCCGCGAGGCCCGTCGCATCGCCGGGACCGACCCGCACGTGGGAAAAGCCCAGATCAACCGCCGCTTCTGCCGTTGCGGTCCCCACGCAGTAGACCGGAAAGGGCGTCAGCGACGACAGCGCATCGGGAGATTGGCGCAGCGCCCGAAACGCCTCGGCGCTGGTGGCGACAACACCCGATGTGGCAAGCGCCGTCGCCCGGATCGGCAGATGCTCCGCCTCACTCAGCGGCAGAAGCAGCGTTTCATGGCCGGCAAGCGCCAGCCGTCGGAGCGTGTTGTCCGCTGTGGTTTCCGGGCGCGTGACGAGGACGCGCACGCGTTCAGACCCAGCTTGAAAAGAAGCCGGGCGCTGCATCGGCCCGAATGTCTTCGCCCGCCTGAGCGCCGATCTTCGCCGCATCGACCGCCCGCCCCTCGGCGAAAACCCGGTGATGTTGCGTCCCGTCCGGCGTCAGGATCATGCCGGAGAACGAGATCCGCTCCCCGTCGGAAATCGCATAGCCGGCTATGGGCGTGCGACAGGAACCGTCGAGCGTATTGAGAAAAGCCCGCTCGCAGGTCACGGCCTCATGCGTTCGTGGATCGTCAATGGCTGACAGGAGATCGTTGATGACAGTATCGCCGATCCGGCTTTCGACAGCAATGGCACCCTGCGCGGGTGCCGGCGGAAAATAGGTGGGATCGAGGATCTCGGTGGCGACACCTTCCAGATTCAGCCGCTTCAGCCCGGCAAGCGCGAGCAGCGTACCATCCACCTGGCCCTCGGCCAACTTGCGCAGCCGGGTCTCCACCAGACCGCGATAGACGATGACGTTAATATCCGGCCGCAGCCTGCGGATCAGCGCCTGCCGCCGCAGCGAGGCCGAGCCGACCGTCGCCCCTTCCGGCAGGGCGAGAAGAGTCGGCGCGGTGCCGCCGATGAAGGCGTCGCGGGCATCCTCGCGCGGCAGGAAGGCGCAGAGGAACAGACCGTCCGGCAGGCGCGTCGCCATGTCCTTTGCCGAATGAACGGCAAAATCGAGGGTGCCCGCCAGAAGCTGGTCTTCCAGTTCCTGGGTGAAGAGGCCCTTGCCGCCGATTTCGGACAGTGCGCGATCGGTGATCCGGTCGCCCGCCGTCGACAGCGGCACGATCTCGAACATCTCCTCCGGCAGGCCATGCGCCAGCATCAGCCGGTCGCGCGTCTCATGGGCCTGAGCCAGCGCCAGCCGGCTGCCGCGCGTGCCGATCCGGAAAGGTTTCGTTTGCATCCGCTACGATCCGTTGTTACCGGAGGTCCGTGTATCCCCCTTTATTCCCGACCGCAATCTTCGAGTAACCCGCCCATGAACCGGCCCCTGCGTATTCTCGGCATCGAGACGAGCTGCGATGAAACCGCCGCTTCCGTCGTGCTGCGCGACACGGACGGACGCGGTGAAATCCTTTCAGACGTAGTGCTGAGCCAACTCGAAGAGCACAGCGCCTACGGCGGCGTGGTGCCGGAAATTGCGGCCCGCGCGCATGTCGAGGCACTGGATACGCTGATTGCCGAAGCGCTCGCCCGCGCGCAAATGTCGCTGTCGCAGGTCGATGCCATCGCCGCAACAAGCGGTCCGGGCCTGATCGGCGGGCTGATCGTCGGCCTCATGACCGGCAAGGCGATGGCGCGCGCCGCGGGCAAGCCGCTCTATGCGATCAACCATCTCGAAGGCCATGCGCTGACCGCACGCCTGACGCACGGGCTCACCTTCCCCTATCTCATGCTGCTGGTGTCCGGCGGCCATACCCAGCTGGTGCTGGTGCGCGGCACCGGCGACTACGAGCGCTGGGGCACAACCATCGACGATGCGCTGGGCGAGGCCTTCGACAAGACGGCAAAGCTTCTGGGCCTCCCCTATCCCGGCGGCCCGGCCGTGGAACGGGCCGCGAAACGCGGCAATCCGGAACGCTTCACCTTCCCCCGCCCGCTCGTCGGCGAAGCCCGGCTGGACTTCTCCTTTTCGGGCCTGAAGACCGCGGTGCGGCAAGCGGCGCAAGCGATCGCTCCGGTGGGAGAGCAGGATATCGCCGACATCTGCGCCTCCTTCCAGCATGCGGTGTCGCGCACGCTGAAGGACCGGATCGGCCGCGGCCTCCAGCGCTTCCGCGAAACCTACCCGGATGTCGGCAGGCCCTCGCTCGTCGTTGCCGGCGGCGTCGCCGCCAACCAGGCCCTGCGCGTGACGCTCGACAGCCTCTGCGACAAGAACGGCTTCGATTTCGTCGCGCCGCCGCTCCACCTCTGCACCGACAATGCCGCCATGATCGCTTGGGCAGGCGCCGAACGCATCGCCGCAGGCCTGCCCGCCGACGATCTCTCCGTTTCGCCCCGCGCGCGCTGGCCACTCGACGGGAACGCCGAAACCCTGCTCGGCTTCGGCAAGCGGGGCGCCAAGGCATGAGCGAGGCGAACACTCCCGCGACCGACAAGGTTGCCGTCGTCGGCGCCGGCGCCTTCGGGACGGCGCTTGCTACCGTCATCGCCCGCACCGGCCGATCAGAGGTGACCCTCATCGCCCGCAAAAGGGACGTCGCCGACGCGATCCTCTCCCGCCGCCGGCACGAGGACGCACTGCCCGGCATCGATCTGGCCGAAAGCCTTCTCGCCACCGCAGACCCGGCCTCTGTTTCCACCGCCGGCATCGTTCTCTTCGCCATGCCGTCGCAGGCGCAGCGCGAGGCCGCGCAAGCGCTCCGGCCGTATCTCGCGCCCGGCGCCGACATCGTTATCTGTGCCAAGGGGCTGGAACGCGGCACCGGCCGGCTACTGACGGACGTCGTCGCCGAGGAACTGCGCGACCTCGAGGTTTCCGTCCTCTCCGGCCCCGGCTTTGCCGCCGATATCGCCACCGGCCTGCCGACCGCCATGGTCATCGCATCCGCTTCTGCGGAGCGCGCCGCACGGCTCGCAACCGCCCTGTCCGGGCCGACCTTCCGCCTCTACCCCTCCGCAGACCGCACGGGCGTACAGCTCGGCGGCGCGCTGAAAAACGTGCTGGCCATCGCCTGTGGCATTGTCGAGGGCGCAGGCCTTGGCGAATCCGCCCGGGCCGCTATGATCGCCCGCGGCCTTGCCGAACTCTCGCGCTACGTCGCGGCCTGCGGCGGCCGGGGCGACACGGTTCGCGGCCTCTCCGGGCTCGGCGATCTCGTTCTCACCGCCACAAGCCACCAATCGCGCAACCTGCGCTACGGCATCGCGCTCGGTCGCGAGCGCCGCGCGGCCCAGCCGACCGTCGATCTCGTTGAAGGCGCGCTCGCGGCCTCGGTTGCGGCCATCGAAGCCCGGCGCCTCGGCCTCGACATGCCGCTGACCTTCGCCGTCGCCGCCATGATCGACGGGACCATCGACGTGGAAACGGCACTCGAACAGCTCATGTCCCGCCCCATCACTCAAGAATAGCTTCGGAAAGGCACGACCATGCTCTTTGCAGCCCTTTGCACAGACAATGAAGGCGCACTCCAGATCCGCCTCGACACGCGGCCGACCCACGTCGCCTATCTCGACGACCTGAATGCCCGTGGTATCCTGAAAGTCGCTGGCCCGTTCCTGGGCGACGACGGCAAGCCGAACGGCAGCCTCGTCATCATCGAGGCGGAAACGAAGGAAGCGGCGACCGCGATCTTCGCCGAAGACCCCTACGCCAAGGCCGGCCTCTTCGCCTCCGTCGAGGTCAAGGCCTGGAACTGGGTCTTCAACAAGCCGGAGTGACGTGCGATGGCCTACTGGCTCTGGAAATCCGAACCGTTCAAATGGTCCTGGGCCATGCAGAAGGATGCCGGCGAAGCCGGCACCGAATGGACCGGCGTGCGCAACTATCTCGCCCGCAACAACATGCGGGCCATGAAGATCGGCGACAAGGGCTTCTTCTACCACTCCAACGAAGGCCTTGAGATCGTCGGTATCGCCGAGGTCTGCGCCCTCTCGCATCCGGACTCGACGGCAGAGGGCGACGCCCGCTGGGACTGCGTCGACATCCGCGCAGTCTGCGACATGCCGAAGCCCGTTACGCTGAAGGACGTGAAGGCCAGCGAGCGGCTGAAGGACATGCAGCTCGTCACCTCCATGCGCCTGTCCGTGCAGGCCGTAACGGAAGAAGAATGGCGCGAAGTCTGCCGCATGGGCGGCCTCGACAATCCGCCGGAATCGCCCCCCGCGTGAAGACGGACCCCGAACGCTTCATCCGCGAGAACACGAGCGTTGTTGCTCCACCGCATGTTCCCGAGGTGCGGCTGTTTCTGGCGAGCGAGGCGCACGACCTCTGGCTGAAGACGGAAGACGAACTCGACGCCATCGGCCTGCCGCCGCCCTTCTGGGCCTTTGCCTGGGCCGGGGGACAGGGCCTTGCCCGCTATGTGCTCGATCACCCGGAGATCGTCGAGGGCCGCACAATCGTCGATTTCGCCTCCGGCTCCGGGCTGGTGGCGATCGCCGCCATAAAGGCCGGCGCGGCATCGGTCCTGGCATTGGATACCGATCCTTGGACGGGAACCGCGATCGCGCTCAATGCGCAGCTGAACGATGTTGTCATCATGCACGAGAACGCGGATCGGATCGGCCAGCCCATCGTCTGCGACGTCTTCCTTGCCGGTGACGTCTTCTACGACAAGGCCTTTACCGACAGGTTGATACCCTGGTTCGAGGATCTGGTTGCAAGCGGCATCGAGGTCATCGTCGGTGATCCCGGCCGCGCCTATTGTCCCCGCGACCGCATGGAGCCGCTTGCGACCTATGAAGTTCCGGTAACGCGGGCACTCGAAGACAGCGAGGTTAAGAAGACCACCGTCTGGCGGTTCCGCTAGATCGCCACGAACCGGCTCGGCATTGCCGCCTCAGCGCCCGCGAATGACGCAGACACCCGCCTCGAAGCTGCAGGCGGTGTCGTTGCGGCGAGCCGCACCGCGATCGACCGTGATGACCCGGCTCCGTGTTTCCGGCGCGACATCCCGTTCGACGGCGCCGTAGCCGATATCCTCGTCGTAGTTCGTGATGCTGAAATAACTGCCGGCGCCGCTGCGATACCAGCCATTCGCATTGCCGGAATATCGCCCGGACCCGACGATGACGGCGGCCGGGGCGCGCCAACCGCGGCGATATCCCGTCGCATCCTCCCGCACACGATATCGGCGCTCGCCATCGAAAGTGCCGCGCACGACGCGATAATCCGGCACCGCTTGCCGATCGCCCTGAAGGCGTACGCCGGATCTCTGTTCGCGCTGGTCCTGCTGCGCGGGATCATACAGTCCGCGATATCCCTCGTCCCTCGCTTCGGCATGTCCGAACGCCGACAAGACAAGGGCAAACGCGACAGCGACCGATCGCAGGGAAATGTCCCGAACCATGATGAACCTCCGACGGATCTTAACAAAACGTTAAGAGCAATCTGGAGCAGGTCGTCGTGAAAGTCAGGCGGTTGCATCGGATTTCGCCGGATATGCTTAATCGTTAAAATGCCGTTTAACGGTCGTTCCGATAAACCTCCGTCTCTAATCGATTAATTTTCTTTCGCACCGCAAACAGGCTTGTGAAGACCCCTGCCGAAGATTAAAGCTCGCCACAACTGAATGCTGCGCAATCCCTGCGCAAACCGGATATAAAAAGTCTAGTTTTTGGACGATTGACCGGTCGTTCCGTGAGGTTCAGATGACGAATGTCACCAAAAGCCGGCCGCTTTCGCCGCATCTTCAAATCTACAAACTCATTCCGACCATGCTCATGTCGATTGTGCACCGCATCACCGGCGCGGCGCTCTACTTCGGCACGGTGCTCGTCGCCTGGTGGTTGATCGCAGCGGCCAGCGGCCCGGCCTATTACGACTGGGCCAGCTGGTTCTTCGGCACCATCATCGGCCAGGTCATCCTGTTCGGCTACACCTGGGCATTGATCCACCACATGTTCGGCGGTCTGCGCCATTTCATGTGGGATATGGGCTATGGTTACGAGAAGGAATTCTCGACCAAGCTCGCCATCGCCAGTGCCATCGGCTCCATCACCGTGACGCTCCTTCTTTGGATCGTCGGCTTTATCGTTCGCTGAGGGCTCCGATCATGGATATGCGCACACCACTCGGCAAGGTCCGCGGTCTCGGTTCGGCCAAGGAAGGCACGGACCACTTCTGGCGCCAGCGCCTGACGGCCGTCGCCAACGTGCCCCTTCTGATCTTCTTCGTCGTCTTCATCATGACCTATGCCGGCGCGCCGCATGCAGACGTGGTCGCAGCGCTCGCCAATCCCTTCGTCGCGGTGGTCATGGCCCTTGTCGTCATCTCCGCCCTGACCCACATGCGGATCGGCATGCAGGTGATCGTCGAAGATTACGTTCACGCCGAAGGCATCAAGATCGTCCTTCTCATGCTCAATACATTCTTCGCGATCGCGGTTGGCGGGCTCTGTCTTTTCGCCATCCTGAAGCTCGCCTTTGCAGGATAAAACCATGGCATCGACCGAAGCACCGTCCGTCAACGGCCCGACTTCCATCAACGGTAAGGCCTACCAGTATGTCGACCATTCCTACGACGTTATCGTCGTAGGTGCCGGCGGCGCCGGATTGCGCGCCACGCTCGGCATGGCCGAGCAGGGTTTCAAGACGGCCTGCATCACCAAGGTCTTCCCGACGCGTTCCCATACGGTCGCAGCCCAGGGCGGCATCGCCGCCTCGCTGCAGAACATGACGCCGGACAGCTGGCAGTGGCACCTGTATGACACCGTCAAGGGCTCCGACTGGCTCGGCGACGTCGATGCCATGCAGTATCTCGCCATGGAAGCGCCAAAGGCGGTCTATGAGCTCGAGCATTACGGCGTGCCCTTCTCGCGCAATGCCGAAGGCAAGATCTACCAGCGCCCATTCGGCGGCCACATGCAGAATTACGGCGAAGGCCCGCCGGTGCAGCGTACCTGCGCTGCCGCCGACCGGACCGGCCACGCCATTCTGCACACGCTCTACGGCCAGTCGCTGAAGCACAATGCCGAATTCTTCATCGAGTATTTCGCGCTCGACCTGATCATGTCGGACGACGGCAGCCGCTGCACCGGCGTCGTCGCCTGGTGCCTGGATGATGGCACGATCCACCGCTTCTCGGCCAAGATGGTCGTGCTGGCGACCGGCGGCTATGGCCGCGCCTATTTCTCCGCCACTTCGGCCCATACCTGCACGGGCGATGGCGGCGGCATGATCGCGCGCGCCGGCCTGCCGCTGCAGGACATGGAGTTCGTTCAGTTCCACCCGACCGGTATCTATGGGGCGGGCTGCCTCATCACCGAGGGTGCACGCGGCGAAGGCGGTTACCTCGTCAACTCCGAAGGCGAGCGCTTCATGGAGCGCTATGCACCGTCTGCCAAGGACCTTGCCTCGCGCGACGTCGTCTCGCGCTGCATGACGCTGGAAATCCGCGAAGGCCGCGGCGTCGGCAAGGCGAAGGACCATATCTTCCTGCATCTCGACCATCTCGACCCCGCCGTTCTCAACGAGCGCCTGCCGGGCATTTCCGAGAGCGCCAAGATCTTCGCCGGTGTCGATGTAACGCGCGAACCGATCCCGGTTCTGCCGACCGTCCACTACAACATGGGCGGCATCCCCACCAATTACTGGGGTGAAGTGCTGAATGCCGACGGCGAAAATCCGGAACGCATCATCCCCGGCCTGATGGCCGTCGGTGAAGCCGGCTGCGCCTCGGTGCACGGCGCGAACCGCCTCGGCTCCAACTCGCTGATCGACCTCGTGGTCTTCGGCCGCGCCGCCGCCATTCGCGCCGGCGAGGTCATCGACCGCGCGAGCCCGATCCCGGCGCTGAACACGGCCGCCTGCGACAAGATCGTCGGCCGTCTCGACACGCTGCGCTATGCCAGCGGGGGAACACCGACGTCGGTTCTGCGCGAAAAGATGCAGCGCACGATGCAGGAAGACGCCGCCGTGTTCCGCACGCAGGAATCGCTCGAAAACGGCTGCAAGCGCATGAGCGCCATCTGGTCGGAAATGTCCGACATCAAGGTCACCGACCGCTCGATGATCTGGAACTCGGACCTTGTGGAAACACTGGAACTCGAAAACCTGATGGCCAACGCCATCACTACGGTCGTCGGCGCGGAAGCCCGCAAGGAAAGCCGCGGCAGCCACGCACGCGAGGACTACACCTCCGGTCCGTTCGCCGGCCGCGACGACGTCAACTGGCGCAAGCACACGCTGGCCTGGGTCAATGAGGCCGGCGACGTCAAGCTCGACTATCGCCCGGTTCACACCGAATTGCTCGCGGAAGGCATCGATCCCTACAAGATCGAGCCCAAAGCGCGTGTCTACTGACGGAAGCCCGGTCAAGGAAAACAGATATGGTTGAACTTGCACTTCCCAAGAACTCGCAGATGACCGAGGGCAAGGTGTGGCCGAAGCCCGCCGGCGCGACGAACACCCGCGAATTCCGCGTCTATCGCTGGAGCCCCGACGACGGCAAGAACCCGTCGATCGACACCTTCTTCATCGATGTCGACGATTGCGGCCCGATGGTTCTCGATGCCCTGCTCTACATCAAGAACAAGATCGACCCGACGCTGACGCTGCGCCGCTCCTGTCGCGAGGGGATCTGCGGATCCTGCGCCATGAACATCGACGGCACCAACACGCTAGCCTGCACCAAGGGCATGGACGACGTGAAGGGCACGGTAAAGGTCTATCCCCTTCCGCATATGCCCGTGGTCAAAGACCTCGTGCCGGACCTCACCAACTTCTACGCCCAGCACCGCTCGATCGAGCCCTGGCTGAAGACGGTTTCGCCGGCTCCCGCCAAGGAGTGGAAGCAGAGCCATGACGATCGCGCCAAGCTCGATGGTCTCTACGAGTGCATTCTCTGCGCCTGCTGCTCGGCATCCTGCCCGAGCTACTGGTGGAACGGCGATCGCTATCTCGGCCCGGCCGTCCTGCTTCAGGCCTATCGCTGGCTGATCGACAGCCGCGACGAAGCCAAGGGCGAGCGTCTGGACAATCTGGAAGATCCCTTCCGCCTCTATCGCTGCCACACCATCATGAATTGCGCGCAGACCTGTCCCAAGGGCCTCAACCCGGCAAAGGCGATCGGCGAGATCAAGAAGATGATGGTCGAACGCCGCGTCTAGAGGGCCATTTTACGAGAGGAAACGCGGATCGGCGTTTCCTGTACGCCACAGGGCTGTAGGAAAGGACGTTTTTCAGCAGTCTTAAAGGTCGATTAACCTTAATCCGGCCTATATCTGTCTCGAACGTTCATTTTTCATGCGAGACGACCGGGAGTTCGAAATGCGGGCATATCATGTTGCGGCGGGTCTGGTGGCGGTGCTGGCCCTTTCGGGATGCCAGCGCACGTCGGTGGGCGCTTTCGACCAGCGTGACATGGGTGGGCCTGCCCCCCTGCAGGCGCAGCCCGTTCCCTCCGTTTCCGGCGGCGCCCTGCCGCCTCCGACGAGCGGCGACACCTCCCAATTTCCGGCAGCGCCCGTCAACCAGACGGCGGCCCTCGGCGGCGCGCAGGTTCCCCCCGGGGCTTCGGCAGCACCCGCAGCCTCGCTGGACGTCACCAAGGAATCCATGGTCGGCAACTGGCGCGTCGCCAATGGCGGCAGCTCCTGCGATATGTTCCTGACGCTGACCAATCTCGGCTCCGGCTCGCGCGGAGGAACCCGCGGTTGCGCCGGTGAGCTGACGCAGATGGGCTCCTGGGAAGTGGCCGGCAAGCAGGTCGTCCTCAAGGACCGCAGCGGCAACGCGCTCGCCCGTCTCTACAAGACGGCCGATTCCCGCTACGACGGCCAGACCAATGGCGGCCAGCCCGTCAGCCTGAGCCGCTGATCCCCGAGCGATCGAAGCCGAGATCTACAGCGCCCGGCCCTTGCCGGGCTTCTTCTTCTGATGGCCAGGAAGGCTGCGCGTGCCAAACGCCGAGAACACCATCTCCAGACGCCTCGAGGTCCGCATCGCCAGCGGCGACATGCGCCGCGATCCGGCCCAGCTTGCCATTGCCACCCGCCTCGACCGCCTGTCCACAGACCTGGCCGCCAGCCGCGCCAACCGCAAGTCGAATGCGCTCGGCTGGCTCTTCGCCTCGAAGCGAGACCAGCGCCCGCCGATCAAGGGTCTCTACCTCTATGGCGGCGTCGGGCGCGGCAAGACAATGCTCATGGATCTTTTCTTCGAGACCGTACCGATCGAGCGCAAGCGGCGGGCGCATTTCCATGAATTCATGGCCGAGGTGCAGGACCGCATCTTCAAGCACCGCCAGAAGCTGAAGAACGGCGAGACGAAGGACGCGGACCCGATGCCGCCCGTCGCCGCCGATATCTATGCGGAAGCCCGCCTTCTCTGCTTCGACGAGTTTTCGGTGACCGACATCGCCGATGCGATGATCCTGTCGCGCCTGTTCGGGGAACTGTTCAAGCGCGGCTGCGTCCTCGTCGCCACCTCCAATGTCGAGCCGGGCGATCTCTATCGCGACGGCCTCAACCGCTCGCTCTTCCTGCCCTTCGTTGATCTCCTGCGTGCTCACGCCGACGTCGTGCCACTCGACACGCAGACGGATTATCGCCTGGAGAAGACCAGCGGCCTGCCCGTCTGGTCCTCTCCGCTCGACGATGCAGCCCGTCAGGCAATCGACACCTCTTGGGCGAAGGCAACGGCGGGCCTCACGCCCGCCCCCGCCGATCTCACCTTCAAGGGCCGCACGATCCACGTTCCATCCGCGGCCGGTGACTGCGCACGCTTCTCCTTTGCGGATCTTTGCGCCCGTCCGCTCGGTGCGACCGACTATCTCACCATCCTGTCGCATTACCGTGTCATCTTCATCGACGACATCCCGTTGCTCGACCCCGAGCGGCGAAACGAAACCAAGCGTTTCATCATGCTGGTGGATACGATCTATGACCAGGGCGCGCGCCTGTTCGCATCGGCCGCAGCGCGCCCGGAGAACCTCCTGACCGTCAAGCGCGGCACGGAAGGCTTCGAGTTCGACCGGACGGTTTCCCGCCTGATCGAACTGCAAAGCAGCGAATATGCCGGCGCGCATGCTGCAAATGCGAAGAATTCGTGACCGAATATCTTACGTTTACGTAAGAAAATATTGATCTAAACGATTGAAAAACCTCACTCCAAAAGTATCGGTTGATATTTTTGGAGGAGACGACTAGTGCTTTCGCCCGTGAGGTTGGGTGCCGCCCGGAAAAGCGGAGACGTGTCGCTGCAGACCTTGCCAGATTTGATCTCAAAGGAAGCACTTTCATGGCGCGCAACAAGATCGCACTTATCGGTTCCGGAATGATTGGCGGCACGCTGGCACATTTGGCCGGCCTCAAGGAACTGGGCGACATCGTTCTCTTCGACATCGCCGACGGCGTGCCCCAGGGCAAGGGCCTCGACATCGCGCAGTCCTCGCCCGTGGAAGGCTTCAATGCCAACCTGACCGGCGCCAGCGACTATGCAGCGATCGAAGGCGCAGACGTCTGCATCGTTACCGCCGGCGTTGCCCGCAAGCCCGGCATGAGCCGCGACGATCTGCTCGGCATCAACCTCAAGGTTATGGAACAGGTCGGCGCCGGCATCAAGAAATACGCCCCCAACGCCTTCGTCATCTGCATCACCAACCCGCTCGACGCGATGGTCTGGGCGCTGCAGAAGTTCTCGGGCCTGCCCAGGAACATGGTCGTCGGCATGGCCGGCGTACTCGACAGCTCCCGCTTCCGCCTGTTCCTCAGCCAGGAATTCAACGTCTCCGTCCAGGACGTCACCGCCTTCGTTCTCGGCGGCCATGGCGACACGATGGTTCCGCTCGCGCGCTACTCTACGGTCGGCGGCATTCCGCTGACGGACCTCGTCAAGATGGGCTGGGTCACCAAGGAGCGTCTCGAAGAGATCATCCAGCGCACCCGTGACGGCGGCGCCGAGATCGTCGGCCTGCTCAAGACCGGCTCGGCCTATTACGCACCGGCCGCCTCCGCCATCGAGATGGCCGAATCCTTCCTCAAGGACAAGAAGCGCGTCCTGCCCTGCGCGGCCTATCTTTCCGGCCAGTACGGCGTCAACGACATGTATGTCGGCGTTCCCACCATCATCGGTGCCGGTGGCATCGAGCGCATCATCGAAGTCGAGTTTACCAAGGCCGAACAGGAAGCCTTCGACAAGTCCGTGGCGGCCGTTGCCGGTCTTTGCGAAGCTTGCGTCGGCATCGCCCCGAGCCTGAAGTAATCTTTTCCGACATCAGACAGGAATATGTCCCATGAACATTCATGAATACCAGGCCAAGGCTCTCCTGAAGAGCTTTGGCGCACCGGTTGCCGAAGGTGTCGCGATCTTCTCGGCCGACGAGGCTGAAGCTGCGGCGAAGTCGCTTCCGGGCCCGCTTTACGTCGTCAAGAGCCAGATCCACGCTGGCGGCCGCGGCAAGGGCAAATTCAAGGAACTCGGCGCTGACGCCAAGGGCGGCGTGCGCCTGGCCAAGACCATCGAGGAAGCCGTTTCCCATTCGAAGGAAATGCTCGGCAACACGCTCGTCACCAAGCAGACCGGCGACGCCGGCAAGCAGGTGAACCGCCTCTACATCGAGGACGGCGCCGATATCGACCGCGAACTCTACCTCTCCATCCTCGTCGACCGCGCCGTCGGCCAGGTCTCCTTCGTGGTCTCCACGGAAGGCGGCATGGACATCGAAACCGTCGCGCACGACACGCCGGAAAAGATCATCAACGTCGCGATCGACCCGGTCGCCGGCGTGACGGCTGAGAACCTCGACGCCCTCACCTCCGCGCTGAAGCTCGAAGGCGAAGCCAAGGCCGACGGCGAGCGTCTCTTCCCGATCCTCTACAAGGCCTTCGTCGAGAAGGACATGAGCCTGCTCGAGGTCAACCCGCTGATCGTCATGACCAACGGCCGCCTGCGCGTCCTCGACGCCAAGATGTCCTTCGACGGCAACGCACTGTTCCGCCACGAAGACGTCGTCGCGCTGCGTGACAAGACCGAGGAAGACGCCAAGGAAATCGAGGCGTCCAAGTACGACCTCGCTTATGTCGCCCTCGACGGCAACATTGGCTGCATGGTCAACGGTGCCGGCCTTGCCATGGCCACCATGGACATCATCAAGCTCTACGGCGCCGAGCCCGCGAACTTCCTCGACGTCGGTGGCGGCGCCACCAAGGAAAAGGTCACGGCGGCCTTCAAGATCATCACCGCCGATCCGGCCGTGAAGGGGATCCTGGTCAACATCTTCGGCGGCATCATGAAGTGCGACGTCATTGCCGAAGGCGTGATCGCAGCCGTGAAGGATGTCGGCCTTACCGTGCCGCTCGTCGTGCGCCTCGAAGGCACGAACGTCGACCTCGGCAAGAAGATCATCAACGAGAGCGGCCTCAACGTCATCTCGGCCGACGATCTCGACGACGCCGCCCAGAAGATCGTTGCTGCCGTGAAGGGTGCCTGAACAGATGAGTGATGCAAAAAAGACGATCAATCGCCAGTCCTTCGGACCGAACGAAACCGACATCAACCTGTGCTACTTCGTCTGTTGGGACACCACGCCGGACCTTGACGACGAGGCTGCCGATCGCTGGGCGCATTTCACGCATGACGAAGATGCCGTCGAGTTCTTCAAGCTGAAGTCGAAGGACGATACGCTGTACGTCTGGAAGGGCGAACTGGGCATTTCGGCGGCCGACAAGCAGTTCGACTGGTTCCACACCCACTGGTCGAAGAACCTCAACAGCCATCTTGGTGAGAAGTCGATAGCCGGCAAGGGTTACCGCTGGTCCAACGACGCCTTCGAAGAATTTGATTCCCTCGAATTCGAGGAAGAGGAAAACTGATCCATGTCCATTCTCATCAATAAAGATACCAAGATTCTCGTCCAGGGTCTGACGGGCAAGACCGGCACGTTCCACACCGAACAGGCGCTCGCCTATCACGGTACGCAGATGGTCGGCGGCATCAACCCGAAGAAGGGTGGCGAGACCTGGGAAGGCTCCAAGGGCGAAAAGCTGCCAATCTTCGCAACGGTTGCCGAAGGCAAGGAACAGACCGGGGCCGACGCATCCGTCATCTACGTTCCCCCGGCCGGCGCTGCTGCCGCCATCATCGAGGCGATCGAAGCGGAAATTCCGCTGATCGTCTGCATCACCGAAGGCATTCCGGTTGCCGACATGGTCAAGGTCAAGGCGCGTCTCGATGCGTCGAAGTCCCGTCTGATCGGCCCGAACTGCCCCGGCGTCATGACGCCGAACGAGTGCAAGATCGGCATCATGCCGGGCAACATCTTCAAGAAGGGCTCCGTCGGCGTCCTCTCGCGTTCGGGCACGCTCACCTATGAAGCCGTGTTCCAGACGACCAACGAAGGCCTCGGCCAGACCACGGCCGTCGGCATCGGCGGCGACCCGGTCAAGGGCACCGAATTCATCGACGTGCTCGAAATGTTCCTGGCCGACGACGAGACCAAGTCGATCATCATGATCGGTGAAATCGGCGGCTCCGCCGAAGAAGAAGCCGCGCAGTTCCTGATGGACGAAGCCAAGCGTGGCCGCAAGAAGCCGATGGTCGGCTTCATCGCCGGCCGCACGGCACCTCCCGGCCGCACCATGGGCCATGCAGGCGCCGTGATCTCCGGCGGCAAGGGTGGCGCAGAAGACAAGATCGCCGCCATGGAACAGGCCGGCATCCGCGTTTCGCCCTCCCCGGCCCGCCTCGGCAAGACGCTGGTGGACGTCCTCAAGGGCTGATGCAACGTTTAAGGGACGGCCGGCCATTGGCGCCGGCCGTCCCTTGCCCCATCTAAGATGAAAGGCAGTCAAAGCCTCGCGCTGTGGTCCTGCCAAACAAATGACACGCATACGGCCGTATTGGATGGCCGTCGCAAAGTCGGCCCGGGATGGCGCATCGCATGTCCCCAAGGCCGCATCCAACAAGTCAGGAGGCGGACGGACAGGTCCGCGATAAAACCATGGCAAGGCAAGAGGCCAACGAGCAATTTCAACTGACGTCCTTTCTGGACGGCGCCAATGCGAGCTACATCGAGCAGCTCCACGCGCGCTATGAGGCGGACCCGTCGTCCGTCTCGGGCGAGTGGCAGTCCTTCTTCAAGGCGCTGGCCGACAATCCCGAAGACGTCGTGAAGGCCGCCAAGGGCGCCTCGTGGAAGAAGCCGAACTGGCCGCTGACGCCGCGCGACGACCTGACGTCGGCGCTCGACGGCGACTGGGGCACGGTCGAGAAGGTCATCGAGAAGAAGGTGCAGGCGAAGGCCGAAGCCAAGGCGGAAGCGACCGGCGTTGCCGCCACCCCCGCCGACATTCACCAGGCGACCCGCGACAGCATCCGCGCCATCATGCTCATCCGCGCCTATCGCATGCGCGGCCACCTGCATGCCAAGCTCGACCCACTGCAGATCGCAGCACCGGTCGAGGACTATCACGAACTGTCCCCGTCCAATTACGGCTTCGAAGCCGCCGACATGGACCGCAAGATCTTCCTCGATAACGTGCTGGGGCTCGAATATGCCTCGATGCGCGAAATCGTCGACATTCTGGAGCGGACCTACTGCTCGACGCTCGGCGTCGAGTTCATGCACATTTCCGATCCCGAGATCAAAGGCTGGATCCAGGAGCGCATCGAAGGCCCGGCCAAGGGCGTGGAGTTCACGCCGGAAGGCAAGAAGGCGATCCTTTCCAAGCTGATCGAGGCCGAAGGCTTCGAGCAGTTCATCGACGTGAAGTACAAGGGCACCAAGCGCTTCGGCCTCGACGGCGGCGAATCGCTCATTCCGGCGCTCGAACAGATCATCAAGCGCGGCGGCCAGGACGGGATGAAGGAAATCATCCTCGGCATGGCCCACCGTGGCCGCCTCAACGTTCTGACCAACGTCATGGGCAAGCCGCACCGCGCCGTGTTCCACGAGTTCAAGGGCGGCTCGGCCGCGCCTGACGACGTGGAAGGCTCCGGCGACGTGAAGTACCACCTCGGCGCGTCGTCAGACCGTGAGTTCGACGGCAACAAGGTTCACCTGTCGCTGACAGCCAACCCCTCGCACCTCGAAATCGTCAATCCCGTGGTCATGGGCAAGGCTCGCGCCAAGCAGGACCAGATGGCGACCACCTTCGAAGGCGACGTGATCCCGCTGAAGGAACGCTCCAAGGTCCTGCCGCTGCTGCTGCATGGCGATGCGGCCTTTGCAGGTCAGGGCGTCACCGCCGAAATCCTCGGTCTCTCCGGCCTGCGCGGCCACCGCGTCGGCGGCACGCTGCACTTCATCATCAACAACCAGATCGGCTTCACCACCAATCCGGCCTTCTCGCGCTCGTCGCCCTATCCGTCCGACGTCGCCAAGATGATCGAAGCGCCGATCTTCCACGTCAACGGCGACGATCCGGAAGCGGTGACCTATGCCGCCAAGATCGCCATCGAATTCCGGATGAAGTTCCACAAGCCGGTCGTGATCGACATGTTCTGCTACCGCCGCTTCGGCCATAACGAAGGCGACGAACCGTCATTCACGCAGCCGAAGATGTACAAGGTCATCCGCGGCCACAAGACGGTCGTGCAGCTCTATGGCGAACGTCTGATCGCCGAAGGCCTGATCACCGAAGGCGAACTGGAGAAGATGAAGGCCGACTGGCGCGCCCGTCTCGAACAGGAGTTCGAGGCCGGCCAGTCCTATAAGCCCAACAAGGCCGACTGGCTGGATGGTGCATGGTCGGGCCTGCGCACCGCCGACAATCAGGACGAACAGCGCCGCGGCAAGACCTCGGTGCCGATGAAGTCGCTGAAGGAAATCGGCCGCAAGCTCTCGGAAGTTCCGGAAGGCTTCAACGTCCACAAGACGATCCAGCGCTTCATGGACAACCGCGGCAACATGATCCAGACGGGCGAAGGCATCGACTGGGCGATGGCGGAGGCGCTGGCCTTCGGATCGCTCGTCGTCGAAGGCACGAAGATCCGCCTGTCGGGCCAGGATTGCGAGCGCGGCACGTTCTCGCAGCGCCACACTGTGCTCTACGATCAGCAGACCGAAGAGCGCTATATCCCGCTCGCCAATCTTGCGCCTACCCAGGCGCGCTACGAGGTCATCAACTCGATGCTGTCGGAAGAAGCCGTCCTCGGCTTCGAATACGGCTATTCGCTCGCCCGTCCGAATGCGCTGACGCTGTGGGAAGCCCAGTTCGGCGACTTCGCCAACGGTGCGCAGGTCGTCTTCGACCAGTTCATCTCCTCGGGCGAACGCAAGTGGCTGCGCATGTCGGGCCTCGTCTGCCTGCTGCCGCACGGCTATGAGGGCCAGGGTCCGGAGCACTCCTCCGCCCGCCTCGAGCGCTGGCTGCAGATGTGCGCGGAAGACAACATGCAGGTCGTCAACGTCACGACGCCGGCAAACTACTTCCACGTGCTGCGCCGCCAGATGAAGCGCGACTTCCGCAAGCCGCTGATCATCATGACGCCGAAGTCGCTTCTGCGTCACAAGCGCGCCATTTCCAGCCTGTCGGAAATGGCCGGGGAGACCTCGTTCCACCGCCTGCTGTGGGACGATGCGGAGGTCATCAAGGACGGCCCGATCAAGCTCCAGAAGGATGCGAAGATCCGCCGTGTCGTGCTCTGCTCGGGCAAGGTCTATTACGACCTGCTGGAAGAGCGCGAAAAGCGCGGCATCGACGACATTTACCTTCTGCGCCTGGAACAGCTCTATCCGTTCCCGGCCAAGGCGCTGATCAACGAGCTCAGCCGCTTCCGCAATGCGGAGATGGTCTGGTGCCAGGAAGAGCCCAAGAACATGGGGTCGTGGTCGTTCATCGATCCCTATCTCGAATGGGTTCTGGCGCACATCGATGCCAAGTACCAGCGGGTGCGCTACACCGGCCGCCCGGCCGCAGCCTCGCCGGCAACGGGCCTGATGTCGAAGCATCTGGCCCAGCTTGCCGCTTTCCTCGAAGACGCGCTCGGAGGCTGACGCGTCGATATGGGCATCCTCTTCACCACGTCAGTCTGGATCGGAAGGACCGCTGCATCGGCAGCGGTTCTCACCCGTCTGGCGGCGTGGCTGGACTGTCAGCCCGATACCGGTCTGCCTCATGGCCGGTCCCGTGGGCGGAACGCCGTTCCGCCGCGGTCTGCTTCCCCCTTTCTTCCCTTTTCAGGCGCGACTGACCGGTCCGGCAGCAACGCCCGCAACATCAGGACGTTTTAACAATGGCAACCGAAATCCGCGTGCCCACCCTGGGTGAATCCGTCAGCGAAGCCACGATCGGCACCTGGTTTAAGAAGGTCGGCGATACTGTGAACGCCGACGAGCCGCTGCTGGAACTCGAGACCGACAAGGTCACCATCGAAGTCCCGGCACCGTCCTCCGGCACGCTGTCGGAAATCGTTGCCAAGGAAGGCGAAACCGTCGGCCTCGGCGCGCTCCTCGGCCAGATCGCTGAAGGTGCGGGCGCGAGCGCCGCTGCTGCCCCCGCTGCCAAGCCTGCCGAAGCCGCGGCTCCTGCACCGGCTGCGGAAAAGCCTGCCGCCGAAGCGCCGGCTGCGTCGTCGGCGCCTTCCTCCATGCCGCCCGCGCCAGCTGCCGCCAAGATGCTGGCCGAGAACAACGTTTCTGCTGCCGACGTCGATGGCTCCGGCAAGCGTGGCCAGGTCCTGAAGGGCGACGTGATCGCGGCCGTCAACCGCGGCCTCCAGGCACCGGCTGCGCCTGCCGAACAGGCGAAGGCCCCGGCACGCGGCCCCTCGAACGCGGCCGACGCACCACGCGAAGAGCGTGTGAAGATGACGCGTCTGCGCCAGACCATCGCCAAGCGCCTCAAGGACGCCCAGAACACGGCTGCCATGCTGACCACCTATAACGAGGTGGACATGAAGGCTGTCATGGACCTGCGCACCAAGTACAAGGACGTCTTCGAGAAGAAGCACGGCGTGAAGCTGGGCTTCATGGGCTTCTTCACCAAGGCCGTGACGCACGCGCTGAAGGAACTGCCGGCCGTCAACGCCGAGATCGACGGCACGGATCTGGTCTACAAGAACTTCTGCCACGTCGGCATGGCCGTCGGCACGGACAAGGGCCTCGTCGTCCCCGTCATCCGCGATGCGGACCAGATGTCGATCGCCCAGATCGAGAAGGAACTCGGCCGCCTCGCCAAGGCTGCCCGTGATGGCTCGCTGTCGATGGCCGACATGCAGGGCGGCACCTTCACCATCACCAATGGCGGCGTCTACGGCTCGCTGATGTCCTCGCCGATCCTCAATGCCCCGCAGTCCGGCATTCTCGGCATGCACAAGATCCAGGATCGCCCGGTCGTCGTCGGCGGCCAGATCGTCATCCGCCCGATGATGTATCTCGCGCTCTCCTACGATCACCGCATTGTCGATGGCAAGGAAGCCGTGACCTTCCTCGTCCGCGTCAAGGAAAGCCTCGAAGATCCGGAACGCCTCGTTCTCGATCTCTAAGACTCGGATCATGAGGCCTGCCCGCAAGGGCGGGCCTTTCGCCTGACCGAAAGATGCCTGCATGGAACCGACCGTGATTGCCACCTCGCCCTTTCCAGCGCTCGTCGCCTGGAGCGCGGTGCTGCTCGTCTTCCAGATCTGCCTGCATAGCACGCTGGTGACCCGTGAACTCGGGTCCGGCTGGAATGCAGGCCCGCGCGACGACAACGAGCAGCCGAAAGGCGTGCTTGCGGGCCGGGCAGCGCGCGCGTCAAGGAACCTTCGGGAAACCTATCCGGCCTTCGTCGGCCTAGCTCTCGGTCTCGCCATCGCCGGCGACCCCTCGGGCTGGGGTCTCATCGGCGCCTGGATCTGGTTTGCCTGCCGCATCGTCTACATCCCGCTCTACCTCGCGGGCATCCCCTATATCAGGTCCCTCGTCTGGCTCGGCGCTCTTTCCGGCCTCGGCCTGATGGGCCTCGTTCTGGTCTTCTGAGGACGCTATCGTTCCGGGCGGCCTGGGTTGCCCGAACCTTTTTCCCTGCCCGGAGCTACAGGCACCGACCGGAGACGCATGATGGAACTGTCCGTGCATCCCTATCTCTTCGAACTCGCCTCGTTGATGGCGATTTTCGCCTTCGCGATCGTCTCGCCCGGCGCCGATCTCGCCATGGTCATGCGGCAATCCATCCTGCACGGACGCCGCTCGGCGATCCTCACCTCCTTCGGCGTCGGCACATCGCTGATGGTCCACGTCACCTATACGATCCTCGGTCTCGGCCTCGTCATCTCGCAGTCGATCACCCTGTTCAACATCGTCAAATGGTGCGGCGTCGCCTACCTGCTCTACATCGGCATCAAGGCTCTGAAAGCAAAGCCAGCGGAAACGCTTGATGTGGCAGCCCCGGAGCCTGTCGCCCGCGGCCCGCAATCCGCCTTCAAGGCCTTCGGTCTCGGCTTTGCTGCCAATGCGCTGAACCCGAAGCCCGTCTTCTTTTTCCTGTCGATCTTCTCGACGGTGGTCAGCACGCAGACGCCGGTCGCGGTCAAGTTCGGTTACGGCCTCGTCATGGCGAGTTGCCTCATCCTGTGGTTCGTGGCCGTCAGCCTGTTCATGACGACACCCGCCATGCGCGCCCGCTTCGCCCGCATCAGCCACTGGATCGACCGCGCCAGCGGCATGGTTTTCATCGCGCTCGGCCTGAAACTCGCAACCGAGAAGGCAGCCTGAACCCATCGGCTCCTCTCCACACGTACATCCGGTAGCCGCTGAGCGGCCGCCACGGTCAACATCGGCAGCCGGGACAGGCTGCGCACGGAAGGACAGTATCCATGGCTTATGACGTCGTTATCATCGGAACCGGCCCCGGCGGCTACGTCGCCGCCGTCAAGGCAGCCCAGCTCGGCCTGAAGGTCGCCGTCGTCGAAAAGCGCGCCACCTATGGCGGCACCTGCCTCAACATCGGCTGCATCCCCTCCAAGGCGCTGTTGCACGCTTCCGAGATGTTCCATGCCGCCGGCCACCTGGATAGCCTCGGCATCGAGGTCGAAGCCCCGCGCCTCAACCTGCCGAAGATGATGGAGCACAAGGACGCGACCGTAAAGTCGAACGTCGAGGGCGTCGCCTTCCTGTTCAAGAAGAACAAGATCGACGCCATCCAGGGCACCGGCCGCATCGCCGGTGCTGGCAAGGTCGTCGTCACCAATGACGCCGGCGAAGAGCAGACGATCGAGACCAAGAACATCGTCATCGCCACCGGCTCCGACGTCGCCGGTATTCCCGGCGTTCCCGTCGAGATCGACGAAACCGTCATCGTCTCCTCCACCGGCGGCATCGCGCTCGAAAAAGTGCCCGGCACCATGGTCGTGGTCGGCGGCGGCGTCATCGGGCTCGAGCTCGGCTCGGTCTGGGCACGCCTCGGCGCACAGGTCACGGTGGTCGAATATCTCGACACCATCCTCGGCGGCATGGATGGCGAAATCTCCAAGCAGTTCCACCGCATCCTCGCCAAGCAGGGCATCGCCTTCAACCTCGGCGCCAAGGTGACCGGCGTCGCGCGCGAAGGCGACGGCGCGACTGTGACCTTCGAACCCGTCAAGGGCGGCGAGGCGCAGACGATTTCGGCCGACGTGGTTCTCGTGGCAACCGGCCGCAAGCCCTACACGGCCGGTCTCGGCCTCGAGGAAGCGGGCGTCGCGCTCGACAATCGCGGCCGCGTCGAAATCGACGGCCACTTCAAGACCAATGTCGAGGGCATCTACGCCATCGGCGACGTCGTGCGTGGCCCGATGCTCGCCCACAAGGCGGAAGACGAAGGCGTGGCGCTGGCCGAAATCCTCGCCGGCCAAGCCGGACACGTGAACTACGACGTCATCCCCGGCGTCGTCTACACCCAGCCGGAGGTCGCCTCCGTCGGCAAGACCGAGGAAGAGCTGAAGAGCGCGGGCATTGCCTACAAGGTCGGCAAGTTCCCCTTCACGGCCAATGGCCGCGCGCGCGCGATGCAGGCCGTCGACGGCTTCGTGAAAATCCTCGCCGACAAGGAAACCGACCGCGTTCTCGGCGGCCACATCATCGGCTTCGGCGCCGGCGAGATGATCCACGAGATCGCCGTTCTCATGGAATTCGGCGGCTCTTCCGAAGACCTCGGCCGCACCTGCCACGCCCACCCCACCATGTCGGAAGCCGTCAAGGAAGCAGCGCTGGCGACCTTCTTCAAGCCGATCCACATGTAAGGAATGTGCGACCGGTCTCGGCCGGAAGTGTCCTTTCCAAATGCAAAAAGCGGGCGTCATCAGGCGCCCGCTTTTTGCATTCAAGGTCCGATACGCTCAGACGCTCAGGCAGAGATACTTCACCTCGATATAGTCCTCGATCCCGTATTTCGAGCCTTCCCGGCCCTGCCCAGACTGCTTGATGCCGCCGAAGGGGGCGACTTCGGTGGAGATCAGGCCGGTGTTGATGCCGACCATGCCGTATTCGAGCTCTTCCGCCACACGGAAGATCCGGGAGATATCGCGGGCATAGAAGTAAGCGGCCAGCCCGAATTCCGTGTCGTTGGCCATGGCGATCACGTCCTCTTCCGTCTCGAACCGGAAGAGCGGCGCGACGGGTCCGAAGGTCTCCTCGCGGGCGAGTTTCATGTCCGGCGTGACGCCGGTCAGGATCGTCGGCTGGAAGAACAGGGCGCCCTTGTCCGTGTCCCGCGCACCGCCGACGGCGATGGAGGCCCCCTTGGAGATGGCGTCGGCGATGTGATCCTCGACCTTGGCCAGCGCCTTTTCCGAGATCAGCGGGCCGGCACTGACATCCGGCTCGAACCCGCCGCCAACCTTGATGGCGCGCACCTTGGCGGCAAGCTTTTCGGCAAAGGCGTCGTAGACCCTCGACTGTACATAGAGACGGTTGGCGCAGACGCAGGTCTGACCGTTGTTCCGGTATTTCGACACCATCGCGCCTTCGACCGCCGCATCGAGATCGGCATCCTCGAACACGATGAAGGGCGCGTTGCCTCCCAGCTCCAGCCCGAGCTTCATCACCTGCCCCGCCGACTGCCGGAACAGGATCTTGCCGACATTCGTCGATCCGGTGAAGGTCAGCTTGCGCACCTTGTCGCTCTCACACATCTCCAGCCCGACGGATGCCGAATCGGTCGACAGGACGACGCTGAAGAGCCCTGAGGGAAGGCCGGCCCGCTCGGCGAGGATCGCGAGCGCTAAGGCCGACAGCGGCGTCTCGGCGGCAGGCTTCGACACGATGGCGCAGCCGGCGGCCAGCGCCGGCGCGACTTTGCGGGCAAGCATCGCGTTCGGGAAATTCCACGGCGTGATGGCCGCGACGACACCGATCGGCTGCTTGACGACGATAATTCGCTTGTCCGGCTGATGTCCGGGAATCGTATCGCCATAAACGCGCTTGGCCTCCTCGCCGAACCACTCGACATAGGACGCGCCATAGAGCACCTCGCCCTTCGCCTCAGCCAGCGGCTTGCCCATTTCGGTCGTGAGGATGATGGCGAGGTCGTCGGCATTGGCGACCAGAAGATCGTATAGCCGGCGAAGGATCTGCGCGCGGTCCTTGCCGGTCTTCCGGGCCCAGGCCTTCTGCGCCTTGTGAGCGGCGGCAATGGCCTGCGCCGTCTCGGTGCGCCCCATGTCGGGAAGCGTGGCGACATGGGCGCCGGTTGCCGGGTCGCGCACGTCGAACGTCTTGCCGTCGGCGGATGCTGCCACCCAGTCGGCGCCGATCAGCGCCTTGTCGGTCGCAAGGCTCGGGTCTTTCAGCTTGGCCAGAAGGTCCGGTGATAGGCTCATTGTCAGTCTCCCTTGAGGCAGTCACGCAGCGTATCCTCGAGGATATCGAGCGCTTCGGTGAAGATATGATCCTGGATGGTGATCGGCGAGAGAAAACGGATGACATTTCCATAAACACCGCAGGTGAGCAGGATCAGCCCCTTCTCCAGCGCCCGCAGCCGGACCCTGTTCGTAAAATCGGCATCCGGCGTCGTGGTGCCCGGCACGTTGAACTCCACCGCATTCATGAAGCCCGGTCCCCTGATATCGACAATCTGAGGCACGAAATCCTTGAACGACTGAAGCCGCTGCTTCAGCCGCGCACCCAACTGCTCGGCGCGGGCGCAAAGATCCTCATCATCGATGACATCGAGCACGGCAAGGCCCGCCGCGATGCCGATCGGGTTGCCGCCATAAGTGCCGCCGAGGCCACCCGGACCCGGTGCGTCCATGATGTCGGCGCGCCCGGTGACGGCCGCGATCGGAAACCCGCCGCCCAGCCCCTTGGCCATGGTCGTGATATCGGCAACGACCGGATAATGCTCCATGGCGAACATGCGCCCGGTGCGGGCAAAGCCGGTCTGCACCTCGTCGGCGATCAGTAGGATACCATGCCGGTCGGCAATCTCGCGCAGTGCGATCATCAGTGCCTTCGGCACCTCGTAGAAGCCGCCCTCACCCTGCACCGGCTCGATGATGAAGGCCGCGACCCGCGCCGGGTCCACATCCGCCTTGAACAGCCGGTCGAGCACGGCCAGCGACGCCTCCACCGTCATACCATGCAGCTCGGCGGGAAAGGGAACGTGGAACACGTCCGGCATCATGGCGCCGAAGCCCGCCTTGTAGGGCGCCACCTTGCCGGTCAGCGCCATACCCATGAAGGTCCGGCCGTGGAAGCCGCCGGAAAAGGCAATGACGGCGGAGCGCTTCGTCGCCGCCCGGGCGATCTTCACGGCATTCTCGACAGCTTCCGCACCTGTGGTCACGAACACGGTCTTCTTTTCGAAATTGCCGGGCACGAGCGCATTCAGCCGTTCGGCGAGACGCACATAATTCTCGTAGGGCACCACCTGATGGCAGGTGTGGGTGAAACGGTCGAGCTGGTCCTTGACCGCGGCGATCACGCGCGGGTGCCGGTGACCGGTGTTGACGACGGCGATACCGGCCGCGAAATCGATGTAGCGCCTCCCCTCGATATCCCAGATCTCCGCATTCTCCGCCCGCTCGGCATAGACCTGCGTGGTCACACCCACGCCGCGCGATATGGCAGCGCCGCGACGTTCGGCGACTTCGAGATTCAACATGGCATCATCCCCTCTGGCAACAGGCGCCCGCGCACCTATAGAAATTACCTATATTTTTTCTGTAGAGTTTGCAATCCTGTTTCTACGGGCTATGAGAGGCCTCACGCGCACTTTAGGCCGACGGATATGGACGACATTCGCTTCAAGATCACGGAAGCCGCCCGCATGGCCGGCGTGTCCGCCTCGACGCTGCGTCTCTGGGAAAGTCAGGGGCTGATCGAGCCCCTGCGATCCGCGACAGGCCAGCGCCTCTTCGACCAGACGCTCATGGACCGGCTGAAGACCATCGGCTGGCTGCGCACGGAGAAGGGCCTCAACCCGGCCGCCATCCGCGAGGTTCTGAAGGATGAAGGCGAGACCGCCGCACCGGTGGAGACACAGACCGCACTGGCCGAAGGAGACGCAGCGCTCGCCATCGGCCCGAAGATCCGCCACCTCCGCCGCCAGGCCGGGCGGACGCTGCAGAGCGTCGCGGACGCGACCGGCATTGCCCTGTCCCTCCTCTCCTCCTTCGAGCGGATCTCCCAGGGACTATCCTTGCCGGCGCTCCACGCGCTGGCGGCCTGCTTCGGGACGACGCTGGCGGCCCTCTCCGGTCAGGAAGGCGGCGATCACCGGCAATCGCTCGTGCGCGCCGGTCAATGGACCGCCTGGCCTGCGACCGCCTCAGGCGTCACCATCCAACCGTTGGCCGAAGGCCGGCACCAGATGGAGTGTCACCGCTTCGTTCTCGCCCCCGGCGCCTCCAGCGAGGGCGCCTACCGGCATGACGGCGAGGAATTTCTCCATGTCCTCCAGGGGAGAATGCAGATCGTACTCGACGGCGACCAGTTCTTCGATCTGACGGCCGGCGACAGCTTCTACTTCGAGAGCACCCGCTTCCACGCCTGGCGCAACCTCCATGAGGCCGAGACCGTGCTGATCTGGATCAACACGCCCGCAACCTTCTGATCAACCGAGCACCTTCACGACGGTACCCTTGCGCGCGAAGGCAAGGATGCGCCGCATGGCGGGCAGGCTGACTGCGATGCAGCCTTCCGTCGGCTGGTAGCCGGGGCGGATGAGATGGAAAAAGATCGCCGATCCCCCGTTGCGGCGGCGAACGCGCATGTTCCAGTCCATCACCAGACAGACATCGTAGAGCCCGTCGCTCCGCATCATCGTCTCGTGACGACCGGCAAAGGGGGCAGAGACCGGCCGGTTGTAGCACGCGTGATCCGGCGCATCGCACCAGAGCATGTCGCCCTGCGTTCGCTTCAGGGAAAGGCGTGTGGCCGGCGGCACGGTGCGGTCGGCCCTCACATAGCCGTCGATCAGCGGCATGGCCGCAATCGGTGTCGCACCATCACCCTCGCGCTTGCGCGCGGTCGTGCCACCACGCCCGATCGCCGCCTGCTCCGTCCGTCCGGCAAACGATACCAGCGCCCGGCAGCGGTTCCCCGGTGCCGCTCTCACCGTGATCGTGCCAGGGGATGGACGCGGTTTCGGGGGAATCTTGCGCATGAGGCTCACAGGAAAGTGCATGGGTCGTGATGGTGCAGTGCCATCATGCCATGTTAGCAAGGTTTCGTCAGCGAAGGGACGCCATGCTTGCCATGGAATATGGTTTTCGCTGATAGCCCTTTCGCGAAGGGAACGCCGGGATGACCGATTTCCGGCGTGAAGCGAGCCTCCTCGGCCTGCAGAATGCCGGCTTGGCTTGCCCGAGTGCTTGCTAAGTCCGATGCGAGAGCTAATTTACGTCAGACGCCCAGGAGGAAAGTCCAACATGTCATCCCGTACCATTCTGCTCGTCGACGATGATGACGTGTTGCGCCAGACGCTGGTCGAGCAGCTCTCGCTCTACGAAGAGTTCGTCATTCTGCAGGAGGCGACGGCCAGCAAGGGCGTACAGGCGGCCCGAACCGCAACGGTTTCGCTGCTGATCATGGATGTCGGCCTGCCGGACATGGATGGCCGCGAGGCCGTGAAGCTCCTGCGCAAGGGCGGCTTCAAGGCGCCGATCATCATGCTCACCGGCCACGACACCGATTCCGACACGATCCTCGGACTGGAAGCCGGCGCCAACGACTATGTTACCAAGCCGTTCCGCTTCGCCGTGCTGCTGGCCCGCATCCGCGCCCAGCTGCGCCAGCACGAGCAGAGCGAGGACGCCACCTTCACCGTTGGCCCCTATACGTTCAAGCCCAGCCAGAAGCTGCTGACGCTCGAAAACGGGCAGAAGATCCGCCTGACGGAAAAGGAAGCGGCCATCATCCGCTATCTCTACCGCGCCGACCAGAAGGTCGTGACGCGCGACGTGCTGCTGGAGGAAGTCTGGGGCTACAATTCCGGCGTCACCACGCACACGCTCGAGACCCATGTCTATCGTCTCCGCCAGAAAATCGAGCGCGACCCTTCCAATGCCGAGATTTTGGTGACAGAAAATGGCGGCTACAAGATCGTCCCATAAGGCCGGCTGACGATCGGCCGTCCGCGTGCGGACGGCAACGGATCGGAGAGCCCCTTGGCGCTGAACGACGATATCGCCCTTCTCTCGATCGTGCCGCTGTTTGCGGATATCGACGACGAAAAGCTTCGCCTCGTCGCATTCGGCGCCGAGCGCCGCCGGCTGGTGCGTGGCCAGCAGCTGTTTCGCGAAGGTGCGCCGGCGGATTGCGCCTATGCGGTCGCAGCTGGACGCCTGGCACTGACCCGGGCGACGGCCAGCGGCGGTACCGAGACCATCGCCAATGTCGGCCGCGGCACGCTCCTCTCCGAACTCGCCATGATCTCGCTGGTGGAGCGCAAGTTCACCGCGACGGCCGAGGTCGAGACCGAGGTCATCCGCATCACCCGGCCGCTCTTCCACCGCATGCTGGAGGAGTATCCCGACGTCGCCGCGCTCGTCGACAAGCGCATCCGCGACAACCTCGAGGCCATGATCCGCCGCGTCGGCAAGCTCGCTCCGCGCTTTCTCTGATCCGCCGTTTCCCTCAGAGGTCGAAGGTCGCAATCACCGGCACGTGGTCGGACGGACGCTCCCATCCGCGGGCTTCCTTGATGATATCAACCTGCCGCAGATGCGCGGAGAGATCGGCGGACGACCAGATATGGTCGAGACGACGGCCGCGGTCGGCAGCCTCCCAGTCCTTGGCGCGGTAGCTCCACCAAGTATAGAGCTTTTCCGGCGAGTGCGTGTGCTGGCGCATCAGGTCCACCCAGGCGCCGCCCGTCATGATGGCCGTCAGCCCTTCTGTCTCGATCGGCGTATGGCTGACGATCTTCAGGAGCTGCTTGTGGGACCAGACATCGTGTTCGAGCGGCGCGACATTGAGATCGCCGACGAGGATCGAGGACACGCCGGCGTCCGCCTCCGCATGCAGCAGCTTCATCTCCTCGAGGAAATCGAGCTTGTGGCCGAACTTCTTGTTGATGGTCCGGTCCGGCTCGTCACCCCCGGCCGGCACATAGAAATTGTGCAGGCGGATGCGCTTGAGCCCATGCGTGAAGACCACAGAGAGATGCCGCGCATCGCCGACGCCGCAATAGTCCCGCCGGTCCACGAGTTCCGTCAGCGGCAGCCGCGAGAGCGTAGCGACGCCGTGATAGCCCTTCTGCCCGTGCATCGCCATGTGTCCATAGCCCAGCGCCTCGAAAGCCTTCACCGGGAAGAGATCGTTCGGGCACTTGGTCTCCTGCAGGCAGAGAATGTCTGGCTGAAACCGCACGAGGAAATCCGACACCAGCGGCATGCGCAGGCGAACGGAATTGATGTTCCAGGTTGCGATCGACAAAGTCATAATGTGCCTTCCGGAATGCGAAAAAGGTCCCGCGGGAACAGGACCTTCAACCAGTCCCATCCGGGACCTTTAATCCATTTTGAGCGCGCGCGACAAGCGCGACGGCAGAGGCCTACTTGCGGATCTCGTCGTAAGGGATCCGGAAGACGGCATCGTCCATCGGCATGCCGGTCTTCACGTTGAAGATCATCACCGACGTATCCTTCTTCTGCGGATCGGTGATCGTCCACTGGCGAAGGTCGTAGGTCTTCGGATCGAACATCATGGTGATGGTGCTGTCGCCGAAGATCGAGCGGTCGCCGAGCACGATCGTGATCAGGTCCGTCTCTTCCTTCACGTCGCGCACGGTCTTGCCCGAGAGGTCGATGGAATTGGACAGAAGCAGGTTCAGCGGCGTCTTCGACAAGGGATAGAGATCCCAGGTCTTGAGCTTCTGGTTGCCGATGACGACCGACTTGCCGTCGGCAATGACGCGCATCGGCGACGGGGCTTCATAATTGAAGCGAATGCGCCCCGGACGGCTGATGAAAAACTTGCCGCCCGTCTGCTCGCCGCGCGGGCCGAACTGGACGAACTCGCCGCTCATCGTCTTTACCGATGCGAAGTGATCGGCGATCTTCTGCGCCGTACCGGTCGACTGCGCCGCGGCCGGGTCGAGCGGAAGCCCGATGGTCGCCAGCACGCCGAAAACCGCCACGCCTGCCACGAAGGTGCGCCGCGACAGGAGCGACCGATCCGCCTGTCCAGTTTTGTCGGTCGTTCGTGTCTCTGTCATGGGAAACTCCTGTTGAATCACTGCGTGATGTGGCGCGCAACTGCGGCACCTTCAAGACCTCGCGGGACAAGACCGTTACTGGACGAGACCGGGTCGGCAGGCACGAGCCGGGCCCGAGACCGGGCGCCGGGTCAGCGTCCGGTGATCTCGTCTTCCGTCGGCACGAGGATCTCGCGCTTGCCGGCATGATTGGCCGCGCCGATGATGCCTTCCTTCTCCATGCGCTCGATCAGCGAGGCCGCCCGGTTGTAGCCGATGCCGAGACGGCGCTGGACATAGGAGGTCGAGGCCTTGCCGTCCCGCAGGACGATCGCCACGGCCTGATCGTAAGGATCGTCGGACTCCGCGAGGTTGCCGGTGCCGGCCGGCCCGCCGCCACTGCCGCCCTCGTCGTCCTCGCCGTCGTCCTCGGTGATCGCATCGAGATAGTCCGGCGATCCTTGCGTCTTCAGGTAGGAGACGATCTGCTCGACCTCGTTGTCCGAAACGAAGGGCCCATGAACACGCTGGATGCGCCCGCCGCCGGCCATGTAGAGCATGTCGCCCTGCCCCAGCAGCTGTTCGGCGCCCTGCTCGCCGAGGATGGTGCGGCTGTCGATCTTCGAGGTCACCTGGAAGGAGATGCGGGTGGGGAAGTTTGCCTTGATCGTGCCGGTGATGACATCGACGGACGGACGCTGCGTTGCCATGATGACATGGATGCCGGCGGCACGTGCCATCTGGGCGAGCCGCTGCACGGCGCCTTCGATGTCCTTGCCAGCGACCATCATGAGGTCGGCCATCTCGTCGATGATCACGACGATATAGGGCATCGGCTGCAGATCGAACTCTTCCGTCTCGTAGGTCGCCTCGCCGGTCTGGCGATCGAAGCCGGTCTGCACCGTGCGGCTGATCGCCTCGCCCTTCTCCAGCGCCTGCTCGACGCGGGAGTTGAAGCCGTCGATATTGCGCACACCGATCTTCGACATCTTCTTGTAGCGCTCTTCCATCTCGCGCACCGTCCATTTCAGCGCCACGACGGCCTTCTTCGGATCGGTTACCACGGGCGAGAGCAGGTGCGGGATGCCGTCATAGACGGAGAGTTCGAGCATCTTCGGGTCGATCATGATCAGCCGGCACTGGTCCGGCGTCATGCGGTAGAGGATCGACAGGATCATCGTGTTGATGGCGACCGACTTGCCCGAGCCGGTGGTACCGGCGACGAGCAGATGCGGCATCTTGGCGATATCGGTGATAACAGGCTCGCCGCCGATGGTCTTGCCGAGCGCCATGGCGAGCTTCGCCTTGCTGCCTTCGAAATCGCGGCTGCCGATCAGTTCGCGCAGGTAGACCGTCTCGCGGCGCTGGTTCGGCAGCTCGATGCCGATGGCATTGCGACCGGGCACGACGGCGACGCGGGCGGCGATCGCACTCATCGAGCGGGCGATATCGTCGGCAAGGCCGATGACGCGGGAGGACTTGATGCCCGGTGCCGGCTCCAGTTCGTAGAGCGTGACGACGGGTCCCGGACGGACATGGATGATCTCGCCCTTGACGCCGAAGTCTTCGAGCACGCCTTCCAGCATGCGGGCGTTCTGCTCCAGCGCATCCGCCGAGAGCGTCGCATCGCGCACGACGTTCTTCGGCTCGCTCAGGAACTCAAGCGGCGGCAGGGTGAAGGTGCCGTCGCCATTGCCACGCCGCTCGAACGCCGTTTCCGGAGTGCGCGGCCGCGGCTGTGCGGCAACGACGCGGCTAGGAACGGGCGCGCGCCGGGGCGCGGGAGCCGAATGCATGTCGTCATCGCCGGAGAGAAGACCCGACGGCAGCATGTCCGCGTCGTCCGCGTCGTCCTCGTCATCGGAATCATCCATATCGAAGCCGGGATCGCGGCGCGGCGTGGCAGGACCATCGAGCGAAGGCTCGACCCGCACGGCGGACTTGCGCCGCACCGGCTCGTTCAGCGTGCCGAACTCGTCGTCGTTGAAATCATAGGGCTCATCGAAATCCCGCTCTGCTGCCGGCGCGCGGCGGGCAAGACCGAAGAGGCGGCGGAAACGGGCCTGCGTCGTATAGCGCATATGCGTAAAGGCGCCGGCGAGGAACATGACGAACCCGCCGCCCGTCTCGTCGTCCTCGATCTCCTCGCGCACGGTCTTCGCCTTGCTGGGCGTGACGACCGGCACTTCCTCCTCGTCGGGATCGGCAACGCCGAAAAGGCCGGCGGCATAAACGAGGAAGACGGTTGCGGGAATGGCGATGATCGAGCCGAGCACGGTGGCGAAGGTGCCGGTCGGATACTCCCCGGTAATCAGCGCCGGCAGGCGCAGGATCATGTCGCCGAACACGCCGCCGAGACCGTTCGGCAAAGGCCAGGTGACGGGTGCCGGCACGCAAGACAGCGCCGCAGCGGCGAGAACCGAGCCGACGAACCAGCAGGCGCCGCGCTTGATGATCTTGTCGAACGGCTTGTTGCCGATGAGAACCAGCGCCCAGGCCAACACGGGCAACAGCGCCACGACGCTGCCGATCCCGAAGAATTGCATCATCCCGTCGGCAAAGGCCGCGCCGCCCGTGCCGAGAATGTTGGTCGGCGGGTTGGCCGTGGCATAGGAGAAGCTGGGGTCCGCGACATTCCACGTGGAAAGGGCGGCAACCGCCGCCATCAGCAGCGCAAACAGTGCGTAACCGGCAAGCGCCACCGACTGGCGCCACACGAATGCCGACAGCACGAACCTGCCGGACCGGGTGTCGAATGCCGCCTGATTGCTTCTTGCCATGGAAAAATCTGCCTGTCCTGATCGCCGAAGCGTCTCGATCGTCCGAAACGCCCCGATCGTCTGAAAGAAAAGGCGCCCCAGCCCGCAGGGTAGGCTGAGAGGGTTAAAGGTCCATTAACCATGCCCGCCTGAATGGCACGGGCCGGCCAAAATCGACGTGTGACCCGTCCTGACGCTACAGGACCGCCTGATCGCCGATGCCGAGCGCCCGCTGCGCATCCCGCACCCGCTCCGGCGCATCCGCCAGCTTGTAGCCGGCCTCCACGAGCCGCGTCGTGTGGATCTTGTTGTAGATGAACGCCCAGATGATGCCGACGATGAACCAGCCGAGACCGACGCCGATGAAGCCGGCGATCATGCCCACCACGATCATGCCGAGCCCGAGCCCCACATCGCCTCGCAGCAGCGCCGGAATGCCGCCGAAGAAGAGACTGGTCCAGCTGAAGCCGTAATATCCGATTTTCGTAATGCCGGTGGCGGGATGTTGCAGGCGGATCGCAGTGGCCATGATGCCCTCTTTTAGAAAAACCGGAAGTTGAAAATATTTCCCCGCGAAGTCAATCGGCAACGCGCATGCCGTGGGGAAAATCACGGACGCCGAAAGCCTGCCGGAGAACAGAGGACTCGCCAAGGAACCGCTAGAACGAGAAAAGCCCAGCAGATGACTGCCGGGCTTGACGAACATGCGCCTGAGGCGGACGGGAGATCGGCTTTCGGCCGATCCCCTGCGAAGCGCTTACGAGTGGTAGGCAGCTTCGCCGTGGCTTGCGAGGTCGAGACCTTCGCGCTCGGCTTCCACCGGTACGCGCAGGCCGACGATGACGTCCACAAGCTTGTAGAGGATCGCCGAACCGATGCCGCACCAGATGATGGTGATGCCGACGGCCTTGATCTGCGTGAAGACCTGAGCACCCATCGTGACGCCTTCGGCATAGCCGATGCCGCCCAGCGATGCGCTGGCGAAGACGCCGGTTGCGATGGCGCCGAAGATGCCGCCGACGCAATGGACGCCAAAGACGTCAGCCGTGTCGTCGTAACCGAACTTGTTCTTCACGACCGAGACGAAGAAGTAGCAAAGCGGCGAGACCACGAGGCCGAGAACGATCGCGCCCATGGGGCCGACGATGCCGGCAGCCGGGGTGACGGCAACGAGGCCGGCAACCATGCCCGAAGCGCCGCCGAGCATGGAGGCCTTGCCGCGGGTGAAGGTTTCCACGATCGACCAGGAAACGATGGCAGCTGCCGTCGCGACGAAGGTGTTGACCGTTGCGAGCATCGCGCCGCCGGACGCTTCGAGGTTGGAACCGGCGTTGAAGCCGAACCAGCCGACCCAGAGCATGGATGCACCGACCATCGTCAGCGTCATCGAATGCGGGGCCATCATGTCCTTGCCGAAGCCGGTGCGCTTGCCGACCATGATGGCGCCGAGGAGACCGGCAACACCGGCGTTGATGTGCACGACCGTGCCGCCTGCGAAGTCAAGCGCGCCCATCTTGAAGAGGAGGCCGTTGGCATCCCAGACCATGTGTGCGACCGGGAAGTACACGAACGTGACCCAGAGGGCGCAGAACAGGACGGCAGCCGAGAACTTGATGCGTTCGGCAAACGCGCCGACGATGAGGGCGGGCGTGATGGCCGCGAACGTCATCTGGAAGACGACGAAGATGTATTCGGGGATAACGACGCCGGCGGAGAAGGTCGCCGCCGTGGAGTCCTTGGTTACGCCCGAAAGGAACATCTTGGCGGTGCCGCCCCAGTAGGCGCTCTCGGATCCGCCGAAGGCGAAGGAGTAGCCATAGGTGACCCAGATGAGCATGACGGTGGCGCCGATGACGGTGCACTGCATGAGAACCGACAGCATGTTCTTGGTGCGCACCAGGCCGCCGTAGAACAGGGCGAGGCCGGGGATGAGCATGAAGAGGACCAGGATGGTCGAGACGAACATGAAGGCGGTGTCGCCCTTGTCCGGAACGGGCAGAGCCGCTGCCGTTTCGGCAACGGCCGGCACCGCGGTGTCCTGGGCAAATGCGACAACCGGCGCCAGGAAGGCGGCCGTTGCGGCACCGAAGCGCCCGAGGGTTGTCGAGAATGTGTGAGATGTCATGTGAAGAAAGCTCCCTCTAACAGCCGTTGCTTACAGCGCTTCTGAATCGGTTTCGCCGGTACGAATGCGCACCGCATGGTCAATGGAGTAGACGAAGATCTTGCCGTCGCCGATCTGGCCGGTCTTGGCGGAAGACGCGATCGCTTCGACGGCCTTGTCCACGATCTCGGAGGCGACGGCGATTTCGATCTTGAGCTTCGGCAGGAAGCTGACGGCATATTCGGTGCCGCGGTAGATTTCGGTATGCCCCTTCTGGCGGCCGTAGCCCTTCACTTCCGTAACGGTCAGGCCCTGGATTCCGACGGCGGTGAGCGCTTCACGAACCTCATCGAGCTTGAACGGCTTGATAATGGCCATCACAATTTTCATCTGGTTTCCCATCCTTGTTCATCTGCGGCTCACGTGCCGTCTTTGCATGCCGATGAGCCTTGTTTCCCCAACGACCGCTCAGTTCTATTCAAAGCGCGTGCCAGTTCCGCGTCAGTGCGAAAAATAGATGAAAAGTCACCAAATCACCGCATTCGCCGACGCGACGCCGATGAAACGTTAAATATTCGTCAGATTTTCAGGCTAAAAATTGCGCAAATTTAAAAATTTGCTGAAAAATTAGTCATTTGCCTTTTTCCGAATCAGTCCTTCCTGAGCGACGGATGCGATCAGGTGTCCGGAGCGATCGAACAGGCTGCCGCGGTTCATGCCGCGCGCGCCACTCGTGCTGGGGCTGTCCTGCGTATAGAGCAGCCAGTCGTCGAGCTTCACCGGACGGTGGAACCACATGGCGTGGTCGAGGCTCGCAACCTGCAGGCTGCGGTCGAAGATCGAGGTGCCATGGGCGCGCAGCGATGTGTCGAGCAAGGTCATGTCGGAGAGATAGGCGAGCACCGCCGCCTGCAGCGGCCGGTCGTCCGGCACGGCCCCGGTCGCCTTGACCCAGACATGCTGGACCGGCTCCTGCCGCTCGCGCGAGAAATAGTGCTTCAGCGATACCGGGCGGATTTCGATCGGCCGCGGCTGCTCCCAGTAGCGCCGGATCGCCTCCGGCGCGTTCGCCAGAAACATCGCCTTCATCTCGGCTTCGCCCATCAACTCTTCCGGCTGCGCGACCGTTGGCGGCGACACCTGATGTTCGAGCCCCTCTTCCTCCACCTGAAAGGAAGCCGACAGCGCGAAGATCGCCGCGCCATGCTGGATCGCCACCACGCGCCGCGTGGTGAAGCTGCCGCCGTCGCGGATCCGGTCGACTTCGTAGATGATGGGCACGGCGGGATCGCCTGGCCGCATGAAATAGGCGTGGAGTGAATGCACGAAGCGATCCGCGGTCACCGTGCGTTGCGCAGCCACCAGCGCCTGCCCGATCACCTGCCCGCCGAACACCCGCTGCCAGCCGACCTGCGGCGACACGCCGCGGAAGAGATTTTCCTCCAGCTTCTCCAGGTCAAGCGTCTGGAGGAGCACATCCATGGCAGTTTCGGTTGGGGCGTCATTGGACATTGCGCGGTCTCCGGCGGTAGGAAGCATGAGGTCGATGATCTATATAGTGCGCAAGCACAAGAGCGAAGGACGAGACGGATGATCGATCTATTGGTGGCAGGCGGCGGATATGTCGGGCTCTCGCTGGCAGTCGCCGTCAAGACGGCAGCGCCGCACCTCTCGGTGACGCTGATCGACGGCGCACCGGACGGCGCCTGGCGCGGCGACGAGCGGGCCTCCGCCATCGCAGCCGCCGCTTCCTCCATGCTCGACGTCCTGGGGATCTGGCAGACGATCGCGCCGGAAGCCGAGCCGATCCGCCGCATGGTCATCACGGATTCCAAGACCGCCGATCCCGTCCGCCCCGTCTTCCTCACCTTCGAGGGCGACCCGGATGCGGACCGACCTTTCGCCCATATGGTCCCGAACGTCGCGCTCGTCGGCGCGCTGCGCGACAGGGCGGCAAGCCTCGGCATCGACATCCGCTCCTCAACGACCGCAAGCGGCTTCACCGCGGACGATCACGCCGTTCGGCTGAAGCTTGCCGCTGGCGGCGAAATCGAGGCCCGCCTGCTCGTCGCCTGCGACGGCGTGCGCTCGAAGCTGCGCGATGCCGCTGGCATCAAGACCGTGAATTTCGATTATGGGCAGTCCGGCATCGTCACCACGGTCGAGCACGAGCGGCCGCATGACGGCACCGCCGAGGAGCACTTCCTGCCGGCCGGCCCGTTCGCCACCTTGCCTCTGCGCGGCAACCGCTCGTCGCTCGTCTGGACGGAGCGGACGGAGGACGCAAACCGCCTCATCGACAGCGACGATCTCGTCTTCGAAGCTGAGCTCGAACGCCGCTTCGGCTACAAGCTCGGAGCCCTCAAGGTGGTCGGCGGACGCCGCGCCTTCCCGCTCGGGCTGACGCTCGCCCGCGCCTTCGTCGCCAATCGCTTTGCGCTGGCCGGCGACTCGGCCCATGGCATCCACCCCATTTCCGGGCAGGGCCTCAATCTCGGGTTCAAGGATGTAGCGGCATTGGCGGAAACCATCGTCGATGCCGATCGGCTCGGCCTCGACATCGGCTCGCTCGCCGTCCTCGAGCGCTACCAGACCTGGCGCCGCTTCGACACGGTCCGTATGGGCGTAACGACGGATGTGCTGAACCGCCTGTTCTCCAACGACGTCATGCCCGTGCGCATGCTGCGCGACCTCGGCCTCGGCATCGTGGATCGCCTGACCCCGCTCAAATCCTTCTTCATCCGCCAGGCGGGAGCCGCCGCAAGCAGCGATCCGAAGCTCCTGACGGGTAAGGCGATCTGAAAGACCAGCTTGGGATGTTCGCTTGGCAAGACCGGGACCATCAGTCCTCGATCTTGCGGGCCTCTGAAATCAGCATGATGGGAATGCCGTCGCGGATAGGATAGGCGAGCCGCGCCTTCTCCGAGACGAGCTCGTTTTCCGCAGCGCTATAGCTCAGCCGCCCTTTGGTCAGCGGGCAGACGAGAAGCTCGAGCAGTTTGGGGTCGACGCGGCGGGTTCTCTCGTCCACAGCAGGGCCTATTGCAGCATGGTTTCGATGTCGCCGAACGTCTTCGCCAGCACGATCTCGGTGATCGCGATCAGCGTATCGGCACGCGTCTTCAGGTCCGGCGCTTCCAGCAGCGCCTGCTTTTCGGCCGGGCCGTAGGGCAGCATCATCGCCATGGAGTTGACCAGCGTCGTGTTGCCGGCGCGTTCCACGCTCTCCCAGTCGGCTTCCAGCTTGTTGGTGTCGAGATAGGCCTTGAAGGCGGCCAGCAGCGCTTCGCGGTCAACCTGCGCTTCGTCTTCGGATTCCGTGAGATCGCCGGCAAACGGCGTTATCTTGAAAGTCCGATACCCCTTGACCGGGTGCATCTCGTCGAACAGGCGGAAACGGCAGATGCCGGTCAGCGAGGTGATGTAGCGCCCGTCCTCCATCTCGGCAAACGACGTGATGCGGCCGACGCAGCCGACCTGACACAGCGCCTGGCTATTCTCGCTGTGATCGGTCAGCGAGGGCTGCACCATGCCGATCAGGCGGTTGCCGCACAGGGCGTCGTCGAACATGGCGAGGTAGCGCGGCTCGAAGATGTTGAGCGGCAGCTGCGAGCCCGGCAGTAGAAGAACGCCGGTCAGCGGAAACACCGGAATGACGTCCGGAATATCCCTCGGCTTCAGGTAACGTGCATTTCCGACCTGCATCTCAGGCAAACTCCGCCGTATCTCGGGCAACGGACCGATCATCGGCCCGTCCGCCTCGCATTATGGGATGACATGGTGCGCTTGCCGGAAATCTCAAGCGGGAAACATGGCTGGGAGATGCGGCATGTCGAACCGGAGGAAACGGCTCCGGCGCGAAAAAGTTCACGAGAACAGGATGGCCGACATCTTGCGACGCGCAGACAGCGTTGCCGGATCGGCAGGTCCCCAGACCTCGAAGAAGGCGACCAGCGCCCGGCGGGCGCCATCGTCGTCAAACGCGCGGTCGCGCCGCATGATCGTCAGCAGGTGCTCGGCCGCCGTCTGTCGGTCGCCTTCCACATTGCGGATCTTGGCAAGGTTCAGCCGGGCGGCATGATCGTCGGGATCGGCAAGAAGGGCAGCTTCCAGCGCCTTGGGGTCGCCCAGCTTGCGTGCTTCGTCGATCTGATCGAGCCGCTTGAGAAGGGCGGAGACCTGCGGATCGGCCTTCTGCTCGTCGGAAAGCTCCGACAGGATCTCGCGCGCCTGATCGAGCGCGTCCGATGCAATCATCACCTCGGCAAGCCCGGCGCGCGCCGGCAGGCTTTCCGGCTCGACCTGAAGCACGGAGGCGAAGATGCCGCCGGCATTCTGCAGGTCGCCCGCGTCCAGCAGCTGCTTCGCTTCGGCAAGCGCCGCTTCGATCTCTGCTGCCTGATCGTCGATCATGGGACCTGCGATCTTCTCGATAAAGGCCCGGATCTGGCTTTCCGGAACGGCACCCATGAAACCATCCGCCGGACGGCCGTCAACGAAGGCGACAACGGCGGGAATGGACTGGATGCCGAGCTGGCCGGCGATCGAGGGGTGATCGTCGATGTTCATCTTGACGAGCTTCACGCGCCCGCCCGCTTCCGTCACCACCTTCTCGATGATCGGCGTCAGCTGCTTGCAGGGGCCGCACCAGGGCGCCCAGAAATCGACCAGCACCGGCAGGCCGCGAGAGGCCTCCAGCACGTCGCGGGTAAAGGTGGCCGTCGTCGTGTCGGAGATCAGTGGACCGCTCGTTGCAGGCACAACGGCTGCCGGCGACGGCGAGACCGTTGCAGGCGCGCCGCCATAGGTTGCCGTCGCGCTCATCTGGCTGCCGTAGGAACCGGAATAGGGATTGTTGCCGCTCATCGAATGCTCCTTGCAGGGACCATGCGCAGCCCCGATCCTCGTCCTTACCGGATGTGCTCCGGCCATTGCCCTCAAAGATCGTATGTCAGGCCGTGACTTTCAAGACAAGCGGCACATGCCCCGTCGCCTCGGCAAAGCGGATCAGGTCCTTCGACGCCAGCGATGTCGTAGCGTCGTTCGTCAGCGGATGGCAGTTGACGATTTCCTCGCGCATCAGGTCCGAATCTAGCACCAGCGTGACGGCTTGGGCATGGTCGTTGATGACGCCGAGCGCGGTCACGGCACCGGGAATGACGCCCAGATACTCCATCAGCTTCTCCGGCTTGCCGAAGGAGACCTTGCTCGCGGCACCGATCAGCGTGTGCACGGTCTTCAGATCGACCGTCGCATGCTCCTCCACCGTCAGGAGGAAGTAATTGTCCTTCTTGTCCTTCACGAACAGGTTCTTCGTATGCCCGCCGGGAATCTCGTCGCGTAGCGATACCGATTCGGCCACGGTGAACACCGGTGCATGCCGCTTCGTGTGGTGGGCGATCCCGAGATCGTCGAGAAAGCGGAAAAGATCCTCTGCCGTCTTCGGCTGCACGTCCGTCATGTCTTGGGCTCCTGTCTCTGCTCCCCATGTGATTACGAAGCGCCGACACGAGACGCAATCGCTGAGACACGTCTGCAAGATGTTCCGTCGCGACATCGCGACGTCCGGCACATCCGGCCCGGTAAAAAACTGCAATGCAAAAACACGCAAATTCAATTGGTTAGAAGAAATTTCGGCAAATTTTTTCCACGCCCGTCATTTCCCTGTTGCATTTCCAAATCGGCTGAGCGATATAGCGCCCGTCGCCAACGAAAACGGCGACGCCACGGTCCACCGACTACCCCCGGACCTTGGTTGATGAGCGGGTGTAGCTCAGGGGTAGAGCACAACCTTGCCAAGGTTGGGGTCGAGCGTTCGAATCGCTTCACCCGCTCCATTTTCCCTCTTGAGAGTATTCTGCTATGGTAGAGCGAAGCTAAAGAGGCAGTGCCCTAAGCTTTGTACTTTTTCCCATCGGGATTTCATGCATTGACGGAGCCGATAGGATCTGGGTGATCTGCTCGATGTCAGGCCATCGACTGATGAGCAGAGCTGCATTCATGTGCATTGGGTTTTTTTGGTAGGCTGGCGCCAGTATGAAGCCATGGAGGCCCGAGGAACGAAGCGCCACACGTTCCGGCGGATTCCTCAAGATACGCCCGTCTCCGGAAATAAAAATCCAGGTATCTTGTGCTGAGCGTAATAACTCAATCCAGTCAACGTCGGGTGCACTTCTGCCTCTAGCGAGTCCGGGAACATCTTTGATGTGGAAGGCCGAGTGACCGTAGTGACTGATAAAGCCATGCAGAGTTGATGCGAGAACTGGCGCGGTGCAGTTATCGAAAAAGACCTTCACGCCGCGTCCCGCTGCCACAACGCGCTTTCGAACTCTATAGCGCGCTTAACTGAACTCCGCTCTACCGCATAAGACAATGCCGCAACGGCAATACCTTCCTGTCTGCCCGCCGCTGCGAGAACAGCAGTTGGAACGCTTGATACTGAATCGATCGGTTGACCAAAAGATCGCGCTGGATCGACAACGACCTTTGATTTTCGGCCTGATGGCCACCAGAGCTTAGGGTCTCCATTCTCCGTGAAATCAACTGTTTTCAGAATTGGATCAATCACGCTCTGAAATTCATACTGCTTTCGGAAGAGATTTAGCAGCCGCTCACTTTTCTGCCCCTCCTCATCCGTTGAAATGATGCTCAGGAATATCTCTCGGCCATCGGTGCGAAAGCGATTGCTTGATAAAGGATGGTCTTTTCCAAGTTCCTCTTTAGCGATCTTAATAGCTGAACGAACCTTGATCGCGGAAACACCTTCACGAATAAGCACGTCGGCGACACGAGCCTCCATAAGATCCTTGAAACCGAGATAAAGCCGTTCGTCTCCAAAGTGGACCGATGGATCCCATAATGGGCGATACACGACGCCTTTGACGACGTGCCCCAGAAGCCATCGAGAGATTTTTGTCGGGGAGACGCGAAGAAGTCTTCCCGCCTCTGCAGGAGTATACAAACCAACGCCGATGAGATTTTCCATGAGCGGCTCCCAGAGACATTAGAGTCAGTTTATGAGATCAGTGTCAACGGAGACTAAGCAGATGGTCTTGTACCGCTCAGCCTTCGCTGCCCCGAGGCACAGTATGCTTGCCACCAATATGACGTTTCAGCTCTTCGAGAAGATATAATCCGTTTCCTGGCGCAGCGTTTCGCCGGGGCGCAGGATGGCGTTCGGGAAGCCCGCGTGGTTGACGGCGTCGGGCCAGATCTGGGTTTCCAGGCAGAAGCCTGCAAACGGCCCGTAGGTGCGGCCTTCGAGACCGGGAACGGGCGTGTTCAGCTTGAAGCCGGAATAGAACTGAACGCCGGGCTCCGTCGTGCGGACCTCGAGCGCGACACCCGAATCGATGCTGCGGACAAGGGCCGCGGACCGCTTGGGGCCGCGCTCCGGCGAGAGGCAGAAATTATGGTCGTAGAGCACCTTCTCGCCCTCCGTCTGCCGGCGCATGGACGACATCTGGCGCAGATCGAACACCGTGCCCTCGACCGGGGCGATCTCGCCAGTCGGGATCTGCTGCTCGTTCGTCGGCAGGTAGTGATCGGCGGCGATCATGATGTCGTGGCCGAGCGTGTCGGCACGCCCATCGAGGTTGAAATAGGTGTGCTGGCAGAGATTGGCGATCGTCGGGGTGTCCGTCGTCGCCGTATAGGTGACGCTGAGGCAGCCATGGCCGGAAAGCCGGTAGGTTGCATTGATCTCGCAGGTGCCGGGATAGCCGGCGCGACCTGCGGGATCGACGATCTTCAACGAAACGGAATCCTCGGTGACATCGACGATGGTCCAGAGACGCTTGGCAATGCCGTCGCTGCCGCCATGGAGATGCGTCACGCCCTTCTCGTTCAACTCGAGCTGGAAGTCCTCGCCGTCGATCGTAAAGCGCCCGTGACCGATGCGGTTGGCCGAACGACCGGGCGTCGCACCGAAATAGGAGGAGTGGGCCGGATAGTCGTCGAACGCCTCGAAGCCCAGCACCAGCGGTGCCGCATGGCCCTCCAGGCGCAGATCCTGAATGACCGCGCCCCACGAGATGACCTTCGCCGTCAAACCGCCACCGCGGATCGTCACGCGGTGCACGGGCTCGCCCGTCTTCAGATGGCCGAAAATTTCCATGGCTGTGCTGCTGGTCAAAATATGGTCCTCGCTCTTGTCCGGTCGCAGCGCCCAAGGCACCGCCGACCTCATCGTCTCCCCGCGTCGATCGCGGAATCTTCAGCGCGCGCCGTTATCAGCGCGCGCAAACCTCAGCGCCCCTTGCCGATCTCCGCCAGCTCGTAAGGCGTCGTCTGGTAGATATCGTTGATCCAGTTGCCGAACAGCAGATGCGCATGGCTGCGCCAGCGGTTCTGCGGCGGCAGATCCGGATCGTTGTGGGGGAAATAATTGTACGGCATCTTGATCGGCACGCCAGCATTCACGTCGCGGAAATACTCGTCCGACAAGGACGTCGAATCATATTCCACATGGTTGAAGACATAGAGACGGTTGCCGGTCTTCTCGTGAACGAAGCAGACGCCCATCTCATCGGATTCCATCAGGATCTCCAGCCCCGACACCGTCTCGATGTCGCCGCGCCGCACCTCGGTCCAGCGGGATACGGGGATCTGGAAATCGTCGGAGAAGCCGCTGAGATAGACCGAGGACGGATTGAGATTGTGGTGCGTGTAGACGCCGAACGCCTTCTCCCGCAGCGCATGCTTCGGCACGCCATGGAAATGATAGATCGCCGCCATCGCACCCCAGCAGATGTTGAGCGTGGAATGGACATGGGTATGCGTCCACTCGAAGACCTGCTGCATCTCTTCCCAATAGGTCACCTCCTCGAAGGGCAACAGCTCCACCGGCGCACCGGTGATGATCAGCCCGTCGAAATGCCGCTCGCGAACATCCTCGAACGTCTCGTAGAAGGCGAGCAGGTGATCCTCGGACGTGTTCTTCGCCTTGTGGCTGCCAAGGCGGATCAGCGTGAACTCCACCTGCAGGGGGGAAGCGCCGACGAGGCGCGCCATCTGCACCTCGGTCTTGATCTTGTTCGGCATGAGGTTGAGAAGCCCGATCTGCAGCGGCCGGATATCCTGACGGATGGCAGCCGTTTCGGTCATCACCCGCACACCCTCGGAGACGAGGGTTTCAAAGGCGGGCAGCGTATCGGGTATCTTGATGGGCATCGGCTTCACTCGGAATAACGACACCGGCCGAAATGGAGGGTAGCGGGCGAAACATCGTCCCACGGCCCTTTAGCGACTTGTTTAACGTGGCTGCAAGCCGGCCGGCCAAATCACCACGCCGCAAGTCATAGACCCGATGCCCCCACGAATCAAGGATGACGCGAATCAGGGACGCTGTGGGGTCTTTACCCCTCCAGCTCCTCGCGCAGCATTTCCAGCTCCAGCCATTCGCCCTCCATCGTTTCGATGGAGGCGCGCAGCTTTTCGAGTTCCGCGGCAAGCGCTGCAAAACGGGCCGGGTTCTTGGTGAAGAGCTTGGGGTCGGCCATCTCGGCCTCGCGCTTCGCGATCTCGCTTTGCGCCTTCTCCATCTCCTTCGGCAGGTTCTCCAGCGCGAACTTCTGCTTGAAGGAGAGCTTTCCCTTGGCCGCTTTCCCGGTGCCACCGGCACCGGAGGTCGAAGCAGCGCCGGTCTGGCGGGCCTTCTCCGCCTTCTCGGCGCGCTTGCGCTCGTCGGCCACGCCCTTGCGCTGCACCATCATGTCGGAATAGCCACCGGCATATTCGATCCAGCGCCCATCCGGGGCTTCCGGATCGGCCGGTGCGATGGTGGAGGTCACCGTGCGGTCGAGGAAGTCGCGGTCGTGGCTGACGAGGATGACGGTGCCGGCAAACCCTGCGACGATCTCCTGCAAGAGGTCGAGCGTCTCGATGTCGAGGTCGTTGGTCGGCTCGTCGAGGATCAGAAGGTTCGTCGGGCGCGACAGGATGCGCGCCAGCATCAACCGAGCCCGCTCGCCACCGGAAAGGTTCTTGATCGGCGTGCGCGCCTGCTCCGGCTGGAACAGAAACTCCTTCATGTAGCCGGTCACATGCCGCTGCTCGCCATTGACGAGCAGGGTCTCGCCGCGGCCGTCGGTCAGGTAGTTGGCCAGCGTATCCTCAAGGTTCAGATCCTCGCGCTTCTGGTCGAGCGTGGCGATCTCGAGATTGGTGCCGAGCTTCACCTTGCCCTCGTCGGGCTTCATCTGACCGGTCAGCATCTTCAATAGCGTGGTCTTGCCGGCGCCGTTCGGGCCGACGAGACCGATGCAGTCGCCCCGGTGCACCCGGATGGAAAAGGGTGCAACGATGATGCGCTCGCCATAGGCCTTGGTGATCTTCTCCGCCTCGATCACCAGCTTGCCGGATTCCTGCGCATCGGACACGTTGGCCTGTACCGAACCCTGCGGCCCCTTGTGGCCGCGATAGTTGGAGCGCAGATCCTGCAGCGCGCCGAGGCGGCGCATGTTGCGCTTGCGCCGGGCGGTCACGCCATAGCGCAGCCAGTGCTCTTCCCGCTCGATCTGCTTGCCGAGCTTGTGCTGTTCCAGCTCTTCCTGCTCCAGCACCTGGTCCCGCCACGCTTCGAACTGGCCAAAGCCCCGGTCGAGCCGTCGCGATGTGCCGCGATCGAGCCAGACGGTCGCGGTCGAGACCTTCTCCAGAAAGCGACGGTCGTGCGAGATGAGGATGAGGGCGCTGCGCGTCTTCTGCAGCTCGCCTTCCAGCCATTCTATGGTCGGAAGATCGAGATGGTTGGTTGGCTCGTCGAGCATCAGGATGTCGGGCTCGGGCGCCAGTACCCGGGCAAGGGCCGCGCGCCGCGCCTCGCCGCCGGAGAGATCGTTCGGGTTCTCCTCGCCGCTCAAGCCCAGATGCGACAGGAGATAGGTCACACGATAGGGATCGTCGCCCGGCCCGAGGCCCGCCTCGGCATAGGCCTGCACGGTGGTGTAGGCCCCGAAATCCGGCGCCTGCTCCAGGTAGCGCACGGTCGATGACGGATGCCGAAACACCTCGCCCGACTGCGGCTCGATCAGCCCGGCGGCGATCTTCAGCAGCGTCGATTTGCCGGAGCCGTTGCGGCCGACGAGGCAGATCCGGTCGCCCGGCTCCACCTGCAGCGCCGCACCGTTCAAAAGCGGCGTGCCACCGAAGGTCAGCACGATATCGTCGAGTTTCAGAATGGGCGGCGCCATGGTCAGGCTCCTGTCATGTCGAGGGGGCGGGCGAGAAGCATCGCGCGGCCCGTGCCAAGCGTCAGCTGCACGGGTCCTTCCGCCACGTTGGAAAGGGTGCGCGACGACCCGAAGGGCACCGCGAAACGGGCGAGCGAATAGCGCGCACCCGCAATGGAGAGATCGCTCAGCGCATCGAAACCGAGCACGGAAAAGAGGCAGCCTTTCGGCAGGTCGATCTGCGTGACGCCGGGAAGCAGCGGCACCGCCTCTTCCTCGCCCGAGGTCAGGAGCACGTCGAGCCCGGTCTCGGCAAGGTGCAGGCCGTGCAGCAGGTGCTGAAAGGCATGGTCGCTGCGCTCGCCGCCGAGCGCCCCAGCGAGAATGAGCCGCGTTGCGCCGCGCATCCGCGCCGCAGCGACCGCAATCTCGCCATCGGTCTCGTTCTTGGCCGGCGGATAGGGCTCGCGCCGCACGTTTGGCCAGGCCGCGATCAGTGCATCCGGTGTCGAGTCGAAATCGCCGACCCAGAGCTCCGGCGTCAGCCCGATGGCGCTCGCATGCCGCATGCCGCCATCGGCCGCGATGACGCGCGTGCCGGCCAGCTGCGACGCCAGCCGGTCGGTCATCGTCAGCGGCCCGCCGAGCAGGATGGTGAATGCGGTTGCGGTCATCGCGCTGCCATAGCGCGAAGCCGTCCCGGAGGCAAAGGTCAAAGGACGCAAAAGCCCTAAAGATGCGGGAGGGCACGGGCGTTGGCACGCCGCGCATCCTGCAACCTTGGATCTTGCCAACAGGCGGGACCGCGTCTAGATCTTTGCGTGCTCTAACGGGGTGCCTTTCTAACGCGACGATCCTTCGTCGCGGGAAGATGGGCTGAGAGGCTGAAAAGCCAACCCGCGGAACCTGATCCGGCTAGCACCGGCGGAGGGATTAGACGGCTCGCAAGCGCTACTCCCCTTGAAACACGTATTTTTAAAGGAGGCGCGCATGCGCGGCACATGGCTTTTCACCACCACGACCACTCTGCTTTTCACCGCCGGCATGATGTTCACCGGGGTACAAGCCGCCGAGAAGAAGGTGCTGACCGTCTACACCTATGAGAGCTTCACCAGCGAATGGGGCCCCGGCCCGAAGGTCGCCGAAAGCTTCGAGAAGACCTGCGACTGCACGCTGACCTATGTCAGCGTCGCCGATGGCGTGGAGTTGCTTACGCGGCTGAAGCTCGAAGGCCCGGCCTCCAAGGCGGATGTCGTCGTCGGCCTCGACACAAACCTCGTCACTGAGGCCAAGGCCACCGGCTTCTTTGCCCCGCATGGCCTCGACACCTCGGCGCTGAAGGTTCCCGGCGGCTTTTCGGACGATAGCTTCGTACCCTATGATTACGGCCATTTCGCCTTCGTCTACGACACGCAGACGCTGAAGACCCCGCCGAAAAGCCTCAAGGAACTGGTCGAGGGCGGGGGTAAGGAAAAGATCGTTATCGAGGATCCCCGCACATCGACGCCGGGCCTCGGCCTGCTTCTGTGGGTAAAGTCGGTCTATGGCGACCAGTCCAGCGAAGCCTGGAGCAAGCTGAAGGATCGCATCCTCACCGTCACGCCCGGCTGGTCGGAAGCCTATGGCCTCTTTACCAAGGGCGAAGCGCCCATGGTTCTGTCCTACACGACCTCGCCCGCCTATCACATGGTCGCCGAAAGCAGCGATCGCTATCAGGCGGCAGAATTTGCCGAGGGGCACTATATCCAGATCGAGGTGGCCGGCATGACGAAGGCTGCACGCGACCCCGATCTCGCCAAGGCCTTCCTCGCCTTCCTCAACGGCCCGGAAGCGCAGACGATCCTGCCCACGACCAACTGGATGATGCCGGTGGCGACCACCAGCGAACCGCTGCCGGAGGCTTTCGGAAAGCTGGTCCAGCCAAAGACGACCTTCCTGATGAACCCCGAGGAGGTCGCCAAGAACCGCAAGGCCTGGATCGACGAATGGCTGGCCGCCATGAGCCGGAACTGATCGTCCCATGCCCGCCGGTCGCGATCGCCGCCTGACGCGGACACTCGGCGTAGCGGGCATCGTCGGCATCGCGCTGTTCGTCGGCGCCGCCATCCTCGCTCTCGCGCTGGCCGCGACCGGCGAGGCGGCGGGCACGAGGGATACCAGCGGTGTCTTCGACGCCCCTGTCTTTGACGCCTATGTCTGGCGCGTCGCCCGCTTCACTTTGATCCAGGCGGGCCTCTCCACGCTCCTGTCGGTCGCCTTTGCCATCCCCGTGGCCTTGGCGCTCGCCCGGCGCCGAAGCTTTATCGGCCGGATCTGGATCATCAGGCTGATGGCGCTGCCGCTCGGCCTGCCCGCGCTGGTCGCAGCCCTCGGCATCGTCGGCATCTGGGGGCGGCAGGGCGTCGTCAACGATCTGTTCGCCCTGCTCGATCTTGACCGTCCTGTCGCGATCTACGGTCTCGCCGGCATTCTCGTCGCGCATGTCTTCTTCAACATGCCGCTCGCCGTCAGACTGCTGCTGTCGGGGCTCGACCGCATTCCCGGCGAATACTGGCTTGTCTCCGCCAATCTCGGAATATCCAGTTTTTCGCTCTTCCGCTTCATCGAGTGGCCGGTCATCCGCGGCCTGCTGTCGGGCATTGCCGGCCTTATCTTCATGCTGTGCGCCACCAGTTTCACGCTGGTGCTGACGCTCGGCGGCGGCCCGGCGGCGAGCACGCTGGAAGTCGCGATCTATCAGGCCCTGCGGTTCGACTTCGATCCCCCACGTGCCATCGCGCTCTCGGCGCTGCAGATCATGGTGACGGCCGTGCTCCTTCTGGCCCTTCGCTGGCTGACCCCGCCCGCAACCGAGGGCTTCACGACCGGCCGGCCGGTGCGCCGCTTCGATGGCCGGTCTCGCACCGCCATCCTCGCCGATATCCTTGTCATCGCGCTCGCCGCCCTCTTCGTCGCAACGCCGCTCGCCTCCGTCCTCGTCTCGGGCCTTGCCTCCGACCTCGCCAAATTGGCATTGGACGCCCAGGTCCACCGGGCGCTCGCGACCAGCCTCGGCATCGCCGCGGCGTCGGCGGCTCTTTCGGTTGCGCTGGCCACCGCCATGCTGACCACGCGCCAGATCCTGCTGTCGCCACGCCGGCCGGGCCGTTTCGCGCATGTCTTTTCCGGCAGCGTCGCCGCCGGTACGTCGCTGGTCCTCCTCGTCCCGCCGGTCGTCATCGGGGCGGGATGGTTTCTGCTGCTTCGCCCGCTCGGCGATGTCGCCCGCTTCGCGCCGGTCGTCATCACCCTTATCAACACGCTGATGGCACTGCCCTTCGTCACCCGCGTGCTGGCACCGGCCATCGCAACACACGCCGCCCGCACCGGACGCCTGACGACGAGCCTCGGCATTTCCGGCTGGTCCCGCATCGTGCTCGTCGACGGGCCGGGCCTGCGCCGCCCCTTGTTGATGGCCCTGTCCTTCGCCGCCGCCCTGTCGCTGGGCGATCTCGGCGCGGTCGCATTGTTCGGATCGCAGGACATGGTCACCCTGCCCTACCTGCTCTACAGCCGCGTGGGCAGCTACCGTACCACGGATGCCGCCGGCCTCGCTCTGCTTCTCGGCATCGTCTGCGTCGCCCTCACCATCCTCGGAACCGCACGCGAAAGCCTGAGGGAGCGCACATCATGACTACGACAGACCCGACGATCGCCGTCCGTCTTGAAAACGTCGCGGTCCGCTTCCCCGGTCATCCCGCCCCGCGAACGCTCCTCTTCGATGCCGCGATCGAAAGCGGCAGGATCACCGCGATCACCGGCGCTTCCGGCTCCGGCAAATCCACCCTGCTCAACCTCGTCGCCGGTTTCGAGACACCGGACGCAGGCCGCGTCAGCATTCTGGGCGAGGACGCGACCCCGATCCCGCCGGCGCTCCGTCCGGTCTCGGTCATCTTCCAAGAGCACAATCTCTTCGCCCATCTCAACGTCGCAACCAATGTCGGCCTCGGCATCAGCCCCGCCCTGAAGCTTGACGGGGAGGATCGGGAGCGGATCGAGCGGGCGCTGCGGGATGTCGGGCTTGCGGGCTTTGCTCGGCGCCTGCCGCCGACGCTGTCGGGCGGCGAACGGCAGCGGGTGGCGCTTGCCCGCGCTCTCGTGCGGCATCGCCCGATCCTTCTGCTCGACGAGCCCTTTGCCGCGCTGGACCCCGGACTGCGACAGGAAATGGGGGATCTGCTGGCGGCATTGCAGGAGAAGGAAGCCAGCACGATCCTTCTCGTCACGCACCACGCCGATGACGTGCGCCGCCTCGCCGATCGCGTGCTGTTCCTCGACGACGGCAAGGTCGCCCTCCACGAAGAGGCCGACGCGTTCCTTCGCCGGACCGAACCGGCAGCGGTCGCCCGCTTCCTCGGAGCACGCTCACCCGCCCCGTGAACCGCCTTGATACCGCATGCCACAATTTGACCGTCCGCCTGTGGCACCCGCGGTGGGGCGGACCGGTACGGAAGAGAGCGGCAGCTTTTTTCCGCAAACTGCCAGGCTTTGCGGAATTATGCAGTAGGCATGAGCGGCACGAATAGGCTAGATCGGGCTCTGGGAAACGGGGCGATTGCACGTATCTCAGGATGTGGGGTGGCTCTGCCGGAACTGCCGTAAGAGCGTTCGGCACGCCGCCGGACGCGAACATGGGCTGAGGCATGACGGTGAACGAGCGGAACGAGCGGAACGGCGGGCATCTGTCGGCCCGTGGCATTGCAAGCACCCTGCGCGCGTCCGTCGCCGGCCTCGCTCTGCTGGCGCTCGCCGGTTGCCAGAGCGCCATCGAGCAGAGCTACGAGCCGAGCGTCTCCCCCTCCGCCACGCCGCAGATCGTCGATGAAGTCCAGAAGAACGATCCCCGCGCGCAGATGGGCGCCCGGGAACATCCGCGAATCGTCGCGAGCTATGGCGGCGAATACAAGGACGAGAAGACGGAGCGACTGGTCGCCCGCATCACCGGCGCGCTGACGGCCGTATCTGAGAACCCCAACCAGTCCTATCGCATCACGCTGCTGAACTCGCCCGCCATCAACGCCTTCGCTTTGCCCGGCGGCTATCTCTACGTCACGCGCGGGCTGCTGGCGCTCGCCGACGATGCCTCCGAGGTCGCCGCCGTGCTCTCGCACGAAATGGCGCACGTCACCGCCAATCACGGCATCCAGCGCCAGCAGCGCGAGGAAGCCGAAGTCATCGCCAGCCGCGTCGTCTCCGAGGTTCTCTCGAGCGACCTCGCGGGCAAGCAGGCGCTCGCCCGCGGCAAGCTGCGGCTCGCGGCCTTCTCGCGAAACCAGGAGCTTCAGGCCGACGTGATCGGCGTGCGCATGCTGGGCGAAGCAGGCTACGACCCCTATGCCGCGGCACGCTTTCTCGATGCGATGGCCGCCTACAGCCGGTTCTCCTCCGTCGATCCGGACACCGACCAGAGCATGGACTTCCTGTCGAGCCACCCGAACGCGCCGCAGCGCGTGGAACTGGCCCGTCGCCATGCGCGCGCCTTCGGCCCCGAGGGCACGACGGGCGACCGCGGCCGCGACTATTTCCTCGATGGCATCGACGGCCTGCTCTACGGCGACAGCCCGCAGGAGGGCTATGTCCGCGGACAGACGTTCCTGCATGGCAAGCTCGGCATTCGCTTCGACGTGCCGGCAGGCTTCCAGATCGACAATAAGGCCGAAGCGGTGCTCGCCACCGGCCCCGGCGAGATCGCCATCCGCTTCGATGGGGTGGCCGACACCCAGCGTCGCAGCCTGACCGACTATATTGCGAGCGGCTGGGTCACCGGCCTGCAGCCCGAAACGATCCACGCCATCACCATCAACGGTCTGGAAGCGGCGACCGCGCGCGCCTCCGCCGAGCGCTGGGATTTCGACGTGACGGTGCTGCGCATCGACACCCAGATCTACCGGTTCCTCACCGCGGTGCCCAAGGGCATGCCGTCGCTGGAACCGACGGCCGACGTTCTGCGCAAATCCTTCCGCCGCATGAGCCCGCAGGAGGCCGCAGCGCTCAAGCCGCTCCGCATCCGGGTGATCACCGTCGGCCCCGGCGATACGCTCGCGACCCTGTCCGCCCGCATGATGGGCACCGACCGCAAGCTCGATCTCTTCCGCCTGATCAACGCCCTACAGATCACCTCCACCATCAAACCCGGCGACCGCATCAAGATCATTTCGGAGTAGACCCGTCTCCAAGGCAGACACGAAAAAGCCCGCCGGTGTGGCGGGGTTATTCGTATGCGGCTGTCGTTGACCGACTTCAGTGTGCCGTCAGGGCAAGCTCCGGGGCCTGGGCGACGAGGGCAACCTTCAGCTTTTCCAGGGCCCGCGTTTCGATCTGGCGGACGCGTTCCTTGGAAATTCCAAGATCGGCGCCAAGTTCTTCGAGCGTCGCGCTGTCTTCCGACAGGCGGCGGGCGCGGATGATCTTCATTTCGCGATCGTTCAGCTGCTCCAGCGCATGACCGAGCCAGGTCTTGCGGCGTTCCTGATCGATCATGTCGGTGACCTGCTCGTCCGGCAGGGGGGCAGCACAGGCCAGAAGGTCGAGGCGTTCGCCACTGTCGGCATCACCCGAAGAGATGGGAGCCTGCAACGAGGAGTCGCTGCCGGAGAGGCGGGCATCCATCGTCTGCACGTCCGCAAGGCTGACACCGAGGGCCGAGGCGATTTCTTCATGCACCGCACGAGCCGTCAGCTGGCTGTTGCCCTGAGCAAGCTTGGCACGCAGGCGCCGCAGGTTGAAGAAGAGCGCCTTCTGGGCTGAGGAGGTTCCACCGCGGACGATCGACCAGTTGCGCAGTACGTAATCCTGCATGGAAGCGCGGATCCACCATGTTGCGTAGGTCGAGAAGCGAACATCGCGGCTGGGCTCGAAACGCGCGGCCGCTTCCAGAAGACCGATATGGCCCTCCTGAACCAGATCGCTCATCGGCAGGCCGAAGTGCCGGAACTTCGCGGCCATGGAGATGACGAGACGCATATGCGCCATGGCGATCTTGTTACGCGCGTCCTGGTCCTGATTATCCTTCCAGGCCTGCGCCAGAAGCTGCTCCTCGCCCCGCTCCAGATAGGGAGCCGCCATGGCAATCTTGATCATGCGCCTGTCTGCAGAAAGATTTTTCATCGGCTACTCCATGACGGGCACGCGACCGTGCCTCCGGGCTTGAGCTTCGGGAGACGGTATTGCGAGGGTGAAAGACTTGACCTGCAATCGAGACGCCCTAATTCTGTTGTATGAGACGACGCCAAGTGGATGGACATCGGTTCGATCTGGGCCCAACCGGGCGCTTGGCCAGTCGATCGGACGTTTCATAACGCCTGCTTTTCACAAAAGTTCCGCCCGCCAACGCTGATGTGCCGCGTCGAAGCGAATTTGTGAGCGCGCACCGGAAATCGGGGCGACGGACACCCCTCGTGAACTGCTCCCCTCGCCTTTGACAGGTCATCATCCGAAGCAATGCTTCTGTGTGCGGCGCGAATTCGCGCTTGCCGATTTCGTTAAAATACCGTTAATTTCGTCTCTGCCGGGCATGATGCCACGGTGTGACGAAGATGGGACGGACAGGGTCGACACGCGCAATATGAAGACATTGTCCATCGAAGTGCGCCCCGGCCTGCCGAGAGACGCCGCCGAAATCTCGCAGGTTCATCGTCTTTCCTGGCTGCACACCTATTCCGGCCTGATCCCCCATCGCCCGCTGAACCAGATGGTCGATCGCCGCAATGCGAACTGGTGGCGCAAGGCAACCGGCGGACCCTCCACGCTTCTCATCATCGAAGTCGCCGGCGTCATTGCCGGCTATGCAACGCTCGGTCTGTCCCGTTCCCGCGCTTTGCCGCAGGAAGGCGAGGTCTACGAGATCTATTTCCGCCCGGAATATCAGGGCATCGGCCTTGGCCGCATCCTCTTCGGCGAGGCGAGCAGCCTCTTGAAATCGCTCGGCTGCCGCGGCCTCGTCGTCTGGTGCCTGGAGGACAGCGCGCAGGCCGATCGCTTCTTCCGCAATGCCGGCGGCCGCGACGCCTGCGAAGGCATGGAGGATTTCGGCGGAAAGAGCTTGAAGAAGATCGGCTATCTCTGGAGCTGACGCGCACTGCCGACAAAGCTCTAAAATCGATAAAAGGGCCGCTCTTTAACCTCTTTGCCTACAAATGAACGCTTCAGACCGCCGCTGATATTGCACAACGGCAGGTTTGGCTTTATCGGACGTCAGTCCCACTTCAGGAGCATGGAGGCTTCATGCGTATTGACGCAATCTCGATCGGAAAGAACCCCCCGGAAGACATCAATGTCATCGTGGAGGTTCCCGTTGGCGGCCATCCGATCAAGTACGAGATGGACAAGGAAGCCGGCACGCTCGTCGTCGACCGCTTTCTCTACACGCCCATGACCTATCCGGGCAATTACGGCTTCGTACCGCATACGCTGTCCGACGATGGCGACCCGATCGACGTCCTGATCGCCAGCACGCGACCGCTCGTCCCCGGCTGTGTCATCAACGTCCGCCCGATCGGCGTGATGATGATGGAAGACAATTCCGGCAAGGATGAAAAGATCATCGCCGTGCCGAGCGCGCACCTGACCAAGCGTTACGACAAGGTCAAGGAATATACAGACCTGCCGGAAATCACGCTGCAGCAGATCGAGCACTTCTTCGAACACTACAAGGATCTGGAGCCCGGCAAGTGGGTCAAGATCTTCGGCTGGAAGGACGCGACCGTCGCCCGCCAGCTGATCGTCGAAGCGATCGAGCGCGCAAAGACCGTCAAGTAAGGTCTGCCGTATCGACATTTCGAAAGCCGCGTCCTGCACGGGACGCGGCTTTTTTCATGCGGGATTTCAGGCTGCAGCCGGAAGCCACGACATGGTGTCAGCGGCTGATCCGCGTGGATAGCACGATCGATGACAGGGTCTTCTCCACCCCCTCGATCGTCCCGATCCGGTCGATCACGAGGTCGAGAGCACTGATCGACGCCGCCTCGACGATGGCGATCAGGTCGAAGCTGCCGCTGACCGAATGGACGATGCGCACCGCCTGCATCGCTTCCAGATCGCGTGTCACCCGTGGCAACGCCCTAGCCGCAAGCGTGATGAGGATATGCGCCCGCACCAGCCCGCGCTCGTAGTCGCTGGAGAGGCGCACGCCATAGCCGGTGATCACCCCGTCCCGCTCCAGCCTCTCCAGCCGTGCCTGCACGGTGGTCCGCGAGAGCCCGAGCTTTCGAGCCAGCACGGCCGTCGGCATGCGCGCATTCTCGCTGAGCAGCGCGAGAAGGCTGCGGTCGCTGTCGGTGATGCTCATATCGACCAATCCTCTCGGCGAAATGCCGAATCTGATGCGTTCTTTTGCACGGATCGGCGCTTCTGGACAACAGCGTCCCGGTGCATGCTGTGCGGAAATTCGAGAAGGGGAACAACATGAAAACCATCATCGTCATCGGAGCCGGCAAGATCGGCGCCACCATTGCACATCTGCTCGCGACCTCCGGCGACTATGCCGTCATCGTGGCCGACCGGAGCGAGGAGCAGTTGGCGCGGCTCGGAACGCATCCCGCGCTGTCGGTCAGAACCGTCGATATCGCCGACGCCACCGCGATGGACGCGCTGCTGACAGGCGCTTTCGCCGTCCTCAGTGCCGCACCCTTCCACCTCACGGTCGATATCGCCGCGTCCGCAGCACGCTGCGGTGTCCACTATCTGGATCTGACGGAGGATGTGGAATCCACGCGCCAGGTCAAGACGCTGGCCAAGGGGGCAACGAGCGCCTTCATCCCGCAATGCGGCCTTGCACCGGGCTTCATCTCCATCGTTGCGCAGGATCTCGCCGCCCGCTTCGACACGCTCGACAGCGTGCGCATGCGCGTCGGCGCCCTGCCGCAATACCCATCGAATGCGCTCAACTACAACCTGACCTGGAGCACGGACGGTGTCATCAACGAATATATCGAGCCCTGCGAAGCCATCGTCGAGGGGCGCCTGACGGCGGTGCCGGCGCTGGAGGAGCGCGAGGAATTCTCGCTCGATGGCGTCACCTACGAGGCGTTCAACACCTCGGGCGGTCTCGGCACGCTCTGCGAGACCCTCGCCGGGCGCGTGCGGACGCTGAACTACCGCACAATCCGCTATCCCGGCCATGCCGCGATCATGAAGGCGCTTCTCAACGATCTCGGCCTGCGCCACCGCCGCGAGGTGCTGAAGGACATTCTGGAGAACGCGCTGCCGGCAACCACCCAGGATGTGGTCATCGTCTTCGTCACCGTGTCCGGTCACCGCGATGGGCGGCTCGTTCAGGAGACCTATGCGAACAAGATTTATAGTGGCGTCGTTGCCGGCCGTATGATGAGCGCGATCCAGATCACGACGGCCGCCAGCATCTGCGCCGTGCTCGACATGCTCGCAGCCGGCGACCTGCCCGCCTCCGGGTTTATCCGCCAGGAAGACATCGCCCTCGACGCCTTCCTCGCAAACCGCTTCGGCCGCCACTATGCCGACAGCCGCTTCACCGAGAAGCTTGCAGGCTAAATTGCCAGGCCGGCCTCAGAGCCGGCCGAACTCGTCGTCTAGGCGAACCGTGTCGTCGTCGGAGAGATAGGATCCCGTCTGGACCTCGATGAGCTCCAGCGGGATCTTGCCCGGGTTGGCCAACCGATGGGTCACGCCCTGCGGCACATAGATGGACTCGTTCTCGTTGAGAAGCCGCGTCTCGTCGCCCAGCGTCACCTCCGCCGTCCCTTTCACCACCACCCAGTGCTCCGAGCGGTGGAAGTGCTTCTGCAGCGAGATCTTGCGCCCGGGTGCGATCGACAACCGCTTGACCTCGAACCGCTCGCCGCTGAGCACCGAGGAGACCGAGCCCCATGGCTTGTAGGAGGTCGGATGAACCTCCGTCAGGCTGCGGGTCGCCTCCGAGCGTGCGAGCGCCTTCACGATCTGGCCAACGTTCTGGCTGTCGGCAAGACGGCCGACATAGACCGCATCCTCGCTGGCGATGACGGCGATATCATCGAGGCCATGGACGGATACATGAATGTCGCGCGAGAGAACCAGCGAATTGCGGGTATCCGAAACACTGGCCTTCTGGCCAACGACGTTGCCCGCGGCATCCTTCTCCCCAACGGCCCAGACCGAGTCCCAGCTGCCGAGATCCGACCAGGGGAAAGACGAGGGAACAACCGCTGCATGGGCCGTGCGTTCGAACACCGCGTAGTCGACCGAAATATCCGGCGCCTGCGAAAAGGCCTCCGCATCCAGCCGCTCGAAATCCAGATCGCGCCGCGAAGCCTCGACGGCCGCGCGCGCGCTGGCATGCACCTCCGGCGCGAACGTTGCGAGATCGGCGAGGAAAAGGCGGATCGGCAGCATGAACATGCCGGAATTCCAGAGATAGCGGCCCGTTGCCAGCAGCGCCTCGGCCTTCTCCCGGTCCGGCTTCTCGACGAATCGCGCAACCGTCCGGGCACCCCCGGCAAGCTCCTCACCGGTCTCAATGTAGCCATAGCCCGTCGCCGGCTCGGTCGGTGTAATGCCGAAGGTAACCAGCATGCCAGCCGCCGCCGTATCGCGCGCAAGCCGGATGCAATCGTTATAGGTCTCGTTCGCATCGATTTCGTGGTCGGAAGCCAGCACCTGAATGATGGCTTCGTCGCCATGATCGCGGGCCACGACGAAGGCTGCAGCCGCCAGTGCCGGCGCCGTGTTGCGCGCAACCGGCTCTAGGAGGATCGAGGACAGACGCGCGCCGACGGCCTGCGCCTGTTCGGCGACGATAAATCGGAACGCGGCATTGGTCACGATGACGGCGGGCTCGTAAATCTCCGGATCCGAGACGCGCTGCAACGTCTTCTGGAACAGCGAGTGCTCGCTGAGGAACTGCAGGAACTGCTTCGGGGCGGTCGAGCGGGACAAGGGCCACAGCCGCGTTCCCTTGCCGCCGGCCATGATCACCGGGACGATCTTTGCAGCCATTACCATGTCCTTCCCTGCCTCCGCGGCATTGAGCTTGCGTGCAAGCATTTTCGCAACCCGTTGCTGATGCTCGCTCGCTCGAGCGCGTTCGACAAGCGCTAACGGAGGTATATTGCTGTTAAAACGGATGTCCATCGTCCGTCTGCCTAAGGTGACAGACAGGCGTAACATATGCCCATTCCCGATGGCCGGAATAGGGACATAAAAAAACCGGCCGAAGCCGGTTTTCGTCGTCTCGGTCAGCCCGAGACCGTCTCGTTGAGCTGCGTGAGCTCGGAGAGGAAGTTTTCGATCTTCGTGCGGTGCTCGTCGCCGTGATGCGGCTGGTCGAGTTCGGCACGGGCCGCCTCGATCCGGCGCTCTACGAGCGCGACATCGAATTCGCTGACCGGCACGGCCGATTCGGCAAGAACGGTGCAGCCGGTCGGCAGGATGTCGGCGAAGCCGCCGAACACGACATAGCGGTTCGTCTCGCCGCTCGCCGTTTTCACGGTGATGACGCCCGGCTTGATCGTCGTCATGGTCGGTGCGTGATTGGCCATGATGGTCATCTCGCCTTCCGTTGCTGGAATGACGACTTCGCTGACCTGCTCGGAAAGCAGCAGACGTTCCGGGGAAACGAGCTCGAGTTTGAAATCAGCCATATCAATTCAGCGAATAGCGAATAGCGAATAGGTTGAGAAAACCGTCCCGCAAATATTCACCTATCCCTATTCGCTACTCCCTATTCGCTATTCGCTTCGATTAAGCGGCTTCAGCAGCCAGGCGCTTGGCCTTTTCGACGGCTTCATCCATGGAACCGACCATGTAGAAGGCGGCTTCCGGGAGATGGTCGTATTCGCCGTTGACGAGGCCCTTGAAGCCCTTGATCGTGTCTTCGAGAGCGACCAGCTTGCCCGGCGCACCGGTGAAGACTTCGGCCACGAAGAACGGCTGCGACAGGAAGCGCTCGATCTTGCGGGCGCGGGCGACCGACAGCTTGTCGTCTTCCGACAGTTCGTCCATGCCCAGGATGGCGATGATGTCCTGAAGCGACTTGTAGCGCTGCAGGGTCGTCTGCACCTTACGGGCAACTTCGTAATGCTCTTCGCCGACAACCATCGGGTCGAGCATGCGCGAGGTCGAGTCGAGCGGATCCACGGCCGGGTAGATGCCCTTTTCGGCGATCGAGCGCGACAGAACCGTCGTTGCGTCTAGGTGGGCGAACGAGGTTGCAGGCGCCGGGTCGGTCAAGTCGTCGGCGGGAACGTAGATGGCCTGAACCGAGGTGATCGAACCCTTGGTCGTGGTCGTGATGCGTTCCTGCATCTGGCCCATGTCCGTTGCGAGCGTCGGCTGATAGCCAACGGCCGACGGGATACGGCCAAGCAGAGCGGACACTTCGGAACCGGCCTGCGTGAAGCGGAAGATGTTGTCCACGAAGAACAGAACGTCCTGACCTTCGTCGCGGAACTGTTCGGCGATCGTCAGACCCGTCAGAGCGACGCGAGCGCGTGCGCCCGGCGGTTCGTTCATCTGGCCGTAAACGAGGGCAGCCTTAGAGCCTTCGCCGCCGCCATGCTTGTTCACGCCCGACTCGATCATTTCGTGATAGAGGTCGTTACCTTCGCGCGTGCGCTCGCCGACACCGGCAAACACCGAGTAACCGCCATGTGCCTTGGCGACGTTGTTGATCAATTCCATGATCAGAACCGTCTTGCCGACGCCGGCGCCGCCGAAGAGGCCGATCTTGCCGCCACGAGCGTAAGGCGCGAGCAGATCGACGACCTTGATGCCGGTGACGAGGATCTGTGCTTCCGTCGACTGCTCGACGTAGGACGGCGCTTCCTGGTGAATGGAGCGCTTGCCCGACGTGATCAGCGGACCGGCTTCGTCGACCGGCTCGCCGATGACGTTCATGATGCGGCCGAGCGTTTCCAGACCGACGGGAACCGTGATCGGGGCGCCGGTGTCCGACACCTTCTGGCCACGGACGAGACCTTCGGTCGAGTCCATCGCGATGGTGCGAACGGCGTTTTCGCCGAGGTGCTGGGCCACTTCGAGAACCAGGCGCGAACCGTTATTGTCGGTTTCGAGCGCGTTCAGGATCGAAGGCAGCTGGCCTTCTTCGAAAGCAACGTCGACGACAGCGCCGATAACCTGCGTGACGCGGCCGACGGCAGCGGTCGTCGCTGCGATGTAGTTCGGGGTCGCTGTATCAGCCATGTTCTTACCCTCTTGTCCTAACCTTAGAGCGCTTCCGCGCCCGAAATGATCTCGATGAGTTCCTTGGTGATCTGAGCCTGGCGCTGGCGGTTGTAGCTCAGCGTCAGCTTGTTGATCATCTCACCGGCATTGCGCGTGGCATTGTCCATTGCGCTCATCTTCGCGCCCATTTCGCCCGCGACGTTCTCAAGCAGAGCCCGGAACACCTGGACCGAAATATTGCGCGGAATGAGGTCGCTCAGGATCTCGCCCGCATCCGGCTCGTATTCGTAGATAGCGGCAGAACCGGCATCAGCCGATGCTGCTGCGGGAACGGCGGCAGGGATGAGCTGCAGCGCCGTCGGAACCTGGCTGATCACCGACTTGAATTCGGAGTAGAACAGGGTGCAGACGTCGAACTCGCCCTTCTCAAACAGGCCGATGACCTTCTTGCCGATCTGATCGGCATTCTCGAAGCCGATCTTCTTGACCTCGCGCAGATCGACGCGGTCGATGATCAGCGAAGCGAATTCGCGGCGAAGGATGTCGTAGCCCTTCTTGCCGACGCAGATGATCTTGACCGTCTTGCCGTCGGCCAGCAGCTTGCGGATGTGATCGCGCGCAAAACGCGCGATCTGGCTGTTGAAGCCACCGCAAAGACCACGTTCCGCCGTGCAGACGACCAGAAGATGCGTCTTGTCACGACCGGTGCCCGTCATCAGCAGGGGCGCGCTATCGTCCGTGCCGACCGCCTGGGCGATGTTCGACAGGACGATGCTCATCCGCTGCGAGTACGGCCGGGCGGCCTCGGCCGCCTCCTGCGCACGCCGAAGCTTCGCCGCGGCGACCATTTTCATCGCCCTGGTGATCTTCTGCGTCGCCTTGACGGAGGCGATCCGGTTCTTCAGATCCTTAAGAGAAGGCATCCAGTATCCGTCCTAGGTAGCGTCTGCGGGTGCGTCTTTAAGCAGACGATCAGGAAAAGGTCTTCGCGAAAGCGTCGATAGCCGCCTTCAGCTTGGCCTTGGTGTCGTCCGAAATCGCCTTTTCGGTGCGGATCGTGTCAAGCACGCCCTTACCTTCGGAGCGCATGTAGGACAGCAGACCCTGCTCGAAAGGACCGACCTTGTTGACGGCGATCTTGTCGAGGTAGCCGTTGACGCCGGCAAAGATCACCGCAACCTGTTCTTCCGTCTTCAGCGGCGAGAACTGCGGCTGCTTCAGAAGTTCGGTCAGGCGCGCACCACGGTTGAGCAGGCGCTGCGTCGAGGCATCGAGGTCCGAGCCGAACTGTGCGAAGGCTGCCATTTCGCGGTACTGCGCAAGCTCGCCCTTGATCGAACCGGCAACCTGCTTCATCGCCTTGACCTGCGCGGCGGAGCCGACGCGCGAGACCGAGAGGCCGACGTTCACGGCCGGACGGATGCCCTGGTAGAACAGGTCGGTTTCGAGGAAGATCTGGCCGTCCGTGATCGAGATCACGTTGGTCGGAATGAACGCCGAAACGTCGTTGCCCTGCGTTTCGATGACGGGGAGAGCGGTCAGCGAACCGGCGCCCTTTTCGTCCGAAAGCTTGGCAGCGCGCTCGAGAAGGCGCGAATGCAGATAGAACACGTCGCCCGGATAGGCTTCGCGGCCCGGCGGACGGCGCAGCAGCAGCGACATCTGGCGGTAGGAAACGGCCTGCTTGGACAGATCGTCATAGCCGATCAGCGCGTGCATGCCGTTGTCGCGGAAGTATTCGCCCATCGCGCAGCCGGCGAACGGTGCGAGATACTGCATCGGAGCCGGGTCGGAGGCCGTAGCGGCAACGATGATCGAGTACTGCAGGGCGCCGCGCTCTTCGAGCACCTTGACGAACTGCGCAACGGTCGAGCGCTTCTGGCCGATGGCGACGTAGACGCAGAAAAGCTTTTCGCTTTCCGGGCCGCTGTCGTGAATGGCCTTCTGGTTCAGGATCGCGTCGAGAATGATCGCGGTCTTGCCGGTCTGGCGGTCGCCGATGACGAGCTCGCGCTGGCCGCGGCCGACGGGGATGAGGGCATCGATGGCCTTGAGGCCGGTCGACATCGGCTCATGCACCGACTTGCGCGGAATGATGCCAGGAGCCTTCACATCGACGCGCGAGCGGCGCGTTGCGTTGATCGGGCCCTTGCCGTCGATCGGGTTGCCGAGAGCATCGACCACGCGGCCGAGCAGCTCTGGACCGACCGGAACGTCCACGATGGCGCCGGTCCGCTTGACGGTGTCGCCTTCCTTGATGGCCCGGTCCGAGCCGAAGATGACGACGCCGACATTGTCGGCTTCGAGGTTGAGCGCCATGCCGCGCACGCCGCCGGGAAACTCGACCATTTCGCCCGCCTGGACGTTGTCGAGACCGTAAACGCGGGCGATGCCGTCACCGACGGACAGAACCTGGCCGACTTCGGAGACCTCAGCCTCCTGGCCGAAGTTTTTGATCTGATCTTTGAGAATTGCGGAAATTTCCGCGGCGCGGATATCCATCAGCCGACCTCTTTCAGTGCAAGCTTAAGGCTCGAGAGCTTTGTGCGAAGGGAAGTGTCAATTTGGCGGGACCCGACCTTGACGATCAAACCACCGAGAATAGACGGATCGACGGTGACGTTGATCGCCACCTCTTTGCCGGTGACGCCCTTGAGCGCCGCCTTCAATTCAGTCTGCTGCTGATCGCTCAGCGCATGGGCCGAGGTGACCTCGGCAGAAACTTCGCCACGATGGCGGGCGGCCGTCTCGCGGTACGACCGGACGATGCCCGGGACGGCGAAGAGACGGCGATTGCGGGCGACGACCTTGAGGAAGTTGCCAACCAGACCGGTGAGACCGGCCTTTTCGGCAATCGCGGAGATCGCCTTGAACTGGTCTTCAGCCGAAAAGACCGGGCTGAGGATGAGGCGCTTGAGATCGGCGCTGTCGTCGATCATCGCCTGAAAACGATCGAGATCGGCCTGCACGTTTTCGACCGAGCCGGCTTCCTGCGCCAGATCGAAAAGCGACGACGCGTATCTTTCTGCAACACCGGAAATATGGTCGGACGTTTTTGCCACGAGCGCGCTTCTCTTGCTATGATCCAAGAGCGATCTTCGGACGAACCGAAAACCGAACACATTGAATTTGTTGCTATATCCTCAAGGACATCCTGGCCTGACAGGCCCGGCTCCCCCACGAAGTCGGGGTTCGTCTAGCATAGGAAAATTGGACTCGCAACACGCGAGGGGAGCGATTGCACCAACCTTGGGCCAAATTCTGCCCAAAAGCGGGAGTGTGATGGCCTCGGCGAGGTGTAAAGCGGGGTCTCGACCCTAGAGGAAGCCGAAAACATAGGCCAATGGCAGGATGGCCAGCACCATTTGCACGAGAACAAAGAGCCAGTTCACGAGCGTGTTACCTTGATCCGACAGCATCGACAGGATGCGCCCGAAAGCGGCGAGTGCGAAGGCCGAGCCGAGCGCGAGATAGACCATGGGCTGGGCGAGCACGATGGCGGCGAGGCCGAGACCGAGCGGAAAGCCGCCGAGCGTCGAGCGCGCCTCGGCATAGCCGCCGCGCCGGCCTTCCCGCAGCGAAAGCCCCATGGCCCGGAACGAGAGGCCCGGTGCGAAGAGGAAGAACAGCCCCATGACGCAGGTCGCCACGGCGCTGAGGAAGGCGAGGAACTCGCCGGTCTCGGTCGGTATATACAGATCCATCGCCGCGATCCCATGCGCCTGTCATCGTCCGGCCGCGCGCCGGTCCGCGGAGATTTAGACCAAGTGGGCACGGAAGGGAATCGGGCGCGGCGAAGGCTTAAAGGAAACTTTGCGGATCGATATCGAGCTGGACCGATACCGAACCGCGCACTTTGGGTCCGGCCGCGATCATGGCCCGCATGAAGGCCTGCATGTCGCTGTTGCGCCGGCCGTGGACGAGAAGCCGGAACCGATGGCGTCCGCGAACGACTGCCAGCGCCGCTTCGGCAGGTCCCAACACGGTGATGCCGGAAACCTGGGGTGCGGCCTGACGAAGGCCGCGCGCATGCGTCTCCGCGTCAGTCCGCGTATCTGCCGAGACGATGACGGAGGCAAGCCGCCCGAATGGCGGCAGCACCGCCCGCTCGCGTTCGCCGATCTCGCGCTCGTAGAACGCCTCGGCATCGCCGGAGACGATCGCCTGCATCACCGGATGCTGCGGCTGGTAGGTCTGCAACAGCCCGCGGCTCTTCAGCCCCGTTCGCCCGGCGCGGCCCGTGACCTGGCTCAAGAGCTGGAACGTCCTCTCGGCCGCCCGGGGGTCGCCATTGGCCAGCCCGATATCCGCATCCACGATGCCGACGCAGGTCATCATCGGAAAATTATGGCCCTTGGCGACGAGCTGCGTGCCCACGACGATATCAGCCTCCCCCTTGGCGATGGCCTCGAGTTCCAGCCGCAGGCGCTTGACGCCCATCAGGTCGGAGGACAGCACGATGGTGCGCGCTTGCGGAAAATGCCGGTCCACCTCTTCGGCGATCCGCTCCACGCCGGGCCCGCAGGCGACGAGATGATCGAACGTGCCGCATTCCGGGCAGGCCTCCGGCGTGCGCTCGGCATAACCGCAATGATGGCACTGGATCTGGTTGCGGAACCGGTGTTCGACAAGCCAGCTCGAACAGTTGGGGCACTGGAAGCGATGTCCGCAGACGCGGCAGAGCGTCAGCGGCGCATAGCCTCGCCGGTTGAGGAAGAGCAGCGCCTGCTCGCCCTTCTCCACCGCCTTGCCGATGGCCGAAAGCAGCACCGGCGACAGGAAGCCGCCGCGCTCCGGCGGGTGCCGGCGCATGTCGATTAGGCCGAGATCCGGCATAGCGGCCGCACCGAAGCGAGTGCGCAGGTGGATCGGCCGGTAGCGCCCGACCTCGCCATTGACCCGGCTTTCCACCGACGGCGTCGCCGAGACCAGCACGACGGGAAAATCGCCGAGCCTTGCCCGCACCACCGCCATGTCGCGTGCATTGTAGAACACGCGGTCTTCCTGCTTGTAGGCGGGGTCGTGCTCTTCATCGACGATGATGAGGCCGAGATCCTCGAACGGCAGGAACAGCGCCGAACGCGCACCGGCCACCACGCGCACGCCGCCTTCGGTCACCTGCCGCCACACCTTTTCGCGGGTGCGGGGCGCGAGATCCGAATGCCATTCCGCAGGCTTTGCGCCGAAGCGCTTCTCGAATCGATCGAGGAAGGCGGCCGTCAGAGCGATTTCCGGCAGGAGGATCAGCACCTGCCGGCCCTGCCGCAAGGTTTCGGCGATGGCCTCGAAATAGACCTCCGTTTTGCCGGACCCCGTCACGCCGTCGATCAGCGAGACGGAGAATGTCTTTTGCGCCGCCGACGCGATCAGCGTATCCGCCGCCTCGCGCTGGATCTCCTCCAGCTCGGTCACGGCATAGTCCGCGTCGGGCGCGGCCACCACGGGCGGCGGCGGCATGAAGGCGGTCTCGAACACGCCTTGGGACCGCAGGCCTTCCACCACGCTGGTCGAGACGCCGGCGGCATGCGCAAGGCCCGAGCGCGTCCAGAAGAGACCGTCGGCCGCCGTTTCCACCACACGCGTCCGCGCCGGCGTCATCCGGTCCGGGCGTAGGTCGGTCAGCCGCAGCCCCTCCACCATCGGCTCGGGATCGAACGCCGCAGGCACGCGCAGCGCCATGCGCGCCACAAGCCCGGGCGGTGACAGCGTGTAGGCGGCGACCCAGTCGAGAAAGGCACGCGTATCCTGTGAGAGCGGCGGGCAATCGAAGACCTGGGTGATGGATTTCAGCTTCTTCGGATCGACGGCCGGCCCGTCGGTCGCATCCCAGACGACGCCCGCGACCTGTCGCGGCCCGAGCGGCACCTGCACGATCGAACCCGGCTGGATCGCCATGCCGTCCGGCACCCGATAGGAATAGGCCTTGTCCGCGGGCATGGGCACCAGAACCGGCACGACCCTGCCCGGCGCTTCGGGGCAAGCCTTGTCCCCGAACAGATCAATCGAATCGCCCGTCATTGCGGCGGACATTGCTCCCGTGGGCGCCGAAAGAAAAGAGGCGGCGTTTCCAAGCGTGTCGTCAGAACGCGACCGGCGCGGGAAGCGGAGCTGCGACGGCCGGCGTCTCGGCAACAATCTTCCCCGGCTGCACAGGCTTGAATACGGCATCGCCGTCGCGTGCCAGATCCGTCACCGTATGCCGCTCCAGCGCGCGGGTGACCTCGGCCGTATCCCCGTCCAGTGCGTCGGGCGGGATCAGATGGCCGACGGTCATGTCGAAGACGTTGCCCTTCTTGTTGAGCAGCTCGTGGAACACCGTCATGTCGCGCAGCTCGGTCGACCATTTCGCCAGCCAGTAGAACAGGCCGGAATTGCGGGCCTGCATATGCACCGGCAGGATGGCGAGGTTGTGCTTGCGGGCGAAGCCGACGACGGAGGTCTTCCAGGGGCGCTCGTTCAGCCGCCCGTCCGCCCAGTAGGCGATACGGCCCGAGGGAAACAGCACAGTGGCCTTTCCCTCGGCGATCGCGCGGTTCGTCACCTGCAGCGTCTCGCGCGCCTTCAGCTTGCTCTTGTGCTCGTCGCGCCATTCCACCGGGATGACCATCTCGACGAACCGCGGATTGACGCGGATCGCATCCCGGTTGGCAAAGAACATCATGTCCGGCCGGCGTGCCTTCAACAGGTCGAACACCGCGACACCATCGGCAATGCCGGTCGGGTGGTTGCTGACGAGCAGGAACCCGCCGTTGCGCGGAATTCGCTCCTCATGTGCCACACGAATATCGAGCGACAGCGTGTCGCTGAGATACTGGAAGGCCTGGAAACCCGGCAGGTTGGCGACGCCGTTCGCAAATTCCAGCGCCTTGCGGTAGTTCAGCAGCGTGTAGAGCGCCGGCCGCATGACGGGCCAGAGCGGGTGGTGGACGATGCGCTGTCCGCGCTCGGCGATCAGCGTATCCACGATATGCCCGGGCTGCCCCTGGGAGACGAGCGACACCGCTTCCGCGAACTGAGAGAAACCGCCTGCCGAGCCCTGTCTGGTCATTGTCGTCCCGCCGCCGCATCTCGCTCACCTATGGCAAATGAATATGATTGAGCGATGACGGATTCCAAGAGGACGTTAGCAATTCGGCAAGAGGTGTGCGCCCAGACTTGATGTTTCCTCGGCAGGCAAGGGCGTCGACATGAATGAATTTCTGGTCATCGGAGATGCCGTGCTGATGGCCGAGCGGGAAGCGTGGCTGAAGGCGCTATCGAACGAGCGGCGGCTGTCCGACAAGACGGTCGAGGCCTATGAGCGCGATACGCGCCAGTTCCTCGCCTTCCTCACGGGCCACCTCGCCGGTCCTCCAAAGCTGTCGGACATCAAGGCGCTGCGGCCGGGCGACCTGCGCGGTTTCCTCGCCACCCGCCGACGCGATGGCGCGGGTGCCCGCACACTCGGCCGCGGCCTTGCCGGGCTGCGGTCCTTCCTGCGCCATCTGGAGCGCAAGGGCCTGGTCAATGCCGCCGGCGCCGGCGCGGTTCGATCCCCCAAGCAGCCAAAATCCCTGCCGAAGCCGCTGACCGATCGGGATGCGCTGGCCGTGGTCGCAAGCGATGCGCAACTGAGCGAGGAGCCCTGGATCGCCACCCGCAACGAGGCCGTGCTGACGCTGCTCTATGGCTGCGGCCTGCGCATTTCCGAAGCGCTCGGCCTCACGGCCGACGATGTCGCGGGCACCCCGCGCGCGCTGCGCGTCACCGGCAAGGGCGGCAAGACCCGCATCGTGCCGCTGATCGCGCCTGCGCTCGATGCCGTGCACCGCTATCTCGCGCTCTGCCCCTATGCGGCTGAGGGCAACGACCTGATCTTCCGCGGTGCGAAAGGCGGCGTTCTTCAGCCGGCGATCATCCAGCGCGAGATGCAGCGCCTGCGCGGGGCGCTGGGCCTGCCCGATACGGCAACGCCCCATGCCCTGCGGCACTCCTTCGCAACGCATCTGCTGGCCGGCGGCGGCGATCTGCGCACCATTCAGGAACTGCTCGGCCATGCCAGCCTGTCGAGCACCCAGATCTATACCGGCGTCGATTCCGCCCGCCTGCTCGATATCTACGATCGCGCCCATCCACGCGCGTGAGACAAAGCCAAAACGGCATTAACCATGCACCTTAATCCGCTCGTGACGTCTCCGCCGCTAGGGTGACGGGAACCGTGAAGGAAAGGACGACCCGTGCCCGCGACGACCCCGACGAGACGCTCCCTTCCGACACATCTTGCCCGCTCCCTTGTCGACAACCTCGTCTCGCTCGCGGCACTCCTCCCCGTCATCCTTCTCGCAGCCCTCGTCGCCGCCTTTTTCAGCATCGGCCGCGCCCAGGCGCAAGAGATCGCCTGCAACGGTGTGAACCTGCTCGAAAGCTGGGAAGAGACCGACCCGGGCAGCGTCAAGAGCGTCGAGGCCGAAGCCGCGCTCGTGGTCAACGGGACGGGCAAGTTCTGGAAGATCGAGAAGCCGGGCATTCCCGCTTCCTACCTTCTGGGAACCATGCACGTCACCGACCCGCGCGTGCTCGCCATGCCGGAGGGTGCGCCCGAGGCCTTCGCAGGTGCCGCGACGGTCATCGTCGAATCGGACGAGGTCCTCGACGAGAAGAAGGCCCAGATAGCGCTGTTTTCGGACCCGAGCCTCACCATGTTCACCGATGGCAGCACGATCGAAAGCTATCTCGATGCAGACCAGAAGGCGATCCTGACCGAAGGCCTGAAAGCCCGCGGCCTGCCCCTGCCAGCCGTCGCCCGCATGAAGCCGTGGATGATCGCAAGCTTCGTCTCTCTGCCGCCTTGCGAACTGAGCCGGAAAGCCGGCGGCGCCCTCTTTCTCGACCAGAAGCTGGCGCGGGACGCCGTATCGCAGGGAAAGACCCTCAAGGGTCTGGAGACCATCGTCGAGCAGATCCGCGCGCTCGACGACCTGCCGATCGCCTTTCACATTTCGTCGCTGGTGGACATGCTCAAACTCGGAACGGCCGTCGAGGATGCCATGGAGACCACCACGGACCTGTATCTCGAAGGCCGGATCGCCACCATCATGCCCATGCTGAAGGCCGCCTCGCACATCATCGGAGGCGGCGACATGGAACAGCAATCCGTCGCCTTCGAACAGCGCATCGTCACAGATCGAAACCATGTCATGGCGACGCGTGCCCGTCCGAGCCTCGATGCCGGCAACGTCTTCATGGCGGTCGGCGCCCTGCACCTGCCGGGCCCGGAAGGCGTGGTCGAGCTTCTCCGCAAGGACGGATTTACCCTCACCGTCATGCCCTGAACCCCCTGTCGGGCGACGAAAACGCCGCCTCCGGAAACCGGAAGCGGCGCTTGTCTATGCTATCGAACAACCAGACGCCCGGCTTACTGCCAGGTGCGGATATCGACGAAGTGGCCTTCCACCGCAGCCGCAGCCGCCATGGCCGGGGAAACCAGGTGCGTGCGGCCCTTGAAGCCCTGACGGCCTTCGAAGTTGCGGTTGGAGGTGGAAGCGCAACGCTCGCCCGGCTTCAGCCGGTCGTCGTTCATGGCCAGGCACATGGAGCAGCCCGGCTCGCGCCAGTCGAAGCCGGCCGCCTTGAAGATGACGTCGAGGCCTTCGGCTTCCGCCTGCTCCTTGACGAGGCCCGAGCCCGGCACGATCATCGCGGAGACGGTCGAGGCCACCGTCCGGCCTTCGACGACCTTGGCGACTTCGCGCAGGTCCTCGATGCGGCCATTGGTGCAGGAGCCGATGAACACCCGATCGACCGCGATGTCGGTGATCTTCGTGCCCGGCTTCAGGCCCATGTAGTCGAGCGCCCGCCACTTGGAGACGCGCTTATTCTCGTCCTGGATCTCGTCCGGATTGGGAACCACGCCCTGAACCGAGATGACGTCTTCCGGCGACGAGCCCCACGAGACGATCGGCGGCAGCTCGGCCGCGTTCAGCACGACGACGCGGTCGAAATGCGCGCCTTCCTCGGTGTTCAGCGTCTTCCAGTAGGCGATCGCCTGCTCCAGCGCTTCGCCCTGCGGCGCGCGCGGCTTGCCCTTGATATATTCGAAGGTCTTTTCGTCCGGCGCGATGAGGCCGGCGCGGGCGCCGCCTTCGATCGTCATGTTGCAGATCGTCATGCGGCCTTCCATCGACAGCGCGCGGATGGCTTCGCCCGCAAACTCGATGACGTGACCCGTGCCACCGGCCGTGCCGATTTCACCGATGATCGCGAGAATGATGTCCTTCGCCGTCACGCCGTCGGGCAGCTGCCCATCGACGCGCACCAGCATGTTCTTCGCCTTCTTCTGGATCAGCGTCTGCGTCGCGAGCACATGCTCGACCTCGGACGTGCCGATGCCGTGCGCCAGCGCGCCGAAGGCGCCGTGCGTGGAGGTGTGGCTGTCACCGCAGACAATGGTCATGCCCGGCAGGGTGAAACCCTGTTCCGGCCCGACGATGTGGACGATGCCCTGGCGCTTGTCGGAGGCCGAATAATATTCGACGCCGAAATCGGCCGCGTTCTGGGCCAGCGCTTCCACCTGGATGCGGCTTTCCTCGTTCTTGATGCCGAGATGGCGATCCGGCGAGGTCGGCACGTTGTGATCGACGACGGCGAGCGTCTTCTGCGGAGCGCGCACCTGACGGTTCGTCAGACGCAGGCCTTCGAACGCCTGGGGGCTCGTCACTTCATGGACGAGGTGGCGGTCGATGTAGAGAAGACAGGTGCCGTCATCCTGTTGATCGACGACGTGGTCGTCCCAGATCTTGTCGTAGAGGGTCCGTGGTGCGCTCATGGCGTGTCATCCGTTGGAAAGAAGAAATCGGAAAAATCCGGCTGGCCGCCGGCGGGATCAGGCTTCAAAAGCCGGGGCACGAGCCCCTCAATGATCTATCGAAGTCGGCTATTGAGCGCCCCGGAGACGCGCGCGTAAAAGCGTGCCGGCAGGCGCTTGTGATCCTGCAGCACGACGACATTCTGCGCGCGACATCCGAACTTGGATTCCATGACGCCTCAAATAGCAGTTTCCAAGCAAGACTGCAAGTTTCGCCCGGGCGCAACCGACGCTCCGCAGCGCGGCTATCTTTACGGTATTGAACGATTCTCTCATGCTTCGCTTGCCAACCGGCTGAAAGTTTGAGACGCCGGAGACGTCCGTCATCAGGCGGATCTGGGGGAACATCATGACACGACCGATCACGTGGCGGGACCGCGCGCGCTATCAATTCGACAAGAGCATGGCGGCCGGGCCGATCGCGCTGATCGGCTGGCTGGCGGTCATCTCGCTGATCGTCATCGTGCTCGCCGGACTGCTGCTGGCCATCAGCGGCATCGCGCAGGATGGCGGCGAGCCCGTCTCCTTCATCGAAGGCGCATGGGAATCGCTGATGCGCACGATGGATGCGGGCGCCATGGGCGGCGATGTCGGCTGGAGCTTCCGCGGCATCTCGCTGGCCGTCACCGTCGCCGGCATCTTCGTCTTCTCCGCGCTGATCGGCGTGCTTTCCTCCGGTCTCGACGAGAAGCTGGACGAGCTCCGCAAGGGGCGTTCCCATGTGCTGGAGAAGGACCATACGATCATCTTCAACTGGTCGCCGTCGATCTTCGACGTGATCTCCGAACTGGTCATCGCCAACCGCAGCCGGAGGCGTCCGCGCATCGTCATCATGGCGGGCAAGGACAAGGTGGAGATGGAGGACGAGATCGCCGACAAGATCCCCGATCTCGGCAACACCCGCATCATCTGCCGCAGCGGCGACCCGACCGATCTGCACGACATCAACATCGTCAACCCCCAGGCCTCCCGCGCCATCGTGGTCCTGTCGCCGGAGGGCGACTATGCCGATTCGCAGGTCATCAAGACGATCCTCGCGCTCGTGAACGACCCGTCACGCCGCCCGGAGCGCTACCGCATCGCCGCGGAGATCCGCAATGCCGCCAATGCCGAGGTCGCGCGCATCGTCGGCGGCAGCGAATTGCAGCTGGTCCTGGCCGACGAGCTCATTTCCCGCATCGTCGTCAGCTCCAGCCGCCAATCCGGCCTCAGCGGCGTCTATACCGAGCTGCTCGATTTCGACGGTTCGGAGATCTACGCGCTCGAACAGCCCGACCTCGTCGGCAAATCCTTCGGCGCTGCCGTCATGGCCTACGACACCTCCACCCTGATCGGCATCGGCACCACGGACGGAAAGGTGCACCTGAACCCGGCGAGAGACCATGTGATCGCGGCGGGCGAGCGTGCCATCCTGATTGCCGAGGACGACGACACGATCCGCCTGCGCACCGGCGACTTCACCGTCGATCGCGACGTCATCCGCCCGCGCCCAAAGGTCACGCGCCGGGCGGAAACCACGCTTCTGCTCGGCTGGAACCGCCGTGGCCCCATCATCACCCAGGAGCTGTCGCGCTACGTCGCGCCCGGCTCCCGCCTGATGATCGCCGCCGACACGCCGGAGCTTCTCGACGAGGTCGCGGCCATGCCGTACCTGAAGGAGAACCTCTCCGTGGCGTGCCGCGTGATCGACACCAGCAACCGCGCAGCCCTCGATGCGCTCGATGTGCCCGCCTTCGATCATGTGCTGGTGCTCGGCTATAGCGACCACCTGGCCGCACAGCCGGCCGATACGGCGACGCTCGTGACGCTGCTGCAGCTGCGCAAGATCGCGGAGGCCGCAAACACCCATATCGGCATCGTCAGCGAGATGATCGACGTGCGCAACCGCGATCTCGCCGCTGTCACCCGCGCCGACGATTTCGTCGTCAGCAACAAGCTCGTCAGCCTCATGCTGGCGCAGGCCTCGGAAAACGAGCTGATGGCGGATATCTTCGACGAGCTTCTCGACGAGGACGGCTCGGAAATCTACATGCGCGCCGTCACCGACTACATCGCCATTGACCATCCGGTGAACTTCTACACGATCACGCTGGCCGCCCTGATGCGTGGCGAAGTGGCGCTCGGCTACAGCAAGGTGGGCGCGTCCGTGCGCGACGAGAGGGGTCTTGGCGGTGTCGTGGTCAACCCCGCCAAGGGAGAGGCGGTGCAGTACGAGGCCGGGGACAAGCTGATCATTCTCGCGCGCGACTGATACCAGCGCTCGCGCGCGACGGATACCCATCCGGTCCTCACCCCCGATGCCCGCGTCGCAGCCGCTTCTCCAGTCCGCGCAGCGCCAGCGACAGGCCGATGGTGAGAAGAAGATAGATGTAGGCGACGATCGAGTAGGTCTCGAAGAAGCGGAAGGAGCCTGCGGCATAGACCTTGCCCATCTGGGTAATGTCCTGCACGCCGAGCACGGAGACGAGCGACGAATCCTTGATCATCGCGATGAAATCATTGCCGAGCGGCGGCAGGATGGTGCGGATGGCCTGGGGGAAGACCACGAGCCGGAACCGCTGGAACCGGTTGAGCCCCAGCGCCTCCGCCGCCTCCACCTGGCCGCGATCCACCGACTGGATGCCCGCGCGAAAAACCTCGGCGATGAAGGCGGAGTAGCCGATGGTGAGCGCGATGATCGCCCGCCACATCAGGGACAGGTCGCGCACCAGCATCGGCTCCATCGCGCCGGCGGAGATCAGCGGCGTCAAGGCGAGATTGATCAGCCAGACGAGCCCCGGCGTGCCGACGAAGGCGATGTAGAACAGCAGCACGAGCACGGGAATGCCGCGGATCACCTCCGTGTAGAACCGGGCGACCTGACGCAGCACCGGACTGCGCGACAGCGCCATCAGCGCTACGCCGAGCCCGAGGAGCGTGGCAAGGGCGAAACCGACGATGGTGACGAAGATCGTCACGCCGATGCCGGCGGCAACCACGGTGAAAACGCGGGAATAGAGATCGTTGACGACGATGAGAATGGCGAGACCGACGGCGATCGCGGCCAGCGCGATCAGCCACCAGGGCAGCTCCCGCGCGGCGGCACCCCTGCCAGCCTGCGGGCGGTCATGGGGAAGGGGTGCTTCGCTCGGAGAGGATTGCGACGACGGATCTAATGGACGAAGCGGCATGGCGGGCTGCGTGTCCGATCAGCCGTTGCCTTACTCGCCCATCTTGAAATCGACGAACCACTTGCGGTTCAGCGTTTCCAGCGTGCCATCGGCCTTCAACGCCGCAATGGCCGCATTCACGGACGCGACGAGCTTGGAGCCCTTGGGGAAGATGAAGCCGAAATCCTCGGTGCCGAGCGGGCCGCCGATCAGCTTCAGCCCGCCATCGGACGTATCCACATAGCCCTTGCCGGCCGTGCCGTCCGTCAGCACCACATCGACGTCGCCGGCCTTCAGCGCCTGCACCGTCGCACCGAAGGTCTCGAACAGTTTTACGCGCGGGTTCTGCTCGTTGCCGTCCAGCACTTCGTAGATGGCGGTATAGAACGGCGTCGTTCCCGGCTGGGCGCCGACGAGACCCTCGGAAAGCGCGGCGAAGGACTTGCCGTCCGTAAACCGGCTCTCGTCGCCGCGCACCAGCATGAACTGCTCGGAGCGCATATAGGGGTCGGAGAAATCCACTTTCTCCTTACGCTCTTCCTTGATGGTGATCCCGGTCATGCCCATGTCGTACTGCCCGTCGGAAACGGACTGGATCATCGCATCCCAGCTGGTATTGCGATAGGTCACCTTGGCGTTCAGCCGCTTGGCGATCTCACCCACCGCATCATACTCCCAGCCGGCAGCCTGGCCGGTCTTCGGGTCGATGAACTGCAGCGGCGGATAGGCATTCTCCGTCACCACGACAATCTCGCGTCCGCCGAGATCGGGAAGATCGGCCGCAACGGCGTTCATTGGCAGAAGAGCAAGAACGGTCAGACCGGCGAGAACATGGCGGCGGGAAAACATGAGGCAGGCTCCTGGCATGTGACGCGCGAGACTGTCACGAAACTTGCCCGAACGGCAAGAGCCGAGCGGGTGGTATGGGCATTTCGGCGACAGCGTTACTGCGCAAGCGGAGGAGGAAATGGATCGCCGTTCCCACGTCTCCCGCAAAACGGTTGCCGTCCAGGCGACGTCCGACCTGTCATGGTTCTGTTTTCAGCCCTATCGGCGAAAAACCTGCCTCCTTCCCCATCCCCCGACTTGTCCCTAGAATTTTTCGGCAAGGACCACGATCCTCACGCGACGAACGGCCTTTTGGAAGGAATGCTTCATGAAACACACACTCGCACCCGCTCTGCTCGCCATCTCGCTCTCGCTCGGATCGCTTCTGACGGCAGTCCCATCGCAGGCGCAGGAAGCCGTGGTGGCTGTGCCCGATGCGGAAGCGCTGTTCACCAGCCCGGATCCTGAGCTGAACGCCAACAAGCAGGTTGCCCTCGGCATCGTCAGGGACCTGCTGGAAGCCAACCATTGGGACAAGGCCGACCAGTACCTGACGGAACGCTATCTACAGCACAATCCGAACGCAGCGTCGGGTCGCGCCGGCGTCGTCGCCTATTTCACACAGGTTCTGAAGCGCGAGCCCTCGCCGATCCCCGAGAAGATGAAGACCCCGATCGCCTTCGTCACGGCGGAAGGCGATCTCGTCACCGTCGGCTATGTGCGCGAGGTCAAGGACGAAAAGGACCCGTCGAAGAACTACACCACCACATGGTTCGACACATGGCGCATCAAGGACGGCAAGGCCGACGAGCACTGGGACCCGGCAACGAAAGACTGAGCCGGTTTATCCCGCTTCCCGGACATGAAAAAGCCGCCGGTTCGCACCGGCGGCTTTTTCGAATGGGAATGATCCGAAGATCTTATTCTGCGGACTTTGCGTCTTCGGCAGCCTTTGCAGCGGCGGCTTCTTCAGCGGCCTTGGCGGCGGCTGCCTCAGCGGCTGCAGCTTCTGCTGCTGCCTTTTCGGCGGCGAGCGCCTGGGCTGCTGCAACCTTTTCAGCTTCCAGACGGGCCTTTTCCTCGGCGGCCGACTGGCGTGCCGTGTCGTTCAGCTTGCGGGCGCGCGTGCCGGTGTTCTCGACGATACGGGCCGACTTGCCGCGACGATCGCGCAGGTAGTAGAGCTTGGCGCGACGAACCTTACCGCGGCGAACGATTTCGACGCTTTCGACCATCGGCGAATAGACCGGGAATACGCGCTCGACGCCTTCGCCGTAGGAGATCTTGCGAACAGTGAAGCTTTCGTTGATGCCGCCACCCGAACGGGCGATGCAGACGCCTTCATAGGCCTGCACGCGGGTACGGGTCCCTTCCGTCACGCGTACGTTGACGCGGAGCGTGTCGCCTGCCGAAAATTCCGGGAGGGTACGCTTGGCTTCGATCTTGGCGGCCTGTTCGGCTTCCAGCTGCTGGATGATGTTCATCGGTTTAACCTTGCTTTCTTCTTAAACAGTCAGAGCGCCAGTGTGTCTTTCGGCCATGCCTCTGGACAGGTCTCTTCCGGTGAAGAGCGACGGCGGGTACACCATTCTTTGTTGACGGTCGCGGGCAGGAACCCGAGCCGGTGCGGCCTATACACCGGGAGCACCGATTTGTCACCCCTCCACCCGAGGGATTCTAACGGAAGCATCTGGGCTTTCGAAGCGAAGAAGGCGTGTGTCTCCCGCATCGATCACCTCGACGCCATCGAAAACCCGGGTGACGCTGCGCCAGAAGGAACATGCCGCGGCGTTGCGCTTGACGACGCCGAGCTCCCAGATGCCCGTATGGAGCGCCAGCAGCCGACGGGCCGCATATTGCCCAAGTCCCGTTCTGCGAAACGCTGGCAGCACGCAGAACTCTGCCATGGCATGATCGATGGGCAATCCCGAACACGAATGCTGGTTCACGAGCGCAAAGCCTGCAGGATTCCAGGCGCCTTCCTGAGAGACCTCAATCATATAGGCCCAGCGATCGGCATCCTCGAAATAAAGAGCGAAATAGGGATAGGCGGCTTCAACAGGGCCAAAGGCGGATAGTCCGTGCAGATAGTCATCGAGCAAGGTCCGCAATATGACCCTATCGGATGTCTCGGCCTGTCGAATGCGCCAGATGTCGTCCGGCAAGAAAATGTCGGGCCACGGCATGCGGGGAAGCTCCTCCTGCGGATGTCCGTCCTTGTGTTTAAGGACAGGCGCTATACCACGAAAAGCCGCCCTTTCTCGATGAGTCGCCGATGCCCGTCACAACCGCCGTTCTTCTCTTTCTCGCCGGCTTCCTGTCGAGCGCCGTCAATGCGGTGGCCGGTGGAGGCACGTTTCTCACCTTCGGCGCGATGACGCTCGCCGGCCTTTCGCCGATCGTCGCCAATGCGACATCGTCCATCGTCCAGTTTCCCGGCTACATCACTTCGGCGCTCGCCTATCGCCGCGAGCTGATGGCCGACCGGCGGATGGCGGTCATGCTCGGGCTTCTCTCGGCCGTCGGCGGCCTCATCGGTGCGGGCATCCTCCTGATGCTGTCCAATCCGTCGTTCCGCTCGCTCGTGCCGTGGCTGCTCCTCGGCGCAACGGCGATCTTTGCGGCCGGACCGCTGCTTCGCCCGAAATCGCGGGAGGCGGGTGCGCCGCTCGGTGTCCTCGGCCTTCTCGGACAGTTCGCGACCTCGGTCTATGGCGGCTTCTTCGGCGCAGGCATGGGCATCATGATGCTGGCCGTGCTGGGACTGACGGCCGGCGGCGGCTATCACCGGATCAATGCGCTGAAGAACCTGCTCGCCGTCGTCATCGCCGCGATTGCCGTGGTGGTCTTCACCTTCGGCGGGGTCGTCTCCTGGCTGGAAGCGGCCGTGATGATTCCCGGCGGAGCACTCGGCGGCTACAGCGGTGTCTGGCTGGCCCGCCGCATTCCTCAAACCATCATCCGCGCCTTCGTCGTCGCGGTCGGCCTGCTGCTTGCCTTTTATTATTTCGTGACGGGTTGAGACAGCAGATCGGGCCGGCGCTCGCGCGTCAGCCGCTCGGCCTCCGCCCGCCGCCAGCGCTCGATGGCGCCGTGATTGCCGGATGTCAGCACGGCGGGGATCTCCCGTTCCTCGAAGACCTGCGGCCGCGTATAATGCGGATGCTCCAGCCGCCCGCCCTCGAAACTCTCATGCACGCCCGAAAGCGCATTGCCCATGACGCCCGGCAGGATGCGAACGACGGCATCGAGCAGCGTCAGCGCCGCTGGCTCCCCGCCCGAGAGAATGTAGTCGCCGATGGAGACCTCCTCCAGCGCACGCGCATCGATGATCCGCTGATCGACGCCCTCGAACCGGCCGCAGACGATCACCGCCCCCGGACCTGCCGCGATCTCGCGCACCCGCGCTTGGCTCAGCGGCCGTCCGCGCGGGCTCATCAGCAGCCGTGGCCGTTCGTCGTCACCCGATACATGGTCGATGGCACGCCCGAGAATGTCCGCCCGCAGCACCATGCCCGCCCCGCCGCCGGCCGGCGTGTCGTCCACCGTGCGGTGCTTGTCCTCGGCAAAATCGCGGATCTGCACGGCGTCGAGCGACCATTGCCCACGCTCCAGCGCTCTGCCTGCCAGCGAATGGCCGAGATGCCCCGGAAACATCTCCGGATAGAGCGTGAGGATGGTGGCGCGGAACGCCATCGCGGCGCTCATTCGCCTGAGGTGTCGGGATCGAACGGCCCGGCCGGGTCGTCCTTATCGTCGATGAGACCGGCAGCAACGGGATCGACCAGCATCGTGCCGCCTTCGAGATCAATCTCGAGTACGGAGAATTCAGAAAAGGGAATGAGAACCGGGCGGCGGCCGGGGCCCTTCAGCTCCAGCAGGTCGCCGGCACCGAAATCGAACACGCCGGTCACCACGCCATAGCTCTTGCCCTCGGCGTCCTTGGCCTCCAGGCCTTCGAGATCGGCATAGAAGAATTCGTCCTCGTCGAGATCGTCGTCCGGCAGGTTTTCCCGCTCGATGAACAGGTCCAGCCCGTTCAGCGCCTCGGCCGCCGTCCGGTCGTTGATGCCGCGAAAGCGGACGACCACGACGTTCTTGCTCTCGCGCAGTTCCAGCACCTCGAAGACGCGCCCGTCCTCGCTGTGAAGATGGCCGTAATCGCCAAGCGCCGTCGGCTCCTCGGCAAAGCTCTTCACGCGGACTTCGCCGCGCAACCCTTGCGCGCCACCGATCGTGCCCATCAGGACGGGGTTTTTCAGCTTGCTCATGGATGAACCGTTCTTGAGATCATTCGTCGGAAAGATTGGGCGACCCCATAAACGAAAACGGGCGGCATGAAAATGCCGCCCGTTCCCGAAGATGCGTAAAGGGTCGATTACTCGGCAGCAGCGGCAGCGGCGTCGTCGGCCTTCTGCTTGGCTTCGGCGGCGCGCTCGGTCGCCTTCTTGCCGGGCTTGCCCTTGGTCGGGTTGCTGCGGGCTTCGCGCGTGACGATGCCGGCTTCGCTGAGGAAGCGCAGGACGCGGTCCGTCGGCAGGGCGCCGTGGTCGAGCCAATGCTGGATGCGCTCGTTGTTCAGTTCGACGCGCTTGGCATCGTCCTTGGCAAGCATCGGGTTCCAGGAACCGACCTTTTCGAGGAAGCGGCCGTCGCGGGGCGAACGGGCGTCGGCGATGACGACCTGGTAGAACGGACGCTTCTTGGAACCGCCGCGGGCGAGACGAATTTTCAGTGCCATGTCAATAACTCCTTGAATGTTGGCGTGCCGCGGATGCGGCCTGATTTGGGTAAGGGTGGGGGGGGGTATGCGAAAGCCGTCAATCCTTCAGATCGGCGGCGATGTCTTCGTGATGCCGGATAACTTCCTTGATGATGAAGTTCAGGAACGTCTCGGCGAAATCCGGATCCAGATGAGCGTCCTTTGCCAGGCGGCGCAGGCGTTCGATCTGGTATTCTTCGCGCGCCGGGTCGGCCGGCGGCAAATCGTGGAGGGCTTTGAGAACGCCCACGGCCTTCGTACAGCGGAAGCGCTCGGCCAGCATATGCACCAGCGCCGCATCGATATTGTCGATCGACTGGCGGTAGCCGGAAAGCTCTTCGCGGATGGAAGGGTCGATGCTCATAGGATCGATGCTCATGCGGGCCTCACTTCTTCTTCGGCAGGCCGGGAAGTCCCGGGAAGCCGCCGCCGAGGCCGGGCAGCTTGCCGCCCATGCCGGGGAGACCGCCCATACCTCCAGGCATGCCCTTGCCGAGGCCGGCCGCTTCCGCCTGCTTCTGCAGGGCTTCCAGCTGCTTGGGGTCGAGGCTCGACAGGTCGGGCATGCCACCCATTCCGCCACCCATTCCCCCGGCCATGCCACCAAGACCCATCTTGCCGGCAAGGCCGCCCATCATCTGCTTCATCATGCCGCCGCCCTTCTTGCCGCCCATGGCCTTCATCATGTCGGCCATCTGGCGGTGCATCTTGAGCAGCTTGTTGATGTCGGAGGCATCCGTACCGGAACCGCTCGCGATGCGCTTCTTGCGGGAATGCTTGAGAAGATCGGGATTGGCGCGCTCGGCCTTGGTCATGGACGAGATGATGGCCATCTGGCGCTTGAACATGCGATCGTCGAGACCGGCCGCCGCCATCTTGTCCTTCATACCGGACATGCCGGGCATCATGCCCATGATGCCGCCCATGCCGCCCATCTTCTGCATCTGGGAAAGCTGGTCGGCGAGATCGTTGAGGTCGAACTTGCCCGACTTCATCTTGGCGGCCATGGCCGCAGCCTTCTCGGCATCGATATTCTCGGCGGCCTTTTCGACCAGCGAAACGATGTCACCCATGCCGAGGATACGGTCGGCAACGCGGCGCGGATGGAACTCGTCGAGCTCCGACATCTTCTCGCCGACGCCGATCAGCTTGATCGGCTTGCCGGTGACGGCGCGCATGGAAAGCGCCGCACCGCCACGGCCGTCGCCATCCATGCGGGTCAGCACGAGGCCGGTGATACCGACGCGTTCGTCGAAGTTGCGCGCGAGATTGACGGCGTCCTGACCGGTCAGCGCATCGGCGACCAGCAGGATTTCATGCGGGTTCGAGCGCCGCTTGATCTCGGCCATCTCCATCATCAGCGGCTCGTCGATATGCGTACGGCCGGCGGTGTCGAGGATGACGACGTCATGACCACCGAGCTTCGCCGCCTGCACGGCGCGCGCGGCAATATCGGTCGGCGACTGCCCGGCGATGACCGGCAGCGTGTCGATGCCCGCCTGGACACCGAGCTGGCGCAGCTGCTCCTGGGCTGCCGGCCGGCGCGTGTCGAGCGAGGCCATCAGGACCTTCTTCTTGTCGCGCGTGTTCAGTCGGTGGGCGATCTTGCCCGAGGTCGTGGTCTTGCCCGAGCCCTGGAGGCCGACCATCATGATGACGACGGGGGCGGGCGCATTGAGATCGATGGAGACGCCGGTGGCGCCCAGCATCTCGACCAGCTCGTCATGGACGATCTTGACGACCATCTGCCCGGGCTTGATCGATTTCAGAACGTTCGCGCCGACAGCCTTTTCGCGCACGCGGTCGGTGAAGGACCGCACGACTTCGAGCGCCACGTCGGCTTCCAGCAGCGCACGGCGAACCTCGCGCAGGGCAGCCGCGACATCGGCTTCCGACAGCGCACCGCGTCCCGTCAATCCGTTGAGGATCGAACCAAGGCGGTCCTGGAGGCTTTCAAACATCGGCTCTTCCTTTTCGTTTGCGAACATGTGCCGCAAACGTGGGTTCCGGGTCGTTTTCAAACAAGACGCAAAGCCGAACGGCACCCGAGGGCGCATCGCGCTGTCGGGTGTTGACCTCCGGGAACGTTTATACCTTGAAAGGGTCCCGGTCGGCGGCTCGGAGTCGTGTCTCGTCGCAGATGGAGCGCGGTAAACAGCAAACGGCCCGGAAAGTCAAGGCTTGCCGCCATCGCGCCGCTTTGGGCCAGCCGATCAGCACAGGCACGGTGCCGCTTTCCGATGGCGTCGGAGCGAAAAAGCCGCCATCATCACCTATCACGTCGGGCACCGACGGCTGCCAAAGACGACCGCTCGTTCATGCGGATAGGGCACGAGGATATGGAATGAAACGCCGCACGTTCTTCAAATGGTCGCTGGCCGGCGCTGTCGCCGTCTTGTCCGGCGGCTTCACCGCAAGGAGCAGCATGGCCGCGAACCGCTACTATAAAGGCCCCGTCAGCGATCATTTCGACGGCACCCGCTTCTTCAATCCTGGCGGCGTCGAGCCCAACGGCTTTGGCGACCTCCTGCGCTGGCGGTTCAACGGCCAGCAGGCGACCTGGCCCAAGACGCCCGATCCCCGCGCGACCGTGATAAGGCCGGACGCGTCGGTCACCGGGCAGAACCTGCGCGTCACCATGGTCGGCCACGCCTCCATGCTGATCCAGGTGGCCGGCCTCAACATCCTCACCGATCCCGTCTGGTCGGAACGCGCAAGCCCCGTCTCCTTTGCCGGTCCGCGCCGCGTCTCGCCGCCCGGCATCCGCATCGAGGATCTTCCCCGCATCGATGTCGTGCTGATCAGCCACAATCATTACGACCATCTCGACCAGCCGACGATCGCGCGCCTCGAGGCGGGCCACAAGCCCACCTTCGTCACGCCGCTCGGCAACGACGTTGCCATCCGCAAGGTGGCGCCGGAGGCGAAGATCGCGCTCATGGACTGGGGCGACGCCCTCGATATCAAGGACGGCGTCTCGATCAACTGTGAGCCGGCGCATCACTGGTCGGCGCGCGGGCTCGGCGACCGGCGAAAGGCGCTCTGGGCTGCCTTTGTCATCTCGACGCCGGCCGGCCGGATCTACCATATCGGCGACACCGGCTTTCACGACGGCATCAACTATCGCGCGGCGGGCAAAACCTATGGCAGCTTCCGCCTCGCCATCCTGCCGATCGGCGCCTATGAGCCGCGCTGGTTCATGAAGGGCCAGCACCAGAACCCGGACGAGGCGATCGAAGGCATGCGTCTTGCGAACGCCGCCTACGCCGTCGGCCATCACTTCGCGACCATCCAGTTGACCGACGAGGCGATGGATGCGCCGGAAAAGGCGCTGACGGCCGCCCTTGCAAAACACGATGTCGATCCCGCCCGCGTTCGCCCGCTCCATGCCGGCGAAGTCTTCGACGTGCCCCCGGAAAGGAACCCCGCATGACCAACAGCACCTTCCACCAGCCGGTAGATGCCGTCGAAGTCCCGCGTTTTGCCGGCCACTCCACGTTCATGCGGCTGCCCGCGGTTCAGGACGCCACCGGCCTCGATATCGCGCTTGTCGGCATCCCATGGGATGGTGGCACCACCAACCGCGCTGGCGCCCGACACGGGCCGCGCGAGGTCCGCAACCAGTCGAGCATGATGCGGCGCGTCCATCATGTCACGCTCACCGAGCCGTTCAGCATCGCGAATATCGCCGATGTCGGCGACATCAGCGTCAATCCGATCGATCTTCTCGACGGACTGAAGCGGATCGAGGCCGGCATGCGCGCCATCGTGGAAGCCGGCGCGATCCCACTATCCGTCGGCGGCGATCACCTGACGACGCTGCCAGTCATGCGCGCGGTGGCCGCAGGCGGCCCGGTCGGCATGATCCATTTCGACGCCCATTCCGACACCAACGACACCTATTTCGGCGGCAACCCCTATACCCACGGCACGCCGTTCCGCCGCGCCATCGAGGAAGGGCTGCTCGATCCGAAACGCACGGTGCAGATCGGCATTCGCGGCTCGATCTACGCGACCGACGAGCACGACTGGGCGCGCGCCCAGGGCATCCGCGTCATCTACATGGAGGAATGCACCCGGCGCGGCATCGCCGATGTGATGGCGGAAGCCCGCGCGATCGCCGGTGATGGACCGATCTATGTCAGCTTCGACATCGACTGCATCGACCCCTCCATGGCGCCGGGCACGGGAACGCCCGAGATCGGCGGCTTCACCACCCGCGAGGCGCAGGCGCTGGTGCGGGAACTCTCCGGCGTGCGGATCGTGGCGGCCGATGTCGTGGAGGTCGCCCCGCCCTTCGACGTCGCGGGCATGACGGCGCTGGCCGGCGCGACCATCCTGTTCGAGCTGCTCTGCGTGATCGCGGAGGGTGTCGCCACGCGCCGGTGACGGCAACCCTCCATTGATCCCGGCCTCTGGTAATCCCGCGTATTTTCCGCCATATACGCCCTTTCGCAGGACCTTTGCGCAAGGGTATGAGCAGGCATGGACAGGACGGTCGAATTCGCAAGGATGAACGGGCTCGGCAACGCCATTCTGGTCGTGGATATGCGCGGCCGGAGCGATGCCGTGACCCCGGCAGCCGCCATCGCGCTCAATGCCGATCCGCAGACCCGCTTCGACCAGATCATGGCGATCCATGACCCGAAGGCGACCGGCACCGATGCCTGGATCGACATCCTCAACTCCGACGGCACCAAGGCGCAGGCCTGTGGCAACGGCACGCGCTGCGTGGTGCAGGCGCTGGCGGCGGAAACCGGCCGCAAGACCTTTACATTCCAAACGGTCGCGGGCGTCCTCAATGCCGAGGAACATGCCGACGGCACGATCTCGGTCGATATGGGCAAGCCGGTGTTCGACTGGAACCGTATTCCTCTGGCCGAAGACTTCCACGACACGAGCCGCATCGAGCTGCAGATCGGCCCGATCGACGATCCCGTGCTGCATTCGCCCTCCGCCATGTCGATGGGCAATCCGCATGCGATCTTCTGGGTGGATCGTGATGTCATGTCCTACGATCTCGCGCGCTTCGGCCCGCTTCTCGAAAATCACCCGATGTTTCCCGAGCGCGCCAATATCACGCTCGCTCAAGTGACATCACAGAGCGGCATGACCACCCGCACCTGGGAACGCGGCGCCGGGTTGACGCTTGCCTGCGGCTCGGCGGCTTGCGCGGCGGCCGTCAGCGGTGCCCGCACCGGCCGCACGGGCCGCAAGGTGGCGGTGACCGTTGCCAGCGCCGTGCCTTCCGGCGTGCTCACCATCGACTGGCGCGAGAGCGACGATCACGTCGTCATGACCGGCCCGGCCGCGTGGGAATGGTCCGGCCGCGTCGATCCTGAGACCGGTGCTTTCACGCGCGAACCTGATACAGGGGCGCAAGCGACAGGGGCACAGGCATAGTGAGCGGCGTCGAGATCATCACCTTCGGCTGCCGCCTGAACACCTACGAATCCGAAGTGATGCGCGGCGCAGCCGAAAAGGCAGGGCTCAACAATGCCGTGCTGGTGAACACCTGCGCGGTGACCGGCGAGGCCGTGCGACAGGCCCGCAAGGCGATCCGCCGTGCCCGGCGCGAGCACCCGGATGCCCGCATCATCGTCACTGGCTGCGCCGCCCAGACCGAGGCCGGCACCTTTGCCGCGATGCCGGAAGTGGACGCCGTCCTCGGCAATGCGGAGAAGCTGGAAAGCAGCGCCTATCGCGCTCTGCCCGACTTCGGCGTCGGCAGCGAGGAGAAGCTGCGCGTCAACGACATCATGAGCGTGCGCGAAACCGCGCCGCAGATGGTGCGGATGATCGAGGGCCATGTGCGCGCCTTCGTGCAGGTGCAGAACGGCTGCGACCACCGCTGCACCTTCTGCATCATTCCGTACGGTCGCGGCAATTCCCGCTCGGTGCCGATGGGCGCGGTCGTCGATCAGGCCCGCATGCTGGTGGAAAACGGCTACCGCGAGATCGTGCTGACGGGCGTGGACGCCACCAGCTATGGCGGCGACTTGGCCGGCACGCCGACGCTCGGCCTGCTTGCCAAGACCCTCCTGAAGCAGGTGCCGGAGCTTGCCCGCCTGCGCCTCTCGTCCATCGACAGCATCGAGGCCGACCGGCACCTGATCGACCTCATCGCCGACGAGCCGCGCTTCATGCCGCACCTACATCTCTCGCTCCAGCACGGCGACGACATGATCCTCAAGCGGATGAAGCGCCGGCATTCGCGCGCCGATGCGTTCGCCTTCATGAACGAGGCCCGTCGCCTGCGTCCCGGCATCGCCTTCGGCGCCGACATGATCGCCGGCTTCCCGACCGAGACGGAAGAAATGTTCGCAGCGGCCGGAACGCTGGCGCAGGAAGCAGGGATCGCAAGCCTGCACGTCTTCCCCTACAGCCCGCGCGAAGGCACGCCCGCAGCCCGCATGCCGCAGCACGATCCCTCGCTGATCCGGGAGCGCGCTGCACGCCTGCGCGCCATCGGCGAGGAGCTTGCGCGCGACCACCTGACCTCCATGGTCGGCACCACGCAAACCGTGCTGGTCGAGAGCAACGGCACCGGCCATACGGAAAATTTCACCCGCGTCGCGACACCGGGGCTCGAACCCCGCTCGCTGGTCGCGACGACGATCACGGGCCACGATGGCAAGAACCTCTCCATCGACACCGCCGAAAGACAGGCCGCGTGACATGAGCGGCCCCGCAGGTTTCAGGATATAAGATGGCGTTCGACTTCCTCAAAAGGGTCTTCACATTCGATCAGGTGCCGCCGGAAGCGCCCGTGGCCGACGAGCGCGCGCCGGATGCGGCAAAGCCTGCGGAGACTGCAGCCCCGGTCGCCGAAGACGTCAGCACTTTCGAACCGTCCCTTCTTTCCGATACCGCGCCGGAAGACTCCCTGCCCATTGCCGAGGATCCGGTTTTGGCCGAAGAGATCGCCACGGCCGGCGGCCCGGCGGCCGATGACGACACCGGTGAACCGGCAGACGACGGGCAAGCCACCGAAGAGCCGCTCCTCCCCCTCCCGGCCATCGAGGATATCGGCGATCTCGGCGTGGTGCCGCTGTCGCTGCTCGAAGCGGAGGCGGAGCTTGCTCCCGGCGAGAGCCCGACCGCCAATCTCGACCGTCCGCGCGACATCTCCGCTTTGCCCGCGGGCTTTGCCACGGGCCCGGCGCCCGAACCGGAGGCCGCCCCGGAAGGCGAACGCCTCACCTGGTTCCAGCGCCTGCGCGCCGGCCTGTCGCGCACCTCCTCGCAGCTGACCGGCCAGATCACGGCGCTCTTCACCAAGCGCAAGCTGGACGACGCCACGCTCGAAGAACTGGAGGACCTGCTAATCCAGGCCGACCTCGGCGTCGAGACCGCGTTGCGCATCACCGATACGCTCGCCTCCGAGCGCTACGGCCGCGACGTCTCGGGTGCGGATGTCTCGCGCATCATGGCAGCCGAGATCACCAAGGTTCTCACGCCCGTCGCCAAGCCGCTGCAGCTCGACCTCAACCATCGCCCGCACGTCATCCTCGTCGTCGGCGTCAACGGCACCGGCAAGACGACGACCATTGGCAAGCTCGCCGCCAAGCTCTCGGGCGCGGGCCTGAAGGTCATGCTGGCCGCCGGCGACACCTTCCGCGCCGCCGCCATCGAGCAGCTGAAGATCTGGGCAGACCGGACGAACAGTCATATCGTCTCTTCGAAGCTCGGCGCCGACGCCGCGGGCCTGGCCTACGAGGCCTTCGAGGAAGCCCGCCGGCAGAAGAGCGATGTGCTGATCATCGACACCGCCGGCCGCCTGCAAAACCGCACGGAACTGATGGCCGAACTCGAAAAGATCGTCCGCGTGCTTGGCAAACTCGATCCGGATGCGCCACACACGGTGCTGCAGACGCTGGACGCGACCACCGGGCAGAACGCGCTCAATCAGGTCGAGATCTTCCGCAACGTCGCCGGCGTCAACGGGTTGATCATGACCAAGCTCGACGGAACGGCGCGCGGCGGCATTCTCGTCGCCATCTCCGCCAAGCACAAGCTGCCGGTCTACTTCATCGGCGTCGGCGAGGGCATCGACGATCTCGAACCCTTCGAGGCTCAGGATTTCGCCGAGGCGATCGCCGGGATTGCGGATTAAGCATCGCAGTACCGCCGAAATTCCGCCGCCGTCTGCGGCCACATCACACGCATCTTACGAAAAGACCACAAGGCAGAGACGATGAAGACCGAACGGCCAGTAGACACCGACGTCACGCCGACCCCCGCCGAGCGTCACCATCCGGGCCTCAAGCTCGCGCTGGAACTCGGGCCTCTGCTGATCTTCTTCTTCGCCAATCTGCGCGGACCGTGGCTCGCCGAGACCTTCCCGGTGCTGACCGAACTCGGCGGCCCGCTGTTCATCGCCACCGGCCTCTTCATGGCGGCCACGGTGATCTCGCTGCTCGTGTCGAAGATCGTCCTCGGCCACCTCCCCGTCATGCCCTTCGTCTCAGGCATCGTCGTCCTGGTGTTCGGCTCGCTGTCGATCTGGCTGCAGAACGACACCTTCATCAAGATGAAGCCGACCATCGTCAACACGCTGTTCGGTGCGGTGCTTCTCGGCGGCCTGTTCTTCGGCAAGTCGCTGCTCGGCCACGTCTTCAACGCCGCCTTCCAGCTGGATGCGGCCGGCTGGCGCAAGCTGACGCTGCGCTGGGGCATCTTCTTCCTGTTTCTGGCATTCCTCAACGAAGCCGTCTGGCGCGGTGCCGCCATCTGGTATGCGCCCGACGCTCAGGCGGCCGACGACTTCTGGGTGGCGTTCAAGGTCTGGGGTACCATGCCGATCACCATCCTCTTCACCATGGCGCAGATGCCGCTCATCCTGCGGCACTCCGTCGAAACCGCATCCGACAAGACATGACGGCCGTTCCCCCACCTGTAGAGGCCCTACCCCGCAGCCGCACGCTCCTGTGGATCGGCGCCTGCCTCGCCGTCCTCGCGTTCCAGGTGGCCGTGGAGCTCTTCATGGGCCGCACGCCGATCTGCACCTGCGGCGTCGTCAAGCTGTTCGAGCCCGTGGTCAACAGCCCCGGCAATTCCCAGCACATCGCCGACTGGTACACGCCGTCCCACATCATCCACGGCTTCCTGTTCTACGCGCTGACCACCTGGCTCTTCCCGAGAAAGCCGCTCGCCGCCCGACTGTTCGTCGCGACTCTCATCGAGGCCGGCTGGGAACTGCTCGAAAACTCGCCGATCATCATCGAGCGCTATCGCTCCGCGACCGTCTCGCTGAACTATATCGGCGACAGCGTGCTGAACTCGGCCATGGACACCGTCTTCATGGCACTCGGCTTCCTTGCGGCCGCCCGCCTGCCCGTCGCCGTGACGATCGTCATCGCCATCGTCTTCGAACTCTTCACCGGGTGGCTGATCCGCGACAACCTGACCCTCAACGTGCTGATGCTCGTCTGGCCGATGGACGCGGTGAAGGCGTGGCAGGGCACGCTTTAGGAGCCGGCCGAGGCCTTCTCGATCGCCGGCATGAGGCCTTCCCGCAGGCTGCGGTCGTCGAAGGGGCCGACGCGCTTGTAGAGGATCGTGCCGTCAGGTGCGACGAGGTAGGATTCCGGGATGCCGTAGACGCCCCAGTCGATCGCGGCGCGTCCGCGGGGATCGACGCCGATGGCGGAGAAGGGATTGCCGAGTTCGCCAAGGAAACGCAGCGCGTTGTCCGTCTGGTCCTTGTAGTTGATGCCGACGACCTGCAAGCGAGGGTCTTTCGCCAAGGCAAGAATGACGGGGTTCTCCGCGCGGCAGGGCACGCACCAGGACGCCCAGACATTGACGAGCGTCAGCTTGCGCTTCACCGCGGCATCCGTCAGCGCGGGCATGGGCGCATCCTTGAGCGTCGCGCCTTCGAGCGCCGGCAGAGCGAGAGAGGGCGCCTTCGTGCCGATCAGCGCGGACGGGATTTCGCTGATATCGCGACCGGAATCGAGCTGGCTCCAGAACACGGCGGCAAGGCAGGCAAAGACGGTCAGCGGCAGCAGCGCGAGCGCGAGGCGGCCCTTCGTCGTCGCGCGGTTTTCCGGCAGGTCGCTCACTGAGCACCTCCGCCGGCCGAGCGGCGGCGAATGCCGGCTTCCTCCAGCGCTTGCAATTCGCGGCGCCGGGCGCGTGCGTCGAGAACCACCCAGCAAATAAGGCTCGCAACCACGACGAGGGCTGCACCATAGCTGGCGGCGACATAAGCCAGATGCGCGCTCATGCCGACGCCGCTCCGCGCGCGGCCTGCCGGCGCATGGCCGCAATGCGCCGCCGCCAGATTTCCGTGCGCATCGCGGCTAGATGCAGCGTGAAGAACAGGCAAGTGAAGGCGAGCGCCATCACCAGCAGCGGGCGCAGGAACTCCGGATCGATGGCCGAACCGCCGAGGCGCAGCACGCTTGCCGGCTGGTGCAGCGTGTTCCACCAATCGACGGAGAACTTTATGATCGGGATGTTGACGAAGCCGACGAGGATCAGCACCGCCGAGACCTTCGCCGCCCGTCCGGCATCGTCCATGGCGCGATTAAGAGCGATCAGGCCGAGATACATCAGGAACAGAATGAAGACTGAGGTCAGCCGCGCATCCCACACCCACCATGTTCCCCACATCGGCTTGCCCCAGAGCGAGCCGGTGACGAGCGCCAGCGCCGTAAAGCCCGCCCCGATAGGGGCCGCACATTTCGCCGCGACGTCGGCCAGCGGATGCCGCCAGACGAGCGTGCCGAGCGCGGATGCCGCCATGACCGTATAGCCCATCATCGACAGCCAGGCGGCGGGCACGTGGATATACATGATCCGCACGGTCTCGCCCTGCTGGTAGTCGGCCGCGGTGGTAAAACAGAGCGTCAGGCCGACCGCAAAAAGCAGCGCCGTGAGACTGGCCAGCCATGGCAGCAGGCGCCCGGCCAGCGCGACGAAGCGCGTCGGATTGGCAAGGTCGGTAAAGCTGCGAATGGCAAGGCTTCTCTCACGCATACGACCTCTCTACCAAGTTCGCGAGACCTCTTCAATGAACGTCGCGGCCACCGGCATGGTCACCTTTGCGTCATTCCGAGGAGGCCCTGAGCGCCACCGCGGCCGCCGCCGGGCCGATGACGGCAAAGAACAGGGTGATGGCCGTGAGGATCATGAACGGCGGCAGGAAGGGCGCGGGGTCTTCGACCGCCGCGTAAGCCGCGCTGACACCGAAGATCAGCACGGGAATGACCAGCGGCAGCACGAGGATCGACACCAGAAGCCCGCCGCGCGGCAAGGCCACCGCGACCGCCGCCCCCATTGCGCCGATCAGCGTGATCGCCGGCGTTCCCGCCAGAAGCGTCAACATGGTGGCAAAGATCGCGGTCGGCTGCATGTTGAGGAAGAGGCCGAGCAACGGGGATACGAGCACCAGCGGCAGACCGGAGGCCGTCCAGTGGGCAAGGCACTTGACGAAGACGATGAGCACCAGCGGCGTCTCCTGCATCAGCATCACGTCCAGAGCGCCGTCCTCGCGCTCAGCCTGGAACAGGCGGTCGAGCCCAAGCAGCGAGGCGAGCAGCGCGCCGATCCACAGCATCGCCGGCCCCACCTGCGCCAGAAGCTTCAGGTCCGGCCCGAGCCCGAAGGGCACGACGGCGACGACGGCCATGAAGAACAGGATGCCGGTCAGCGCACCGCCGCCCGCCCGCGTCGCAAGCTTCAGGTCGCGCAGGTAGAGCGCCATCATGGCCCGCACCTGGGAACGGATATGGGAGAGAAAAAGCTGCGACCGAGCCTCATGCCGGCACCGCGAAGCCGGACATGGTCAGCGTCTGCGCACCGGGCACGTCGAGAGCCTGGTGCGTGGCGGCGATGACGATGCCGCCGGTGGCGCGATGTCTGGCGATCAGCGCCTCGACCATCCGCTCGCTCGCCGTATCGAGCGCTGCCGTCGGCTCGTCCATGAGCCAGACGGGACGGTGCGCGACCAGAAGCCGGGCGAGCGCCGCACGGCGCTGCTGCCCGGCCGAGAGATAGCCGAACGGAAGATGACCGAGACCGCCGAGACCGACCGCCTCCAGCGCATCATCTGCATTGGGCAGGGGATGGACATCTTGTTCGCGATCCCTCGCCTGCCCGCTAAAGCGTGACCAGAACACGAGATTTTCCGCAACCGTCAGATCGCGCTTCATCGCATTGCGATGTCCAAGATAATGAAGTGATTCGCGCACCGGCGCCGTGGGGTCGGTGACCCCTTCCAGCAGGATCGTACCGCTGTCGGCCGGATGAAGACCGGCGAGCGTTCGCAGAAAAGTAGACTTTCCGGTGCCGTTTCGACCGGTCACGAGCAAGGCGCCGCCAGCATCGAGAACGAGGCAAACCTCCCGGAAGATCGGGTCTTCGCCGCGGCTGGCACCCAGCCCGTCCACGCGCAGGCGAATTGGCATTCATCGTCCTTTTACGACGTTGGTCGCATTGAAAAAAATTGTCTCGAATTGACGGCGTTCGATCTGGCACGTTTTGGCGAAATTATCTATAACGCGCCCAACACGCCAGCGGTCGGCGTGAATTTCATCCTAGCGCCGAACATGGAAGATTTTCCACGTGCGGACAGCGGAAATGACCGTACCCGCATCCCAATCTGCGCCTTCAGGCGCTCGGGCGTTCGCACGTCAGTTTATGGCGATCAGACGGAACGGGGTATCTCAGTGTCCAAGTCCCTAGACAGTTTCAATTGTCGTTCGACCCTCACGGTCAACGGCGCCGACTATGTCTACTTCAGCCTGCCCACGGCCGAAGAGAACGGTCTCGCCGGCATTTCGCGGCTACCTTACTCGATGAAGGTCCTGCTGGAAAACCTGCTGCGCAACGAAGACGGCCGGTCCGTCACCAAGCAGGACATCCTCAACATCGCCGCCTGGCTGAACGACAAGGGCACGGCTGAAAACGAAATCGCCTACCGCCCGGCCCGCGTGCTCATGCAGGACTTCACCGGCGTTCCCGCCGTGGTCGATCTCGCGGCCATGCGCGACGCCATGGTGGCGCTCGGTGGCGATCCGGAAAAGATCAACCCGCTGGTGCCCGTCGATCTCGTCATCGACCACTCCGTCATCGTCGACGAATTCGGCACGCCGAACGCATTTGCCCGCAACGTCGAGCTCGAATATGAGCGCAACGGCGAGCGCTACCGCTTCCTGAAGTGGGGCCAGCAGGCATTCAAGAATTTTCGCGTCGTTCCCCCGGGAACCGGTATCTGTCACCAGGTCAACCTTGAATATCTCGGCCAGACGGTCTGGACCAAGGAAGAGGACGGCGAAACGATCGCCTATCCCGACACCTGCGTCGGCACCGACAGCCACACCACGATGATCAACGGCCTTGGCGTGCTCGGCTGGGGCGTCGGCGGCATCGAAGCGGAAGCGGCCATGCTTGGCCAGCCCGTCTCCATGCTCCTGCCGGAAGTCATCGGCTTCCGCCTGACCGGCAAGGTCAAGGAAGGCGTCACCGCGACCGACCTCGTGCTCACCGTCGTGCAGATGCTGCGCAAGAAGGGCGTCGTCTCCAAGTTCGTCGAATTCTTCGGCCCCGGCCTCGATTCGATGACGCTGGCCGACCGCGCCACCATCGGCAACATGGGCCCGGAATACGGCGCGACCTGCGGCTTCTTCCCGGTCGACGGCGAAACCATCAACTACCTCACCATGTCCGGCCGCACGACGGACCGGATCGCGCTGGTCGAAGCCTATTCCAAGGCGCAGGGCATGTGGCGCAATGGTGACGGCGCCGAACTGGTCTTCACCGACACGCTGGAACTGGACCTCGGCGACGTCGTGCCGTCCATGGCCGGCCCGAAGCGTCCCGAAGGCCGCATCGCCCTCGAAGGCATCGCGCCCGGCTTCGCCAAGTCGCTCGAAGCCGACTACAAGAAGCCCGGCCAGCTGGAAAACCGCTACCCGGTCGAAGGCACGGACTATGATCTCGGCCATGGCGACGTGGCGATCGCCGCCATTACCTCCTGCACCAACACCTCGAACCCCTCGGTTCTCATCGCTGCCGGCCTTCTCGCCCGCAACGCCGTCGCCAAGGGCCTGAAGAGCGCGCCGTGGGTCAAGACCTCGCTCGCTCCGGGATCACAGGTCGTCGGCGAATATCTCGAAAAGTCGGGCCTCCAGAAGGACCTCGACGCGCTCGGCTTCAACCTCGTCGGCTTCGGCTGCACGACCTGCATCGGCAACTCCGGCCCGCTGCCGGCGCAGATCTCCAAGACCATCAACGACAAGGGCCTGATCACGGCCGGCGTCCTCTCGGGCAACCGCAACTTCGAAGGCCGCATCTCGCCGGACGTCCAGGCGAACTACCTCGCCTCGCCGCCGCTGGTCGTGGCCTATGCGCTGGCCGGCACGGTCCAGAAGGACCTGACGACCGAGCCTCTCGGCATCGGTTCGGACGGGCAGCCGGTGTTCCTCAAGGACATCTGGCCGACCTCGCACGAGATCCAGGAATTCATCCTGAAATACGTCACGCGCGAGCTGTACGAGAGCAAGTATGCCGACGTGTTCAAGGGCGACGTCAACTGGCAGGCCGTTCAGATTCCTGCGGGCCAGACCTATGCCTGGGACGACGATTCAACCTATGTGCAGAACCCGCCTTATTTCGTGGGCATGGGCAAGACAGGCTCCGGCATCTCCGACATCAAGGGCGCCCGCGTCCTCGGTCTCTTCGGCGACAAGATCACGACCGACCACATCTCGCCGGCCGGTTCGATCAAGGCGGCATCGCCTGCCGGTGCCTACCTCACGGGCCACGGCGTCGGCGTTGCCGACTTCAACCAGTACGGCACGCGTCGCGGTAACCATGAAGTGATGATGCGCGGCACCTTCGCCAACATCCGCATCCGCAACCACATGCTCGGCCCGAACGGCAAGGAAGGCGGCTACACCTTCCACTATCCGTCGAAGGAAGAGATGTCGATCTACGACGCGGCCATGCAGTACAAGGAAGAGGGCGTTCCGCTCGTCATCTTCGCCGGTGGCGAATACGGCAACGGCTCGTCGCGCGACTGGGCGGCCAAGGGCACCAACCTGCTAGGCGTCAAGGCCGTGGTCGCGGAAAGCTTCGAGCGTATCCACCGGTCCAACCTCGTCGGCATGGGCGTCGTGCCCTTCGTCTTCGAGGCCGGCACCACCTGGGCTTCGCTGAACCTCAAGGGCGACGAGATCGTCACCATCGAGGGCCTGACGAACGTCCAGCCGCGCGAAAAGCGCACGGCCGTCATCACCTATGCCGATGGCACGGTGAAGGAGGTCCCGCTGATCTGCCGCATCGATACGCTGGATGAGGTCACCTACATGAACAATGGCGGCATTCTGCAGACGGTTCTGCGCGACCTCGCAGCCTAAGGCGCCATGACCTGAAAAAACGCGAAGGCCGGAACCCCGTTCCGGCCTTCTGCATGTCCGACGGTACCTCTGCCGCCTTCGCCGAAATTTCACTCCAACGTGACTTTGTGTTGAGGACGCTGCGGCGTATGAAAGAGCGGTTTCCGGCTGCCGCAATCCTGCCCGAATTGGAATCTGCCCGAAGTGGACCCTGCATGCCCGCCTCCAAGACCTCTCGCCTGAGCCTGATCGGCAGTCTCTTCCTGCTGGCAGCCCTTCCGGCCGCAGCTGAGGAAGCGACACGGGAAGCAGTGCCGCAGACGACGCAGGTGAAGACAGCGGACAGCGGGCTGGAAGTGACGCAGCCGAAGGGCGTCGTGGAACTGTTCACGAGCCAGGGCTGCGCCTCCTGCCCTCCCGCCGACGCTGCGCTGAAGCACCTGATCGACGACGGCTCCATCGTCGCCCTCTCCTATCACGTCGATTACTGGAATTACCTTGGCTGGGCAGACACGCTCGCCTCGAAGGAGAACACCGCACGCCAGTATGCCTATGCCAAGATGTTCGGCCGCAACGGCGTCTACACGCCTCAGGCCGTGTTGAACGGCCGCGATCAGGTGAACGGCGCCAATCTCTCGGGCATCAAGGGACGTCTGATCGCGCTCAGTGGTGCGGACGCGGGCATGAAGGTGCCGATTTCGGCGGAGCGCAAGGACGACGAGATCGACATCACCATCGGAGAAGGTAACGGCAAGGCCAATGTCGTCATCGTCTACTTCAACCGTCAGAAGGTGGTGGACGTGGAAAAGGGCGAAAACAGCGGCAAGAAGATGTCCTACTGGCACGCCGTGCGCGACATTCAGACGATCGGCATGTGGGACGGAAAGTCCGCCCGCTTCGTGCTGCCCGCCTCTGTGCTCGACCAGGAAAAGGACAGCGGCTGCGCGATCCTGCTGCAGCAGATGAAGGACGCGGAAACCCCCGGCGCCATCGTCGGGGCGGCAACGCTGATGGCAGCGCAGTAGACGTGCCGCGAGACGCCAGAGAATTGCCCGGTCCGGCATATCGAGGGCTGGGGGCTGAGGGTTTCGATATCACCGGACCGGGCGGTCAGGGTGGCACCGGCCTGAGGCCGATCCCGGTATGACCATCCATGCTCTCGCGTGACCGGAGGTCGGACAGGACGAGAGGCACGGAGATCCCAAGCCGGCGACACAAGAGACGCTGATCGACCGGCCGGGCGGCGCGCGGCACTTCGGAAAATCGAAGCAGCGGCGACGGGGCAGAGTTAACCGCCGAAATCAGGCACCGGTTTGACCGCAATGCGGCGGTGCAAAAAAAGCCGTCGCTACAGCAATACCCATCCGCCCTTGCGCGCATGCCATTCAAGCTTGATTTTCAGCCGTACTCAGGCACACTGTTACCGTCCTGTCATAACAAAAGGCCGGAATGTGCATGACCGATCAGACGGATTTGCAAGGTCGCCAAACCCTCAAGGCATCTGAAAGCGTGGTCGTCGATCTCAGCGACTATCGACATGCCAAAGATCCTCTTCCCGTGACGTTCCATCGCCGAGAACTCGACCAGATCCTGTGGGTCTATGGCCGTATGGTGGGAGAAGGCGAGTGGCGCGACTATGCGCTCGACCATATGCGCGACAAGGCGGTCTTCTCCGTCTTCAAGCGCTCGGGCGAACAGCCGCTCTACCGTGTGGAGAAGGTGCCGAAGCTTGCCGCCAAGCAGGGCGCCTATGCCGTGGTCAACACCCACGGCATGATCCTGAAGCGCGGGCACGAGCTGCAGCAAGTTCTGAAAATTTTCGACAAGCTGCTGAAGGTCGTGAAGAGCTGAGCTTGCGGGCGGTGGCCTTGAGGGCCTCTGCGGAAAGCGGGATCAGGCCCCGTAGAGCGTATCCGGATAGACGCCATCGGCCGGCACCGAGTCGAGGCCTTCGCCGAGCGCCAACTGCATGAACGTGGTATCGAGCCAGCGGCCGAACTTCAGCCCACTCCCCTTCACCGTGCCGCAATCGACAAACCCGGTGGACCGGTGGACGGCGATCGACGCGGGATGCGCACCGCCGATGACGGCCACCATCTGGCGGAAGCCGAGATCCGTGCAGCGCGCGATCAGTTCCGTCAGAAGCGCCTTGCCGACACCGCGTCCCCGGGCCTCCGGCGCGAGATAGATCGAATCCTCGACGAGAAACCGATAGGCGCTGCGCGTGCGGAAAGCCGAGGCATAGGCATAACCGATCACGACCCCGTCCGCGTCTTCTGCGACGATATAGGGATAGTTGTTGCCGGTGATCGTGGAGAAGCGCGTCGTCATTTCCGCCTGGTCGGGTACGGCGATCTCGTAGGTCGCGACGCCGTTGCGAACGGACTCGCTGTAGATGTCCGTAATGGCAGGAATATCGGCAAGGGAGGCATCGCGCAAAGTGAAGGACATGGCAGAATCTCAAAAGACATCGGTGTCCGCAAGTTCCTTCCACATTCCCCCAGCCCGATCAAGACGGTAGCGCCTGCGCACGAAAAAAGGCGGCCGAAGCCGCCTTTCCCAATGATCAGGTGGAGACCTGTCTTGTGCTTAGTTGCGGTTTCCGAGGAAGCGCAGCATGAAGAGGAACAGGTTGACGAAGTCGAGATAGAGCGTCAGCGCACCCATGATCGCCTTACGCCCAGCAGCCTCAAACCCATCGCCTTCGAAGTACATTTCCTTGATGCGCTGCGTATCGTAGGCGGTGAGGCCTGCGAAGATCAGCACGCCGATAACCGAGATCGCGAACTGCAGAGCCGACGACGCAAAGAAGATGTTGACGATCGAGGCGATGATCAGGCCGAACAGGCCCATGACCAGGAACGAGCCCATGGCCGACAGGCTGCGCTTCGTCGTGTAGCCGTAGAGCGACAATGCACCAAAGGAGGCCGCGGTCACGAAGAACGTGCGCACGATGCTCTGGCCCGTGTAGATCAGCATGATCGACGAGAGCGACAGGCCCATCAGCGCGGCATAGACCCAGAACGTGGTCTGGGCGGCCGAAACGCTCATGGAATTGATCCGGAAGCTCAGGAACAGCACCATGCCGAATGGCGCGAGCATGATCAGGTACTTCAGCGGGCTGACATAGATCGCCTGGCCAAACGCGGTCAACTGACCATCGGCAAAGGCGAACTGGAAGGCGAGAAACGCGGCGACGCCAGTGATGGCAACGCCGAGCGCCATGAGATTGTAGACCCGCAGCATGTAAGCGCGCAGGCCCTGGTCGACAGCAGCGTCAGCGCGCGCGCCGGCGGTCTGCATGCGAAAGTTTCTGGGATCGGACATTCTTATCCTCTTATCAGCTCGAAGTGACGGACAGGTCGCGACGAAAATCGGACCGGGCACCGCTGCGGAGCTTCAGCAAGCCTGAAGACAATATGATGCGGAACCGCCCCATTCTCAAGGGCGGTGCTGACGCATGACGCAATTGTAATGCGTGGGGGCGCCTGAGGGGCCGTCCGCTGCCTGTCAGAGATCGCGCAGAACGGGCGCTGCCTTCTGCCCGAGCACGCGCCATGTCCCCGCAAGCCCGATGCCGACCGTCATGACCAGGGCGACGACGATCGTCAGCACAGCCACATCCGGCAGGAAGGACGAGGGCAGCGTCATGATGCGGGCCACCACGAACCACGCCGCCACGCCGCCGGCCAGCAGCGCGAAGATCGCGGTGGAAAGGCCGAGGATCGCGTATTCGTAGCAGAAGGCCCGGATCAGCGTCGCGCGGGTCGCACCCAGCGTCTTCAGCACCACCGCATCATGGATGCGCGCGCGGTTGCCGGCGGCCAGCGCGCCGGAGAGCACGAGAACCGAGGCAACGAGCGCGACGCCGGCCGCAGCACGGATGGCCGTGGCCAACTGCCCCAGCAGGCCGTTGACGATGTCGAGCGCATCCTTCACCCGCACGCTCGTGATGGTCGGATAGGTGTTGGTGATCTGGCGCAATGCCGCCGCCTCCTGCTCGGCCGTGGCCGATGGGTCGATGACGGTCGCAAGCCAGGCATGCGGCGCACCGGCGAATGTGTTGGGTGAAAACACCATGACGAAATTGATCGACAGCGATTCCCATTCGACCGTGCGGAAGTTGGAAATGCGCGCCGTGATGTTGCGGCCGAGCACGTTGACGGTGACGGTGTCGCCCACCTTCAGGTTCAATTCGCGCGCCTCCTGCTCGGAGAAGGACACCAGCGGCTCGCCGCTATAGCCGTCCGGCCACCATGTGCCCTCGACGAGACGCGAATTCTCCGGCAGGTTCTTCGCATAGGTAATGCCGCGGTCGCCCCGGAGCACCCAGCGCCCGGCCGGCGCAACCTCGCGCTTGGCGACGTCCTCGCCGTTGAAGGCAAGGATGCGGCCGCGCAGCATCGGCACCTCGATGACCTTGCCCGCCGGCAGGGCCGTGTTCAACAGCGAGCGAAACCCTTCGATCTCGCTGTCCTGGATGTCGACGAAGAAGAAGTTGGGCGCCCGCTCCGGCAGGTTCCCCGTCAGCTCCCGCCGCAGGTTTCCATCGATCAGCGCCAACGTCACGAGAAGCGCAAGCCCGAGGCCGAGCGAGAGAACGACGGAAGGCGTCAGTGCACCCGGCCGATGGATATTGCCGATGGCGAGCCGCAGAGCGGGTGAGGACACCCGGGGACTCCGTCGCGCAAGGGCCGCAACCAGCACGGAGACGCCGCGCAGCACGACGAACGAAAAGGCGATGGCGCCGAGAAAGACGAGCGAGATCATCCGGTCGTAGGCCGTGAAGATGGCGAGACCGCCAAGTGCCGCAAGGCTCAAGGCCGCGGCCGCCAGATAGGGCCAGGTCGGCCAGCGATTTCGGTCGAAGTCCTGATTGCGGAAGAGCGCGGTTGCGGGCACGCTGCGCGCGCGGCCGAGCGGCAGGCAGGCAAAGGCCAGTGCCGTGAGCAGGCCGAACAGAGCAGCGAGCCCGAGCGCCGAGGGATAGAGCTGGAGATCCGTTGATATTGGCAAGATATCGGCGAGAAACCGGGCGGCAACCAGCGGAATAATCGCGCCGATGACGAGGCCGATAAAGATGCCGATCATCGCGATCAGCAGGATCTGGATGAGATAGATGGTGGAGACGAGAGCGCCGGGCGCGCCGAGGCACTTGAACGCCGCGATGACGCTGCGCTTGGCATCGAGATAGGCGCGAACCGCATTGGCGACACCGACGCCACCGACGATCAGCGCCGTCAGCCCGACGAGCGTCAGGAACTGCGAGAAGCGCGTGATGTTCGCCGTCAGCGACGGCGCGGCGTTCTGGCTGGAGCGGATGGACCATCCCGCCTGCGGAAACTGCTGCTCCGCCTGGGCGCGCACGGCCGGTACTCCTTTAGGGTCGGCAAGGCGCAGCTTGTAGGCATGCTCCACCAGACTTCCGGTCTGCACGAGACCGCTGGCCGCAAGCGCCTCCTGCGACACCAACAGCCGCGGCGCGAAACCGAACCCGTCCGACAGCGCATCCGGCTCGCGCACCAGCGTGCCGGATATCTTCACCCGCGCATTGCCGATGAGCAGCGTATCGCCCGTCTTTACGCCGAGACGATCGAGAAGCAGAGGGGCCGCGAGCGCGCCATAGGTGCCGTTATCGACGGAGAGAAGCGAGGCGAGTGGCGCCTGCGGTGCGCTTTCCAGCGTGCCATAGAGCGGATAGGCGGCATCCACCGCCTTCAGCTCCACCAGCGCCTGGTTCGAGCCATCGGGAAGCCGCGCCATGGAGCGCAATCCCGATGTAAGGGACACATCGCCGGCACCGTCGAGAAAGCTTTTCTCCTCGGTATTGGCCAGCCGGTTGTTCAGCTCGAACCGGATATCGCCCGCCAGCAGCGCCTGCCCCTGGGAGGCGATGGAGCCGGTGATGGCCTGCGACAGCGAGTTGACGCCGGCAATCGCCGCCGTTCCCAACGCGATGCAGGCAAGGAAGATGTAGAAGCCCGAAAGGCCGCCGCGCATTTCGCGCAGGGCCAGCCGCAAAGCGAGCGAAAGATCCGGCAGGCGCAAGGACGCCATCATGCCGAAACCGCTGACGGTGCGAGACCCGCTGTCGTGCGCCCATCATCCACGATGATGCCGGAACGCACTTTGATCTGACGCGAGCAGCGCGCAGCCAGGCTGTTGTCGTGGGTGACGAGGATCAGCGTCATGTTGCGCTCGGCCTGCTTGGAAAAGATCAGGTCCGCGATCTGGCGCCCGGTTTCGGTATCGAGATTGCCGGTCGGCTCGTCGGCGATCAGCAGTTTCGGCGAGGGCGCGAGCGCCCGGGCGATGGCCACGCGCTGCTGCTCGCCGCCCGAGAGCTGTCCCGGATAATGCGACAGCCGCTCGCCGAGCCCGACCGATGTCAACTCGCGACGGGCGATGTCGAAGGCATCGCGCACATTGGCAAGCTCAAGCGGCACGGCGACGTTCTCGAGCGCCGTCATATTGGGAATGAGGTGGAACGACTGGAAGACGATGCCGATGTTGCGGCCGCGGAAATCGGCCACGCGATCCTCGCTCAGCCCTTGCAGCGGCGTCCCGTCGATGACGATTTCGCCCTTGTCCAGACGTTCCAGTCCGGCAAGCACCATCAGCAGGGTCGATTTGCCCGAGCCGGAGGGGCCGACGATGCCGACCGATTGCCCGGCATCGATCTCCAGGCTCATGCCTTTCAGCACATGGACGGACGCTGCGGCCTGCCCGAGGGTCAGATCCGCATTTTTCAGTTCGATCATGGTTTTTGCCACGGGGTCCGCCCTATATAAGGATTATGCTGCAATTGCTCACATCCGGATTTAGGAGCGGCTTGATGCGAATGAAAGGTTTCGGGGCGCTTTTCCTGGCTGCTCTCGCAGGTTTGATCGCGGCAGGCCCGCTTTATGCTGCCCCCATCGAGCTCGTCGGCTTCGGAGACAGCCTGATGGCAGGCTATCAATTGCCGCCCGACGACGCCTTTCCCGCACGGCTGGAGAAGGCTTTGCGCGACAAGGGCCATGACGTGTCGATCTCCAATGCCGGCGTTTCCGGCGACACGACGTCGGGCGGGCTTGCCCGCATCGACTGGTCGGTCCCGGACGGCACCAAGGGCGTCATCCTCGAACTCGGCGCTAATGATGCGTTGCGCGGCATTCCGCCGGAGGAGAGCCGCAAGAATCTTGTCGCGATGATCGAGAAGCTGAAGGCGCGGGGCATCGGTGTTCTTCTGGTTGGCATGCTCGCACCGCCGAACATGGGCGGCGACTATGCCGATCGCTTCAACCCGATCTATCCTGAGCTCGCCAAGACCTATGGCGTCCCGCTCTACCCCTTCTTCCTCGATGGCGTCGTAGAGGATGCGGGCCTGAAGATCGAAGATGGCATGCACCCCAACCCCAAGGGCGTCGGCGTCATGGTGGAACGAATGCTGCCCGTGGTCGAGACCTTCGTTCAGGGATTGCCGAAATGAACAGAGACACCGAGCTGGCAAGACTGTTGCACCCAGTTCTGCCGTCGTCGGGAGTGCGTAGTCGCCCATTGGCCGTCAATCACCGTTGGACAAATATTGCAGGTGCGAATTTGTAGTTGCCTGCCGCGGCGCGTCGTGGTCGGCTGGGATGTCTGCAAGAGGTTTTTGCAAGATTCGGGGAGCTCGTCATGCCGAGACTGTTTACCGCCCTCGAAATCCCGCGAAATGCGGCGATGAGCCTGTCCCTTCTGCGCGGGGGCCTTCCCGGCGCGCGCTGGATCGACGTAGAGAACTACCACATCACCCTCCGTTTTATCGGCGACGTCGATAACCGCACGGCCGACGAGATCGTCGATCGCCTCGACCGGATCGAGCGACCGGAATTCGAACTTCAACTGACGGGAACCGGCGCCTTTGGCTCCAAGAAGCCGCATTCGGTCTGGGCCGGCGTCACCAACCCGCCGGAACTGATAGCCCTGCAGGCTGAGATCGAGCGCATCTGCCAGCGGCTGGGCCTTCCCGCCGATCCCCGTAAATTCACGCCCCATGTCACGCTGGCGCGCCTGCGCGCCTCGCGGGTGGACGATGTCGTTCATTACCTTTCGGGACGCGGCGGTTTCTACACCAACCCGTTCACTGTTTCGCGCTTCGTGCTCCTGTCCTCGCGCGACTCCGTCGGCGGCGGCCCCTACCTCACGGAAGACGTGTTCCAGCTCCACGAGCCCCGCTCGTCCGGCTTCGCACGCGTTGAGCAACAGTCGGCCAAGGGCATGCTATGACCGCACAGCACCTGTTGGTGCCGAAGCAAGACATAAGGTGACCGGTATGACCAAGCGCGACAGATTGAACGCCGACGACATCGCCGCAGGTCTTACGGATCTTCCCGGCTGGTCGCTGGCCGAAGACGGGCTGTCCATCGAAAAGACCTACCGCTTCAAATCCTTCGTCGAGGCTTTCGGCTTCATGAGCCAGAGCGCGCTGGCCGCAGAGAAGCTCGATCATCACCCCGAATGGTTCAACGTCTACAACCGCGTCGATGTGAAACTGACGACGCATACGGCGAAGGGCGTGACGGCGCTCGACCTTACGCTCGCCGCGCGCATGGAGGCGGCAGCATCTCCCGCACGTCCATGACGGCCGTTTGAATTGCTCGAATGTTTTCCCATATCAGACCCTATCAGGGATTGAGAAACAGGCGAGGTCAGGCGCATGAAAGCGGAAACGACGATGGACGAGGTCAAGATCGGCGAAATCCTCCTGCCGGGCGACCGCAGCGAGCAGGAGTCCAAGGCGCAGAAGGTTCGCCGCCGGTTCTGGCCGACGCTCAAGCGGGCCGTGCGCCAGGTTCCCTTCAGTCGCGATCTCGTCGCCGCCTATTATTGCGCGATGGACCCCGCGACGCCATTGCGCACCCGCGGCATCCTGCTCGGGGCGCTCGCCTATTTCGTCATGCCGTTCGATGTCCTGCCCGACGTCCTCGCCGTGGTCGGCTTTTCCGACGACATCGCGGTCCTCACGGCGGCCTTCGCGGCCATCAGCGGACAGATCAAGGAAAACCATTACGACAAGGCGGACACGGCGCTAGGCGAGGAAGGCCTCGCCGCCTGACACAATGAAGCCGGAAACGCCTACTCCGTCCCGTCGATGCCGTCATCGTGAAGAAGCGTGCGCAGCTTCCCGAAGGCAAGCCTGATCCGCGACTTCACCGTACCGAGCGGCAAACCGGTCGATGCGGCGATTTCCGAATGCGACTGCCCGAAGAAGAAGGCGAGCTGGATCAGCTTGACCTGTTCGCTCGGAAGCTTGGCAAGCGCCGTGCGCACCACATCCTCCCGATCGCCGCTTTGAACCAGCTCGTCCGGCGCAGGCGGTGCGGCCGGCAAAAGAAGCGGATCCTTCTCATCCAGCTTCCGCGTCAACTGCCGCCGCGCGGCGTCGATACGCCGGTTTCGCGCGATTCTGAAGAGCCAGGTGGACAGCGAGGACTTCTCGGCATCGTAGAGAGCGGCCTTGTGCCAGAGGACGATCATCACCTCCTGCACGATCTCCTCCGCCTCGTTGGACGGCGTGTTCTGTCGCAGCAGGAACGATTTCAGCCGGGGGGCAAAAAAATGAAACAGTTCGGCGAAGGCGGCTTGGTCCCGCTTTTTCGCGACGGCATCCGCCAGCCCTGCGAAATGCTGTCTCGCGTCCCCTGTCATGCCTGCCTTCAGGGCCTCCGTGCCCAAGATTTGGTGTATGTGAAACAACAGGTAAAGCTCATTCGAGAAACGTCAAACTGTTGCCCGATTCTTTGTGACATTAGCGGCTCATCGGGGTGACGTTATCGCGAATTCGGACCGTTTCCGATCCGACCTGACCCAATCGAAACGCACGAACAGCCGTAAACTGCGGATGCCGACGGTGCTTCGAACCCTTAGAGCCCCGATAGGACGAACAGGCTGTCTGAGAGCGACATCCAGGACGAGGCGACGGAGATCCGGCAGCGACGCCGGTCGTCGTGAACGATGCACGGCACGTCCAGAGCGTATCGTTTCCGCACGTTCCCGCCTTATTCTTGTGGTGTTGACGGTTTGGTAACCTGAATGAAGTCACAATAATCGTAATCGCGACCATGCATCGCCCGGCATCGGACGGGCGCTGGCAGCAAGACAACCGGCAGGACAAGATGTTTGTAAGACAGCTCTCAACCGCACTCGCACTCCTTCTCGCTGGCGCAGGCATCGCTTCGGCACAGTCTCCGACGCGCATCCAGCAGTTCAATGCCTGGGGGGCCTATTCCTACCAGTCGGGCAAGTCGAAGGTCTGCTACGTTCTGTCGGTGCCGAAGGAAAAGAGCCCCGCCAATGTCGATCACGGCGATATCTTCTTCCTGGTCTCGCAGCGACCGGGACAGAACATCTCCTACGAGCCGCAGGCCATGATGGGCTACGCCCTTCAGGAAAACTCCAAGGTCACCGTGACCATCGACGCCAAGAACTTCACGCTGTTTACCAAGGGCAACTCCGCCTGGGTCGAGAACGCTGCCGAAGAGCCGGCTCTGGTGGCAGCCATGAAGGTCGGCAAAGCCATGTCCGTCGTCGCAAAGTCGCGCAAGGGCACGCAGACGAACTATTCCTACTCGCTGTCCGGCATCTCGGCCGCGCTGAAGCAGATCGAAAGCTGCAAGTAAGCACTTCTGCAGAGGGAATGGATCGAAGGCCGGCCCCGCCGGCCTTCGTCGTTTCGGCCGTACGGCATCACCCTGCAGGAGGTGACGCCCGGCCAATTTCGTGCTAGACGCCGCATCAACGACATGCCGCACGGGTGAGACGCTCCCCGTGCGCCTTATAGTGCCTGCTCCCGTTTCGCCCTTCCGTCCCTTTCGTCCAACCGACCGGGAACCGTTCGGCGTTGCGGGCAAAGCTGCGACAGGAACATTGTGTGATGACCGATATCCTTTCCCTCGACCGCCCCGCACGCCCGACCGCCCGGCCGGCAGCGCTGCAGGAAATGCCCTCCCTCATCGGCCTCACGCGTGAGGAGATGGGCAGGGCGCTGGCCGACGTCGGCGTGGCCGAGCGGCAGGTGAAGATGCGCGTCAGCCAGCTCTGGAACTGGCTCTACGTTCGCGGCGTGTCGGATTTCGACCATATGACGAACGTCTCCAAGGATATGCGGGAGACCCTGAAGCGGCATTTCACCATTGCCCGGCCGGAAATCGTCGAGGAGCAGATCTCAACCGACGGGACGCGGAAGTGGCTGCTGCGCTTTCCGGCGCGCGGTGCCGGTCGCCCGGTCGAGATCGAGACGGTCTATATTCCGGAGGAAGGCCGGGGAACGCTCTGCATCTCCAGCCAGGTCGGCTGCACGCTGACCTGTTCCTTCTGCCACACGGGCACGCAGAAGCTCGTGCGCAACCTGACGGCAGAAGAGATCCTCGCCCAGCTGCTGCTCGCCCGCGACCGCCTCGGCGACTTCCCGGATCGCGACACGCCCCCCGGCACGATCGCGCCGGCCGAAGGCCGCAAAGTCTCCAACGTCGTGATGATGGGCATGGGCGAGCCGCTCTACAATTTCGAAAGCGTCAAGACCGCGCTGCTGATCGCGACCGATGGCGATGGCCTGTCGCTCTCGAAGCGCCGCGTGACGCTGTCGACCTCGGGCATCGTTCCGGAAATCTATCGCACCGGCGAGGAAATCGGCGTCATGCTGGCGATTTCGCTCCATGCCGTGCGGGACGACCTGCGCGATATGCTGGTGCCGATCAACAAGAAATATCCGCTGAAGGACCTGATGGACGCCTGCCGCGCCTATCCCGGCGTCTCCAACGCCCGCCGCATCACCTTCGAATATGTCATGTTGGAAGGCGTCAACGACAGCCTTGAGGATGCCAAGGAGCTGGTGAAACTCCTGAAGGGCGTGCCTGCCAAGATCAACCTCATCCCCTTCAACCCCTGGCCGGGCACGAACTACCAGTGTTCCCAATGGGAGCAGATCGAAAAGTTCGCCGATTTCATCAACGCCGCCGGCTATGCCTCGCCCATCCGCACCCCGCGCGGCCGAGACATCCTCGCCGCCTGCGGCCAGCTGAAGTCGGAGTCCGAGCGCATGCGCAAGGTCGATCGCATGGCTTTCGAAGCGATGATGATCGCCAATCACGGCGCCGACGATTGAGATGAGCCTGATCCACAACGAGCGAACGAAGCTGACGGCGACCTATTTGAATGGCGTTGCCATCGCCATCTTCGCCGTTGGAGGGTTTGCGCCTGCAATCGGCTGGCTGAATACCGGGGCCGCGCCCGGCCTGACGGTGGCCATCGTGTGCCTCGTTTGCATTTCCAGTTCGGTAGGCCTACATTTCATTGAACGATCCGTGCTGAAAGGACTGAAGCCATGAGCACAGAACAGTTCCTGACCATGCTGATCATGCCGATCGGCGGCTTGCTGATCGGAGCGCTGATGCTTTTCGTGACACGCAAAGACCGCAGGCCGGAAAACAATCCCGGTAAGTGACGCCTATCTCGCCTGCGTCAGCACGATCTTCACCGCGAACAGCGAAAACACCCCCGCAAAAACGTAGTCGATGGTGCGCATGACGCCCGGCCGTGCCTGGAGCCATCCGGAAAGCCGGTCCGCCGTCAGCACGACCGCGATGTTGATCGGCAGGGACACGGCAATCAGGGTCAATCCGAGCACGATCAGCTTCGCTCGAAGATTCGGATCACCGGCCGTGACGAATTGCGGCAGGAAGGTCATGAAGAAGATGATGACCTTGGGATTGAGCAGATTGACAGACAGTCCGGACAGGATGTTCGCCACTGGCGAAGCCTTCGGAGCCGCCATGCGCTTGACCGAAAGGCTCGATCCGTAGCGGATCGCCTGAATGGCGATGTAGAGCAGATAAGCCGCACCCCCGGTCTTCAGCACGAAGAAAGCGGTCGGTGACGCAGTGACAAGCGCCGAGACGCCGAAGGCGACGAGGAATGTGTGCACCAGGCAGCCCAGATTGGTCCCCAGACTGACTTGAAACGCTGCCGCCCGCCCTTGGCTCAGCGCCCGGCTGATCCAGAGCGTCATGTCGGGTCCGGGCGTGATCGCAAGCAGAAGGCTTGCAGCGGCAAAGGCCAGCAGGGTCGGCAGGCTGGGGATGAAGTCCATGACATCGTCTCGCAGAAGGGTTCTGTGCTTCATCAGCTTTTGCAGCTATTCCCAGGCAAGGCAAGAACCTCCCCATCCTCGCTGAAGGGCTCCCGTATGACATCGTCTTTCGAAATGCTGAAAATCCGAAATGCCGGGGAATGGCAGGCCTATCGCGAACATGATTTCGTTTGCCGGCTGGGCGCGGGAACGCTGCCCGAAGAGGCCTTCCGCCATTATCTCAAGCAGGATTATCTCTTTCTCGTCCAGTTTGCCCGCGCCTGGGGCCTTGCCGTCTACAAGAGCCGCGATCTCGATGAAATCCGCCAAGGGCTGGAAAGTCTGAAGGCCATCGTCGAGGTCGAGATCGGCCTGCATGTCGGATACTGCGCCGAATGGGGCATTTCGGAAAAAGACCTTGCCGACGTGCCACCATCGCCCGCAACCCTTGCTTATACCGATTACGTCCTCGAAAAGGGCCTGCACGGCGACCTTACCGACCTCCATGTAGCGCTTGCGCCTTGCATCATCGGCTATGGCGAGATTGCTCTGTGGCTTCAGGCCCAGCCCTTCCTGAAAAGGGACGGCAACCCTTACACGGCCTGGATCGAGATGTATGCGAGCCCCGACTATCAGGCCCTCGTCCGAAGCGAGATCGACTGGCTCGACCGCCGGCTTGCTAGCCTCGACGAAACAGCCATCTCGTGCCTCTCCGGGATTTTCGGCAAGGCGACCCGGCTGGAAGCCGATTTCTGGCAGATGGGCCTCGATCTTACCTGACGCGCGTCTGACTGCTCGCGATTTTCTCCCGGTGCGGGATTTCGAATTTCCGGAATATGCAGTAAGAGTTCCGCCATTTCGAAGAGATACGGCGCATTCTGCCGCCGTTTACCCCCTTACTCCCATTTATCCAGACGGAACGGATCACCATGGCACTTCCCAAAGACGTCAAGAAGGTCGTGCTCGCTTATTCGGGCGGGCTCGATACCTCCATCATCCTCAAGTGGCTGCAGACGGAACTCGGCGCGGAGGTCGTGACCTTCACCGCCGATCTCGGCCAGGGCGAGGAGCTGGAGCCGGCGCGCAAGAAGGCCGAGATGATGGGCATCAAGGACATCTTCATCAAGGATGTCCGCGAGGAGTTCGTGCGCGACTTCGTCTTCCCGATGTTCCGCGCCAATGCCGTCTATGAAGGCGTCTACCTGCTCGGCACGTCGATCGCCCGCCCGCTGATCTCCAAGCACCTGATCGACATCGCCCGGGAAACCGGCGCCGACGCGATCGCTCACGGCGCGACCGGCAAGGGCAATGATCAGGTCCGCTTCGAGCTTTCGGCCTATGCGCTCAACCCCGACATCAAGATCATCGCACCCTGGCGCGACTGGTCCTTCAAGAGCCGCACCGATCTTCTGGAGTTCGCCGAAAAGCACCAGATCCCCGTCGCCAAGGACAAGAAGGGCGAGGCCCCCTTCTCCGTCGACGCCAACCTTCTGCACTCCTCGTCCGAAGGCAAGGTTCTGGAAGATCCGGCTGTCGAGGCCCCGAACTACGTCTACATGCGCACGATTTCGCCCGAGGAAGCGCCTGATGTCGCAACCACCGTCAAGATCGGCTTCCGCAAGGGCGACGCCGTCTCGATCGACGGCAAGGAATTGAGCCCTGCCTCGATCCTCACGGCCCTGAACGCACTCGGCCGCGACAATGGCATCGGCCGTCTCGATCTGGTGGAAAACCGTTTCGTCGGCATGAAGTCACGCGGCATCTACGAGACGCCCGGCGGCACCATCCTGCTGACCGCCCATCGCGCCATCGAAAGCATCACGCTCGACCGGGGCGCTGCCCACCTCAAGGACGAGATCATGCCGCGCTACGCGGAACTGATCTATTACGGCTTCTGGTTCTCGCCCGAGCGCGACATGCTTCAGGCCCTGATCGACAAGAGCCAGGAGCATGTGGAAGGCGAAGTGACGCTGAAGCTCTACAAGGGCAATGTCATGGTCATCGGCCGGACGAGCGACAAGTCGCTCTACTCTGACAAGCTCGTCACCTTCGAGGACGACCAGGGCGCCTACGACCAGAAGGACGCTGCCGGCTTCATCAAGCTCAATGCGCTGCGCCTGCGCACGCTCGCGGCCCGCAACCGCATCAAATAAGAAGACGAGCTGCGGCCGGGCAACCGGCCGCAGATCTATTCCGCAGGCGTCTCCACGGCGCTCTGCGTCAGGCGTACGAACGTCACATAGGACGCAACGGCCCCGAGGCACATCAGCGGAATGATCGTGCCGAACGCAAACAGCGGCACGCCGACGAGCGCTGCCGCCAGGCCTCCGAGAAACCCGCTCGCCATCTGGATGAACCCGAGCATGGCGGAAGCAGACCCCGCAATATGCGGGAACGACTGCAGCGCCGCCGTCGTCATATGCGGCGTGAGGAACGCGATGCCGAAGCTCGAAAAGGCGACGGGCGCCATGACCGAGAGATAGGTCGGCGGCAGCAGATGCGTGGAAAGCGCGATCAGCACACCGCCCGAGGCGAGCATCGCCAGCCCCACCCGGACGGATCGCTCGCCCCCGAGCCGGGCCGCCGTCAGCCGCAGGCACACCGATCCGAGAAAATAGAACCCGGACTGCATGAGCATGCCGAGCCCGAACGCCGTCGGCGACAGGCCGACCCGGTCGATGAGGATGAACGGCAGCATGGTCGCCTGCGCATAAAGCGAGCCGATCGCGCCGCCGAGCACGCCCGTGGCGGCGAGAAACCTGATATCGCGGAGCACCTCCCGGTAGGACGCAGCGACCCGCCTCGGCCGGGCCAGCGCCGGATCCGGCCGTCCCGTTTCCCGCATGAAGACCAGCACGGAAAGAATGATCGTCAGTGAAAACCCGATCAGCATCACGAAAATCGCGTGCCACCCGAAGGCGACCAGGAGCAACCCGCCGATCGCCGACGCCATGGCAGGGCCGATCGCCAGCATGATGCCGATGAGGTTCATGATCCGCGACGCCTCGGCACCCGTGAACTGGTCGCGCACGACGGCGCGCGCCACCGTGATGCCGACAGATGCACCGATGCCCTGCACCAGCCGCCCGGCGAGCAGCCATGTCACATCGGGCGCTAGCACGCAGATCAGGCCGCCGAGGGCGTTGATGCCGACAAACACGAGCGTCGCGTTCCGCCGGCCGAAAGCATCCGAAAACGGGCCCGACACCAGCTGCGCCACGGAGAAACCGGCGAAGTAGACCGTCAGCGTCAGCTTGATCATCGATTCGGTTGAGGAAAAGGCGCTGACCAGCTGCGGCATGGCCGGCGTGTAGATCGACATGGAAATCGGCCCGAGCGTTGCCAGCAACGCGCCCAGAATGCTGGTGCGGCGCTCGCTCATGCGCCCGCGCATCGCAGCTTTCATGAGGACGTTCGATCTGCCTGTGCCGTCCCTTGGGCTTGTGACACCCCCGGCGGCGGCGCCTGCGCCGGGTTGCGGTCGAGGTCATGCAGGTTGTCTCGCATCATCTTCAGGCTGAGTCGTAGGATCTCGAGCTCCGCCGCATCATGCCCCGCCGTCACCTCGTCCATCAGTGCGCGGACATGGGTGCGAATATCCAGCAGCACACCATCGGCAGCCGGTGTCGCCACCACGTTTTTCGCGCGGCGGTCGGACGGATCGGGAATACGCTCGACGAAACCGAGCGCCTCCAGACGGTCGAGATAGGTCGAAAGCGTCATCGGCTCGATGCCCATGCGGATGGCGATATCCGCCTGCTTGATGCGCTGGTTGACCGCGACCTGAATGAGAGCCCGCGCCTCGCCGGGCGTCACGCCGAGGTTTGCCGCATTGATTCGTCTGTCGAACGCACTGCGCAGCAGGCGTGAAACATCGGTGAGAAGCATGCCAACGGTATCGGCTTCCAATCGGACGGTCATGAAGTCTCCCTTATGCGCCGCCGCGTCGGTCGTGACCGGCCAGGATCGCCGCTGCATAACGCATTAAAAGCATTCCTGTTTCAGCATGAATGCAGTAAGCATTTCTTATCATTTGCAGAAAGGTCAGACAACCGTCATCCCTTGAAGCGGACTTTGCTAAGCGCCATCTCGCAGTGCTACCTTTCTAACCAAGTTCTGAATCGCCTGACACCACGCATTTCATCACCGCAGGACATTCCCGAAGGATTTCGACGATGGCAACGCCCGATCTCAACCCCGCTCTGACAAACTGGACAGGCCCGGACGGGCTCCCGCACTTCGAGGCGGTCGCAGACACGGATTTCGCACCGTCCTTCGACGCCGCCCTTGCCGAGCACGACGCCGATATCGCCGGCATCGCCCACAATCCCGATGCTCCGACATTCGAAAATACCATTGTCGCGCTCGAAATCGCCGGTGACAGCCTGTCCCGCGTGTCTGCCCTTTTCTGGAACCGCGCGGGCGCTCACACCAACGAGACGATCCAGGCACTGGAGCGCGAGATCGCCCCGAAGATGTCGCGGCATTACTCGAAGATCGGCATGGATGTCGCTCTCTTCGCCCGGATCGACGCGCTCTGGAATGCACGCGACACGCTTGGCCTGTCGCTGGAACAGTCCCGCGTGCTCGAACGGCATTGGAAGGGCTTCGTCAAATCGGGCGCCCAGCTTGCCAAGCCCGAGCAGGAGCGCCTCGCCGCCATCAACGAACGTCTGGCCGGCCTCGGCGCCGCTTTCGGCCAGAACCTGCTGGCCGACGAGAAGAGCTGGTCCTTGCTCCTGAAGGAAGAGGCGGATCTCGCTGGCCTTCCCGGCTTTCTGCGCGATGCGATGGCGGCCGCAGCGCGCGAACGCAATGCCGAGGGCACCTATGCGGTCACCCTCTCCCGCTCGATCGTCGAGCCCTTCCTGACCTTCTCCGAAAACCGCGACCTTCGAGAAAAAGCGTTCCGTGCCTGGTCGTCCCGGGGCGAAAACGGCGGCGAGACGGACAATGGCGCCGTGATCCGCGAGACCCTGGCTCTGCGTGCCGAAAAAGCCCGACTGCTCGGCTACGACAATTACGCCGCCCTGAAACTCGACAACACCATGGCTAAAACCCCTGAAGCCGTGAACGGCCTCCTGACCGCCGTCTGGGAAAAGGCCGTCGCCCAAGCCCGTCGGGAAGAAGCCGATCTTGCAGCGCTGATCGCCCGTGAGGGGCGCAACCACCCGGTCATGCCCTGGGACTGGCGCCATTATGCCGAGAAGCTGCGTTCTGAGCGCTTCGATTTCTCCGAGAGCGAACTGAAGCCCTATCTGCAGCTCGACCGCATCATCGAGGCCTGCTTCGATGTCGCACACCGCCTGTTCGGCATCACTGCCACGGAAAAGACCGGCGTCCGGGGCTATCACCCGGATGTCCGCGTCTTCGACATCCGCAATGCCGACGGTACGCTCGTCGCGCTGTTTCTCGGCGATTATTTCGCCCGGTCGTCGAAGCGCTCGGGCGCCTGGATGAGCGCCTTCCAGTCGCAGCACCGCCTGCCCCTGCCGAATGGTGCAAAGGGCGAGCTGCCGATCGTCTACAATGTCTGCAACTTCGCAAAACCTGCCGACGGCAAGCCGGCGCTGCTGTCGCTCGATGATGCCCGCACGCTTTTCCACGAGTTCGGACACGGCCTGCACGGCATGCTCTCCAATGTGACCTACCCGTCCGTTTCGGGCACGGGCGTCTCCCGCGACTTCGTCGAGCTTCCCTCGCAGCTCTACGAGCACTGGCTGACCGTGCCCGAGATCCTGAAGCGCTACGCCGTGCATGAAGCGACGGGCGAGCCGATGCCGCAGGCGCTGTTCGACAAGGTCATGGCTGCCCGCACCTTCAACGCGGGCTTCAACACGGTGGAGTTCACCTCGTCTGCCCTGGTCGATATGGCCTACCACACCGCCGAGAGCGTCGAAGACCCCGCAGCGTTCGAGGCCGCCGTGCTGGAGCGCCTGGGCATGCCGCAGTCGATCACGATGCGGCACCGCTCCCCGCACTTCCAGCACATCTTCGCGGGCGACGGCTATTCAGCGGGCTACTATTCCTACATGTGGTCTGAGGTGCTGGATGCAGACGCGTTTTCGGCTTTCGAGGAAACTGGAAATCCGTTCGATCCGGCCATGGCAAAACGCCTGCGGGACAATATCTATTCCGTCGGCGGATCGATCGATCCGGAGGACGCCTACACCGCCTTCCGCGGCAAGCTGCCGAGCCCGGACGCCATGCTGCGGAAAAAGGGCCTCGGCGTGACCGAGCAGCTCTCAGGCAGCGACGCCTGAAAAGGCCCGAACCGGCGCTCATCCAACCGAGCGCCGGGCACCCTCTTTCGCATTTGCAAAAAAACATGTAAGAGCCCGGGCAATGCAGTTGCGGCGTTCCCAAGACACGCCCCGAGCCCCCGGATACCCAAAACCATGAAAATGCGGAATATCGCGATCATCGCACACGTCGACCATGGGAAAACGACCCTTGTTGACGAAATTCTGAAGCAGTCCGGCTCGTTCCGCGACAACCAGCGCACCGTCGAGCGCATGATGGACAGCAACGATCTCGAAAAAGAACGTGGCATCACCATTCTCGCCAAGGCGACGTCGATCGAGTGGAAGGGCGTCCGCATCAACATCGTCGACACCCCCGGCCACGCCGACTTCGGCGGCGAAGTCGAGCGTATCCTGTCGATGGTGGACGGCGCGATCGTTCTGGTCGACAGCTCGGAAGGCCCGATGCCGCAGACCAAGTTCGTGGTCTCCAAGGCGCTGAAGGTCGGCCTTCGCCCGATCGTCGCGATCAACAAGATCGACCGTCCGGACGGCCGTCATGAAGAAGTCATCAACGAAGTCTTCGACCTCTTCGCAAATCTCGACGCGACCGACGAGCAGCTCGACTTCCCGATCCTTTACGGTTCGGGCCGCGACGGCTGGATGAACGTCAACCCGGAAGGCCCGAAGGATCAGGGCCTCGCGCCGCTGCTCGACCTCGTGCTCGAGCACGTGCCGGAGCCGAGCGTCGGCGACGAAGACGGTGCATTCCGCATGATCGGCACGCTGCTGGAAGCAAACCCCTTCCTCGGACGCGTCATCACCGGCCGCATCCATTCCGGCTCGATCAAGCCGAACCAGTCGGTCAAGGTCATGAGCCAGGACGGCAAGGTGGTCGAAACCGGCCGCATTTCCAAGATCCTTGCGTTCCGCGGCATCGAGCGCACTGCCATCGATGAAGCCCATGCAGGCGATATCGTCGCCATTGCCGGCCTGTCCAAGGGCACGGTTGCCGACACGTTCTGCGATCCGTCCGTGACCGAAGCGCTGGAAGCGCAGCCGATCGATCCGCCGACCGTCACCATGTCCTTCCTCGTCAATGACAGCCCGCTCGCCGGCACCGAAGGCGACAAGGTCACCTCGCGCGTCATCCGCGATCGCCTGTTCAAGGAAGCCGAAGGCAACGTTGCCCTGAAGATCGAAGAATCCGAAGGCAAGGATTCGTTCTTCGTCTCGGGCCGCGGCGAATTGCAGCTGGCCGTTCTGATCGAAACCATGCGCCGCGAAGGCTTCGAGCTTGCCGTGTCGCGTCCGCGCGTCGTCATGCACAAGGATGAAGACGGCAATGTTCTGGAGCCGATCGAAGAGGTCGTGATCGATGTCGACGAGGAGCATTCCGGTGTCGTCGTGCAGAAGATGTCGGAGCGCAAGGCCGAACTCGCCGAGCTTCGTCCCTCTGGCGGTAGCCGCGTCCGTCTCAAGTTCTTCGCACCGACGCGCGGCCTCATCGGCTACCAGTCGGAACTGCTGACGGACACCCGTGGCACCGCGATCATGAACCGTCTGTTCCACGACTATCAGCCCTTCAAGGGCGAAATCGGCGGCCGCACCAACGGCGTTCTTCTGTCCAACCAGTCGGGCGAAGCCGTGGCCTACGCGATGTTCAACCTGGAAGACCGCGGCCCGATGATCATCGAGCCCGGCGAAAAGGTTTATGCCGGCATGATCATCGGCATTCACTCTCGCGACAACGACCTCGAGGTCAACGTGTTGAAGGGCAAGCAGCTCACCAACATCCGTTCGGCCGGCAAGGACGAAGCCGTCCGCCTGACGCCGCCGATCCGCATGACGCTCGACCGCGCGCTCTCCTGGATCCAGGACGACGAGCTGATGGAAGTCACGCCGAAGAACATCCGTCTTCGCAAGACCTACCTCGACGCCAACGACCGCAAGCGCTTCGGCAAGGGCGGCAAGGGCGCCGCCGCTTAAGGCCTCAGACCCCATCTGACGACCAGAGCCCTGCCTTGCAAAAGGCGGGGCTTTTTTGTGCCCGATGCTAAAGGGCTCTCCTCAACGCACCCAGCTGAGGCCGGCACAAGCCATCGAGACCACATCCAGTGATCCGTTATGCCAAGGCACACAGAATCCTCTTCAGAAGCTCCCGAGAGGCCACAGAGACCTCTTCTGCTTGATAGGTGAGAGGAAGGTGACGGCGGCAGGAAGAGGGGCATCCTCCCCACGTCGCTCAGTGACGCCCCCAACCTCAAGCCATAAAAAAACCCCGCCTCTCGCAAGGCAGGGTTTTTGAACAGAAGAAAGTGAGACGCTTACGCGGCTTCTTCTTCCTGAGTTTCGTCTTCATCGACCGTCTTGCCGCGCTTGGGACCCTTGGCAAGGTTTGCTTCGACGAGACGCACGGCCTCGGTGCCGGACATCTTGTTGACGGCGGCGATTTCGCGGGCCATGCGGTCCAGAGCGGCTTCATAGAGCTGCCGTTCGGAATAGGACTGTTCCGGCTGGTTCTCGGCACGGTAAAGGTCGCGAACGACTTCCGCGATGGCGATCAGGTCGCCGGAATTGATCTTGGCATCATATTCCTGCGCGCGGCGCGACCACATGGTCCGCTTGACGCGAGCCTTGCCTTGGACGACCTTCAACGCACGCTCGACGAAATCCGTTTCCGACAGCTTGCGCATGCCGATGCTGACGGCCTTGGCAACCGGCACCTTCAGACGCATCTTGTCCTTGTCGAAATCGATCACGAACAGTTCGAGCGACATGCCGGCCACAACCTGCTCTTCGATAGCGACGATTTGTCCAACACCATGAGCCGGATAAACGATCGATTCACCGATTTTGAAGCCATGGCGCGTGGAGGATTTTTTCTGCTGGGTCGTCATTCGTTTCAAAAACTCCCTGTTACGCTCCCGGCATGGGCCGGGGTCGGGTCAGTCAGGCCCGGGATGGACGGGCATCCTGCGGGTCACTCCTTACTGAAACGCACCAGACGAATTCAAACGCTTCGGCAAACAGATCACACGCAAGCAACGGACGTTGCATGGAGACATGAACCGTGACGAAGGAGAATTTGCTTTCGTGATGGTTTCGGGCACACAAAAGTGCCACGATGTGGATCAGTATCGAGACCCTACCACAAAAATCTGCCGAAATCAATGTTTTGCTTAAGCCACAGGCAAGCTTCGCCGCGTGTCGTTAAAAACGGCGTGCCGGTTTCCCTTGAGGAGACCGTTATCGAATCACACGCTACGGAGAGCGTGGCTTGGCGACCTTAGTCACCTTGACCCGGGTTGGGCGAGAAGAACTTTTCGTACTTCCCCTCGATCCCGTCCATTTCCTTGGCTTCCGGCATCTCGTCGCGCTTGATCGTGATGTTCGGCCACTGCGTCGCGAAGTCGGCGTTCACCTTGAGCCACATGTCGAGGCCCGGCTCCGTATCGGGCTTGATCGCGCCAGCCGGACATTCCGGCTCGCAGACGCCGCAGTCGATGCATTCGTCCGGATGGATGACCAGAAAGTTCTCGCCTTCGTAAAAGCAGTCGACCGGGCACACCTCGACGCAGTCGGTGTACTTGCAGCGAATGCAATTGTCGGTGACGACGTAGGTCATGCTCTCACTCCAGTCGGTCTCGTCTCGAACCCGGGCGCTTGGGAAGCCTTGGGGTGAGCGAGGATCATACAGCTTCGGCCCGATGGGCCCGATCTTCAGAAGAACCGCACGGTCCGGTGCCTCGTTGCGCCGGCCTGCAGCCAGGGCCTGCGTGAGCCTTTCGTGGCTTGAGCCCGATCGTCGGGCCGCGGCGCACGTCGCCCTTGGCATTCCCAGGTGTTGTTGCGTGAGGTAACGGCTTTGACCAACCTTTGCAAGGCTCTTGCGTTCCAATCGGAGGCGTGGAAACGGAGGATTTTACTCCTCACCGCCGATATCCCATCCGTCCTGCAACCGGTCGATCTCCCGGCGCTCGCGCTTGGTCGGACGGCCGCTTCCCGGCTCCCGCGTCGCCTGTTCGAAGGGCGTCAGCCGCTCTCCGGGAACCGGCACAGGCGTGAGATCGTCATAGAGCAAGCGCGCTTCCTCAAAAGGGCCGCGCCGGCTGCCGCCGCTGCGCATGCGCACCGTGACGTCTCGCCGGTCGAGCGACAACATCACCACGTCGCCGCCTTTCAGAGCATGCGAGGGCTGCGTGACACGCTGGTCGTTGACGCGAACCTTGCCGCCCTCGATCGCCTTCTGGGCGATCGAGCGGGACTTCGTGAGGCGTGTGAAGAACAGCCACTTGTCAAGGCGTTGGCGGGAGGCAGCCTCTGCTGGCGTGATCTCCTGTTCGGCCATGACGTCGCGGCTCCCTACTTCTTCATCTGCTCCTTGAGAGCAGCGAGCTTGGCGAAGGGCGAATCCGGATCGATCGGCTTGTCCTTGCGCGGCGGGCGGGCCTCGAAGGTGGCAGGAGCTTGCGACTTGCCATGGCCGCTGCCGGAGGGCTTGCCACCCGGCCGGTCGTTGCGATCGCGGCGCTCGCCACGGTCGCCCTTATGATCGGGACGTGCGCCGTCTGCCGGCTTGCCGTCGCGGCCGCGATTGCGGTCCGGACGTCCACCGTCAGCGCGACCGCCGCCAGCCTTGCGCTCGCCGTCACGCTCGTCGCGACGACCCTGCGGGCGACCCTCGGCGGGTGCGGTACCGTCGGTCGGTGCGGCTGCTGTCTTGTCCTGTCCAGGACGGTTGCCGCCACGGCGATCGCCATTGCGGGCATCTCGCTGGCCGGGACGACGCTCGCCCTGACGCTGGTTGTCGCTGCGCCCACCCGGACGCCAGAGAAGCACGGGCTTCACTTCGGCTTCGGGAGCCTCGCTTGCCACAGCGTCCGAAGCGTCGGTAGCTGCAGCAACCGGTGCAGGCTCGGCCGCATCTTCAGAAACGGGCGTCTCTTCGGCGGCAGGCACAATGTCGTTGACCGGCGCATCCGAAACGGCTTCGGTCTCAGCGGCAGGTACCACGTCGACAGATGTCTCCTCGGTCGCGACATCACCGGCGGTGCCTTCGTCGGAAGCCTCTTCCACTGCCGTGGCATCGTCCGATGCAGCGGCATCGCTCGTCTCGGACTCAGCTATCTCGGCGTCGGACGTCAGGGTCTCTGCCTTCGGCGCGGCGTTGCTGGTTGCCGGTGCCTGCGCACCCAGGAACGCTGCGGCTTCTTCCGGCTTCACGCTGTCGGCGCGATAGCCAAGACCCTTCAGGATCTCTTCCATATCGTCAGGCGTTGCGCCGAGGATCGACAGCATGGCCGTCGTGGTCGTGAACCGGCGACCGTCATAGGCGCCTTCCGGCCGCACGGTCGTACCCGGCTTCCACTGAAGGAGCGGGCGAATGAGATCCGCAAGGCGCTCGAGAATGTCGATGCGCACCGCGCGCTTGCCGAGGAAACGGAAACCGGCAAGCTTGTAGAACATGCGCTCATAGGACGGATCGGTGACGATCGACGTACGACCGGCCGCGAGAACCGGAATGAGGTCGCCGTAACCGGGCTTGTCGAGGCCGTCGTTCTTCAGCGCCCAGAGCAGCGTGATGAGTTCGGCCGGTGCCGGCTTCAGGAGCGCCGGCATGAAGATGTGATAGGCGCCGAAGCGAATGCCGTGGCGGCGGATGGAAGCGCGCGCTTCCTGATCGAGCGACTTCACGTCTTCGGCGACATCGCGCCGGAAGAGGACGCCGAGGCTTTCGACCAGCTGGAAGGCGAGACCCTTGGCAAGACCCTGCAGGTCTTCGGCGCGCGACAGGTCGTCGAGCGGCTTGAGCACGGTCGCGATGTGGTGGTTGACGTAGCGCTCGATGCGGGCGGACACATGATCACGGGCCGCACCCTGCAGCTGATCGTCGGCCAGCAGGATGACGCGGGGCCGCATGATGTGGTCGCTGGCCGCGAGCCGCGCGACGGGGTCGCCCAGCCAGCGGACGAGGCCGTCGGACGACAGCGCCAAGTCGGCATTGCCGGCAGCGTGCAGACGTGCCGCGCGGGCTTCGAACTCCAGCGCCAGCGCTTTCTGGGCTGCCCCCTGCACGGCGCGGGCATCCAGCCCGTCCGTCGTGGTGGCCAGCACGAACCGGAAACCGGTGAGTTGTCCCACATGATGTCCTTCCACGAAGACATCGCCATTCACACTGATTTCCGCTTCCAGCATCGCATTCTCTCTCAGCCGCTTCATGAGCACAGATGTCCTGCGGTCAACGAACCGTTTCGTCAACCGTTCATGTAACGCGTCGGACAATCGATCTTCGATTTCCCGCGTCTTTTCCTGCCAGTGTGTCGGATCGGCAAGCCAACCCGGCCGGTTCGACACATAGGTCCACGTTCTGATCTGCGCGATTCGCGCCGACAGCGTGTCGATTTCCCCGTCGGTATGGTCTGCCCGGCGCACCTGCTCGGACATGAAATCCTCGTTGACGGTGCCACGCCGGACGAGGTCGGAGTAAATATTCGCAATCAGATCGGCATGCTGCGCAGGCGCGATCCGACGGTAATCGGGAAGGGCGCAGGCCTCCCAGAGCTTTTCCACCGTCCGCGCGTTCGTCGCAAGCGCCTTGACTTCGGGAAGCGTCGTCAGGAATTCGAGCGCCTGCTGATCGACCGCCGGAAGCGCCCGTGTCAGGCCGTGAACGGCAGGCGGTGCCTCCAGCGTTTTCTTCAGCGTCGCCACCGACGTGAAGTCGAGTGCCTTGGAACGCCATTGCAGAACCCGTACAGGGTCGAACTGGTGTTGCTCGATGCGATGGACCAGCTCGTCGTCGAACGGCTCCACGCGCGAGGTCACCCCGAATGTTCCATCTCTCAGATGGCGCCCGGCGCGGCCTGCGATCTGTGCGAGTTCGCCAGGATTGAGGTTGCGAAACTGGTAACCGTCATATTTGCGGTCCTGCGCGAAGGCGACATGGTCCACGTCGAGGTTGAGACCCATGCCAATCGCATCGGTCGCCACGAGATATTCGACCTCGCCTTCCTGATAGAGCGCGACCTGCGCATTGCGCGTGCGGGGGCTGAGCGCACCGAGCACCACGGCCGCACCGCCGCGCTGGCGACGGATCAACTCCGCGATCGCATAGACCTCGTCGGCCGAGAAGGCGACGATGGCCGAGCGCTGCGGCAGGCGCGTGATCTTCTTGGAGCCGGCATAAAGCAACTGCGACAGGCGCGGACGCTCGACGATGGTGATGCCCGGCAGGAGATGTTCGAGGATCGGCCGCATGGTGGATGCGCCGAGCAGCAGCGTTTCCGACCGTCCGCGCAGATGCATCAGCCGGTCGGTGAAGATGTGGCCGCGCTCGAGATCGCCTGCCAGCTGGACCTCGTCGATAGCGACGAAGGCCGCCTTGGTCTCGCGCGGCATCGCCTCGACGGTGCAGACGGAATAGCGGGCGAGATGCGGCGTGATCTTCTCTTCGCCGGTGATGAGCGCGACATTGTGCGCGCCCACCCGCTCAACGACGCGCGTGTAAACTTCGCGGGCGAGAAGACGCAAGGGGAGACCGATGACGCCGGATTCGTGCGCGACCATGCGTTCGATCGCATAATGCGTCTTGCCGGTGTTGGTCGGGCCGAGGACCGCGATCACGCCGCGGCCACTCAAGATCATCGGTTGGTCAGGCACGTTTCAGACCTTGCGCATTGTATGGGCGGCAAACGGCAAAGCGTCCGCAGCGCGACACACATGACCACGCGGCGTGGGAAACACAAGGCCACGCCGGCAAAAAGACCGACCGTCGCAACGAGAGGAAACCGATTTCTCAGGTGAAGACCCGTAATTCCCTAAGCAAAGAACTGCCCGCCATTCGCCGACAGCGTCGATCCGGTGATGAACCCGGCATCGTCGGACGCCAGAAACACCACGCAACGCGCAATCTCCTCGGGCTCGCCGAGCCGACCGACCGGAATCTGCGGAATGATACGCTCGGCCAGCACCTTTTCCGGGACTGCACGCACCATCTCCGTGCCGATATAGCCGGGACAAATGGCGTTGACGGTGATGCCCTTTGCGGCACCTTCCTGCGCGAGCGCCTTGGTGAAGCCGATGTCGCCCGCCTTGGAGGCGGAATAGTTGACCTGGCCCATCTGGCCCTTCTGCCCGTTGATCGAGGAAATATTGACGACGCGGCCGAAATTGCGGTCCCGCATGCCCGACCAGACCGGATGCGTCATGTTGAAAAGGCCGTTCAGGTTGACGTTCACGACCTCGTTCCACTGCGACGGCGTCATCTTGTGGAACATGGCGTCGCGGGTGATGCCGGCGTTGTTGACCAGAACCTCGACCGGACCGAGCGCTTCCTCGATCGTGGCGGCACCTGCCGCACAGCTTGCATAGTCCGAGACATCCCACTTGAAGACCGGGATGCCGGTGACGTCGGAGAAGGCCTGCGCCTTTTCCTCGTTGCCGGCATAGTTTGCGGCCACGCGGTAACCCGCACCCTTGAGCGCAATCGAAATGGCAGCGCCGATGCCGCGCGTTCCACCCGTTACCAAGGCAACCCTGCTCATGCTCGTCCTCCCTCAATCGTTCTTTTCTTCAAGGTATTTCGTGTCGTCCCAGCCGACATTGGTGAAAATGAAAAGGCCGGCTCAGCGCCGGCCTCTGTCCAAGATCCTTCCTCAAAGACCCTCGACGCAGAGCGCGATACCCATGCCGCCGCCGATGCAGAGCGTGGCGAGGCCGCGCTTGGCGCCGCGGCGCTTCATCTCGAACAATAGCGTGTTGAGAATGCGCGCGCCCGAGGCGCCGATGGGATGGCCGATGGCGATCGCACCGCCGTTGACGTTGACGATCGAGGTATCCCAGCCGAGATCCTTGTTGACGGCGCAGGCCTGCGCGGCAAAGGCCTCGTTGGCTTCCACGAGGTCGAGGTCGGAGGCGGACCAGCCGGCCTTTTCCAGCGCCTTGCGCGAAGCCGGGATCGGGCCTGTGCCCATGATCTGCGGATCGACGCCGGCCGTCGCCCAGGAGGCGATACGGGCGAGCGGCGTGATGCCGCGACGAGCGGCTTCCTGCTCGCTCATCAGCAGCGTTGCCGCCGCCCCGTCATTGAGGCCGGACGCATTGGCGGCCGTTACGGTACCGTCCTTGTCGAAGGCCGGGCGCAGCTTCGCCATGCTCTCGATCGTCGCGCCATGGCGGATATATTCGTCGCTATCGACGGTCACGTCGCCCTTGCGCGTGGAGACGACGAAGGGAATGATCTCGTCGGTGAAGCGGCCGGCCTTCTGGGCGGCTTCCGCCTTGTTCTGCGAACCGAGCGCGAACTGGTCCTGATCGTCGCGCGACAACTGCCACGTCTTGGCGATGTTCTCGGCCGTCACGCCCATATGGTAGCCATGGAATGCGTCCGTCAGGCCGTCCTTGATCATGGTGTCGATCATCTTGAAGTCGCCCATCTTCACGCCCGAGCGCAGATGCGCGCAATGCGGTGCCATGGACATCGACTCCATACCGCCGGCCACGATGATCGAGGCATCGCCCGTGGCGATCTGCTGCATGCCGAGCGCGACTGCCCGCAGGCCGGAGCCGCAGAGCTGGTTCATGCCCCAGGCCGTCTTTTCCTGCGGCACGCCCGCCTTCATGGCCGCCTGACGCGCCGGGTTCTGCCCCTCGCCTGCCGAAAGCACCTGCCCCAGGATGACCTCGTCCACCTCGGCCGCCTCGAGGCCCGCGCGCGCCAATACGCCCTTGATCACCGCGGCGCCCAGCTCGTGCGCCGGCGTATTGGCAAAGGACCCATTGAACGCGCCGACGGCGGTCCGACCCGCGCTGGCGATGACGATGGATGGTGTGCTCATCACGGTCTCCTCCCTGAGAATGCAATCGGATCCGGCTGGCGAGACCCCTTGATGAGGCAAGACTGAACGAGGTTCTCGCGCAAGTCAAAGTGTAAGTGGGAGAAACCTGCACGTCGTTACGCGAGCGTGATCACTGCAGCGCACAAAGAGATTGTCTTATGGCGCGATTTCCGCATATCCTCATGAAATGCTATAAAAACAGCAATTTGGGGAGGAGACCCTGATGGCGAAGCAGGACGGGCAGATCGTTATCAAGAAATACGCCAACCGGCGGCTCTACAACACGGGAACGAGCACCTACGTCACGCTCGACGATCTCGCGGTCATGGTCAAGAAGGGGGAGGAGTTCAACGTTCAGGACGCCAAGAGCGGGGACGACATCACCCATTCCGTCCTGACGCAGATCATCTTCGAGCAGGAAAGCAAGACGGGCAATACGCTCCTGCCGATCTCCTTCCTGCGCCAGCTCATCGCCTTCTACGGCGACCAGATGCAGGCGGTCGTGCCGAGCTATCTCGAACATTCCATGCAGGCCTTCACCGACCAGCAGGTGCAGATGCGCGAGCAGATCGGCAAGGCCTTCGGCGATACGCCTCTGAGCAAGAACCTTCAGGTGCCGCTGCAACTGGTCGAGGAACAGGTGAAGCGCAACACCGAGATGTTCCACCAGGCCATGCAAATGTTCTCGCCCTTCATGGCCGCCGCCCCGCAGGCGCGCGAACCGCGAAAGGCCGAGGCCAAGGACATCGATGAGCTGAAGGAGCAGCTGCGCGCGCTCCAGAGCAAGCTCGAGAACCTGACCTGAGGTCACGCCTCGTGCCGGGACGGACAGCGGCTCCAGAAGGCCGCCATTCCCGTCCCCTGCATCCTTTACGACGGAGCCGTCAGAGCCCGATCGAGACGTCCCGCCCGGCCGTGCGCATCGAGATGGTGAAGCCGGCGATGACGTCGATGAAGCTGATTGCCATCAGGATGAAGAAGACGTCGGTCGCAGCCCCCGCCACAGCCAAGAACTCGATCAGGAAGACGATGAAGAGCACCATCGACAGGATGTGATCGACCAGCGTCTTGGAGCTCGTCCGGGTGGCTTTGAGGATCTCCACGAACAGGAGGACGAGGCTGCCGACGATCAGGAGATCGCCGACGCTCATGCTCCATGTCGCTCCCGATAGCATCGCGAGGCTCGTCACGGTCTCCTCGAACACGGCGACGCCGCCCGCCCCGAGAGCCCCCGTCATGGCGAGGTTGTAGAGCGCGAACGGCAGGATCAGGAGCGGGATGGAAGCGAGCATGGCATGGTTCCTGGCTGGCGAAATCGTCTGGCCCTCGAAAAAGGCCTCGCCTCGGGTATGAACCAGCGATGTGCGACAATCAAGGCAACGCCCAGCCGACCGGCAAGATACGGCATCATCGAAACGCAGAAAAGGCCAGCGCAATGGCCAGCCTTTTCCGTGATCTCGATCTTCTCGACCATCCGTCCGCAACATCGCCCAAGGGCGTGCCTGCCGGACGGCAAGACGATCAGCTTGCCTTCGGTGTCAGAACCTGACGACCGCGGTACATGCCAGTCTTCATGTCGATGTGATGCGGGCGACGCAGTTCACCGGAGTTCTTGTCTTCGATGTAGGTCGGGATCTTCAGCGCATCAGCAGAACGGCGCATGCCGCGCTTCGACGGGCTCGTTTTTCTCTTAGGAACAGCCATTTCAAACACTCCACGTATCGGGGGAAACCACCAGTCTGCGGACCGTTGAACGGGCCGGGATGAAGGCGTTTCAATCTCGGAATTGGCCGGGCTTATACATGCAGGATGCCATCTTGGCCAGACCCCACAGGTTTTTTTTGCCCAGGCATTGCGAACTTTCGAAAAGGCACGCTCAGGCTTCGTCTTCCGGCACGATCCAAGTCTCCGCCAGCGCATCGGTCTGCCAAGCGAGAAAGGCCGGATGCGCCTTGACGGCGGCCATATAGGCGAGCGACACCGGATCTTGCGTCAGCGCATAGATCTCCAGCCGGTTGACGACCGGTGCGAACATCGCATCCGCAGCCGTGAACCGGCCGAACAAGAACGGCCCGCCGGATTTGGCCAGCGCCTGCGCCCAGATGGTCTCGATCCGCGCGACATCCTCCATCACACCTTTGGGCAACGCGATCGCGCCGACCGGCCGGCGAATGTTCATCGGGCAGGCCCCGCGAAGCGCACGGAACCCCGCCAGCATTTCCATCGAGATGCTGCGTGCCACGGCCCGGTCGACGAGATCCTCGGGCCATAGACCGGCCTCGGGAAAGAGTTCGGCGGCATATTCGATGATCGCGAGCGATTCCCATACCGGAACCGCACCATGATGCAGCACCGGAACCCGGCCCGTCGGCGAGATCTCCCGAAAGCGCGGATTGCCGTTCGGAAAATCGAAGGGAATGACGACATCGGTAAAGGGCACGCCGCAGCCTTTGAGAGCGAGCCACGGCCGTAGCGACCAGGAGGAATAGTTCTTGTTGCCGACGTAAAGGACGAGGTCGCTCATGCTGGATCTCCGGTGACGGTCCCGGCGTTAGAGCAGACCCTTCAGAACCCATCCAATCAAAAGGCGTGATTTTACGGATAAAGGCACTTGATGTATCCGCCGGACGCCCCTGCCCGACGCTCGATCATGGAGGCTAGCCGTCTCAGCCCGCGGCCCGGCTTGCCGGCATTGCGGTCGATCGGATTTGGCAGGGAAACCGCCAGAAGAGCCGCCTGCCGTCGCGTCAGCTTGGAGGCCGGCACGCCGAAATGATGCTGGGCTGCGGCCTCCGCGCCATAGATGCCCGGCCCCCATTCGGCGATATTGAGATAGATCTCCATCAGACGTCGCTTGGTCCAGACGAAATCGGCCGCCAGCGCCAAGGGCAGCTCCATGGCCTTGCGCACGAAGGAGCGGCCGTTCCAGAGAAACAGGTTCTTGGCCGTCTGCATGGGAATGGTGCTCGCGCCACGCGTCTGCTCGCCCTCCAGCGCGTCATCCACGACACCGCGCATCTGCACCCAGTCGACACCGGCATGCATGCAGAACTGTCCGTCTTCCGACATCATCACCGACTGCACGAGATTGGGCGAAATCTTCTCGAACGGCACCCATTGCCGATCATAGCCACGGAGAAGCGCCAGATCGCGCAGCATGAGCGAGGACACCGGATGCACGAAATTCGGCGAATAGAGGATGATCAGGGCGTAGGGCAGCAACAGGAGGACGACCGCGACGACGAGAAGCTGACGCCACCGGCGCCTGATCCGCGCGAACATGCCTCGTTTGGCGTTTGACGGCAGTTCCTCATCTCCACCTGTGTCCGGACCACGCACGTCCTGACTTGCCGCATCCAGTCTGGCAGGAACCATAGGGACGTCGTCGCGCAAGGATACATCTTCGGCGCGAACCTCGTTTATCCCTTGCTCAGGGCTCGAAGCACGGACCTCAGCGGCATCGTGCTCGCTTGGCATATCGACCGGGAGCTTACGGAGGTCTGGCCCCCGCGATTCTGGCTCACGTGGTTCGGGTACGATATCCCAACTCTGATCGTCCCGACTGATCAACCCGTCCGTCGCCCCATCCGCGCCCTCCGTCATAGTCTAAGATCGAGGGGATTTGAACGTCCTTTTCACCGCTGTCCCCGGTAGAGACGCGCTTCCCGGTGAAATTTATTGAACGCGCCGCACGCGCATGCCAAAGAGCCGCCATGAACGCAGCTGCCCAGACCTTCGATATCAGACTCCGGCAGAGTGCCGACCAGGTTACGGCCTGCCTCGAAGCGCTCCTGAGCGGCACGGTCGCGCCCGACGAGATCGCCCGCCCGCCCGCACTGCTCGCCGCCATGCGCCATGGCGTGCTGAACGGCGGCAAGCGACTGCGCCCCTTTCTGGTGATGGAAAGCACGGCGCTGTTCGGCGGAGATGCGCAAGCTGCCATCCGGGTGGCCGCTGCCCTCGAATGCGTGCATTGCTATTCCCTCGTCCACGACGATCTGCCGGCCATGGACGACGACGACCTGCGCCGCGGCCAGCCGACCGTCCACATCGCCTATGGGGAGGCGAATGCCATTCTCGCCGGCGACAGCCTGCTGACCCTCGCCTTCGACATTCTGGCAGGGCCAGAGACGGGGCTACCCGATGCCGTGAAGACGGCGCTCGTGCTGGCGCTCGCCCGCGCCTCCGGCCTCGGTGGCATGGCTGGCGGACAGGCGCTGGATCTAGCAGCAGAAACGACCGCACCCGACGAAGAGGGCATCGTCACCCTGCAGGCGATGAAGACCGGCGCCCTGATCCGGTTTGCCTGCGAAGCCGGCGCCATCGTCTCCGGCACGGGTGCCGAAGACCGTGCGCGCCTGCGCCAGTTCGGCGAACGCATCGGCCGCGCCTTCCAGCTTGCGGACGACCTTCTCGACCTCAAGGCCGATGCTGAGACCATGGGCAAGGCAACCGGCAAGGACGAAGCCCGCGGCAAGGCGACACTGGTCGCTCGCCGCGGCACCGACTGGGCCGAAGCCGAACTCGCACGTCTTGTCGCAGAGGCCAGCGCGCTTCTCGCGCCATATGGCGACGCCGCGAAAACGTTGATGGACGCCGCCGCCTTCGTCGCCAACCGCGATCATTGAGCCGATCCGACCATATGCTCCGAAACGCGGCCGAACGCGTCGTGTGACTAAACACTTAGTCTCCACCTACCAGATCAGCGCGGACTTGCCCCTCGGAAGATATGTGCCCGTGGGCGTGTCGCTCTCGGCGGGTTTGCCGTCGTTGACGATCGTCCGGCCGCGCAGAAGCACGCGGGTGGGCCAGCCCTGGATGTCGAGGCCTTCGTAAGGCGTGTAGTCGGCGCCGTGATGGAGGAGGTCGTTGGTGAGCGTCGTGCGCTTCTCGGGGTCCCAGAGGGCGAGGTCGGCATCCGCGCCGATGGCGATGGTGCCCTTGCGGGGATAGAGCCCGTAGAGCTTGGCATGGTTGGTGGCCGTGACCGCGACGAACGTATTGAGGTCGATGCGGCCCTTCATCACGCCTTCGGAAAAGAGGATAGGAAGGCGCGTGGCGACGCCCGGAATACCGTTCGGGATCCAGCGGAAATGGCGTTTGCCCTTCTCGTTCAGCTTGCCTTCCGGGTCATCGAAGCGGAAGGGGCAATGATCGGAGGAGAACAGGTCGAACACGCCCTGTTCGAGGCCCTCCCAGCAGGCCTCCTGGCTGGCCTTGTCGCGCGGCGGCGGCGAGCAGACGTATTTCGCCCCCTCGAGCGCATCCTGATCGAGATCGTCGGCCGTCAGCATCAGATATTGCGGGCAGGTTTCGCCTGCGATCTTCTGGCCACGCTGGCGGGCACGGCGGATTTCCTCCATCGCCTCGCGGTTGGAAACGTGGACGATGACGATCGGCACATCGACGATTTCGGCAAGCGACAGAGCGCGGTGGGTCGCCTCGCGTTCGGCCGCGACCGGACGGGCCGTCGCGTGGAATTTCGGCGCGAACTTGCCCTCCTCCTCGTGACGGCCGATGAGGTAACGGATGGCATCCTCGTTCTCGCAGTGGACCATGACGAGCGCACCGGTGCGCCGCGCCGTGTCGAGCGTGGCGAGGATCTCGTCGTCGCGCAGCCGCAGGCCCTCATAGGTCATGAAGACCTTCATCGAGGTATAGCCATCCTCGACCAGCGCCGGCACTTCCTGGCCGAGCACCTCCGGCGTCGGGTCGGTAATGACCATGTGGAAGGACACATCCACATGGCATTTGTCCTGCGCCTTCGCGTGATAGATTTTCAGGGCCTCGCGCAGTGATTGGCCCTTCTCCTGCATGCAGAAGGCCATGACGGTCGTGTTGCCGCCAATGGCGGCCGAGCGGGTGCCGCTGTCGAAATCATCCGCCATGACGATGCCGTCGCCGGAGGGCTGATCGAGATGCACGTGACTGTCGATACCGCCGGGAAGGACGAGAAGGCCGGTCGCATCGATGATCTCGTCGGCGTCGGTCAGCTCCGCCGCGAGTGCGACGATACGGCCGTCGCGGATGCCGATATCGCTCTTGAACGTATCGGAGGCCGTCACCACCGTTCCATGGCGGATCACCGTGTCGAAACGCATCGTTCTTTCCTTTTCCCTATGTTCAACGCGGCCTGTTCAGCTCGCCTTGGCAAGCCCGGCATCGCCGGCAAGGATGCGGTCGAGGGCTCCCGTGAAGCGATCGACCTCTTCCAACGTGTTGTAGTGGACCATCGAGACGCGCAGCATGCCGCCATGGTCGGTGAGGCCGAGATATTCGGCAAGGCGGCGCGAGTGGAAATCGCCGAACCGCATGGCGATCTTCTCGGCATCCATCGCTTTGCAAAGCTCGCCGGCATCACGGCCATCGAAGCGGAAGGCGATGGTCGGCACGCGGGTATCGTTCCGGTTGGTAGCCTGACCGACGATGCGGCAGTCGTTGCGTGCCCGGAGATAGGCGAGGAGCCGCTCGACGAGCACATTTTCCTGCGCCGTGATAGCCGAGAAGGCGGCCTCGATCTTCCGCCGCGTCGTGCCGCTCTCGCCGGCCTGCTCGCCGAGCGTCGCGAGATAATCGACGATGCCGCAGGTGGCATAGGCGAGCTCGTAGTTCGGGTTGCCGGGCTCCAGCTTGCCGGGCACTTTGTCCTTGCCGTAGAAGTAGTGGTAGAGCGTGTCGAGCTCCAGCAGCAGATCGTATTTGCCGTACATCAGCGCGTAGTGCGGCCCGTAGGTCTTGTAGAGGCTGAAGACGTAATAGTCGGCATCGAAGGCCTGCACGTCCACGGCCCGGTGCGGCGCATAGGCGACGGCATCGACGCAGATCAGCGCGCCGCGCGCATGCACGAAATCGGCGATCTCGCGGATCGGGTTAACCGAGCCGAGAATGTTGGAGACGTGGGTGACGCAGACGAGCTTCGTGCGCTCGGTCATCAGCGGCGCGAGATCGGCCAGATCGAGCGTCATCGTTTCCGTGTTCAGCGGCCAGATCTTGAGCGTAATGCCCGCCACCTGCAGCCGGTCCCAGGGGCCGATATTGGATTCGTGATCGCTGACGGTGATGACGATCTCGTCGCCCGGGGACAGCTGGCTCTGCATGGCGCGCGCGAGATTCTGCAGAAGCGCCGTAGTCGAGCTGCCGAAGACGATTTCTTCTGGTCGGCTGGCGTTGACCAGATGCATCGCCGCCGTGCGCGCCTCGTAGAGCGCGCGGGCCGCCTCCTGCGACACGTCGTAGGAACCGCCGATCTGGACGTTCTTGTCGATCAGGAACGTGTTGATGCGGTCGAGCGCGCCTTTGAGGATCTGCGATCCCCCGGCATTGTCGAAGAAGGCCCAGCCTTTGGCGAGCCCTGGAAACTGGCTGCGCACATAATCGAGATCGAGCGGCGTCGTGGTGGCCATCCGTGTTGTCCTCCGTATTTTCTTGTTCAGTGGTTGAGGACAGCGCGCAGGAAGCTGCGCGTGCGCTCTTGCCTCGGGCTGTCGAAGATCTGCTCCGGCGTGCCGGCCTCCACCAGCCGTCCGCTGTCCATGAAGATGACGCGGTCGGCGACTTGGCGGGCAAAGCCCATCTCGTGCGTGACGATGATCATGGTCACGCCGGTGCCGGCGAGCTTGCGCATCACATCCAGCACCTCGCCCACCATTTCCGGGTCGAGCGAGGATGTCGGCTCGTCGAAGAGCAGCACGCGCGGCTCCATGGCCAGCGCGCGGGCAATGGCGACGCGCTGCTGCTGGCCGCCGGAAAGCTGGGCCGGAAACTTCTCCGCCTGTTCGCCGATGCCGACGCGGGCGAGCAGGTCTCGCGCCTTGCGTTCGGCCTCGACCTTCCCCGTACCCCGCACCCGCATGGGCGCGAGCATGACGTTCTTCAGCACGGTCATGTGCGGGAAGAGATTGAACGACTGGAACACCATGCCGACCTCGGCCCGCACCTTTGCCAGCGCCTTGCTGGGTGCAACGCGGATGCCATCGACCGTGATCGTGCTGTCAGCGGAGAAAGCCTCCAGATGATTGATGCAGCGGATCAGCGTCGATTTTCCGGAGCCGGACGGGCCGATGACGCAGACGACCTCGCCCTCGGCGATATCGAGATCAATGCCGTGGAGGACCGTGAAGGTACCATAGGCCTTGGTGAGGCCGCGGATGGAGATGATCGCGGGAACGGGCGTGGTGATGGGCGTGCTCATCAGCGTTTCCCCCGTGCGAAATGTTTCTCGAGGCGGGCGACGACGGCGACCATCGGCCAGAGCAGCAGGACGTAGATGATGGCGGCACCGATCAGCGGCGTCGGGTTGGCCGAGAGCGCCTGCGCCTGCGTCGCCTGTTTCAGAAGGTCCGGCATGGCGACGACGGAGGCGAGCGCCGTGTCCTTCATGACGTTGATGCAATTGTTGGTAAGCGGCGGAATGACGATGCGGACAGCCTGCGGCAGGATCACGTCAACCATCGTGTGCCTGTTGGAGAGGCCGAGCGCGGCCGACGCCTCGAACTGACCATGCGGAATGGCCTCGATGCCGGCGCGGAAGATTTCGGCCGTATAGGCAGCGGACACCAGCGACAGGGCCGTGACCGCAGAGAGGAAGGGCGACAGGCGGATGCCGACGAAAGGAAGCGCGTAATAGACGACGATCAGCAGAACGAGGAGCGGGATCGAGCGGAAGATATCGATATAGATACGGATCAGCAGCTTGAAGAAAGCCGGCGCATAGAGCCGCGCAATGGCGAGGAACAGGCCGCCCGCAAGACCGCAGAGAATGCTGGTAACGCCGATCTGCAGCGTGACCACAAGACCCCACATGAGCTGCGGCAGGCTATCGGCCAGCACCTGCATGTTGAAGAAGGTATTGATGAGATTCATGGCCGAAACGGCTCCCTGGCATCCGGCAAGACCTTTGCGGTCCTGCCGGTGCGGTTGCGGCTTACTTGGCCTTGGGCATGTCCATGACGGCAACGGTCGAGGTCGTATCCTCGGCCTTGGCACCGAACCAGGTCTCGTGAAGCTTGGCGATAAAGCCTTCGCCTTTGAGCTTGGTGATGACGTCGTTGACCTCGGCAGCCAGCGGGTCGCCCTTGTTGAACATGATCGAGTATTTTTCGCCGGTCGGGATGCGCTCGACGACCTTCAGCTCCGGCTTGTCCTTGACGTAGTAGAGCAGCGCCGGAATGTCGGAGATGTAGCCATCGACGCGGCCGGCGACGAGGTCGAGCATGGCGGGCTGCAGGCCTTCGAAGCGACGGATCTCGCCCAACTTGTACTCGGCCTTGTGCGCGTCCGCCCACATGTCGCCGGTGGAGCCGGTATCGACGCCGACAACCTTTTCGCCCATGTCCTTGAGGCCGGTGATGCCGGAGGCGGCGGTCACGGTCAGCGACTGGTCGCTGTCGTAATAGGGCTGGGCGAAGCTGACGGAGGCCAGGCGCTTCTCGGTGATGGTGATCGAGGAGACTGCCATGTTGATGCGGCCGGACTGGACGGCCGGGAAGAGGCCGTTAAACGGCGTGTTGACGAATTCGACCGTCTTGCCGAGGCGCTTGGCGATTTCGTTGACGAGATCGACTTCGAAACCTGTCACCTTGCCGCTCGCATCTTCGAATTCCCACGGCACGTTGCCGATATTGGCACCGACCGTGAGATCGGCGGCGAGAGCGCTGGCCGTGCCAAAGATCGCGAGGACGCCGGCAAGAAGCGTTGTTTTGAGAGTGTTCGTTCGTGTCATGAGAGTTCCCCTTGTTTTTTGAACATGACTCAATCTACAGTGGCCTGACTGGTCAGACCAGTCAGGCCAAAAAAGCACGATGCTTTCCGCTTGGCAATGGCCGCGAACAAAATAGATTGGGCGCCTGTTTCTCGGATTTTTGACCCGGATACGGCAGGAGTTGATATGTCGGCGGCAAGAGCTGGGGCGCCAGCGCCTATCGCCAAGTGCTTGAGGTGCGGAGTGGGGTTTTCATGTTGAACAAGACGCTCGTCCCGCAATCGGTCGCCCGCGAGATCCAGGCGATGATCCAGAACGGCACGTTGAAAGCGGGCGAGAAAATCCCGTCTCAGCGCGGATTTTCGCAGACGCTCGGCGTCAGCCGGGCGTCTCTGCGCGAGGCGCTTCTGACACTGGAAACGCTGGGTCTTCTGAAGACGGAAGCAGGGCGAGGCACCTTCGTGACTGTGTCGACAGAGGGTGCAGGGGGCGCCTCCGGCCATATGGCCCCATGGCGCTATTCCGACAGCTATTCCGTGTTCGACGTCTTCCAGACGCGGATCCTGCTGGAGGGCGAGATCGCGCGACTGTCGGCCGGTCGCCTGACGCAGTTGCAGCTCGACCGGATGGAGATGGCGACGCAGACCATGGAGGAATGCTGGGCGCGGCAGGATCTCCTGTCCAATGTGGAAGCGGACCTCGCCTTTCACGGCACGATCGTCTCGGCCTGTTCGAACGCCATGCTGAAGGCGCTCTATCAGACGGTGCGCGATCAGGTAACGGAAACGCAACGCCAGCCGATCCCGATCACCGACCCGGAACGCATGCGCCATTCAATCGCCGAACATCGCCGGATCATCGCAGCACTCCGGAACAACGATGCCGCAGCGGCGCGCCAGGAAATGGAAGCGCATATCCGCAACACCGCGCGCTGCGCCGGGCTTTCGCCGTAACCACAGCGCCGATCGCGTGTCAGGCCGTCTTTGCCAGACGAATACGCGGACGGCCGAGCTTGCGGGTGATCGTCATCAGCGGCACCGGGCCGGTCTCGGTCAGCGCCGAGCGGACGGTTTCGACCAGCGTCAGGGTGATGAAGTCGGCATTGGTGTCCTCCAGCGTCATGCGCGGATGGTCCTGGCCATTGGCGAGAGGCACGAACAGGCCGACCCGCAAGCCCGGCTTCATGCGCTTCAGGCGACGCACGAGATTGCGGGCATGGGTCTTCGAGTTTCCGTTGAGGAACGTGAAGACCACGGTGTCGATCGTGTCGCTATCCTTGAGCATACGCAGATCGGTCATGGAATGCGCGATGCTGGTGGCATCGGCGCCTTGGATCTCGAGGAGCTGAGCCAGCATGGCGGCGGCCGCGTCGTCGATATCTCCGCGTCCACCGATGCAGAGCAGCGAATGTCCGGTGCCGTCCGGCAGATCGACGTCGTCGCCTGCCTTGTCCGTCCCGTCACTGGCTTCCGGATTGGTTGGAACGTCCTCCTCGCTTTCCTCCTCGTCGGCGATCTCCGAGAGGTTATCGACCAGCGAGCGAACGCTGCCCGAAAAGCGCTCGATCTGCGCCTCCGTCATTACGCCGCGCTGCCGATCGACTTCGCCGAGAAGGAGCGCGGGCATGCCGACCTTTTCGTAATAGTCCAGCAGATACTCGTCTTCCAGATAGTCTTCCGCATTGGCCGTCGCTTCGTCCGGATCGCCTGCCAAAAGCCTCTGGTAGAGCTTTTCATGTGGCTCCAGCACAGGCTCGTTGCCGAGCAGCACGTCGAGAAAGCTGAATTGCGGCACATAGCGGCCGAGGACGACGAGGCAGACGGTCAGCGGGGTCGACAGCATCAGCCCGAGCGGTCCCCAGAGCCAGGACCAGAAGATCGCGGAGATGATGATGGCGAGCGGCGAAAGGCCGGTATGCGACCCGTAGAGCCAAGGTTCGACGACATTATTGCTGATCAACTCGGTCGTAAGAAACAAGGCGCCGACCCAGAGCACGAGCGACCAGCCGGGTGCGATCGCTAGCGCCAGAAACAGCGGCAGGATCATGCCGATGACCGGACCGATATAGGGCACGAAACGAAGGACCAGTGTCAGAAGGCCCCAGAGGATGGCATTGGGAATGCCGAGGATCCAGAGGCCGATGGTGATCGGAAAGGCGTAGAGCGCATTCACCACCAGCTGCATCAGCAGATACTTGCCGACCCGCTTGCCAGCATCCTGAAGCGCTTCAGTGGTGCGGTGGAGATCGTTGAGGCCGACCAGTCGGATGAACCGGTCACGCAGGTCCTCGCGCTCCAAGAGCATGAAGATGACGAGCACGATCACGAGACCCGCCGTGGCGAAAGGGCTGATCAGCGGCAGGATGAAGTTGCCGAGCGTCTGGATGGGGTTCGAGCGCGTGACGATCTCGACCGGCATGGGTTCGCGCGATGTGGGCACGGCAGCCGCCGAATCTTCCTGGCTTTCGACAGCCCGCGTCTGGATCTCCTCGCCCACCCGCTCCACGATACCGCTCAGGTGCTTCATGATGCCATCACCGGACCCGGCCTGGGCCAGCGTCTGCACCTTGACGACGATGTTGCGCTGGTAGGCCGGAATATTCTGAGCGAGGTTCGACACTTGGCTGGCGACGACGACGCTGAAGAGGGCGATGGCGCAGAAGGCCGAGGCGACCGCGATCATGACCGCAGCGATCTTCGGCACCGAGCGGCGGCGCAGGAAGGAGACGATCGGGGCGAGCGTGAAGGTGAGAAGAAGGGACAGCGCGAGCGGAACGAAGATTTCCTGCCCCACCTTGAGAACGACGGTGGCGCCGAGCAATATGAGGATAACGTGTCCCGAAAGCTTGTTGCGCGTATTGGGGTCGTGCGGCGGGTAAAGGTCCGCCTTGCGAAGAGGCGCGTTAACGGTCGCTTTCGTGCTCACATGTCTCTCCAAAACCCGCTGATCGCGCGGCTGAGGACCGAGCTTTAGAGAACACTGATGCCGAATATTGGTTCCGTTCGCCAGATCAATATCCCGCAAGAAATTCGGGCGGGCGGGACCACCGGTTATTTGCGTCTTCTGCCACGCTATCGATCCCGGTTTCCGGCCGTAAAGAGGCCGTGAATGCCTGTGGCCGTCAGACCGGCCGGGCAGCCGGGGATGGACAGCCCATGGACGGCGACGCTGCTCTAACGCGTTGAGCTATCGCAGGATTTTTTGCCCAGAAATGATTCCGATTTCCGGGGAAATGAAGTAGAACTCACCCCGTCCCGATCCCTTACGCGCACCCGGCGAGATACGAGTATCATGAGCATTGGTTCCAGCAAGGCAGCCTGGCCTTTCGGCGGCGGCGAGCTCGGTCAGCGCATCCGGGATTTTGACTGGACCTCGACATCGCTCGGTCCGATCGGCACCTGGCCCGCCAATCTGCGAATCAAGGTCAATTCCTTGATCAATTCGCCGATCCCGCAAGTACTGATGTGGGGTCCGGATCATGTGATGATCTACAATGACGCCTACCGCGAGATCGCCGGCGGCTATCACCCCCGGGCACTCGGCGGCAAGGTGCCGGAGATCTGGCCGGAAATCTGGGACTGGAACCGCCGCATCCTGGAGAGCGGCTTCAAGGGCGAGGTCCAGAGCTTTCGCGACCAGCCCATGGTGCTGCACCGGAACGGCCGGCCGGAAGAGATCGTCTTCGACCTGTTCTATACGCCGATCTACAATGACGAGGGTGGGGTCGATGGCGTGCTTTGCACGGTGCTCGAAAACACCGACCGGGTGCGGGCCGTGCGGGCGCTGGCCGAAAGCCAGGCGGAACTGAGCCGGATCACCGACGCGCTTCCCATTCTCGTCGGGTTCCTCGATGTCGATCATGTCTACCGGTTCGCCAACAAGGGCTATCTCGAATGGTTCGGCCATCCCGCGAACGCGGTCATCGGCCGGCACATCCGCGAGATCATCGGCGAGGACTATTATCGCAAACGCATCTCCTATCTCGAACGCGCCTTTGCCGGCGAGCCCGTCATTACGGATACGGTGATCCGCAGACCGGGCGGCGACCATCGGACCGCCGAAGTACGCTACATGCCGCGCCTGACGGATGCCGGCACGGTGGACGGTATCTACATCCTGATGATCGACATCGAGGATCGCAAGCGCGCCGAAAAGGAACTTCTGGCCAGCAACAACCGGTTTCGGGCCGCAGTTCACGCCGTGCACGGCGTTCTCTGGACCAACAGCGCCGATGGCCGGATGATCGGGCAGCAGCCGGGCTGGGCCGAGCTGACCGGGCAGCCTTACGAGGCCTATCAGGATTACGGCTGGGCGGACGCAGTGCATCCCGACGACCGCCAGGCGACAGTCGAAGCGTGGAATGCTGCCGTCGCCGACCGGCGCACCTTCATCTGGGAACATCGCGTGCGGCGGCATGATGGCGTCTGGCGGATGTTTGCCATTCGCGGCGTGCCCATCTTCGACGAGCAGGACGATATCACTGAGTGGGTCGGCGTTCACACGGATATCAGCGAGCAGCGGCAGGCCGAGGACGAACTGCGCCGGCATGCCGTGCATCTGGAGCGCCAGGTCCGCCACCGCCAGCGCGCCGAGGAGCAGCTGCGTCTGCTCAACGAGACGCTGGAGGCCCGCGTCGGCGAAGAGATCGCCGTGCGGCGGCAGGCGGAGCGGGCGCTGCAACAGGCCCAGAAAATGGAGACGATCGGCAAGCTCACCGGCGGCGTCGCCCATGATTTCAACAATCTGCTGCAGGTCGTCTCGGGCAATCTGCAGCTGCTTGCGAAAGACGTGGCCGGCAACGAACGCGCCGAGCGGCGGGTCGCCAATGCGCTGGCCGGCGTCAGCCGGGGCGCCAAGCTGGCAAGCCAGCTTCTGGCCTTCGGCCGAAGGCAGGCGCTGGAGCCGAAGGTCATCAATGTCGGGCGCTTCATGTCGGGCATGGACGATCTGCTGCGGCGCTCCATCGGCGAGGCCATCGAGCTGGAAACCATCGTCGCCGGCGGACTGTGGAACACATTCGTCGATCCGGTGCAGGTCGAGAACGCGGTGCTGAACCTCGCGATCAATGCGCGCGACGCCATGGAGGGCAATGGCAAGCTGACGATCGAGGTGGGCAATGCCTATCTCGACGACGATTATGTTCGCAACCATGCCGAGGTCGAGGCGGGCCAGTATGTCGTGCTGTCCGTCAGCGACACGGGATCGGGCATTGCGCCGGAAGTGCTGGAACAGGTGTTCGAACCGTTCTTCTCCACCAAGGCCGAGGGCAAGGGCAGCGGGCTCGGCCTGTCGATGGTCTACGGCTTCGTCAAGCAGTCGGGCGGCCATGTGAAGATCTACAGCGAGGTCGGGCACGGCACGACGGTCAAGCTCTACCTGCCCCGCGCCACGGCCAGCGAAGACCGCGAGGTGACGATCCAGTCCGGACCCGTCGTCGGCGGAACGGAAATGATCCTCGTGGTGGAGGATGACGACGAGGTGCGCAACACGGTCGTGGAGATGCTGAGCGATCTCGGCTACGGCGTGCTGAAGGCGACCAATGCGCAGAATGCGCTCAGCGTGGTGGAAAGCGGCTTCGCCATCGACCTGCTCTTCACCGACGTCGTCATGCCCGGACCGCTGAAAAGCGTTGACATGGCGCGCAAGGCCAAGGAGCGCCTGCCGGATATCGCCGTGCTCTTCACCTCGGGCTACACGGAGAACTCCATCGTCCATGGCGGACGGCTGGATGCAGGCGTGGAGCTTCTCTCCAAGCCCTATACCCGCGAAGCACTGGCGCGCAAAATCCGCCATGTCATCGCCAATCAGAAACAGCGTTCCGCCGTGAACACGCGGGTCGCCGGCACTGTCCCACCCGGCCCGGCCACGACGGCCTTGCCTGCGCCGATCGTCACGCCCGCGCCCGCGCCGGCACCGCTGACGGTTCTCGTCGTCGAGGACGATCCGCTGATCCGGGCCAACACCGTGGAGCTCGTCGAGAATTTCGGCCATGCCGTCATCGAAGCGGGCAATGCGCAGGAGGCGAGGGAGAAGCTTGCCGGCGCATCGGTCGATGTGCTCGTGACCGATCTCGGCCTTCCCGACGCATCGGGCGCAGAACTTGCCGCGGAAGCGCTGGCGATCAACCCCGCGCTCGGCATCGTCTTTGCAACAGGTAACGACCGGGCACCGGACGGTTCGCCGCCGGATGCAGTGCTGCTGCGCAAACCTTATGATGCGGACGGGCTGGAAGCGGCCATCAAGGCAGCAGCCCGGCGGGGACCTTCGGCCTGATTTTGCGACCGTAAACGCGGATAGACGCGGTTCAGCGGACGTTTTCCTGCGGCGGCGGCCTCACGCCTCCGCGGCAACCACGCTCCACAGGAGCTCCTCCGTGTTCAGGCCATCGCTGAACAGGGCCACGAGATAGGCAGCCTCGATTTCCGCCTTCGGGCCGGTACTGGGAATCTGGCGATGATCGCAGAGGCGCTGGAAGACGCGAAAGAGCATATCCATTTCCGTCGGCGTGATGACGGTGCCTTCCTGAAAAACATACGAACCCAGCATGACGTGCTCCCGGCTGCCATGCAGCAGCCTCTGTTGGCGAATGAGGCGTAAACCGTCTTCCCTGAAGACGGCGCGAGCCTTATGTCGCTCGCCTTCGTCAGGGCGCCGCCTCTACGCGCTATCCTCCGTTTGTGAGGTAACGTTCTCCCCGGCTATTTCAATATGTCGTGAAGGTTGTAGTATGGAGCGGGAGCAGCTTCGTAAAAACACAGGACTCTTCGCTGCCTCTTCAAGGCGCATTCTCGTTTAGAGGCTGCGTGCGTTTGGAGAGTTCTTGCGCTCTACACATTCCTTTTTTTCACGAGAGCCATTGTTTTTCCGTAAAACCGACCAAATGAGGTTTTACACTTTTTCTCAAACAGCCCTATTTTCCTCTGAGCCATATCCCAAATGTCTGAACTGGCTGCCCTTCGACCAGCAGCCGTAAAGAGAAGAGACTGAACCGATGTCCTGGCGTAACCAACCCATGCTGCCCGAGCATGTCGATCTCTGTCAGCGCGTCTACGACGCTGCTCGCAAGAAGCGCAAGATCGCGCCTGACAGCGATGCCAGCAACCCTGTCGCAGCTCTTGTCCTCACGCTCTATCGTCACGGGGTCCTTGAGGAAGAGGAGCTGCTGCGGCGCGTCTTGAAGGCACTTGACGAAAAGAACTGAGAGAGCAGCAGGCTCGAGTTCTCGACCTGAGGGTCGTGGCTCTGGGTTTATTGCAGGAACACGCGAACGCTGGCGGCCCGGCCCGCAGCGTCGATGACGGTCAGCGTGGAATAGCCGGCACCATCCGGCACCCACTGGTTGACGCGCCGCCGGGTGAGATCCGCCAGCGGTCGGCCATTGGCCAGCCAGCGAAATGGCGCCCGTCCACCCTGAAGTTTCAGCATCAGCGGCAGCGGCACGCCGGCGACATCCTTGCCGAGATCAACGCGCGCACCCTCCGGTGGATAGACGATCTGCGGTGCGGCTTCGCGGATGTTGGCGCGCAGGAGGCCGCTCGTTGTCATGGAAAAGCGGCGCTGGCTAATCGGCAGGTCCTGCGCCGCGATACGCACGGCGCCAGCCGGCGCGCGCGGCAGCGGTAAGCCCGCAATGCCCGATTTGGCAAAGGCCTCGAACAGGACCGGTGCCGCCGTCGCATAACCGGTGATGCCGGGCACGGCGCCGTTATCGGCGCGCCCGACCCAGACGCCGAGCACCGTCCGGCCATCATATCCGACCGACCAGGCATCGCGGTAGCCGTAGCTCGTGCCCGTCTTGTAGGCGATCCCACGGCGGGCGCTGCCGGTCGGCGGCAGGACGCCGGAGAGGATATCGGCAATCTGCCATGTCGCGGCCGGGTCCAGCATGGGTTCGCCGGCGATGGGCCCGGGCACCGAGTCGACCCCGTCGCCGAGCCGCACGGGCCGGCCCTCATTGGCAAGTCCGGCATAGAGCTGCACCAGATCGCGCAGCGTTACACCGAGACCGCCGAGCCCGATGGCAAGGCCCGGCGTCTCCTGCGGCGGCAGGATCGGGTTGATGCCCGCGCGCCGCATACGCAGCATCAAGCGGGATGGGCCGACCGCATCCAGGAGCCGGATGGCCGGGACGTTCAGCGACAGTTGCAGCGCCTGCCGGATGGTGACGTCGCCCTGGTAGGTCATGTCGAAATTGCGTGGGCGGTAGCCGAAGAAGTCGGCCGGCCGGTCTTCGATCACCGTTTCCTGCGACACCAGCCCCTCTTCGAAGGCCAGTCCGTAGATGAAGGGCTTCAGGGTCGATCCCGGCGAGCGCGGCACGCGGGTCATGTCGATCCAGCCCTTGCGGCTCGAATCGAGGTAATCCGCCGATCCCACCTCCGCGAGAATTTCCCCGGTCGCGGCGTCCGCCATGACCATGGCGACCGAGATGCGCGGACCGGCGCGCTCGGCCGCACTCTTCGCCACCGCCTCCAGCGCAGCCTGAACGGGCGCGACGAGCGTGGTATGAAGCGTGGGTGCGGCCGGCGCCTTGCGACGTGCGGTTTCGGCGAGGTGCGGGCTGAGCGTTGGTAGCGGTCGACGGCTTTCGGGCACACGCGTGACGGCTGCCCGCTCCGCCTCGCCCTCGCCGATAACAGCGGCAACGGCGGCGCGCTCCAGCACGCGGGCACGCGCGGCTTCCGCCGCTTCTGGGTGCCGGTCGGGACGCCGGCGCTCGGGCAGTTGCGGCAGGGCGACGAGAAGCGCCGCCTCCGCAACCGTCAACCGCCTCGGCTCTTTGCCGAAATAGGCAAGGCTTGCCGCGCGCACGCCTTCCAGATTGCCGCCATAGGGCGCGTGCGTGAGGTAGAGGTCGAGAATCTGCGCCTTGGTCAGCCGGCGCTCCAGCTGCCAGGCGCGGGCTATCTGTCGAAGCTTGGCACCGATCGAACGGCTTTCGCGTGGCTCGATCAGGCGGGCGACCTGCATGGAAAGCGTCGAGGCGCCCGAAACGATGCGGCCGTGGGTGACGAACTGCACGGCAGCGCGGGCGAGCGCGCGGACATCGATGCCCCCATGCTCGGCAAAGCGCCGGTCTTCGTAAGCGATGAGCATGCGGACGAATTGCGGATCGACATCCTGCGCCGTGGTCCGCAGGCGCCAGCGGCCATCGGCGGTCGCAAAAGCCCGCAACAGCCGGCCATCGCGATCGACCATTTCGGCCGAGGTCGAAAGCGCCGGTCCTTCGAGCGGTGGCGGATAGGCGTGATCCGCCGCATCGATAGCAAACACGACGCCGACGACAAGGCCAACCAGAATGCCGCCGCCGACAAGGCCGGCGGCGAACGTTCGGACGAGACCGCCAGAAAGGACGGATGGGCGCAACGACGGACGCATCACTCGACCGCCTGAACCTCCATGCGGCCCGTTGCCGTGCGCGCGGAGAATTGAGGGCGGTACATGTCCTCGACCGTTGCCGCGGGATGATCGTAGGTGCCGGGGGTGACGGCACGCACGACATAGGCAACCGTCATCTCGTTCGTATCGCCGGCGGCATGGTCGAAGGCGGCGACGAAGCGGTCACTGCGGAACTCGCTATGGGCCGCCTGCATTTCGCCCAGCCATTCGAAATTCGACAGCTTGGCACTGTCCACCAGCGTCGGATTGTCGATCTCGAACCCGGCGGGCAGAAGGTCGGTGACGAGAATACGGGCCGGGCCGGGGTTGAGATCGGTCGCCTTGATCACCACGACATAGCGTTCGTTCTGGCGGGCTTGGCTGACATTCGCGGGTTCGCCGTCGAGCGTGTAGTAGGTCCGCTCGATGGCATAGCCGTTGCCGCCGGCCGGTAGGGGGAAGGCGGGAGCGGCAACCGTCGTCACCGTCGCCGTTACCGGCTCCTTGCCGGCATTGGCGATGGTGACGGGACGGGCAAGGATCTCGTCGCCGGTCTTGCGGGCAGCAAAGGCGCCGGATGACACCACGCCGTCCACCGTCAAGGCGAGGCCTTCATCTCCGCCCGACACGGCACGAGCGGCGAGCAGCATCCACAATTGCTCCTGGGTGCTGGTGGTTGATGTGCGGTCCCATGCGGCCGCGACCTTCCTTGCGAGCGCAGGAATGATGGTCGGGACAGGGCGGCTTTCAGCCGCAAGCGTCAGAACCGCCGCATCGTCGCGAAGGGCGGAGCCGTAGTCCGACCGGGCAAGCTCCGAGATCTTCGCATCCTCGGACATCGTCGCTGCCTGCGAGAACACGCTCTCCGCTCGGTTCGCATCGCCATAAAGCGAGAGGGCGGCAGCCAGGTGACCCTTGGAAAGGGCCGTCGGGAATTCGCCGAGCTTCGTATCGACGTAGTAGCGCAGGTCGCTGATGGCGGCCTTGCGGTTGCGGGCGAGAACATAGAGCGCGTAGGCGATGCCATTGCCCTGCTCGGTCACGTTGACGTCGTAGGAAAGCGAGTTCTGCAGGTTGTCGAGCGCCTGCACCATGGCCTGCTCCGGCACGTCGAAGTTCTTTTCGCGAGCGCGGGTCAGGAACTCGGTCACGTAGCTGTCGAGCCAGAGATCGCCGGAACCGGGACCCCAGAGGCCGAAGCTGCCCGACGACGACTGGTAAGAGAGGACTCGGTGGATGGCATCCTGAACACGCGTGCGCACGTCGCCGTCTTCGGGAAGACCGGATTGGGCAGAGAGTTCGCTCAGATAGAGAAGCGGCAAAGCGCGGCTCGTCGTCTGCTCCGCGCAGCCATAGGGGTAGCGGTCGAGCACCATCAGAAGCGCCGGGATATCGAAGGCGGCAGCCCTGCTGACGCTGAGGCTGACGGACGCGCCGCGCAGCTGACTTTCCGCAAGCAGGCCCTCGTCCACGACGAGGCTCGCGCCGGGCTTCAGCTCGACCGGCAGACGCGTGGTGACCGGAAGCGAGGCGGGCCGGACAGGGATCGACAGCGTCTGGTCGAGCGACAATCCATCGGCCCCGGCGATCTTGACGGTAAACGTTCCATCGCCCGGATGCACGCCTTTCAGCGGCAGGGTCACATCGATATTCGAGCCGGCCGGAATGGCAAAGCTCTGGGCGAGCGACGCTATATCGACGGAGAGCGAGGGATCGGCCTCGACCGTGATCGTGAGATCGCCGGCCGGGGCATCGGTATTGGCGATATCGAGGCGCAGTTCGGCGCTGTCGCCGGGCGCCAGGAACTTCGGCAGGCTGGCGGTGACGACGACAGGATCGCGGATGACGACGTCGGCGCTCGCATGGCCCACGCCCGCTTTCGTCCAGGCCACGGCCATGACGCGCGCGGTGCCGTTGAATTGCGGAATGTCGAAACCGATAATGGCCTTGCCCTCGGCATCGAGCTTGACCGGACCGGAGAAGAAGGCGACCAGCTTTTCCGTGGGCGGGTTGCCCTGCAGCGCCATGGCACCGCCATCGCCGCCGGTGCGCAGACGTCCGGTCGCGCCCAGCGAGCCATCGATCAGGCGGCCGTAGAGATCGCGGATCTCGAGGCCGAGGCGGCGCTGGCCGAAGTACCAGCCATCGGGATCCGGCGCCTGGTAGCGCGTGAGGTTGAGAATGCCGACATCGACGGCGGCAAGCGTCACATAGGCTTCCTCGCCGACACCGGCGCCGGCAACGGTCACGGGGATGTTCAGCGTCTGCCGCGGCAGCGTCTTATCCGGCAGTGTCAGGGACACGTCGAGCTTGCGCTCGGCTGGATCGACCGACAGCCATTTGACGCCGATGGCGCGCATCGGCATCCGGCTTTCCTGCGCGTCACCCGGCCGATAAAGCGTCGCCGTGACATAGGCGCCGGCACCGAACGCCTCAGTGATCGGCAAAGCGATCTTGTCGCCGGTCGCGGGAATGGAAACGGTTTTGGTGGCGATCAGGGTTTCCGAACCGACGGTGACCAGCAGTTCGCCGGCAAATCGCGGCGAGACGTTGAGGGTCGCGGTTTCCCCAACCTTGTAGCTGTTCTTGTCGAGAGCGATCTCCAGGCCGTCGGGCGTCTCGGTGGAGGTCGCCGCGACGTAGAAGCCGGCATCGAACTCGACGCTCGAAACGGGATCGCCGCCGGGACCCGCAACCTCCAGCCGGAAACGGCCCCAGGTGACGGGAACGCTGACCGTGCCACCATCAGTCCCGGCATCGACCGTGCCGTTCGACAGAAGCTTGGTCGACAGGATGGGCTCGTAGCGCCACGCCGTACCTTCGCGATACCACTGGTACTGCCGCTCAACGCTCATGAGCTTCCACGTCAGGCCCGGCATCGCCTTGCGCGCGCCATCCGGCCCGACACCGATCACGTGGAACGTGCCGGTGGAATTCTCGGTGAGAGCACCACTGAAGTTCGGCTTGATGCCGATCCGGTCGGTCTCCGAGCGCACCGGAATCTCCAGCGTCCGCTCGACCGCCCGTCCGCCGGCTTCCTGAAGCCGGACGGCGATGGTGGCGTTGATGAGCTGGGTCGTGGCCGGGACATCGGAGAGATCGACATCGAAGCTCGCCTTGCCGTCCGCATCGAGCGGCGTCAGCATGTCGAGCGTCTGGCGGCTGTCCTCGGTGTTCTCCTCGTCCGCAAGGCCGAAGACGTAGCCGGGATAATCAGTGCTTTCATGCGTTGGCTTCAGGAGCACGTCGCCTTCGAGCTCAAGACCCGCCGCCGGCGCGCCATAGAGAAAACGGCCATCGACGGTGACCGGTACCGGCGTGCCGGGTGTGATAGCCTGCGCGGTGCTCTTGAGGTCGAATTCGATGCGATCCGGTACGAAATCATCGACCTGAAACGGTTTTTCGCTGATGGCCTTCGCTTTCGGATCGGTGAAGACCTGCACCGTCCAGGTACCGCGCATGGCATTCGGCTGCAGCGCCATATCGAGCGTGTAACCGCCGAGCTTGCTGTCGGACGACACGATCCGCCTGTCCTCCACGCCATCCGGGCGCAGGAAGACGAAGGTGAGCGGAAGGTTGGGAACGGCGGTCGCCGCGGGATCGCGGGCGAGCGCCGAAACATGGACCGTCTCCCCGGCCCGATAGATGCCGCGTTCCGTCCAGGTGAGCACATCGACGGCGCCCGGGGCCGGGCGGCCGGTAACACCGCGGTCGGACAGGTCGAAGCCGGCGCGCGTCATATCGAGGAAGACATAGTCGTCGGTGCCGGCACGGGCCGCGATGACGGCCGGCAGCGTGGCATCCCCACCGCGCAGGAGACCGGCGGCAAAGACGGCACGGCCATCGGCGTCGGTGGTTGCGGTGCCCAGCACCTCGTTGTTTTTCGCGACGAGTTCCAGCGCGACGCCGGACAAGGGGCGTGCCGACGAGAGCGAACGGGTGAACACGCTGAGGCCATCGGTGCCGGCAAAGGTCGAGAGGCCGATATCGGAGACGACGAACCATTGCGTGGCCCGATTGTCCCATTCGTTGGAGGCGCCGGTCGCTGAGACGGCCGTCAGCACGTAGACGCCGGGCTTGCGCTGCGGCAGCGCCTCGTCCACCGGAAAGCTGGTGACGACCTCCTTGTTGAGATCCGTCTGGAGGTCGATCGTGCCCTGCCAGACGAGTTCGCCGCTTTCGTCGCGAATGCGGTCGGCGCTGTAGCCGTCGAGCTGGGTCAGGAATTGCGAGTTCGTCAGCAGCTGGGCGATGTTGCGATCGCCGACGCGGTAGAGCTTGAGATTGGCGCTTGTCGTGTTGACCGACACGAGGGGAATGCCACGCCGCGCCGTCATCGGCAGCACGAAGCTATCGCCGGTGAAGCGCACCATGGCAGGGCGATCGGGAATGTAGAGATCGAGATCGACGGCCGCCTCGAGCGGCTCCTCGACCGACGAGGGAAGACCGGAGCGCAGCGCGAGCTTGTAGCGCTGACCGTGCAACAGGCCCTCGACGCAGATCTGACTGTCCTTCGCTTCGACCGCCTGCGGCGCGGCGCCATCCAGCGTCAGGAACGGCGTATAATCGACGCCCGGCTGCAGCGGCTCGGAAAACTGAACGCAGGCACGCGGCGAAACGGCTTCCGCCTCCACCGTATTCCCGATCACGCGAAAGCCGTTCTTGCTGCGCAGATCTGCAAAGGCGGCCCGTATCGTCGGGTTTTCCACCAGCGCAAGGCTTGCCTTGTAGGCTTCGAGCGCCGGGCGGAAACTTTCGGTGGCGGCAAGCGCCTGTGCCAGCATGGCCAGCGCGTCGGCGCGGTCGGTGGCGGTGCGCGACAGCTCGTAGCCATTGATGGCGGCAAGCGCCGACTGGTTGGCGACGGTCGCATTGCCAGTGATGAGGTTGGCGGTGCGGGAGGCCTGCGTCCACAAGCGGCCATCCTCGGCATCGATCGCGAGCGCGGCCATGAGGCTCTGGAGGGACGCCTCGTTGGCACCCTCCTGCCGCTCGCGGGCGGCCTGCGCAATCAGCGCCGCACGACCGGCGTCCGCGCGATCTTCCGGCACGGTAAGTGCGCGCTTGGCCTCGCGCGCCTGGGTTACCAATTCCTCCGACAGGAAGGGCAGCGAAAGGGCGGCACCGATATCCGGGCCGTCGCTTGCGGCATCCACGATCCGGCCGGCAACGGCGCCGGGGAAGGTGTTCAGCGTGTGGAAATCGGACTTGAGGAAGCACCACTTCACCTTGGGATTATAGGTGAAGGCGCGGCAGTTGCGATCAGCGATACAGACCTTCTCGCAATCGGCGAGCGACAGGTTCTGCTCCGTGCGCAGGTCGAAGCCGAAATAGTCGTGATCTCTCGTCGTCGCGACGGTTCGCCCCCCGGCGGCAGCGACCGAGATCACCGAACCGAGCAGCATAAACAGGCCCAAGGAGAACCGAAGTGTCGCGCGCATGCCGAATTTCCCCCGTAAGGTCCGGCCTGCTCAAGGCGGCCAGTTCCGGCGCCACTCTCTGTCCGGGCCCTGTCATTGTCAATCCAAAGGCACGTTCATAGAGGGATCGGCAGACCCTTCGGCAACCGCGCTGTCGCGTCAGCCGGCCTGGCGCTGCGGGCGGGCGCGCATGTCGATGAGCGTGGCTGCGGCATAGGTCTGGGCGACGATCTCGGGCACCAGATCGATATCCGGCAGGGAGCCGAGGCCGAGCGGACCGATGGCGAAGAGACCGAGGGAGCGGCCGCGCGCATCGAGAAGCTCGCCGGCCGGATTGACCGAGAGGCCGAGCTGGAGCTCGTCGGTGACGGCGAGCTGGTTGCGAAGGGCGGCCGCGATCACCGGCACATCCAGATCGGCCGACAGGCAGCGGCAATCGATGATGCGGTCGGCCGTGAACAGGCTTTCCGCCTGCTCGCCGGCCCAGCGGACCACGAGGCCTTGAGAGGACCTGCGCAGCGCAGTGCCACGCCGCAGTTCCGTCAGTCCGGCCCCAAGCTCGCGCTCCAGCCGGGCATGGACGTCGGCCGGCAACCGGTTGCGGTGGGCGTCGTAGATCGAGCGCAGATGCCGGTTGAACTGCCGCTTCTCGCTGGGCGGAAGGGACGACCAAAGCGAGCTTGCCCGCTTGCGGAGCCCGTTCATGGCCGCCTGCCAGCTCCAGCCGTTCTCCTCCGCTTCGGCACAGGCTTCGCGCACGAAGCGCAGGATGTGACGCAACTGCGACGGCATGGGCTGGGTCGGGAACACCGAATCGGCGGCAAGCCGCGTGTGCGGCTGGGGCAGGAATCCGCGGCGAGAGAGGATGGAGATCCGGCCGGCGAAGCCTGCGTCGCGCAGCTGCAGCACCTGATCCACCGCCCGCAGGCCGCTGCCCATGACGATCACGTGCTTCTCGACGCTTTGCGGCGTGGTGATCTCGCGGGTCAGCGCCCGCGCGACATCGCCGGCATCCGCCTTCAGGCCATAGCCCGTTGCCAGAATCACATCGTCGAACACCATGGCCCCACCATCGGCAAAGCCGAGGCGAACGCCACCATGATCGAGGCGGCAGATATCGTCGGCGATATCGTGCGACATCTGCACCGTGACATCGCGCCGCTGGGCGAGCGCCTCGGAAAAGCGCTGATAGACATAGTCGCTGAAGATCGATTTCGGCACGAAGATCTGCCCGAAGCCGGGAATGGCGGCGGAAACGGCATCGCGAAATTCGCTGCTCGCCTGCAGCCAGCGCGTGAAATCCTTCGGTTCCCCGGTCGCGACCGAGAGATCGCGCGCGCGGCTGTTGAGGATCTCCGTCGAGCGGGCGCCGGCCAGCGCCTGACCACCGCTGATGGTGGGAGCAGGGTCGAACAGGCGCAGCCGGAAGGGTTGCGTCACCGTCTTTAGAAGCGCGATCGCCATCATGATGCCGGAGAAACCACGGCCGACCACGGCTATATCGAGCGGGTCGCCGGATGCACGTCGGCCGGGCGCGGAAATGCCGTGAACCGTCATATCATTCCTCCCTTCCTGCCGCCTCCAGCAGGTGTCGGATCGTTGAACCGGATGCCCTCGCCCTGGTCGTCCTAGAGGACATTGCCTCGGGCGCATGCGTTCACACATATGCGGTCATGTCGTCAGTCGGGGATTACAACACGGGTTTCGCCCGCCATCAAGCGGTTTTCACGATCCGTTAACGTCTGCCATCGTCGGGTAGGACGGCGCGCGAGCGTTTCCACAACGAGAAAGGGGCCACTTTCGCAGCCCCTTTGGGTTATGAGCGAACGAGGCGATGCGCCTGCTGTCGCTCCATCCGGCGGATAAACGCGTTGATATCGGCCCGTCCGCTGCGCACCTGGCGCTTGCGGATCATGATGCCCATGATGCGTGCTGCCGTAGAGACCGTCATATCGTCGAGCGGGCTTTCGCTCGACCACGGCTTGGTCAGCTGCGACGTCACCACCTCCCGGACGGACGTCGGCAGAATATCGGTGCATCCGCGCATATGATCGAAGACCAGTGCGATCGGCAGGAGTGCACCTTGATAGTAGATGGTCGGCGCATCGGCGCCGCCGTTCCATTCCTCGTAGGCGTCGATCGCCTCGCGGAACAGCTGATGCAGCGTAATCGGAGCATGCCCCTGGTGAAGTTCTGGCAGTAGAGTGTTCATCTGCGTCTCCTCACATTTGCTTCGACGCGGGCGGGTCGCGCCTGCACATTTCCGCCTGACACATTAATGACGTGCTTTGCCGCCGGGTTCCAGCCTTTTGAGAAATTTTTTTGCGCATTTCGCAGAGGTAACAATCCTTAAGCCAAGGATTACAATAGCTTTGCGTGGGTACATCCATCTTTCGCCCTTGTTATCGGTGCTGCGTGGAAAGGGCTGATTAACCTTTATTTTCTATTGAATAGAGGTGCCCATCGGCCCTCATGTTCCCGAGTTTGCAGGTTCCCATGCGTCTATCCAGAACGAATCTTCCCCACGGTATCGACAATGCGAAGGCGGAGGATGCGCAGCAGCGTATCGAGCCGGTCAAGCGGATCTACGGTACGCCGGAGACGCTCGGCGGCGCTTTCCTGTCAGGCACCGACACGGAGAATGCCGACGAGATGGCCGCCGGCGAGATCGAAGGACGCGCGCCGATCTGGCAGAGCAACTTCGTCATCGGCCCCAACGTCCGCTTCACCCGCACGCCGGACAGCGCCTATCCCAAGCGCAGCCCGAAATCGCCGCCCATGCTCGAAATGGTACAGATCAACGAGCATCCCCCAGCGTCGATCTCCGACATGACAGAGGCCACGGCCTCAATGGAACGACCCGAAATGACACAGACCTTCGACATGCCGGAAACCGATTTCGCGACCGCGCGCGGCGCCTTGGCTCTGGCGCTGAAACTGCGCCGTGAATTCCCGCAGAGCGACGCCTGGCCGCAGGTGGCGCAGATCGAGGCGCCGAGGAATGCCCAGCCGACAGAGATTATCGACGTGGTGTCTGTCGAACCCGAGACTGTGATCGAAGACGTCGCCGTCCCGGCAGAGACGCCCGCGCCGGTATCGCTCGCTCCCCGCGCCTTCAGCTTCGCGATCAACGATGCGATCTTCTTCGAGACGCTGCTCTCGAACCCGGATTTCGATCCGTCCCTCTCTCTCATCCCTGCGCCCGCCATCCAGGAAACGGCATCGGTCAGGACCGAGCCCGAAAAGATGGCAATCCCGGTTGCGGCCGAAACGCCGGCTCCCGTGCCGCCGACGATCGCGTTTCGGACAAGCCCGGAATCCGTGACGGCGCTGTATCGGGTGATCGAGGTCGGCCCGGCCAAGGCCGTTGCCGTTTCCGGCATCGATGAGACCGCACCTGTCGAAACAGTTACCGAGGAGCCACAGGCCGCACCGGAACCGGTCGCCGAAGCGCCGGCCGCCCCCGAGGTTGCCGAGGAGGCGCCAGCCGCCTTCAAGCCGCGCATCCGCGCCGCTCAGGTTCTTGCCGGCCGGCTGACACCCTCGCTGCAGCTGAGCGCCGCTGCCCGCGCCATCGATCTCTCGGTCCTGCCGGAGATGGAAGGCTACCAGCTTCCGTCGGTCGAACTGCTGCAGGAGCCGGTGTTCCAGCAGACCACGTCCATGAGCCAGGAAGCGCTGGAACAGAGTGCGGGCCTGCTCGAAAGCGTGCTGGAAGATTTCGGCGTGCGCGGCGAGATCATCGACGTGCGGCCGGGCCCGGTCGTCACGCTCTATGAGTTCGAGCCGGCACCGGGGGTCAAATCCTCGCGCGTCATCGGCCTGTCCGACGATATCGCCCGCTCCATGTCGGCCCTGTCGGCCCGCGTCGCGGTCGTTCCCGGCCGCAACGTTATCGGCATCGAGCTGCCGAACCCGGTGCGCGAAACCGTTTATTTCCGGGAGATGATCGAGTCGCACAGCTACGAGGAAACGAAGTTCAAGCTGCCGCTCTGCCTCGGCAAGACGATCGGCGGCGAGCCGGTCGTGGCGGAACTCGCCAAGATGCCGCATCTGCTCGTCGCGGGAACGACGGGGTCCGGCAAGTCGGTGGCGATCAACACGATGATCCTGTCGCTCCTCTACCGCCTGAAGCCCGAGGAATGCCGACTGATCATGGTCGATCCGAAGATGCTGGAATTGTCGATCTATGACGGCATCCCGCATCTCCTCACCCCCGTCGTCACCGACCCGAAGAAGGCCGTGATGGCGCTGAAATGGGCGGTGCGGGAAATGGAAGACCGCTATCGCAAGATGTCGCGGCTCGGCGTCCGCAATATCGACGGCTATAACGGCCGCGCGGCGATCGCCCGTGCCAAGGGCGAGACGGTGTTCACGACGGTCCAGACCGGGTTCGACCGCGGCTCCGGCGAGCCGGTGTTCGAGGAGCAGGAACTCGACCTCGCACCGATGCCCTATATCGTCATCATCGTCGACGAGATGGCCGACCTGATGATGGTCGCCGGCAAGGAGATCGAAGGCGCGATCCAGCGGCTGGCCCAGATGGCGCGTGCCGCCGGTATCCACCTGATCATGGCGACGCAGCGCCCCTCGGTCGATGTCATTACCGGCACGATCAAGGCGAACTTCCCCACCCGCATCTCCTTCCAGGTGACCTCGAAGATCGACAGCCGCACCATCCTCGGCGAACAGGGTGCCGAACATCTGCTCGGACAGGGCGACATGCTGCACATGGTCGGCGGCGGACGCATCGCCCGCGTCCATGGACCCTTCGTCTCGGACGAAGAGGTCGAGAAGGTCGTCAACCATTTGAAGGCGCAGGGTCGTCCCGAGTATCTTGGCACCGTCACCGAGGACGCCGACGAGGTGGAGGAGGCGCCCGAGGAAGATACGGCCGTGTTCGACAAGTCCGGCATGGCCGAGGAAGACGGGCAGGACCTCTACGACAAGGCGGTCAAGGTGGTGCTGCGCGACAAGAAGTGCTCGACCTCCTACATCCAGCGCCGCCTGCAGATCGGCTACAACCGTGCGGCCTCGCTGGTGGAGCGCATGGAACGCGAAGGTCTCGTCGGCGCGGCCAACCACGTCGGCAAGCGGTCGATCATCGCCGGCGGACGGGACACCATGGAGCCCATCGCCATCGAGCCTGCTACCCTTGAAAGCGAAGACTGAGGACATGCAGGGCGCCCGGGGCGAGACATTCGCCCCGGGTTCCGCGATCCAGACGCTGTCCGGTCTCGCAAACCCCTTTGCGGCAGGCATTTGGAACCAAACCCGGGTTCGCGAATTATCCCGTGTTCTTAGGGGCGCGACGACGCGCGTGGGAGATATCGTAATGAAGAAAATTCTAGCTTCTGCCGGCATTGCGCTGGCGATCGCAGCTGGCAGCACGGCCGGTTTTGCAGGCGTTGCCAATGCTCAAGGCGTGGAACTGCGCGTCGGGCCGGACGGCATCCGTCCTGTCATCCGCGAGCCGCGCCGCGAACGTGGTCGTGATCGTTGCGGCGAACGCGAAGCCCGCGCTGCCGCCCGCGACTCGGGTCTCCGCGATCCGGAAGTCGTCCGCGTCACCGACCGCCGTGTCGTCGTCGAAGGCATGACCCGTCGCGGTCCGCAGCGCATTACCTTCGCCAACCGGAACGGCTGCCCAGAAATCTGATCGCCTTTAAAGGCGACGACTAAAAAGGGCTCCCGCATCGCTGCGGGAGCCCTTTTTCATGTTTTGACGGTTTGGATCAGTCGAGCAGTTCGGTCGGAACCTTGCCGCCGTTTTCCGACAGCTTCTGGAGCAGCGCCTTGTGCAGGAACATGTTCATCTTGCCGGAGTCGTTCGCGTCGCCGGTATAATGAAGCTCCTGCGCCAGTTCCTTACGTTCCGAAAGGCTGGCTTCCATGCCGAGCGCCTTCATCAGGTCGACGATGGAGTGGCGCCAGTCGAGCTTCTGGCCGTTAGTGGCGACAGCCTTGTCGAGCATCGCGGCGACATCGACAGGACCGGACGAAGCGGTGGTGGCCGAGGGCGCCTGCGACGGGGCGGCCGTCGGCGTACCGGATGTCGTGTTTACCGCCGGACCTGTCGGGGCAACGGGTGTGGCCGACGGTGCCGTGGATGCAATAACCGGGCCGGTGCCCGTGGGGTTGATGGTCGTGCCGGTCGGCGAAGCCGGTGCGGCGGCCTTGTCGTGATGGCCGAAGATCGCGTCCTTGATCTTGTCGAAAATGCCCATGGGAACGTCCTCCTTTGGTGGGGGCGGCGCATCGCATGCGCGCCTGCCTGCACGCTTTAACTAAGCCGCAGGTTTCATTCTCCAAGGGCTCGCCCTGGAATGGCACTTGGTAAAAGGACAGAAGCGGATAGAGGCGCCCCGTGCCCGCTGGAGATTTTTCTTCAAATCATCGGCGTTTTGTTCTAAAGCGCGAGGCAATTCCGTTCCCCCCTGGAAAACGAAAGTCGCAAGGCCATGGACAAGTTCGTCAAGCTCACCGGCGTCGCCGCTCCCCTGCCCGTCGTCAATATCGACACGGACATGATCATTCCGAAGGATTACCTGAAGACGATCAAGCGCACCGGGCTCGGCACCGGCCTGTTTGCCGAAGCGCGCTACAACGAGGACGGCACGCCGAACGAAAGCTTCGTGCTGAACAAGCCCGCCTATCAGAACGCCAAGATCCTTGTCGCCGGCGACAATTTCGGTTGCGGCTCCTCGCGCGAACATGCGCCGTGGGCACTGCTCGACTTCGGCATCCGCTGCGTCATCTCGACCTCGTTTGCCGACATCTTCTACAATAACTGTTTCAAGAACGGCATCCTGCCGGTCGTCGTCAGCCCCGAGAATCTCGAGAAGCTGATGGACGATGCGAGCCGCGGCTCGAACGCCGTTCTGACGGTCGACCTCGAAAACCTCGAAATCACCGGCCCCGATGGCGGCAAGATCAGTTTCGAGCTCGATGCCTTCAAGCGTCACTGCATGCTGAACGGCCTCGACGATATCGGCCTGACGCTAGAGAAGGTTTCGGCCATCGACGGCTTCGAGAAGTCGAACGCCGTCGAGCGTCCCTGGGCCTGATGTCCGACGCCGAGGCACCGGACACCCGCCGTCTGATCTCGTCAGGCTCGCCGTTCGAAAGGACGGCGGGCTATTCGCGGGCGCTCGTCCAGGGCGACTGGTGCTTTGTCTCCGGCACCACCGGCTATGATTATGCGACCATGACCATGCCCGAGACGGTGGAAGAACAGGCGCGCAATTGCCTAAAGACCATCGAAAGCGTCGTCCGCGAAGCCAGTTTCTCTTTGTCCGACGTCGTTCGCTGCCACTATTACATCACCGATGCCAGCTTCGCCGACCGGGTCTTCCCCATCCTTGGGGAAGCCTTCGGCGAGATCCGCCCGGCCGCCACCATGGTCGTCTGCGGCCTGATCCGCCCGGAGATGCTGATCGAGATCGAGGTCACGGCGCTTCGCCGCTGACCACAACACCAATGCCCCAACGCAAAAACGCCCCGCTTTCGACGGGGCGTTTTCGTATTCGGTGTCGTGATCCTTCCCGAATCAGGCAGCCGTTGCGCGGCGGACGTCGTCGTCCGTCAGGATGCCCGAGGCCCGCAGCAGGGCTGCAAAGCGGCCGTTGGACTGGCTGAGCTCGTTGAAGCCGCCCATTTCGACGATCCGGCCACGGTCCATGAAGACCACCAGGTCGGCTTCGCGAACCGTCGAGAGACGGTGTGCGATGATAAAGGTCGTGCGGTCCTTTCGCAGGTTGTCGATAGCGTCCTTCACCCGGTTTTCGGTTTCCACGTCGAGCGCGGAGGTGGCTTCGTCCAGCACCAGGATCGGTGCATTCTTCAGGATGGCACGAGCGATCGCGATCCGCTGGCGCTCGCCGCCGGAGAGGCGGTTGCCCCGTTCGCCGACCCGTGTGTCGTAACCCGTGTCGCGGCTTTCGATGAAGTCCGAAGCAGCGGCAGCTTCAGCAGCCTTCACGACCTCTTCCAGCGTGGCATCCTCGCGGCCCAGACGGATATTGTCCGAGATGGAGCGGTTGAGAAGGCCGGCGTCTTGGAAGACGGTGGCGATCGAGGCACGCAGCGACTTACGGGTCACCTTGGCAACATCGACGCCGTCGATCAGCACCTTGCCGGAGGCCGGTTCGTTCACACGCTGCAGCATGTTGATCAGCGTGGTCTTGCCGGAGCCGGTGGGGCCAACGATGGCGATGGTCTGGCCGGCCTTCACCTTGATGTTGATGTCGTGCAGGCCATCCGAGGTGCCCGGGAAGTGATAGGTCAGGTCGCGGAACTCGACGTCGCCACGAACATGGTTCAGTTCACCGGCATCCGCTGGCTCTTCACGGTCACGAACCGAGTCTTCGAGGTTGAAGAAGTCTTCCAGCTTGGCACGGGCTTCGAAGATCTGGTTGACGAAGTTCTTCATCTGGTCGAGACGGCCGATCAGAAGGTTCGCAAAGCCGATGAAGGCAACCACTTCGCCGACACCCAGTTCGCCGCGCTGGACGAGGATGGTGCCGATGACGAGGATCGTCATCATGGAGATCGTGGACGCCATGCGGTTGAGGCCACTGGCCAGCGCCCACCAATCAAGAACCGGCAGCTGCACCGACATAAGCTTCTGCGTGAAAGCCTTCAGTTCGCGCGTTTCGGCTTCGATACGGTTGTAGCTGTGAACAACCGAGACGTTGCTGATGGCATCCGACACATGGCCGAACACGGTGTGGTAATGACCTTCGACAGCAGCCTGACCGTCCTTCGTCTTCGCCATGACCAGCTTGCCGATGATGACGTAGAGCGTGCCGAGAACGACGAGGACGATCGAGAGGCGCCAGTCCATCGCAAAGGCGGTGGGAACCAGCAGCGTCAGCGCGACGGCCGTCGAGAGATGCTCGCGCATGAATTCGAGCCAAAGGCCGAACAGCGTTTCGCACGCCCGCAGCAGTGTATGCAGCGCATTGGACGTGCCGCGCTGGCTGTGCCAGGAAAGCGGCATGGAGATGATGCGGCTGAAGGCTTCCGTGATCAGCGTCGCACGGCGCTGATGCGCCAGGCGGTCGGCTTCACGGGCGACCAGCACGAAAGCAATGGTGTTGAAGATGCCGAGCGTCGCCCACATGATCAGGGTCGACGTGACTTCCGTCTTGGAGGAGATCGCGTCGATGATGCGGCCGAACAGGATCGGCTCGGCGATCGTGATGCAGGCCAAAACGATGTTGGCGACCACGATTGCGGAAACGCGAAGCTTGTGAGCGGCGAGATACTGGAGTGCTCTCGCATAGACCTGGAACAATGACACTATCTTATCCCTCGTGGGAAAACTCGTTGTCGCGCCAGACCGGCCAACCGGCCCGGCTTGAAAACGAACCGGTGAGAAGACGTGCTTCTCCCTGTTCGATGAGGCCACTATCGCAATCGCAACATGAATGGTCGCTGAACGAGGTATTCATGTTGCAATGCAGCACCGCGGACACCCTCAAGCGTCGTCTTCGCGCAAGCTGGCCTGGACAGGCGAAATAGCTGGGCTTTGCTCGGTCCGGACGGGCGCCAGACCGGCATCATGATTCTGACATTCTTGTGAAATCCGAAATTGAACTTCCTAAAATGAGCGGATAGAACTCATATCGCGGTGCAGCAGAACCGCACGTCAAGGTGTAGGAGGCCAGCTTGTCCATCAAAAAAATTCTCGTTGCCAATCGATCCGAAATCGCGATCCGCGTGTTTCGAGCCGCCGACGAGCTGGGCCTGAAAACCGTCGCGATCTGGGCCGAGGAGGACAAGCTCGCCTTGCACCGTTTCAAGGCCGACGAAAGCTACCAGATCGGGCGGGGGCCCCATCTGGAGCGCGACCTCGGACCGATCGAAAGCTATCTCTCGATCGACGAGATCCTGCGCGTGGCCAAGCTGTCGGGCGCGGATGCGATCCATCCGGGCTACGGCCTGCTGTCGGAAAGCCCGGAATTCGTGGATGCCTGCAAGGAAGCCGGCATCATCTTCATCGGCCCGACGGGCGACACGATGCGCCGTCTCGGCAACAAGGTCGCCGCGCGCAACCTCGCCATCGAGATCGGCGTTCCTGTGGTGCCCGCGACCGAGCCGCTGCCGGAGGACATGGCGCAAGTGGCGCGCATGGCCGAGGAGATCGGCTATCCCATCATGCTCAAGGCCTCCTGGGGCGGCGGCGGGCGCGGCATGCGCGCCATTCGCGACCCGAAGGATCTCGCCCGCGAGGTGACGGAAGCCAAGCGCGAGGCGAAGGCCGCTTTCGGCAAGGACGAAGTCTATCTCGAAAAGCTGGTGGAGCGTGCCCGCCACGTCGAGAGCCAGGTTCTGGGGGATACCCATGGCAATGTCGTGCATCTGTTCGAGCGCGACTGTTCGGTTCAGCGCCGCAACCAGAAGGTCGTGGAGCGGGCGCCGGCCCCCTATCTGAACGAGGCACAGCGTCAGGAGCTGGCAGCCTATTCGGTCAAGATCGCCCAGGCGACGAATTACGTCGGTGCCGGCACGGTCGAGTACCTGATGGATATGGATACCGGCAAGTTCTACTTCATCGAGGTGAACCCGCGCATCCAGGTCGAGCACACCGTCACCGAAGTCGTCACCGGCATCGATATCGTAAAGGCGCAGATCCACATTCTCGATGGCCATGCCATCGGGACACCGGAATCCGGTGTGCCGAAGCAGGCGGACATCCGCCTCAACGGCAACGCGCTGCAGTGCCGCATCACCACGGAAGACCCCGAGCAGAACTTCATTCCCGACTATGGCCGCATCACCGGCTACCGTTCGGCAGCCGGCTTCGGCATCCGCCTCGATGGCGGCACGGCCTATACCGGCGCAGTCATCACCCGCTTCTACGATCCGCTGCTGGTGAAGGTCACCGTCTGGGCGCCGGGCGCTCCCGAGGCCATTACCCGCATGGAGCGCGCTCTGCGCGAATTCCGTATCCGCGGCGTGGCGACGAACCTCACCTTCCTCGAAGCCATCATCACGCACCCGAAGTTCCGCGACAATTCCTATACGACGCGCTTTATCGACACGACGCCGGAGCTCTTCCAACAGGTCAAGCGGCAGGACCGTGCGTCGAAGCTCCTCACCTATCTGGCCGACGTGACCGTCAATGGCCACCCCGAGGCCAAGGGACGGCCGCGCCCCTCCGCCGATATCGCCAAGCCGGTCGTGCCCTACGTCAAGGGCGACATCCTGCCCGGCACAAAGCAGAAGCTGGACGAACTCGGCCCGAAGAAATTCGCCGAATGGGTGCGCGCCGAAAAACGCGTGCTGATGACCGACACCACCATGCGTGACGGCCACCAGTCGCTGCTGGCGACCCGCATGCGGACCTATGACATCGCACGGATCACCGGCACCTATGCCAGGGCGCTACCACAACTGTTCTCGCTGGAGTGCTGGGGTGGAGCGACCTTCGACGTTTCCATGCGCTTCCTGACCGAGGATCCGTGGGACCGTCTCGCCCGCATCCGCGAGGATGCGCCGAACCTCTTGCTGCAGATGCTGCTGCGCGGCGCGAACGGCGTCGGTTACAAAAACTATCCCGACAATGTCGTAAAGTATTTCGTGCGCCAGGCAGCCCGCGAGGGGATCGACGTCTTCCGCGTGTTCGACTGCCTGAACTGGGTCGAGAACATGCGCGTGTCGATGGATGCCGTGAACGAGGAGAACCGTATCTGTGAGGCGGCGATCTGCTACACGGGCGACATCCTCAATTCCGCACGTCCGAAATACGACCTGAAATACTACACCGCGCTTGCAGGCGAACTGGAACGTGCCGGTGCGCACATGATCGCGCTGAAGGACATGGCGGGCCTCTTGAAGCCGGCGGCAGCCACCGTGCTGTTCAGGGCGCTGCGCGAGGCGACCGACCTGCCGATCCACTTCCACACGCACGACACGTCGGGCATCGCGGCTGCGACCGTGCTGGCCGCCGTGGATGCGGGCGTCGATGTGGTCGATGCGGCCATGGATTCGCTCTCCGGCAACACCTCGCAGCCCTGCCTCGGCTCGATCGTCGAGGCGCTGAAGGGCTCGGAGCGCGATCCGGGTCTCGATCCCGAATCCATCCGCCGTATCTCCTTCTACTGGGAAGCGGTTCGCCACCAGTATGCGGCCTTCGAAAGCGACCTCAAGGGGCCGGCATCCGAAGTCTATCTTCATGAAATGCCGGGTGGACAGTTCACCAACCTCAAGGAACAGGCACGCTCGCTCGGTCTGGAGACCAAGTGGCACCGGGTCGCCCAGACCTATGCCGACGTCAACCAGATGTTCGGCGACATCGTGAAGGTCACGCCGTCCTCCAAGGTGGTGGGCGACATGGCGCTGATGATGGTGAGCCAGGATCTCTCCGTCGCCGACGTCGAAAACCCGGCCAAGGACGTGTCCTTTCCGGAATCGGTCGTCTCCATGCTGAAAGGCGATCTCGGCCAGCCTCCGGGCGGATGGCCGGAAGCACTGCAGAAGAAGGCGCTGAAGGGCGAGGAAGCCTATACCGCCCGTCCGGGCTCGCTGCTTCCCGAAGCCGATCTCAATGCCGAGCGGCAGGAGGTCGAAACCAAGATCGGCCGTTCGGTCTCGGATGTCGAGTTCGCTTCCTATCTCATGTATCCCAAGGTCTTCACCGATTACGCTCTGGCCGTCGATACCTATGGCCCGGTCTCCGTGCTGCCGACGCACGCCTATTTCTACGGGCTGACGACGGGCGAGGAGCTTCTGCCGGAAATCGAGCGCGGCAAGGCGCTGGTCATCCAGCATCAGGCCAAGAGCGAGCCGGACGAGCAGGCCATGGTCAAAGTCTTCTTCGAACTGAACGGCCAGGCCCGCATGATCAAGGTGCCCGACCGCAACCGCGCGGCGACCGCCGCCGTTCGTCGCAAGGCCGAAGCCGGCAACGTCGCCCATCTCGGCGCGCCCATGCCGGGCGTCGTCTCGACCGTCGCCATATCCGCCGGACAGACCGTCAAGGCGGGCGACGTCCTGCTGTCGATCGAAGCCATGAAGATGGAAACGGCGCTGCACGCCGAGAAGGACGGGACGATCGCGGAGGTGCTGGTGAAGACCGGCGACCAGATCGACACCAAGGACCTGCTTGTCGTCTTCGGCTGAAACCAGCAATCCTGACGATGTGAGAAACACCGGCCGGCAACGGCCGGTGTTTTGCGTTTTGGGAGCCCGCATGCGGGTATCAGGCGCGGCGCGTTCTCCCTACAAAAACAGCGGCACGATCAGCGCCGTCACCAGCGCGTTCAGCGCCATGGCGATGCCGGCAAAGAGGCCGGCAACGGGATCGACCTGGAAGGCGCGGGCGGTGCCGATACCGTGCGAGGCAAGACCCGCCGCAAAGCCGCGGGCAGCATAGTCGGTGATCCGCATGCGGTTCATCAGACCGGTGACGATGACCGCACCGGTAATGCCGGTCAGGATCACGAAAACGGCGGTGAGGCCGGGATCGCCGCCGAGGCCCTTCGATATCGCCATGGCAACGCCGGCCGTCGAGGACTTCGGCGCCATGGAGACGGTGAGCGCTTCCGGAAAGCCGAAGAGCGCGCCGAGCGCGAGAACACTCAGGACCGCCGTAACGCTGCCGGCGGCGAGCGCTGCGAGCATGGGCAGGAGATTGGCGGCAACCAGCTTGATCTGCCGCACGAGCGGCACCGCCAGCGCCACCGTTGCCGGACCCAGCAGGAAATGGATGAACTGCGCGCCCTCGAAATAGGCGGGATAGGCGACCCCACCGAGCGTCAGGCCCGTGCCGATGACGACGACCGAGATCAGCACCGGATTGACCAGCGGGTGTCCGTTCGCCTTTCGGGCAGCAGCATTGGCAAGCAGCCAGACAACGAGCGTCGCCGTCAACCAGAAAAGCGGCGTCGCGGAGAGGTAGACCCAGAGGCTGGACGGCAAGGCCGGCAGGGATTGCGCCTGATCGGTGGCAGCCTGTGCCGCGATCTGACCCAGGTTGGACATCTCGGTCATGGCTTGCGCCTCCACCGTTGTTCCAGATGCTTGGCCAGGGTGAACGCCCAGACGGTCACGACGAGCGTGACGACCGTGGAGACGAGAATGGCGACGAGGATCGGCAGCCCCATGGATTTCACGAGATCGAGGTGCTGGATGATGCCGACACCGGCCGGCACGAAGAGGATGCCGAGATTGGCGAGCAACCCGTCGGCCACCTTGCCGGTGGATTGCTCCATGGCGGCAGCAGCGGAAAGGTGTCGGGTCGCAAGCAGAAAGAGCGCGAGCAGCGCAAGCCCGATGACAGGTCCCGGAACATGGCCGCCGCTCGCATAGGAAAGAGTCTCCCCGACGAGCTGGAAGCCGAGCAGCCACGTGATGCCCTGAATCATGCTGGGTGTCTCCTGTCGATGTTGGAGATGCGTCTTCTGTCGAGAGATGCCTTGTGAACCCCTCTTTTGCGGAGGGTCAAGCCCGGCAGATAGAAATCCCTTTGCACCTCGTCCAAAATTGTTTATGCACGTTCTTACCGATTCATGCATGATTGAGAATGAAGATGGCAAGCGACCTGCTGTCGCGCGAGAGACAGGATGCGATCCGCGCCGAACTCCGCCAGTCCGGCCGGGTGCTGGCCGGCGATCTCGCACGCGCGTTCAAGGTCTCGGAAGACACGATACGTCGCGACCTGCGCGAGATGGCAGCAGCAGGCCTTTGCGAACGCGTTTATGGCGGCGCGCTGGCATTGCCCGCCGAGCAGCCCTTCTCGGTGCGGACCGGCATTTCGCGCGGACGCAAGCAGATGCTGGCCGCAGCCGCCGTCTCCTGCCTCAAGGACGGGATGACGGTGTTCGTCGATGCCGGATCGACCAATCTCGCCATCGTCCAGGCGCTTCCGCCCGGGCTCTCCCTCACGCTTGCGACCAACATGCCGGCCATCGCCGTTGCAGCGCTGGAGCACGCCGGGATCGAGGTGATCACCATCGGCGGGCGGATCGACCGTCATGTGGGCGCGGCGATCGGCGCGCAGGCGGAGCGGGACCTGGAGATGCTGCGGCCCGACCTCTGCATTCTTGGCACCTGCGGCCTTGATGCGAGAGCAGGCCTGACGGGACTCGTCTATGACGACGTCGCTTTCAAGAAGATCGCCGCCGCGCGCGCGGCGGCCGTGCTCGTCGCGTGCACCAGCGACAAACTGGAAGCGGTGCACCCTTTCGTGATCGCCAGCCTCAGCGACCGGATGACGCTGATCCTCGAGGCGGACGCACCAGACGCCATCGCGACCGGGCTCAAGGATACAGGTGCGACAATCCTGCGGGCCGAGCCGGTCGCCGGCTGATCCGCAAATATACAAAGACGACATGATCCGGTCGCAGGGCGGCCGGGAGGAGACAGATGATGGACCACCACACGACCACAGGAGCACCGGACGGGCCAGCGCACGCAGCAGCGGAGATGGCGCCACGGGGCTACATGCCGAAGATCAGGCTCGCCGTGTCGCTGCTGTTCCTCATGAACGGCTTCATGATGGGCAGCTGGGCGCTGAAAATTCCGGTGCTGAAGGATCGGCTCGGCATCAGCGAGGGCATGCTCGGCCTCTTGATCCTCACCTTCGGCATCGGCTCCCTGCTGATGATGCCGGTGGCGGGCGGGCTTATCTCACGGCTCGGCTCGCGGCAGATCTCGAACCTCATGGCCGCCTGTCTGGCGCCCATTCTGCTCCTGCTCAGCCTCGTGCCGGGCCTGCCTCTCACCTTCGTCGTCCTCTTCCTGCTCGGCGGCTTCATCGGCGCCATGGACGTGGCGATGAACGCCAATGCGGTGGCCGTGGAAAAACGCATGCGGCGGGCGATCATGTCGTCCTGCCACGCTTATTGGAGCCTCGGCGCGCTGTTCGGTGCAGCGCTCGGCGGCCCGGCGCTCGCCCATTTCGGCGAAGTCACGCATGCCGTGCTGGTCACGATCACCGGCCTTGCGATCCTCGCGGTCGCCTGGCCCATGGTGATGGCGGATCACCCGCATCCCGAGGCCGAAAAGGAAAAGCTGGCCTTGCCTCGCTCGGCCCTTCCCTGGCTGATCGGCATCGTCGCCCTGTTCTCGATGATCCCCGAAGGATCGGTCATCGACTGGAGCGCGCTGTATATGCGCAACGAACTCGGCGCTTCCGTCGCCTTGTCCGGATACGGTTTTGCTGCCTTCTCCGCCACCATGGCCATCATGCGCTTTGCCGGCGATCATGTCCGCGATCGCTTCGGCGCCGTGAGGACGCTGCGCGTCTGCACGCTGCTCGCTCTCCTCGGACTGGTGACGGCCGGGCTTGCACCCAGCCCAACCGTCGCGATCATCGGCTTTGCGGTCGCCGGCATCGGGATTTCCAACATGGTGCCGATCGCGTTTTCGGCGGCTGGCAACCTGCCGGGGCTTGCACCGGGCATAGGCCTCTCGGTCGTCACCTTCATGGGCTATTCCGGCATCCTGGTTGCCCCATCCCTCATCGGCTTCATCGCCGAACACGTCGGCTTCTCTCTCGTCTTCACCTCCATCCCCCTGCTCTTCCTCGTCGTCCTCCTGCTGTCGGGCCATGCGGTTCATGCGGATGCAGCAAAGAACGGATAGGATGAGAGCCTGATGCCAGGCGGCGGATAGGCGTCATGAATTCGCCGCCAAAACCTGCTGGAGCCCGGGTGCTGCCGGGTGCGCCTTTTCGACCTGGAAGGTGCGGCGTCAGTTGACAGCGCGTCGATCCTCCTGCACCTCAGGGGCGCCGATCGACCGGGAATGCACGAGGCCCACCATGTCCATGTCCTTTGCCTTCGAACCTCAGCCACGCCGCGAAACGGTTGCCGTGGATGTCGGAGGCGTGCTCGTCGGTGGCGGCGCGCCCGTCGTCGTGCAGTCGATGACCAACACCGATACGGCCGACGTGGATGCGACGGTGGCGCAGGTCGCAGCCCTCCACCGTGCCGGCTCCGAACTCGTGCGCATCACGGTCGATCGCGACGAGAGTGCGGCGGCAGTGCCGCGCATCCGCGAGCGGCTGGAGCGCCTCGGCCTCGACGTGCCCCTGATCGGCGACTTCCATTATATCGGCCACAAGCTGCTCGCCGATCACCCGGCCTGCGCGGAGGCGCTGGCCAAGTACCGGATCAACCCCGGCAATGTCGGCTTCAAGGAAAAGAAGGACCGGCAGTTCGGCGCGATCATCGAGCGGGCCATCCAATACGACAAGCCGGTGCGCATCGGCGTGAACTGGGGCTCCCTCGACCAGGAACTCCTGACCCGCCTGATGAACGAGAACCAGGAAAAGGGCTTTCCGCTTACCGCGCAGCAGGTGATGCGCGAAACCATCGTCCAGTCGGCACTGATCTCGGCGGAGCTTGCCGAGGAGATCGGCCTGCCCCGCAGCCGCATCATCCTGTCGGCCAAGGTTTCCAACGTTCAGGATCTCATCCCGACCTACGCCATGCTCTCGGTTCGCACCAACCACGCGCTCCATCTCGGCCTGACGGAAGCCGGCATGGGCTCCAAGGGCATCGTCGCCTCGTCTGCCTCGCTGGGCATTCTCATGCAGCAGGGCATCGGCGACACCATCCGCATTTCGCTGACACCGGAGCCGGGCGGCGATCGCACCCGCGAGGTGCAGGTGGCGCAGGAGCTGCTGCAAGTCATGGGCTTCCGCCAGTTCATCCCCGTCGTTGCCGCCTGTCCGGGCTGCGGGCGCACCACCTCCACGGTGTTTCAGGAACTGGCGCAGAAGATTGAGGACGATATCCGCCGCAACATGCCGGTCTGGCGCGAGAAATATCCGGGCGTCGAGGGCCTGAAGGTCGCCGTCATGGGCTGCATCGTCAACGGCCCCGGCGAAAGCAAGCACGCCGACATCGGCATCTCCCTCCCCGGAACCGGCGAACTCCCGGCCGCCCCCGTCTACATCGACGGCAAAAAAGCCCTCACAATCCGCGGCACCAACATCGCCGGCGATTTCGAAACCCTGGTCGGCGAGTACATCGAGAAACGCTTCGGCCACGGCCAGGCTGCGGCGGAGTAAGACGGCGCTGTCGATACAGCCCCGCATGGCGAAGGCGCATGGCAATCATTGTATTGCCGGACGATCTGGCGCGTGATTCGCACAACAACGACCGCTTCGGACCAGCGATTTCTCCCATAGGAAATGTATGCTGATGGATCAGCCCGAGATCCGTCTCTGTCAACCGACAAAAGCGGATGCGTAGATGTGCTGAAGATCGCAATAATTCGCGACTAAATCATCAGACAATGGCGGAGAGGGTGTCCGCTCTTTCGCGTAAGCTATTGAATTTACGTATCAGTTCGCTTGCATTCGCGCGTATTTTCCGTATTTTTCATACAGAGACTATGGCAACGGGCATACGTAATGGCAAGATATAAACTCTCAGAAGCCAAAATCAAAAGGCTTGATGTAGCGGGCATTCACTCTGATGGTGACGGCCTATACCTGCGAGTTCGGGCTGGTGGATCAAAGCAATGGTTCTTCATTTACAAGCGCAATGGAAAACGAACTGAGCTTGGTTTGGGAGGCTACGGTCAAGGCACCGCACCTGTATCCTTGGCGCTAGCTCGTGAAAAGGCCGAGGCAATTAGAGAGCGGCTGGCTCGTGGCGAGGATTTAGATAAGCGTGTCACGTTTGCGGATGTCATGCTGGATACAATCAAAGTCAAAACTGCCAATTCCCGTAATGAAAAACACAAGGCCCAGTGGCAGATGACGCTAGATGTCTACGCCGCGCCGCTACACCACCTGCCAATTGCAAACATCAGTCGTGACGATGTCGTAGAGACCCTGAAGCCGATTTGGGAAACTAAACCCGAAACTGCCGACAGAACCCGGATGCGGATAGCAGCCGTGATTGACCACGCTAAGGCTCGTGGCCTTTTCATCGGGGACAATCCTGCTGATTGGAAATCGGGACTTAAAGACCTGTTGCCAGCCCGACAGAAGCTCAGTCGCGGCCATCACGAGGCCATCGAATACAAAGAGCTTCCCGCCGTGTTATCCCGTCTAAGGGGCGCTGTGGGCGTCTCAGCTAGGGCGGTGGAGTTCACGTGCTTAACCGCCGCTAGATGTGGTGAGGTTCGTCACATGACATGGGGCGAGGTCGATATTGAGAAGGCCCTTTGGATCATCCCGGCAGAGCGCATGAAGGCTGGTCGAGAGCATCGTGTTCCTTTGTCACAGGAGGCAGTTGACATACTGAGGGGGCGGAGACTTAAGGCAACTAGCGAACTCGTCTTTGAGGGCGAGAGCGAAGGGAAACCTATATCCGAAACAGCAATGACCAAGGCGCTTCGGTCTGCTTCAGGCGGGACGGAAACCTTACACGGATTGCGGTCGAGCTTCCGAGATTGGGCTGGTGATGACACCCACCATCCTCGCGATGTTATTGAAACAGCACTTGCGCACGTTTTAAAGGACAAGACCGAGGCAGCATATCGCCGGTCTGATGGTCTGGCAAAGCGGCTTGTCTTGATGACTGACTGGGCAAAATTCTGCGCCATGGATAGCTCTGGCAAGCCCTAACGGGCTTGGGGCTTCCCGCTCTAACCATGGGCGAACGGTAGTCCCTGCGTCGGATTTTTCCTTGAGTTCGATCAACTCCCCCAGACGAAACGAATGCATATCGTCTGCAAAGGGCAGTTCCACGCGAGCGTCATGCATCTTTAGAGAGTGTCTCAAAAGTCCTATTGATCAATGTTTTCCCTAGTCAATCAAATCGGATTGTGTTTAGCATATGATGCAACTGGGAGAGAGCTATGACCACCTATTGGCTATCGTTCACATTGGACTCACGTACGATTTCCGGCAAGTCCTATGATGATAGATGGGCAGCGCTAAATACAGCAATCAATAATATTTCTACGAATTGGTGGCGGGAAACGACAGCATTCATAGTTTTTGAAACGGACGCAAATCTTAGTCAGATTGTATCTGACATTAAAGCTGTCGTTTCCTCCAGCTACGATATTGTCCTGATCAGGTCACTTGATACAAAATCCGCCAGGATTATTGGTCCGGTGAAAGATCAGGATATATTCAAGCTGATGCCCTATCTTGAGCGAGCATAATGCAACTCGATTGACACTCCAGAAACTCGTGCGACACCCGTAACGGCATCGGACATGCTTGTAACATGGCGACCAACCCAGGACGCCGTATCCGGATCATCGCAGTCTGGGACAACGATTTCGCTGAGGTCCTTGGACAGAGCAAGGCTCTTGGAATTGAAGCCGCACGGGGCGCTATAGACCGGGGTTGTTACGCGAGTCCCAAGCATAACGACGAATTTCCCGAAACGGGCAGTCTTTGGCTTAGCCATTTATCCTCCTTTTTGGTCTTTTTCTGTCTTCAAACGCAGCCTCTGGGGATACATTTTCACGTCGAATAGAGTTTCCAGCGTCTTCAAAGAGCCGCGTTAGCCTGTGTCTATGGCGGCAAGACCTCCGTTGCTCAGTTCGATTTATAACCCTCGACCATCTTCTGCCGCGCTTCGCTTGGCTGCTGCCCGCTATCCATAGTGGAGCTTTGCCTCGCCCGGTTCGCCGTTCCAGCAAGGCGCGTTTTCTGCGCCCAGGGGTCTGACCGATATGCTCGGAGAGAAAAATGGGCGTAGTTTGCTTGATGAAAGGATTGGCGGTGGCTAAAGGCCGTCTGAGGGGGTTTTGAGCCCTTCTCCCAACAAATACAGCATGACCCCGTGCCGCTTTCGGCGCGTGCGGTGGCGTGCACCCACGAGAAGGAGACAACATGAACACTGAGACTAATTCGCCGCGCCTGATGAGCTTTAACGACGTTGCCGCTGCCACTACGCTTTCCAAGACGCTAGTGCGCCAGATGGCGGCGGAAAATCAGTTCCCGGCTCCGCTTTCGATTGGTGTAAAACGTCTGGCTTGGGTGCGTGCTGAAGTGGAGGCGTGGATCGATACGCGTATCGCGGCTCGCGGCATCGCGGCTTGAGGCCATGTCCGTTTTTAGTGAGGAACAGGAGGCGAAGACAAGCTGGAACATGGTCTGGGCGCACGACATCGGCGACGAAGACAATTTTAAGGAATGGGTGGTGCGCGATGTCTTCGCCGAATGCGAGTTCTCTTACATCGTCGGTCTTCCAGGCACCGGTAAATCCATGGTTGCGACGGACATTGCATGTCATCTGGCGGCGGGATGGGACTGGCACGGATACAAGGTGAAGACACCGCGCATGGTCATCTATGTGGCCGCTGAGCGCGCTTCACTCACTCGGCGGCGCATTAAGGCTTGGCGCAAGAAACATGCTCATACGGGCACCCTGCCGGTGCTGGTGGTATCGGGATATATGGACCTCACTAAAGACCTGTCCCACGCATACGATCTTGCCGAACTGATCTGCGACGCTGAAGAACAGATGGGCATGGACTGCGGATTGCTAGTGCTGGATACCTTGACCCGCGTCTTTGGCGGCGGCGACCAAAATGCAGCGAAGGACATGGGCAAGCTAATCAACAGCGTGGACGTGATCCAAGAGAAGGTCCCCGATATGCATGTTTCGGTGATCCATCACACGACCCACGCCGGGACACGGGCAAAAGGTGCAATCGACCTTGACGGCGCTGTTGACGTGTCTTTCTCGGTTGCGAAGCGCGGTAAGTCAGTTGTCTTTGAAAACACCGGCGCAAATGACGGCAAGGAGGGCGATCTTCTGGCCTACGAATTCGAAAGCGTGATGCTCGGCAAGGATCAAGATGGCGAATGGACTACGGCCCCGGTGCTCATTCCGGTGGATATGCCTGAGCCTGATAGCGAAGTGAGAGAGAAGCGAGAGAGCGAGCGAGAGAGGCAGCGGCGCGCACGTCGGCAAGCTTTTCACCTGTCCGTAGTCAATGCAGCCTTTTCGAGCGGCGGGGATGATGAAAGCGGATGGTGGTGGCTGTCTGGGGTAATCGAGGCGGATACTCGCTTTAAGGCTACGAATGCCGGGAAGGCTGCTGGCAATAACTGGGGCCGTATCCGGGATGCCTTGGTGAAGGATGGAGAGCTAGAGATTGATGATGTCAAAAATGCCTATCGTCTCAAGCTCTCTCAAAAGCCTCTCACTGAGAATTGAGATTGAGATTGAGAAAACCTGCGCATTTCCGACGCTCTCAAATCTCACTCTCAACCAGTTATCTATAACTGGTGAGAGTTGAGATTGAGAGAGAAGCCGGAGCCCACAAACAGAAGGAGATTTGAAATGAGTAATGAAATTGTGAAGGCTCTTACGGAGCAGGCATATCACATCGTGAAGAACGAAGCGGCCCGGCGTAAGGACGAGCCCAAGGCGTCGGGGAAGCTTACTGCAACGCCAGTGACAGCGCTCAATATAGAAGATATCCCGCCACGTCCGCAGACGGACGCAAGGCAGTGGGCTAAACTTGCGGCAATGGCGCTTGAAAACCAGGAATGGACCGATCTGGCCTATGATGAGAGCTTGAACGTAGCTGCTGATGGTCAACTTGATCCGGTGAGCTTCATGGAGCGCCTATTCGAAGGCACCCGGCTCCGCGATGGTTCGCTTATCATCGCCTAACGCCACACATGCACACGGAAGTCTCTGGACGCCCTAGGGCGCGGACTTCCCGCACGTCCCTCAACATCGCTGTGTGACTCGCTCTGGCCCGCTCTGGGCCGGGGAGGGTCGGTTTATGCCTCGACTTAAAGCCTGGGATCGGCGGGAAGACATTCCTATGTCTCTGGGCTTCATTCCGATGACTATCTGCTGCCGCGCTGCGCTTGGCTGCTGCCCGCCCTCAATTGAAGTAAGACCCCTAGGCTGGATGCATAGCCCAGGGTTGGAGCAAGACGTTAATTTCACAGAAGGAGAATTAAGATGAATGATATGGAACAGTGGCAACTTGACGCTTTGGTCGATGCTGTAGCTGAGGTTGTTGTGCATAGGATCAAAAATAACAGCAAAGCATTAGATCAGGATACAGGTGCTGTACCTGAAAGGCCGAAACGAGCGGAAGAGAAGGGTATCAAGCCATATAAAAGCCTTGAGAAATATAGTCTGGAGTGGTGTATTTCGAAGAAGGCCGAGCTAGCTAAGCTAAATAAGCAGATGAATCTCGAAATCAGATTGGCGGAGGAGTCCGCTAAGGCCAAAATCCGCAACGCCCGGCGCGCCGCACAGAAGGCTCGACTTAACTAAGCGCTCACACAGCATACCCTAGACTAGTCGCTGTGTTGGCTGTTGTTGAATATGAGGCTTTAGGATTCACGAAAGCCGCGATGAGGATAGATTTCTGTCTTTTTCGCGGCTTTTGCGTTTCATGGATGGCTAATGGAGGCCCGTGCATTGCTGGTATCTCCATTAGGGCGACCCGAAGTCAGAGGCGTTCCATTAGGTGTCGCTCATGCTGTCTATTAGGGAAAGGTCACTCAGGAGGCCTCGAAATGGGCGGGGGGTCGAAAAGTGTTGCAAGTCAACATGTTGGCTGGGGACCGGCGGGGGTCCATTCTGCGCGCATCTGCAAAATGAAAGTTTTTCTTGAATGAAATTGATCTAAAAAACCGATTCTTAATTGTCATAGGGCGATTTTAAGCCTCATGGGGGGTCATACAGAGGCCCTGAATGAGCGAGGCCAGTCACCCAGGCAGAGCCCCCCAGATCATCCAGCGGCTCTAGGGGCGGGCGGGAAGGCCAAGCGAAGCGCGGCAGCAGATGGTCAGCTTGTGGAAGCCAGAAAAGCCGCGACCGGGGTTCGATTCCACCTCAGTCGCGGCTTTTTGGCGTTTAAGGATGACTAATCGGGGTTCGATACTACGGATTGCTGATGTTCAAGGTTATGGCAAGAAGAAATATTCTCGCGTAACCCATTGATTTTGCTAGGGGATGGCGGAGAGGGTGGGATTTGAACCCACGATGCCCTTGCAGGCATGCCGCATTTCGAGTGCGGTGCATTCGACCACTCTGCCACCTCTCCGCGGGGTCAGAAGGCGCTTTGGAGCGCGAGGCGGTTCATAGCGGCAGTTCGGGGGGATGGCAAGAGGGGGAAAGGCTTCAATTTGAGGGATTTCAGGGGTTTTACCTTGACAGTTTTCTAAAGTTCACGTAACGGGCGCGTCTGAAGTGGTGCGAACTCCGTCATGGGGTTGCGGTGCCGCGTCAGGCAGGATGTCCGAAAGGGTATTCGTTTCGTCGGCCGGGGAGAACCTTCCCTTGGCCATTCCGACTGATAAAAAGACGGCCGTTCTCTTCTCTCGAAGAGGCAGAGCCGGACCGAACAGACAAGGACAAGACATGTTCGCAGTCATCAAGACCGGCGGTAAGCAGTACCGCGTAGCCGCAAACGACGTCATCACCATCGAAAAACTGGATGGCGCCGAGGGCGACAAGATCGAATTCACCGAGATCCTGATGGTCGGCGTTGGCGCCGACGCCACGATCGGCCTTCCCTTCGTCGAAGGCGCTATCGTCAGCGCGGAAGTTGTCAGCCATGGTCGTGCCAAGAAGGTCATCGCCTTCAAGAAGCGCCGTCGCCAGAACTCCAAGCGCACGCGCGGCCATCGCCAGCACCAGACGACTGTCCGTATCCTGGACATCGCAGGCGCCAAGTAAGATCGATCGAAGGTTTAAAGGAGAAGACCCATGGCACACAAAAAAGCTGGCGGTTCGTCGCGTAACGGTCGCGATTCGGAATCCAAGCGCCTTGGCGTGAAGAAGTTCGGCGGCGAAGCCGTCATTCCAGGCAATATCATCCTGCGCCAGCGCGGGACGAAGTGGCATCCGGGCGCCAATGTCGGCCTCGGCAAGGACCACACCATTTTCTCGCTGACGACAGGCAACGTTGACTTCCGCACGAAGGCCAATGGCCGCGTGTACGTCTCGGTGATGCCGAAAGCAGAAGCAGCGGAATAAGCCGGTAGCGCTCTAAAACAGCCGGCGTCTCATCGACCCGGCTGGCCGTTTCAGGTTCAGACCACGACAAAGGGGAGATGGGGCAAGACCCAACTCCCCTTTTTCACGTCTGGAGGACGAGACATGCAGAGCGAATTGTTACGGGAAGACCGGCCGAGGTCTCCCGAAGAGCGGCTGAGGCCGCAACGGTCAAGGACCGATTGCCCGATATTATTGTCACCGAGGCTCGTGCTGCGCGCGCCCCATGAAGACGATATCGACGCCCTTGCCCATCTTGCCAACAACGCCAACATCGCCACCATGGTTTCGCGCATGCCGCATCCCTACACGGTGGCGGATGCCGCGGATTTCGTGCGACGTACGAATGCCGGCACGATTGGCAAGTGCGTCTATGCCATCACCAAAGCGGACACGGGCGCCTTTCTCGGGTGCTGCGGCGTCGAGCCGCATGAGGACGGGCGTACGGCCGAACTCGGCTACTGGCTGGGCGAACCGCACTGGAACAAGGGCTATGCGACGGAAGCCGCCCAGGCCCTGATCGACATGGCGTTCCGCACGCGCGAGATCGCGCAGCTGGATGCCCGCTGCCGGGTGATGAACGTCGCCTCGCGGCGGGTCATCCAGAAGTGCGGCTTCCAGTATCAGGGCGGCGGCATGGTCGGCAGCCTTGCGCTCGGCGGCATGGTGCCGGTCGAGTGGTTCCGACTGGACCGCAAGACCTGGATCTCGCTCAGAAGCTGGGGAGGCGGACGATGACGCTCGACTTGGAAATGCCGGCACGGCGCAAGCCTGAGATGTCTGGCGCCAAGAGCCCGGATTGCAAGAGCCAAGCGTCCGGAAGCTTGCCGCCCTGCCCGGTCATCCGGACGCCGCGGCTGACCTTGCGGCCTCATGCTCTTTCCGATGCGGAGGCCATCACCGCCTCGCTCTGCGACTTCGGCGTCGCCCGCATGCTCCTGCGCGTGCCGCAGCCCTATCATCTGGGCGACGCACGGGAGTGGCTGGAGACGGAAGCGAATGCTGGCACTGCATGGAACGCGGCCATCACCGAGAAGGACGATGCACATATCGGCGTGGTCTCGATCGAGAAGCTGCGGAACGGCTGGCACCTCGGCTATTGGCTGAACCGCCAGGCCTGGGGCCGCGGCATCATGAGCGAAGCCGCATGGGCCCTCGTCGCGGCGTTCTTCCGGCAGCGCCCGGACAGCACCGTGCTATCCGGCGTCTTTGCCGACAACACGGCCTCGCTGAAGGTCCAGGCAAAGCTCGGCTTCGCGATCTCGGGCATTGCGGATGTCTATGTCCCGGCACGCAGCGCGACAGTGAACCGGATCGAGACGCGGCTGACGCGGGATGCTTTTGCGCCCGCCACAGAATGACATTGCGGGCGGCTCCGGCGTCAAAGCTGGGGCCGCCCGCATGAAGGATTTCTTTGACCTGTCCGGGCCACGCCTATATCGATGGCGGCATTTCCGGCAGTAACCACGAACGGCACGACGATGAAATTTCTTGATGAGGCCAAGGTCTATATCCGCTCCGGCGACGGGGGTGCCGGCGCGGTATCCTTCCGGCGCGAGAAGTTCATCGAGTTCGGCGGGCCGGACGGCGGCGATGGCGGGCGCGGTGGCGATGTCTGGGTGGAGGCCGTCAACGGCCTGAACACCCTGATCGACTTCCGCTTCCAGCAGCATTTCAAGGCCGGCACGGGTGTCCACGGCATGGGCCGCAACCGCACCGGGGCAGGCGGCGATCACGTGACGCTGAAGGTGCCGGTCGGCACCCAGATCCTCGAAGACGATGGCGAAACCCTGATCATCGACATGATCAGCGAGGGCCAGCGCTTCCGCATCGCAGCCGGCGGCAATGGCGGCTTCGGCAATGCGCATTTCAAGTCAGCGACCAACCAGGCCCCGAGCTGGGCCAATCCGGGCCTCGAGGGCGAGGAAAAGACCATCTGGCTGCGGCTGAAGCTCATCGCCGATGCCGGGCTCGTGGGGCTGCCGAACGCCGGCAAGTCCACATTCCTCGCCACCTGCACGCGGGCACGGCCGAAGATCGCGAACTATCCCTTCACGACGCTGCACCCGAACCTCGGCGTCGCCACCATCGATGGACGCGAATTCATTCTGGCGGACATTCCCGGCCTGATCGAAGGCGCGCATGAAGGCGTCGGCCTCGGCGACCGTTTCCTCGGCCATGTCGAGCGCACGCGCGTCCTCCTCCACCTCGTCTCCGGACAGGAAGAGGATGTGGCCAAGGCCTACAAGACCGTGAAGCACGAGCTGCAGGCCTATGGCGGCGAACTGACGGACAAGGTGGAGATCGTGGCGCTGTCGCAGGTCGATACGCTCGACCCCACCGAGCTGAAGAAGAAGCAGAAAGCTCTTGCGAAGGCCTCGGGCAAGACGCCCTTCCTGCTCTCGGCCATCGTCGGCACCGGCATGACGGAGACGCTGCGCGCCCTGCGCGATATCATCGTCACGGCCCAGACGGCGGGGAGCGACGACTGATGCGCTCAGCCCGCAAACCGCTTTCGACCTATCGCCGGATCGTCATCAAGATCGGATCGGCCCTGCTGGTCGATCGCGCAAGCGGGCTGAAGACGGCATGGCTTCATGCCATCTGCGCCGATATCGCCGCCCTGAAGGCAAAGGGCGTCGATGTCCTCGTGGTCTCCTCCGGCGCCATTGCGCTCGGCCGCTCCGTGCTGAAGCTGCCGGGCGGCGCCCTGAAGCTGGAGGAGAGCCAGGCGGCGGCGGCCGTCGGGCAGATCGCGCTGGCACGTGCCTGGTCGGAAAGCCTGTCGCAGGATGCCATCATTGCCGGACAGGTGCTGCTGACGCTCGGCGATACGGAAGAGCGGCGCCGCTACCTTAATGCGCGCGCGACGATGACGCAGCTTCTGAAGATGGGCGCGATCCCCATCATCAACGAGAACGACACGGTCGCGACCAGCGAGATCCGCTATGGCGACAATGACCGGCTAGCCGCGCGCGTGGCAACCATGATCGGTGCCGATCTCCTGATTCTCCTCTCCGATATCGACGGCCTCTACACGGCGCCGCCGCATCTCGATCCGCAGGCCCAATTCCTTGAGACGATCCCGTCCATCACGCCCGAGATCGAGGCGATGGCCGGCGGGGCCGCATCGGAACTGTCGCGTGGCGGCATGCGCACCAAGATCGACGCCGGCAAGATGGCGACGGGCGCCGGTTGCGCCATGATCATCGCCTCCGGCAAGGTCGATCACCCCTTGAGCGCGCTCGGCGACGGCGCCCGCTCCTCGTGGTTTGCGCCCTCCACCACGCCGGTGACCGCGCGCAAGACCTGGATTGCCGGGCAATTGCTCCCCTCCGGCAGCCTCACCATCGATGCGGGGGCAGAAACCGCGCTGCGCTCCGGCAAGAGCCTGCTGCCGGCCGGCGTGCGCGACGTCACCGGCTCCTTCAGCCGTGGCGATACGATCGCCATCCTGAGTGCGAACGGGCGCGAGATCGCCCGTGGCCTTGCCGGCTACGATGCTGACGAAACGCGGCAGATCGTGGGACGAAAATCGGGAGAGATCGCCGCGATTCTCGGCTATGCCGGGCGCGCCGCCATGGTGCACCGCGACGATCTGGTCATGACCGGTGCGACGCAGCAGCCCATGACTGAGGATACGGAGAGGAGGGACATCCATGCTTGACGATCCCCGCAAGCGCGAAATTCAGGACCTGATGGCGACCATCGGCCGGCAGGCGAAGGCGTCGGCCCGTCCGCTCGCCACGGCGTCGCCGGAACAGAAGACCGCGGCCCTCCTGGCCATGGCCGATGCGATCCTGAAGCGGACCGCCGAGATCCTTGCCGCCAACGTGATGGATTTGGAAAATGCCCGGGAAACCGGCGTTGCCGCCTCGTTCATCGACCGGCTGACGCTCAGCGAAGCGCGGATTGCGGACATGGCGAGCGCCATTCGCGATATCGCCGCTTTGCCGGATCCGGTCGGCGACGTCATCGCCGAATGGGACCGGCCGAACGGCCTGCGCATCCAGCGCGTTCGCACGCCACTCGGCGTCATCGGCGTCATCTACGAAAGCCGGCCGAACGTGACGGCGGATGCCGGTGCGCTGTGCCTCAAGGCCGGCAATCCGGTAATCCTGCGCGGCGGTTCCGACAGTCTCCATTCCTCGCAGGCGATCCATGCCTGCCTGCTCGAAGGCCTGGCCGAAACCGGCCTTCCCGAACATGCCATCCAGATGGTTCCGGTTGCCGATCGCGCCGCCGTGGGCGCCATGCTGACCGGCCTGAACGGCACGATCGACGTCATCGTGCCCCGCGGCGGCAAGAGCCTTGTTGCTCGGGTGCAGAACGAGGCCCGCGTGCCCGTGTTTGCGCATCTCGAAGGCCTCTGCCATGTCTATGTCGATGCCTCGGCCGATCTGGACATGGCGCGCGCCATCATCGTCAACGCCAAGATGCGCCGCACCGGCGTTTGCGGCTCGGCGGAAACGCTGCTGATCGACAAGGCCGGCGCGGGGCGCTTCGTCGAGCCATTGATTGCAGCCTTGAAGGCCGCCGGATGCGAGGTGCGCGGCGACGAAACGGTTCGTGCCATCGTCCCCGGCCTCATCGCTGCCACGGAAGAGGACTGGGCGACCGAATATCTCGACGCAATCATCGCCGTGCGGATGGTCGACGGCATTTCCGGGGCGATCGAGCATATCGGTCTCTGGTCGTCCTCCCATACAGAGGCCGTCATCGCCGAGGATCCCGACGTCGTTGGCCGCTTCTTCACCGAGATCGATAGCGCCATTCTCCTGCACAATGCCTCGACGCAGTTTGCCGATGGCGGCGAGTTCGGCATGGGCGGCGAGATCGGCATCTCCACCGGCAAGATGCATGCGCGCGGGCCTGTGGGCGTCGAGCAGCTGACCTCCTTCCAGTATCGCGTGCACGGCACCGGCCAGGTTCGGCCCTAGGTGACGCGAAACGAAGCCGTCGCCGACCGCTATCTCCGGATGCCGCATGTCGAGCCGGGCATGACGGTCGGCCTGTTCGGCGGCTCGTTCAATCCGCCGCATGACGGGCATGTGCTGGTGGCCGACATCGCCCTGCGCCGCCTGCGGCTCGACCAGCTCTGGTGGATGGTGACGCCGGGCAACCCCCTGAAGAGCCGGCGCGAACTGGCGCCGCTTGCCGATCGCATCGCGCTCAGCGAGGCGATCACGGAAAACCCGCGCATCAAGGTGACCGCCTTCGAGCAATCGCTCGGGCAGAGCTACACGGCGCGCACACTGGAAAAGATCCGCGCGCGCAACCCGGCCATTCATTTCGTCTGGGTCATGGGTGCCGACAACCTGAAAACGTTCGACCGCTGGCAGCGCTGGCAGGAGATCGCCCGCAGCGTGCCCATCGCCATCGTCGATCGCCCGGGCGCCACGCTTGCCTATCTCTCCTCGAAGATGGCGCAGACCTTCGACTATGCCCGTGTGGACGAGGAGGATGCCGCTCTTCTCGCGCGTAGACCCGCACCGGCCTGGACGTTCCTCCACGGTCCGCGCTCGCGTTTAAGTTCCACGGCGCTGCGGGCGGGCAAGCCTGTGCGAGGCTGACGATCTTTTTGGCGGCGTCTTGAAACCTTAAGGCTTTGATGACTACATTTATACAGGCGACTGTTCGACAAGCGGTTGCCCTGACACGAGACGTGTCAGACGTGCATGTTCTGGTCATTGGGAAAGGAAAAACTCTGACAACAGTACACGCCAAGGGAAATGTCACCCGCATCTTCCCGAAAAGCACGGAACGTGGCGACGATGCCGCCGACCGGGCGCTTCAACTGGTTCTCGCAAGCCTCGAGGACTCAAAGGCAGAAGATATTGTCACGATCAACATTGCCGGGAAATCGGCGCTGGGCGACTACATGGTTGTGGTTTCCGGGCGATCGAGCCGCCATGTTGCAGCGATCTCCGACCACCTGATGTCCGACCTGAAGGACGAAGGCCTGGGCTCTCCCCGGGTCGAAGGCCTCGAGACGGCAGACTGGGTGCTGATCGACGCCGGCGATATCATCATCCATGTGTTCCGTCCTGAAATCCGCGAATTCTACAATATCGAGCGGATGTGGGCGGCCCCCGAGATGGATGACGGCACGCGCCACTGACCCTTTGATATCAGGCGTTCGGCGACACCTCCCCAGGGTTCGTCGAAGGCTGTACCTCGCGCGGCTTGCAGGACGCATCGTCGCTGCGGATCGTTCGGCCGAATGCGACGGACGACGTCGGTCGAAATCACAGCTGCGCCGGAGGCCAGAGGGTTGAAAATCGGACTTTTTGCTGTCGGGCGCCTGAAAGCCGGCCCGGAGAAGGATCTTGCGGCGCGTTATCTCGACCGCTTCGCCAAGGCTGGCCCCGCTATCGGCCTTGAGGCCGGGCGGATGACGGAAATCGCCGAAAGCCGCGCCTCGTCCAGCGACACCCGCAAGCGCGAAGAGGGAGCTCAGCTTCTGAAGTCGCTCCCCGACGCGGGTCTTCTCATCCTCTTGGACGAACGCGGCAAACACCTGGACTCACCCGATTTCGCCAACCTCATCGGCGGCTTTCGCGACCAAGGCAAACGCGACATGACCATCGCGATCGGCGGCGCCGATGGCCTCGACCCCGACCTGCACGCCCGCGCGGACGCCGTGATCTGCCTCGGCCGTATGACATGGCCGCACCAGCTCGTGCGCATCCTGATTGCCGAGCAGCTCTACCGCACTGTGACCATTCTCTCCGGCCATCCCTATCATCGCGTCTGATCTCTCGCAGGCACCATCAACCTTGCGTCATCAGGCAGACAGGCCACGCGCCTGCCGCAATTGTGACAAAAGGCTTGAGCCTTAACTTCACTAGCAAGCTTCGGGCAAGGCGGACGACGGCAGATGGCGGGATGACCAAAAGGGGGCAGACCAGACGCGGGAAAGCCGGGGCGGGCGACCGGACGATGCGGCATGGCCGCAGCTTCCGTCACATTCTCCTGATGTCCACGATTCTCGCCGCCTCAGCCCCCCTCGGTATGCCTGCTCACGCGCAGGAAGCCGAGCGTGGCGATCGCCCCGCTGCGGCTGCCGCACCGGAAGATCCCGCTGCCGCGCTCTCCCAGCGGCGCAACAACACCCGCATCGAACTCGAAGCCTTGTCGAAGACGATTGGAGTCTCGCAGGAGCGCGCGCTGGCGCTTCAGTCCGAGATCGCCGACATAGAAAAGACCAATGAATCCCTGCGACAGGCTTTGGTTGATTCCGCCGGCAAGCGTCAGGCGCTCGAACAGCAGATCGCCGATGGCGAGACGAAGCTGACCGATCTGCGCGTTCGCGAGGACACAGTGCACCAGTCGCTGAAGGCGCGACGCGGCGTGCTGGCGGAAGTTCTCGCCGCCCTCCAGCGCATGGGGCGAAACCCGCCGCCTGCCCTGCTCGTCACGCCGGAAGATGCGCTCGGCTCCGTTCGCAGCGCCATCCTGCTCGGTGCCGTCGTGCCCGGCATCCGCCACGAGACGGAAAACCTTGCCGCCGACCTCCAGGCGCTGGCAGGCCTGCGCACCGAGATCGTCAATCAGAAGCAGGCACTCGGCAACGACATGACCGCACGGCTCGAGGAAGAGCGGCGGATGAACATGCTGGTGGCCGAGAAGGAAAAGCTGAAAGACCGCAACGCCACCGAGCTTGCTGCGGAACGGCGCAAGGCCGAACAGCTGGCCTCGCAGGCAACGAGCTTGCAAGGCCTGATCGGCTCGCTCGAGACCGAGATCGGCTCCGTGAGGGCTGCCGCCGAGGCTGCACGCGCGGAGGAGGAAGCCCGTGCGCGCTTGTCGGAGTCCGAACGCGAGGCCGCGCGCGCGCTGGCACGCAACGCGGTGCCCGACAAAAACCGCATTGCCCCCGCATATGAATTTTCCGAGTTGCAGAAGAAACTCGCCTTTCCCGTCGCTGGCTCCGTCCTGCGCCGCTACGGCGAAGACGACGGCACCGGGCATTCCTCGCAAGGCATGATGCTGCGCACCGAAGCCGGCGCGCTGGTCACGGCGCCGGCGGATGGATGGGTCATGTTCGCAGGCGCTTTCCGCAGCTACGGACAGATGATCATCCTCAACCCGGGCGACGGCTATCTTGTTGTTTTGTCTGGGATGGAGACGGTCGCCGTCCAGCCGGGCCAGTTCGTCGTCGCGGGCGAACCGCTTGGCCAGATGGGGGCGAAAAGAGTGGCGAGTGCTGCGGCTTTGGCGCTGGAAACAGATCGACCAACGCTTTACATTGAATTCAGAAAAGACGGTAAACCGGTTGATTCTCGACCCTGGTGGACCGCCTCAGATACCGGAAAGGGTCGAAATGATTCGTAGGGCTTCACTAGTTCTGGTCGGGGCGTTGATGGGCGCGACGGCGATGAGCGTCGTCTACTCCGCAGTCGTTCCGGCCGTTGCGGCCAATCCGTCCACCTATCGCGAACTGTCGATTTTCGGCGATGTCTTCGAGCGCGTCCGCGCCCAGTACGTCACGCCGCCGCAGGACGACAAGCTGATCGAGAACGCCATCAACGGCATGCTCTCCTCCCTTGATCCGCATTCGAGCTACATGAATGCGACCGACGCGGAAGACATGCGCACCCAGACCAAGGGTGAATTCGGCGGTCTTGGCATCGAAGTTACGATGGAAGACGAGCTGGTCAAGGTGACGAGCCCGATTGACGACACGCCTGCCGCCAAGGCCGGTGTCCTCGCCGGCGACTTCATTTCCAAGATCGATGGCCAGGACGTTCGCGGTCTCAAGCTCGAGGAAGCCGTCGACAAGATGCGCGGCGCCGTCGGCAAGCCCATCAAGCTGACCATCCTGCGCAAGGGCGCCGACAAGCCGATCGAACTGACGATCGTGCGCGACGTCATCGCGGTACGGGCCGTCAAGTCGCGCGTCGAAGGCGATGTAGGCTATGTCCGCGTCATCTCCTTCACGGAAAAGACCTATGACGACCTGAAGAACGCAATTGAGAAGATCAAGAAGGACGTGCCGGCCGACAAGCTGAAGGGCTACGTGCTCGACCTGCGCCTCAACCCGGGCGGCCTGCTCGACCAGGCGATCAACGTCTCCGACGCCTTCCTGGAACGCGGCGAAGTCGTTTCCACCCGCGGCCGTAACGCCGACGAGACCCGCCGTTTCAACGCGACGCCGGGCGACCTGACGGACGGCAAGCCGGTCATCGTGCTCGTCAATGGCGGCTCGGCTTCGGCATCGGAAATCGTCGCCGGCGCCCTGCAGGACCTGAAGCGTGCCACCGTTCTCGGCACGCGATCCTTCGGCAAGGGCTCCGTTCAGACGATCATCCCGCTCGGCGAAGCCGGTGCGCTCCGCCTGACGACGGCGCTTTATTACACGCCGTCGGGCAAGTCGATCCAGGGCACGGGCATCTCGCCGGACATCAAGGTCGATCAGCCGCTGCCGCCGGAACTTCTCGGCAAGGTCGAGAACACCAGCGAATCCAGCCTGCGCGGCCATATCCAGGGCCAGAACGAGACGCAGGAGGGCTCCGGCTCCGTCGCCTACGTTCCGCCGGAACCCAAGGACGACATCCAGCTGAACTATGCGCTGGACCTGCTGCGCGGCAAGAAGAGCGACCCGAGCTTCCCGGCCAACCCACAGAAGGCCGAACTCGCACCGTAAAGGTCGAGGGACCATCGCTATCGCTTCAAACGCCGTCCGGTCCCCCGGGCGGCGTTTTTGCGTGTAAGGCGTCGGTGACGCGCAAGCTTCGGCCGGTAACAAGGTCGGCAAAGCCGATAGCAGATGACTGTGTTACCACGGGCTCGCCCGGCCGAATCGCTTGAGGGCACAGCTGAAGACATCGCTGTGATATTCCGGTTGGGAATGGGCCAGCTACCAGTGCAGGACGACTTTGGGGACGGATCTCAACGCACCGCTTGGCCAGAACAGGCGACCGGCAAAGACGAAGACGCCGCTCCGCAAGGGGCAGGCGGCGCTTGGTCTCTTCGCGGCGGCCATTGCCGGCGTGACCGTCCTCGCGCTGATGTCGCCCACGGGCCTTCTTCCTCCAAAGCCTGACGTCGCCGTCGCGCCGGCCGGCGAAAAGCCCGAAGACAAGACACAAGACGCGGCGAAAGCGACAGCCCAGCCGACCCGCGAAACATCGTCGTCGGGCGCGAGCGTCAACCGGACGCTCCTTAACGACGGCAATGTGGTGACGACCTATTCGCCCGGCAAGCGCGGCAAGGACGGTCCCGCCATCATCGAGGTCGGCCCGGTGCGGGGCCAGGATCCGCGCATGGCGGCACAGCCGAACGACCTCCTGCTGGAGGATGCGCCCGAGGGCCGCCTGCCGGTCGTCGGACCGGATGGATTGCGGCCGATGGATCAGTATGCAAGGCCTTGGTCGGGCGCGCGCGGCACGCGGATCGCACTTGTCGTCGGCGGCCTGGGAATGAGCCAGACGGGGACGCAAAACGCCATCCGCACGCTTCCCCCCGCCACCACCCTCGCCTTCGCCGCCTCGGGCAACAGCCTTCAGCGCTGGATGCAGGAAGCGCGGCGGACGGGTCACGAGATCCTGTTGCAGGTGCCGTTCGAACCTTTCGACTACCCCGCGAACAATCCCGGGCCACAGACCCTACTGGTGGGAGATAGCGCCAAGCAGAACCTGGCGCAGCTGCGCGACGCGCTCGGCAAGATTACCAACTATACCGGCATCATGAACTTCCTCGGCGGCCGTTTCTTGTCCGACGCCGGCGCCCTCGAACCCGTGATGCGCGATCTCGGACGCCGCGGGCTGCTGTTCCTCGATGACGGCACCTCGGCACAATCGCTGACATCGACGCTCGGCGACGCGCTGGACGTGCCCTATGCGTTCGGCGACGTCGTGGTGGATACGCAACTCGACCGCACCGCCATTCTGCGCAAGCTCGACGATCTCGAGCGGGTCGCCCGGCGCAACGGCACGGCGATCGGTACCGCATCTGCCTTCGACGAAAGCGTCTCGGCCATTGCGCAATGGATGGAAGAGGCAGAGAAGCGCGGCATCGAATTCGTCGGCGTCTCCGCGCTGGTGAAGGACACGAAGCGAAACTGAACCGATCCCCCTTGTGCGCGCTGCAGGACAGCCGCCACACGTCTTGAGGACACCCGATGAGCAAGACCGGCAAGAACCCTCCCCTTCGCGCTGAAGACCTCCCCTACCGGCTCTGCGTCGGCATCATGGTGCTGAATAGCGACGGCCTTGTCTGGGCCGGGCGCCGCATCCCGCTCGGAAATTCGGAATATGACGGGTCGGGCCAGCTCTGGCAGATGCCGCAGGGCGGCATCGACAAGGGCGAGGACCCGCTGGAGGCGGCAAAGCGGGAGCTTTACGAGGAAACGGGCATGCGCAGCGTGTCGCTGCTGATGGAAGCGCCCGATTGGATCAACTACGATCTGCCGGCCCATCTGATCGGCATCGGGCTGAAGGGCAAGTTTCGCGGTCAGACCCAGCGCTGGTTCGCGTTCCGCTTCGAAGGCGATGACGGCGAGATCGCCATCAACCCGCCGCCGGGCGGGCACGAACCGGAATTCGAGGAATGGGCGTGGAAGCCGATGACCGACCTTCCCGGTCTCATCGTGTCCTTCAAGCGGGAGGTCTACGACACCGTGGTCGCCACCTTCGCACATCTGGCAACGGAAACGGCCCGCAAGGGCTGAACGCGCCAGCATAGCGGCCGATACTGGATCGTGTCGGCTTGGATGATACGAAAAAAGGATGCGGCGAGAATACCGCCGCATCCGATCAAAGCCTGTATCAGGCGTCTTCGCTGCCGACTTCGGCCTTGTCGGCGGAGGTCGCGTTCAGCTGGCCGTACTTCTCGGCGCCGATCGAATTGAACAGCTGCAGCTGGGTTTCGAGGAAGTCGATATGGCCTTCCTCATCGATCAGCAGCTGTTCGAACAGCTTCATGGAAACGTAGTCGCCGGCCGCGTGACAGATGTCGCGCGATTCCTTGTAGGAACTGCGGGCGTCGTATTCGCCGGCGAGATCCGCTTCGAGGACTTCCTTGACGTTCTGCCCGATGCGCAGTGCACCGACGGTCTGCAGGTTGGGATGACCGTCGAGGAAGATGATGCGCGCGATAATCTTGTCGGCGTGATGCATTTCCTCGATGGATTCGGCCCGTTCCTTCTTGGCCAGGAGCGTATAGCCCCAATCCTCGAGCAGCCGGAAGTGCAGCCAGTACTGGTTGACCGCTCCGAGTTCGAGATAGAGGGCTTCGTTAAGCCGCTCTATGACCCTTGTGTCGCCTTTCAAGATCCGCTCTCCTGTTTTCTTCATGGAAATTTTTGAGACGGGTCATGAAATCAAATATTTGGTCATCCGTCGAGTGCCGCAGGGCATGATAGCGCTCGGTGGTCCGGATAATCAGGTCGACGACATTGGGGAAACAACCACAGCAGCGGCCACGCTTGGCCATGGCATGATACACCTTCGCAGGCACGATCAGCTGCCAACAGTCCTCATCGAGAAGGGCGGTGATCGTGTCCTCGATCTCCTTTTCGGAGATGAAATTGCAACTGCAAACCAGCATGGCGTCTTGCCTGTTTTCGCATCCTCGCTGAGGCCAGCAGTAAACAAACAAGATAATTCGTGTCAAGAAAAAACCCCGTGAGGGGAGCCGGTCTAGTTTAGAACAATTCCAAAGAGATAGAGGAAGAGAAACCGAAGCCGGATATCCGCCCATAGGCTGATACTGACGGCGGGAGGTCGATGCGATCCCTTATCTTCGCGAACAGGCGGGCAATCAAAAAATCGATCCCGGACACTTTGCGCAAGCGTTCCCGCCCGGACGCAGGCAGCTCATCAAATGACATCCGCATCGTCTTATCGTCGGGAATATTTTCAAAAGATTTCGGGCGTCTCGAAAGAGATCTCAGGTCACTTTGGATGAGACGAACGACGATATGCGCGCCGTCTAAAATAAATATGTGGACGCGCGTTTTTTCTCGCCGGAGCACCTCCAAAAATAGGTCTCAGTGAAAATTCCGGCCCTTCGGCATGACCTGCGCCGTCTCCATCAGGCCGGATTTGATTCGCGCCTCGCGGCGCGCGCGCTCCCGCTGGGCCTGATCCACCGCATTGCCCTTCTGCCGCTCGTCGACGGTCGCACGCAGCACCTCGTCCGCCCGTTCGTTGACGGCAAAGCGCCGGGCCTCGCCCTTCAGGAGACCCAGAGCTTCGGTCATGTCCTCCATGCTCTCGGCAACGACGTGAATGACGCCGTTCTGGCTTTGCAGGCGGCCGGTGACCTTGACCAGCCTTGCCCCCATGACGACGGCGCGGAACGTCTCGAAGACGGCTTTCCAGACGATGATGTTGGCAACGCCCGTCTCATCCTCCAGCGTCATGAAGATCACGCCCTTGGCGGACCCCGGCCGCTGCCGCACGAGAACGAGGCCGGCCACCGTGACGCGTCGCCCGGGACGCAGGCCCGACAGCCCACGGCTCGCCACCACGCCGTCCCGCGCAAAGGCCTCCCGCATGAAGGAAACAGGATGGGCCTTCAGAGACAGGGACAGCGCCCTGTAATCGTTGACCACCTCTTCACCGGCCGGCATGGTCGGCAGGCGCATGGCCGGGTCCGTCCGGAGGTCCGCCTCTCCCGCTGCGGCAAAGAGCGGCAGGCGCTCGGCCGGTGCACGCTCGTCGAGCGCCTTGATCGCCCAGAGCGCCCGGCGGCGATCGAGCCCGATCGAACCAAAGGCATCCGCGTCCGCCAGCCGCTCCAGCACGCTGCGCGCCAGCCCGGATCGCAGCCAAAGATCATAGATCGAGACATAGCCCTCGCCACGGACGGCAGCGAGCTGCTTCATGTCGATTTCCCGCAGGCCCTTCACCAGCCGGAAGCCGAGGCGGACGCCATATTTCGTGCGGATGACGTCCCGCATGTCGCGATGCCGCGGATCGATCGCCCGCCGGTCGAAGGCGCTTCGTCCCCCGCCATCCACATCGTCCTCAAGAATCGTTTCCCAGTCGGAACGGTTGATATCGACGGCCCGCACCTGCACTCCGTGCTCGCGGGCGTCGCGCACCAGCTGCGCCGGGGCATAGAAACCCATGGGTTGGGCATTGAGGAGCGCCGCGCAGAAGACGTCGGGATAGAAGGTCTTGAACCAGCAGGAGGCATAGACGAGCAGGGCGAACGAGGCCGCATGGCTTTCGGGAAAGCCGTACTCGCCGAAGCCCTTGATCTGGTTGAAGCAGCGGACGGCGAAATCGCGGCTGTATTTGTTGGCGACCATGCCCTCGATCATCTTGGTCTCGAAATTCGCGACCAGCCCCGACCGCCGGAAGGTGGCCATGGCGCGGCGCAACTGGTCGGCCTCGGCCGCCGAGAACCCTGCGGCCGTCATGGCGATCTGCATGGCCTGCTCCTGGAAAAGTGGCACGCCCAGCGTCCGTTGCAGCACCGCCTTCAGGTCCAGACTTTCATAGGGGATCGCCTCGCCCCGCAGCCGGGCCTCCCGGCGCTTGAGATAGGGATGCACCATGTCGCCCTGGATCGGGCCCGGCCGCACGATGGCGACCTCGATGACAAGATCGTAGAATTCCCGGGGTCGGAGCCGCGGCAGCATGCTCATCTGCGCCCGGCTCTCGATCTGGAACACCCCAACCGTATCGGCCCGGCAGATCATGTCGTAGACCGGATTGTCGTCGTTCCCATAGTCGAGCTCGGTGTCGTAGACTTGCGAGAGCAGCATCTGCTTGCCGTAATGGGTCTCCAGCATGCGAAACGCCTTGGCGAGACAGGTGAGCATGCCAAGTGCCAGCACGTCGACTTTGAGGATCTTCAGCGTATCCAGATCGTCCTTATTCCACTCGATCATGTAGCGGCCGGGCATGGCCGTCGGCATGATCGGCACCACCTCGTCCAGCCGGTCCTTCGTGATGACGAAGCCGCCGACATGCTGGGAGAGATGCCGCGGCATGTCCATCAGCCGCCCGGCATAGGTGAACATGCGCATCACGGTCGGGTCGGTGAGATCGAGCCCGGCGGCCTTTGCCTGTTCGTCGGTAAACGACGACGTCCACCAGCCCCAGATGGAAGCGGCAAGCGCCGTCTGCACGTCCTCGGAAAAGCCGAACACCTTGGCCACCTCGCGCCCGGCCGAGCGCGCCCGATAGCTGATGGCCGCCGCCGCGATGCCGGCATGCTCCCTGGTATAGGTATCGTAGATGAACTTGATCACCTCATCGCGCCGGGCATGCTCGAAATCGATGTCGATATCCGGCGGCTCGTCGCGGTCCATCGACAGGAAGCGATCGAAGAGAAGGGTGAACTTGACCGGATCGACCTCCGTCACGTGCAGGCAGTAGCAGACGGACGAGTTCGCCGCGGACCCCCGGCCCTGACAGAGGATGTCCTTCGACCGCGCAAAGGCCACCAGCCGGTGGACGGTCAGAAAATAGGGCTCGTACTGCTTCTTATGGATCAGATCGAGCTCGTAGGCGATCTTCGTCTCCACGGCCTCCGGCACGCCGTGCGGATATCGCCGCGCAGCCCCTTCCCGCACCAGCCGTTCGAGCGTCTGTGCCGACGTCTCGCCCGGACTGGCTTCATCGGGATAATTATGCTTCAACTCGTCGAGCGTGAAATCGAGCGTCCGGAAAAAGCGTTCGGTATTGGCGACCGCTTGCGGATAGCGACGGAAGATGCGGACCATCTCGCCCGGCGCCTTGAGGAAGCGCTCGGCATTGGCCTGCAGCCGGAAGCCTGCCTCCACAATCGTCACATGCTCGCGAATGGCCGTCATGACATCGGCAAGCGGGCGGCTGTCGGGGGAATGATAGAGCACGTCGTTCGTGGCGATGAGACGCACGCCCGTACTGTCGGAAAGGACTGCGAGAGCTGCGAAATCCTGCGCATCGAACCCGTCATAGCGCGGCGTCATGCCGAGGAAGAGCCGGCTCTTCATGAGAGGCTGTAGCGACCGGAGGGTATCGCCGAGCGTCTTCCAGGCACGGACCTCCTTCCCGTCAAGGCCATCGTCCGTGCCTGCATCGGATGGCACTGCATGAGGTCCATCCGACGCTTTCCCCTGTCGGTCGGGCCCCTGTCGGTCGGCCCCCTGTCGGTCGGCCTGAACGCTCTCATGCACGTTCTCATGGGTGCAGCGCTTCATCACGATCACTTGCAGGTGTTCCTGCCATGTCAGGAGATCGGAGAGGAAGAGGGTGCAGGTGCCCTTGTGCTCAGCACGCAGGTTGCCGGCGCTCAACAGGCGGCAGAGATGTGCCCATCCCTGCCGGTTGCGCGGATAGGCCAGCATGTCGGGCGAACCATCGGCAAAGACGAGGCGTGCGCCCGGCTGGAAAGGAAATTTTTCCTCGCGCGCCTCGGCATGAACCCGGACGACACCGGACAGCGTGTTGCGATCGGCGATCCCAAGACCCCTAAGACCGATCCGCTTGGCCGTGACCACCATCTCCTTGGCACCCGAGGCGCCGCGCAGGAAGGAGAAATTGGTACAGGCGCCCAGCTCGAAAAAGGTCGGCGGCTGGGCTTTGGGCGGCCCACCACCTCGCTCCACCGGACCTTTTCCGGGCTCGCGGCCGGTCATGCGAAAATGCCGTGCATGAACCAGTCCGGATGCATCCGCTCGCGCTGGAAAAGGCCGTTGCGGAACATCCAGAAACGGCGCCCCGTCTCGTCCTCGATGCGGAAGTAGTCGCGCGTCGGCGCGTCCTCGCCATCGATCCACCACTCCGCGGCAATGCGCTCCGGCCCTTCCGCCCGGGCGACCCTGTAGGCTGTGCGCCGCCAGAAGAACCGCTCCGGCGCGCCGTCGGGAACATCGGCAGCGGGAACTTCTACCCGTTCGGGGTGGGTCAGAAGGCGCAGGGGTCGCACGGGCATGACCGGCCATTCCTCTGCCTGCAGCATTTTCCCGGCTGGAGAGACGCCATCGCCCGCCGGCTGCAGGCTCGCCGCCCGCTCGGGGATATGGCTTGCGGCGAGAACCGCGATGGAGAGTACCTCGTCCCCGAAACGGGCGATGACGCGATCGGTGAAGTCGGCAAGCGCCCGGCTCTGGTCCGGCCGTCCGGAAAAATCGTCCTGGACGGATTTGATCGGCTCGACTTTCAGGACGCAGAGCCGCAGGATCTCGAAACCGAAACCGGCATCCAGATCGTCATGCACCGCGGCGAGCCGCTCCTTGTAGAGCGCCGCGATGCGCTGCGGATCCCGCAACGGGGACGATGTGCCGGCGCGCAGTCGAAACACTTTGCCATCGACCCGAAAGAGCAGCAGCTCGAACTGGCGCCCGCCCTCTCCCCGCTCCTCAAGCGTGGTCTTGAGGCCCGTGGCAAGCTGCAACGCAAGCCCGAGAATATCGTCTTCGCCTGAAACCGGCGAGATCAGCCGGCGCTCGACCGAAAGCTCGGCCACCGGGCGGCGCGGCGACAACGGCTCATCGTCATGCCCGAGCGCCTGATCGAGCCGGAGGAAGACGAGCGGGCCGAAGCGGCGCGCGAGCGCTGCCCGAGGTGCCTCCATGAGATCGGCGACATGGGTCAGCCCCAGCCGGATCAGTGTGTCCGTCAAGGTCTCCGGCAGCCGAAGCGCCGTCACCGGCAGGGGGCCGAGCGCTGCGGCCTCCTCTCCCGCCTCGATCACGCTATCGTCAGACAATCGCGCAGTGGAAAATCGTGCAAGAGCCCAGGCGAGGCCGGGAGATGCGGCAATCGCCCCGCGCGCCTCGACGCCGAGCTGGAAAAGGCGCGACAGGACATCGTCGAGCAGCGCCTTTTCCCCGCCATGCAGATGCGTGCAGCCGGTAATGTCGAGCGCCAGACCATCGGCACCAGCATAGGCGACCAGCGGCGTATAGCGATCGCACCAGTCGGCGAGAGCCGAAAGAAAGGTCTGATCGGCGGCGGGATCGGCCGGCAGCACGTCGAGCTGCGGATGCATGGCGCGGGCTTCGGCCACCCCTTGTCCCCGCTTCAGTCGCAGGCGATCGGCCACGCTGTCGAGCGCCACGATCCGCATGGCATTTTCGACCTTGTCGGAGAACACCACCGGCGGGTGATCAGGACGCCCGCTTGAAAGCCACGACGCGCCCCAGCGCCGGCGCGCCACCCGGTCGGCCGACAGATGCGGAAAGGACAGTGACAGGATCCGCTGCGTTTGCCGGAAGAGGGACGGCGACGGGGTCGAGAGGATGGAACCGGCGCGCATGGGAACTCCATTCAAGGTAGGCATCGACAGGGGAAAAGGCCCGTGTCTTCTCGGCAATGACGTGAAAGGCGGGATGCCCGATGCCGGTCGTGAGCATCGTGCCATCGGGCAGCATGAACGGGGCTGCGGGCGCGGGGCGCACGAGAAGACGCAGGTGCGCGCTGCTCGCCTCCTCCTCGCCCGCCTGCCGCAGGAGAAAGATCGGAACGCCGCTGCCCATCGACCGCAATTGCAGCCGCCGGCTTTCGGCAAGCCCGAGACGCGCCGGATTTCCGCGGATCTCCAGAATGACGGCGGAAAACACGGAAAAGCCGAGTGCCGCCTCGGCAATCCACAACGCCTGCTGCAGATTGCGAGGCCGGGAGAAGAGGGCGGCACGCAGATCGATCCCGAGAAGCGACAGGCCGACACCATAAGGCTCGCCCGCCTCCTGTCCGGCCATCGTCTCAGAGATCCAGAGGATCGGCCCGAGCTCGCCCCGCGCCTTACGCCGCGCCTGGCAGAGCGCGGCAAGTCCCAGCGTAAACCCCGTGGCGGCACCGGCATCGCGCGTTTCCGCCACGCGGATCTCGCTCAACCCCTTGAGCGGCAGTCCGCCGGACATGGCATGATCGAGCGTGGGAACGCCGAGCGGCAGAACGTCAGCCTGCCGGGTGACGTCCTGCCCAGTGCCGTGTTGCCCAGTGACGTCCGGCATGGGGAGAGACCGTCCGGACGCGGAAAATCCCGCCCGTTCGCCCTCCGTCTCCAATCTGGAAAGACAGGAACCGGATGGCCTGTCTCGTTCCAGTCGGGCAATGGCATCGCGCAGGGCGAGCACCGTCTCCCGCGGCACAGCGTTTTCAGCCATGGCAGTCAACTCCTATCTGTTCTTGATATGTTCTTATAGATTCCAGAGCTTCAAAAAAGAGTCAACGCAGTTGGGAAAAGATTCCGCAGATTATGCACAATTGCCTTACCAAACGAATTGCTTCTCGAAATGAACCGGAAAATGGCTATATAAAAAGGACAAGGAGTATCCATGGCCCGGATTGACCAAAGCGACGATTGGCGGGAACGCCATGCGCCGACCATCAGCACGTTCGAATCCCTGACACTGGAGGCCTATGGGCATCTTCCCGAGGAATTCCGGCTGCTGGCCACAGACCTCATCATTGTGATCGAGGATTTTCCGGATGACGACGTGTTCGAGGACATGGCGCTGGAAACGCCGTTCGATCTGTTGGGCCTGTTCGAAGGTCGCGGCATCGGCGAGCGGTTCACCATGGAAACCGGCACGATGCCGAACCGGATCACGCTTTATCGCCGACCGATCCTCGATTACTGGGCCGAAAACGACGAAACGCTGGGCGATATCATCACCCATGTGCTGATCCACGAAATCGGCCATCATTTCGGCCTGTCGGATGACGACATGGAGCGCATCGAGGAAAGCGTGGAGCATGTCGGCGGGTAGGAGCCCGCCGCATAGCGTTGTGAGAGGCTTTCGCCTCTATTGCTCGGACAGCTTCATCTCCGGCACGTAGTCCTTGCCCTCGATATCCTTCACCACGGCCTGGCCGCACTGCATGATCTGGCTATCGGCATTGAAGGTGTAGGTCGGCGAGCCGTAGAGATCCCAGCCCTTGTTGAGGGCGGCCGTTACCTTGTGACAGAAGCTGGCATCGTCGGGGCCGGTGAGAAAACGGTAGAGCTTCATGGCTGTGTTCCTTTGTTTCGGATGGCCTCGACCTTTGCAAGACAGGCGATCGCCTGTTCGAGATGCAGGGCCTCGACCATTTTTCCCTTGTGAACGATGACCGACCTGCCCGCATTGTCGGGGTGAGCGAAGGCCGCGACGATCTCCAGCGCTTCTGCCTCATCCTGCACCGTTGGGCCGAAGGCGGCATTGGCCGGTGCGATCTGCTGCGGATGGATCAGCATTTTGCCGTCAAAACCCATGTCGCGGCCGGCAGCGCATTCCTGTGCGAACCCTTCGGCATCGCCGATATCGTTGAAGACGGCGTCGAGAACGTCGAGCCCGCTGCCGCGCCCGGCAAGAAGGATCTGCATGAGCCAGGGCACGAGATAGGTGCGCCCTGGGAGAGCCGCAACGCCCGTTTCCTTGCGCAGATCGTTGAGGCCGGGAATGAGGCAATCAAGCCGCCCGCCGCGGGTTCGCCCGGTCTCGGCGATCGCGGCCACGTTGAGAACGCCCCGCGGCGTCTCGATCATCGCCCAGAGCCGCAGGTCTTCCAGACCGTCGCCCTCGTCCATCGCTTCGGCAATGTCGAGAATGTCGCGCGGCCCTTCCACCTTGGGTACCAGCACCGCATCGAACCGGCAGGCGGACAGCGCTTCGAGATCCGCTTCGCCGAAACCGGAGGCAAGGCTGTTGATTCGGACGATCCGCTCGATACCGGGCGTGGCCTGTGCCAGATGACGCACCAGCGCTTCGCGTGCACCGGCTTTGCGCTCCGGAAGCACGGCATCCTCCAGATCGTAGATCACTGCATCGGTTGAAAGGCTCGCCACCTTCGCGAGCGCGCGGTCGTTGTCGGCGGGTACGCAGAGCACCGAGCGACGAATGCGGTGGGGATGGCGATCGGACAAGGACATCATGCCATGTTGTGCCTTTCCCGTCCCGTCTTCGCAAGTCTCATGCTTTCAGAGCCTCGCCTATCAGCAACGCACCTGCAGACGGTCATCAAAAAACCGGCCCCGTCTTTCGATGGAGCCGGCTGATATGTCTGGAAAAATACGGGCCTCAGGCGGCCTTGCGATCGTGACGGCCTTCTTCCACTTCCTCGACGATCTTCGCCACAAAGGCATCGAGATCGCCAGGGTTGCGAGAGGTGATGATGCCCTTGTCGGTCACCACGGCCTCGTCCGACCAGAGGCCACCGGCATTGACAACGTCCGTCTTGATCGACTTGAAGGACGTAACCTTGCGACCCTTGACCGCGCCGGCCTCGACCAGCAGCCACGGCGCATGGCAGATGGCGGCCACGACCTTGCCGGACGAGACGAATTCGCGAACAATCCGGAGCGCCTCGTCCTCGACGCGCAGCTTGTCGGGATTGATCTGTCCGCCCGGCAGAACGAGCGCATCGAAATCCTCGATCCTGACGTCCTTCGCCTCGAGATCGACGTCGATGCTGTCGCCCCAATCCTTTTCGTCCCAGCTCTTGATGCTGGTCTTGCCGATCGAGGCGATCTTCACGGTCGCACCCTGCTTCTGCAAGTCATCATAGGGCACGCGCAGTTCAGACCGCTCGTAGCCGTCCGTTGCGAGAATGAGGATTTTGGATTCCTTGATGGAAGGCATAAGCCTGCTCCTTACTGTCTTTTGATATTTTGCTTCCGATCATCCCGGGGATATCGGAGGCGAATGTCACGACGGGTTCGCCCTGTTAACGAGACGCTCCACCGATCGTTCCCCAAAAACATCCGCATCATTTCCGACCCGGCCTGTCGCATCAGCAGACGATCAACGTCGAAAATGAAACCGTTCACGCACACAACATTGACGCGAACGATAAAAGAACATATGTAGAACATCATGAAAAAGTCGCTGAAAGAGCGTTTGGCCATCCTTTCGGATGCGGCCAAATACGATGCGTCCTGTGCCTCCAGCGGAACGACGAAACGCAATTCGTCGGCCAGTGGCGGCCTCGGCTCTACGGAGGGATCCGGCATCTGTCATGCCTATGCGCCCGACGGGCGATGCATTTCCCTGCTCAAGATCCTGATGACGAATTTCTGCATCTACGACTGTGCGTATTGCATCAACAGGTCGTCCAGCAATGTCGAGCGCGCACGCTTTTCGGTCGAGGAAGTCGTCTGGCTGACGCTCGAATTCTATCGGCGCAACTATATCGAAGGCCTGTTCCTGTCGTCCGGCATCATCCGCTCGTCCGACCATACGATGGAGGAGATGGTGCGCATTGCGCGCGAGCTGCGCGTCACGCATAATTTCCGCGGCTACATCCATCTGAAATCCATCCCCGAAGCATCCGCTGCGCTGATCGAAGAGGCCGGGCTTTATGCCGACCGCCTGTCGATCAACATCGAACTGCCGACCGATGCAGGCTTGACCCGCTATGCGCCGGAAAAACGGCCTGCCGGCATTCGCAAGTCGATGGGCGATCTCCGCCTGAAGATCGAGGAAATGCGCGACCCGACCCTTCAGACCAAGCGCATACGGCGCTTTGCGCCCGCCGGTCAAAGCACGCAGATGATCGTCGGCGCCGACCAGGCGAACGACAGCGTCATCCTCGGCACCAGCGCCCGGCTTTACGGCAGCTACGGCCTGCGCCGTGTCTATTACTCCGCCTTCAGCCCCATTCCGGATGCCTCACGCAACCTGCCCCTCGTCAAGCCGCCTTTGATGCGCGAGCACCGGCTCTACCAGGCCGACTGGCTCTATCGCTTCTACGGCTTCGGCATCGAGGAGATCACGCGCGACCAGCCGGATGGCATGCTCGATCTCGATCTCGACCCGAAGCTCGCCTGGGCGCTCGCCAACCGGCAGCGCTTTCCCGTCGACATCAACAAGGCCGATCGCGAGATGCTTCTGCGCGTACCCGGTTTCGGCACGAAGATCGTCCGCGCCATCCTCACCGCCCGCCGGCACCGCACCTTGCGGCTGGAAGATCTCGTCCGCCTCAAGGTCTCGCTGAAAAAAGTACAGGCCTTCATCATTGCCGAAGGCTGGACGCCGTCGCGCTTGATCGACCGGCCGGACCTGCGCACGATGTTCGCGCCGAAACCGGAACAGCTGGTCCTTCTCTGATGCAGCCGCTCGACCTTGAGAGGCAAACGGTCATGCTCGACGGGAAGGGCGATTTCGGCGAATGGCGGGAGGCCGCACGCCGGCTTCTGATGGTGGGAACGCGGCCGGCCGCCGTGGACTGGCGGGAAAAGCACGGCGCAACCGACCTCTTTGCCGATCCGCCGCCGGCGCAGCCGAACGCAGAAGCGAAACCAGAGGGAGCGCGGCCGGAGATCACCGTTCCCCGCGCCTTCATGACGCTGGCGGAAACCGTGATCTGCCATTCCGATCCCGGCCGTTTCACGCTTCTCTATCGCACGCTCTGGCGCCTGCAGGCCGAGCGCAATCTGCTCGACATCGTCTCCGATGCCGATGTCGTCCGTCTCAATGCCATGGAAAAATCCGTTCGTCGTGACAGTCACAAGATGAAGGCCTTCGTGCGCTTCAAGGAGATCGGCGCCAGCACATCCACAACAGGCACATCGACGACGGACATCATGGAGGTGATCGCCCGTCCCGCCCCTCTGGAGGCGAGCGGCATCCCGATCGGCCGCCGGCGTTTTTTCGCCTGGTTCGAGCCGGATCATTTCATCGTCGCGCGCGCGGCCCCTTTCTTCCAGCGGCGCTTCACCGATATGGACTGGATCATCGCCACGCCGAAAGGCTCCGCCGCCTGGGATGGAACCGCGCTGACGGTGACGTCGGAGCCGGCCGACGATCCCAAACTGACCGATGACGCGGACACACTGTGGCGCACCTATTACAGCAACATCTTCAATCCGGCGCGGCTGAAGGTGAAGGCGATGCAGTCGGAAATGCCGAAGAAATATTGGAAGAACCTGCCGGAAGCCGACCTCATCCCCGGCCTGATCGCCGGCGCGGAAGAAAAAGTGCGGGCCATGGCCGAACAGGCGATGAGGGACCCGCCGGCCTTCCACGCGAAGGTGCGCGAGGCCGCCATGCCAAAGACCGAGGAGAACACCACCCGTCCCGGTACGCTGGAGGCCGCACGAGCAGAAGCGCGCGACTGCACCCGCTGTCCGCTCTCCTGCAAGGCGACGCAGACCGTGTTCGGCGAAGGGCCTGACGACGCAAAACTGATGTTCGTCGGCGAGCAGCCGGGCGACCAGGAGGATCTTGCCGGCCGTCCCTTCATCGGCCCCGCCGGCAAGATGTTCGACACGATCGCCGGTGAGGTCGAGCTCGATCGGAAACATGCCTATGTCACCAATGCGGTGAAGCATTTCAAATACGAGCCACGCGGCAAGCGCCGTATCCACCAGAAGCCGAATATGGGCGAAATCCGCGCCTGTCGCTGGTGGCTCAAGCTGGAACTCGACCTGATCCAGCCCAAACTGGTGGTCGCGATGGGCGCAACCGCGCTGACCTCCGTCATGAACCATGCCGAACGCCTCAGCGACTACCGGAGCCGCAGGGTCGATCTCGATGACGGGCGTGCGCTCTACACCACAGTCCATCCCTCCTACCTCCTGCGCATTCCCGACGAGGGACGCAAGCGTGAGGAGATCGACCGTTTTCGCGAAGATCTGCAAGCGATCAAGAGCCTCAGCGACACACTATAGAGCCGGCTATGCGGTAGCCGGTGTCAGACAGAGACCAATCCCCATGGCAGGCTGTTCATAACCTCATGGCCATCCGGCGTGATCAGCAACTGGTTCTCGATGATCATGCCGCCGACGCCCTCCACATACCAGGGCGTCTCGAAGGCGACGACCATACCGGGCTCCAGCACGACGCTGCTGGTCGCGGAAAAGAACGGCCACTCCTCGCTGCCGAGCCCTGCACCGAGACCATGGCCGAAATGGCCGCGGCTGAAACCCGGAAAGCCCGCTTTCGCCATCGCTCCACGCGCCGCCTCATGCACCGCCCGCATCTCTATGCCTGGCCGGATCTGCGAGAGGCCCGCCGCGAAAGCCTGAGACAGCGCGTCGAACAGCCGGCTCTGCAGGGCCGTCGGCGTGCCGCAGACGAAGGTCCGTCCGGTATCCGACGTATAGCCACTGATCAGGCAACCCACATCGACCTTGATCAGCGATCCCTCCTCCACCACGCCGCCCCGCGACCAGGGATTGGCGCCGACCGACACATATTCCCAATGTCCTGTCAGGTTGTGGATATCCCGCTCCCGCGCCGCCGCCTGCACGGCCGACGTCCAGACCTGCGCCAGCGCATCGCGCGTCTGCCCGGGCGCGATCGCCGCCGCCAGTGCGCCGATCCCGACCTCGGCCAGCGTGACGGCGGTGCGCAGATGTTCGATCTCCCGCGCCGATTTCACCATCTTCAGCCGGCGCAGCACGTCGCTGCCATCGACCAGCCGGCAACCGGGCAGTGCCGCCGACAACGCGGCGAAATCCGAAACCGAAAGGCTGTCGAGCTCGACGCCGACACGCGCGCTGCCAAGCTTCCGGGCCGCCAGAAGATCGCCGGCGAGGCGAAACCCGAGCGCCGCATCGAACGTCTCCGGCCGCACAAAGCCAGCCGCCCGTCCGGAGCCTGCCCACGCAGCGACAATAAGATCGGGCACAGGCTGGGTTGTGTCGTGCAGCCTCACATCCGCCGTCTCCACCCAGAGCGGATGGATGCGGATATCAGTGACCGCGCTCGATGCCCGAAAACTCTCCTCGAACAGATCGCTGACGACGGCACCGATGGGCAGACCCGAATCTGCGGGAACGAGGGCCGCGACGGCCCCGGCACGCCGCCACATCGTGCCGACACCGGGGCTCGCACCCGTCGCATAGGTAAAGCCTTCCGGCGTGAACAGAAGAAGCGCATCGAGTCCGGCCGCAGCCATGAGCCGTGCCGCCCGGTCCCTGTCGAGATACGTCATATCCGTCTCCATTCACCCGGGCTTCATTGCGGTCTGTACGCTAGAGTTTGTCAGGGATAAGTGGAATCCGGTTATCCCCAAGAGACAAACGACAACAAAGGAATCTAGAGTCTGGCTGCTTCAGAATGAACCTGACAGACTCTAGATATTGCCCATGCAGAGATATTTCATGTCGAGGTAATCCTCCATGCCGTGCCGCGACCCCTCGCGGCCGATCCCCGACTGTTTCAGCCCGCCGAAGGGCGCCGCCTCGGACGACATGCGTCCGGTGTTGATGCCGATCATGCCGTAGTCCAGCGCCTCGGCCACTCGCCAGACTTTGCGCAGCTCGGTGGCATAGAAATAGGCCGCAAGGCCGTAGATCGTGTCGTTCGCCTGATGGATCACATCCTCGACGGTCTCGAACCTAATGACCGGTGCCACCGGGCCAAATGTCTCGTCGCAGGCGACCAGCATGCCGTGATCCACATGGGTCAGCACCGTCGGCGCAAAGAAGGTGCCGGTCTCGCCGACCCGACCGCCGCCGCAAAGCACCTGCGCGCCGCGCAACACCGCATCCTCGACATGATGCGTCACCTTGCGCAGCGCCGCCTCGTCGATCAGCGGGCCGACCGAAACGCTCGGCTCGAAACCATCCCCGACGCACAGATCGGCGACATGGGCCGCGAGCTTTTCGGCAAAGGTGTCATAGATCGCGGACTGAACATAGATCCGATTGGCCGACGTGCAGGTCTGCCCGGCATTGCGGAACTTCGCCTGCACGGCGCCATCGACCGCGGCGTCGATATCCGCATCGTCGAAGACGATGAACGGCGCGCTTCCACCCAGTTCAAGGCTCACCTTCTTGATCTGGTCGGCACATTGCCGCATCAAAAGCCGCCCGACCTCGGTGGAGCCGGTGAAGCTGATCTTGCGCACCTTCGGATGCGTGCAGAGCTCATAGCCCACCGCCTGGCCCTCGCTGGCAAGGACGAGCTGGAACACGCCTTCGGGGAAGCCGGCATCGATCGCCAGCCGATGCAGCGCGACGGCCACCAGCGGCGTCTGTTCGGCCGGCTTCAGGATGACGGGGCACCCCACAGCCAGCGCCGGCGCGACCTTTCGCGCCACCATGGAGGCCGGGAAATTCCACGGCGTGATCGTGCCGACGATGCCGACCGGCTGCTTGATCACGAACATCCGCCTGTCCGTGGACGGTGCCGGAAACGTCTCGCCATAGACGCGCTTCGCCTCTTCGGCATACCATTCGATATAGGCTGCGGCATGCTGCACCTCCGAGCGCGCCTCGCCCAGCGGCTTGCCCATCTCGGCGGTCAGGATCGCGGCGAGATCGTCGATATGCGCGAGGACGAGATCGTGCCAGCGCCGCATGAGCTGGCTGCGGTCCTTGGCGGGCAGCCCCGCCCAGGCCGGCTGCACCACCGATGCCCGCTCGATCGCCGCGCGCGTTTCCGGCACGCCCATATCCGGCAGGGTCGCGAGCAGAACGCCGGAAGAGGGATTGCGAACCTCGAACGCCGCACACGTCACCTCGGCCTCGGCAAGGATCCGCGGATCCCGGAGATGGCGGGTAAGGTCGGATGTGACACGCATGGCAGGCTCCCGAGTCAAGGCAATTCCCCACCGCGTCAGGCGTTCTAATGCCCCGGGGAGAAGGCTCCAGACATTGCCGCGATTGGCCCGATGTGACCAATGAAATCCGCTGATCAGATGACCACGCCAACGAATGAAAAGGGCGAATGATCGGCGCTGCGAACGATCGTCAGGCGTCGATGGCTGCAGCGGGAAACACCACCCGCGCCCTCAGGCCGCGGCCGGTCCCGCGCTCATCCATCACGGCCGGCCCGAGCGAGAGACGTCCCTCGAAGCGAACCGCGATCTCCTCGACGATCGGCAGCCCGAGCCCAAGACCCGGCGCCTCGCTCTCGCCGCGGGCAAAGCGCTGGCGCACGGCGGACAATCTTTCCGGTGGAATTCCCGGCCCGTTGTCCTCGACATCAAGGAACACGACGGCCAGCTCGTGGCCCACCCTCACCGTTACCTCGGCACCCTGTCCGGCATAGGCGAGCGCATTTTCCACGAGGTTGCGCAGGAGTTCGCCGATCAGCAGCGGTTCCGCGGCGATGAAGGCGGTTCCCTCGCCTTCGAAGCCGAGATCGATACCGGCATCGGCCGCGCGGGGCACGTATTCCGCCGTGATCTCCCGCGCGACCATCGTCAGGTCCATCGGCACCGGAGTGGTCGACGATCCCGATCCCGTCGCATCGATCTTTGCCAGAAGCAGCAACTGCGTCAGGATCCGTTCCGCATGACCGACGGCCTCGTCGCTGCGGGCGATGAACGTCTTGATGTCCTTCGGCTTTTCGGACCGGGCCGCGAGCGCGAGCTGTGTGCGCACCACGGCGAGCGGCGTGCGCAGCTGGTGGCCCGCATTGCCGGAGAAATGCCGCATGGCATCGAGCGCCGATTGCAGCCGCACCATGAAGGAATTGACCGTCTCGACCAGCCCTTCCACCTCCCGCGGCACGGATTGCCGGATCGGGCGAAGATCATCGGGGCTGCGCTCGGCAATGGCGTCGCCCAGCCGGTAGAGCGGACGGAGCGACAATGTGACGGCGATCCAGACGATGGCCGCCGCCCCGACGATCAGCAGGAACAGGCGCAGTGCGGAGCGAAACAGCAGCGCACGGGCCAACTGCTGGCGCGCCACCGTGGTTTCCGCCACCGTCACGACGAAGGGTACGGAATTGATCCCCGTCGAGGCGGAGCGTTCCAGCGCGGCAATACGGATCGGCTCGCCGCGATAGTCGGAATCGAGATAGACCGCCTGCCGTCCCTGCATTTCGGCAATGCCTGGCAGGGTCCGGTAACCGGTGATGAAATGGCCGGGCGGCCCATCGACCCGGTAGAACACCCGGTCCTGCGCTGCCGAGGTCAACATTTCCAGCGCGACATAGGGCATGTCGACCTCCAGCGTGCCGTCTTCCGCAACGACCACACGGTCGGCAATCGCGAGCGCCGATCCCGCCAGCACACGATCCGACACGCTGTTCGCCGTCTTCACGGCTTCCCGATAGGTATCGCCGAGTGCGATGATGCCGATGACGGCCGTGGCTGCCAGCAGCCAGGCCAGCAGCCGCCTGCGCAGCGAATGCGCTGCCCGCACCCCGCTCATGCCATGTCCGGCGCAGGATCGGCCGGCGCCGCCGCCTTGTCGAGATAGTAGCCGATGCCGCGCGCCGTACGCACCGTCAGCCCATAGGGCGAGAGGCGCTTGCGCAGGCGGCTGACATATTGCTCGATGGCATTGGGGCTGAGATCGTCGTCGAACGCCGTCAGCGACTGCATGATGGCGTCCTTCGCCACCACCTTGCCGGCCCGCATGAACAGGATCTCCAGAAGCCCGGTCTCGCGCAGGGGAATGTCGATAGGGATGCCGTCGGACGAGAAGGTCCGCGAGGTCAGGTCCAGCGAAACCGAGCCGAAGGTGACCATGGAAGAGCGCAGGCCCGCCTGCCGGCGCAGAAGAACGCGCACACGCGCCTCGAACTCGCCGATGTCGAAGGGCTTGATCATATAGTCGTCGGCGCCGAGATCGAGCCCGCGCACCTTTTCCTCCGCACTCCCCCGCGCGGTCAGGATCAGCACGGCCGACCGGTTCTGCCGCGCCCGCATGGAGCGCAGCACGTCGAGCCCGTCCATCTCGGGCAGGGTCAGGTCGAGGATCACGAGATCGAACCGCTCGGTTGCCGCCGCCGCATCCGCCGAAGCACCGTCACGCACCACGTCCACGGCATAGCCGCTGCCGCGCAGGATGGCGGCAAGCCCTTCCGACAGGACCTTGTTGTCTTCGACCAGAAGAATTCTCAAAACGTGGCGGCTCCTCGACCCTCGCGATCCTAGAATAAGTCCTGGTACGGACAAAACGATTTTCGACCATCGATTTGGAATTGCAGAGGAAGCCGGCTTGGCCACGCTTGTGCGAAGGCCACCGCTGGCGCACACTCCGCCGATGTTTCGCCTCGCCGCAGCCTTCCTCCTGTTTCTTGCCGGTCCGGTCGCTGCCGCCGCCGCGCCCGATTTTTTCCCCGCACGATCCGGCCGGGCGGATGCGCCGGTGCTCAACGTCTATTCCTCGCTGGACGATCCCCTGGCGCAGCCGCTGATCAACGGGTTCCAGACCGCCAATCCCGACATTGCCGTTCGCCATGAAAACATGCTGACCGGCGAGATCTACGACCGGATCGTCCGGGAAACGGATGCCGGGCAGAAGACGGCGGACTTCGCCTTTTCCTCGGCGATGGACCTGCAGGTGAAGCTGACCAATGACGGCTATGCCCAGCCAAGCGACCTGCCCCTCACCCGCTCCTGGCCGGCCTGGGCCAACTGGCGCAACACCGCCTATGCCCTGACCTTCGAGCCGGCCGTCTTCGTCTACCACAAGCCGAGCTTTGCCGGCCGCAAACCGCCCTCGACCCGCGCGGAGTTCGTGCGCTTCCTGCGCGAGGCGGGCAGCAAGGCCTTTGGCCGCATCGGCACCTACGATATCGAGCGTTCCGGCGTCGGCTTCCTGTTCATGGCGCGCGATCAGGAGCAGTTCGGCGACATCTGGTCGGTGATCCGCGCCATGGGCGACGCCGGGGTCAAGCTTTATGCCACGAGCTCCGATATTCTGGAGCGGGTCGCCGATGGCCGCTTCCTGCTCGGCTACAACATCGTCGGCTCCTACGCGGCCGATTGGGCCGAGCATCATCCCGATCTCGGCATCATCCTGCCGACCGATTACACCGTCGTCATCTCCCGGATCGGCCTCGTGCCGGAGGCCGCCGCTGCACCCGAACTCGGACGGCGCTATCTCGAATTCTTCATGTCCGCCGAGGGTCAGTCGATCATGGCGCGCGAGCTTCATATCGCCGCCGTCAATCCGGACGTGGCCGGCGACAACACGGCAAGCACGTTGCAGGACATTCTGGGCGCGCAGCTGCGTCCCGTTCCCGTCAGCCCCGGCCTGATGGTCTATCTCGACCAGGTGAAGCGTGCCCGCCTGATCGCCCGCTGGAAGGACGTGCTCGGCCTCCCATAAACCGTGACCCCCGGACAGAAACCAAAGCCCCCGCGAAATCTGGCGCGATCTATCCTGAGTTATGCACGGGATGCATGGATGTCAGGTTGATGTCAGCTTACTATGGTGGCTTAGTGGTGTTCGTCAGCCGTGGAGGCGGTGACGAAGCGGTGCGGAGGAGTGTCTCACCCAAAACGGCCCGAGCGAAGATCCCTCGATCTCACGCGCGCCTGTTCCACATACTCCTCGCGTCAAGAATCGAAACAAAGCGCGCAAACGCGCTGACGGAGGACGTCACCTTGAAACAGTTTCTCATTGCATCCCTGATCGCCGGTGCCATGGCGCTCCCAGTGGCCGCTGCCGACTACACCATCATCGCACCGGCCAATCCCGGCGGCGGCTGGGATCAGACGGCGCGCTCCATGCAGACCGCCCTGCAGCAGGAAAAGATCTCCGGCAACGTGCAGGTGCAGAACGTACCCGGCGCCGGCGGCACGATTGGTCTCGCCCAGTTCGCCAGCCAGTCGGCCGGCAACCCCAATGCCCTGCTCGTCGGCGGCTACGTCATGGTCGGCGCCATCCTGACGAACAAGTCGCCGGTTTCGCTGAGCGAAGTCGAGCCGATCGCCCGCCTGACCGGCGAATACGAAGCGATCGTCGTTCCCGCCGAATCGCCGCTGAAGACCATGGGCGACCTCGTCGAGGCGCTGAAGAAGGATCCGGGGTCGGTCTCCTGGGCTGGCGGCTCGGCCGGCGGCACCGACCATATCGCGGTCGGCCTCATCGCCAAGGCAGCCGGCGTCGATCCGACCAAGATCAACTACATCGCGTTTTCGGGCGGCGGCGAAGCGCTGGCAGCCATTCTCGGCAATCAGGTCACCGCCGGCATCTCCGGCTACGGCGAATTCGAATCGCAGGTGAAGTCCGGCACGCTGCGCCTCCTCGCCGTCTCCAGCGCCGAGAAGATCGCCGGCGTCGAAGCCCCGACGCTGAAGGAAAGCGGCCTCGACGTGGTCGTACAGAACTGGCGCATGGTCGCCGCTGCGCCCGGCCTGTCCGCCGAACAGAAGGCCGCCGTCACCGCCGACGTCGAAAAGATGGTGAAGTCCGCCTCCTGGCAGGAAACGCTGAAGACCAAGGGCTGGCAGGACACCTACCTGTCGGGCGACGCCTTCAAGGAACAGCTCGCCAAGGACGTCTCGGCCACCGAAACCATCCTTAAAGACATCGGTCTCGTTCAATGAGCGAACTTTCGCGCACACAAAGCGCAACCTCGCGCCGCCCCGACAGGGCGGCGCTTGCCGTTGCGGTCTTCCTCGGCGGCCTTGCCGGCCTGATCTTCTGGGATAGCTCCCGCCTTTCGGCCATGGCCAATTACTCCAAGATCGGCCCTGCCACCGTTCCCTTCGTCATCGCCTGGTGTCTTCTCGGCCTGGCCATCTGGACCGCCGTTGCCGCTTTCCGCAGCGAGTTCCCGGTGCGCGAACGCCAGGAAATTCCGCCGGTCGCGTGGATCGTCGGGGGTCTCGTCCTGCAGATGCTTCTGCTTCGCATCGCCGGCTTCTCGATTGCCACGGGCCTGCTCTTCGCGTTCACGGCGGCGGGCTTCGGCCGGCGCAAGCTGTGGATCACCATTCCGGTCGGCATCGTGCTCTGTCTCGCCGTCTGGCTCATCTTCGCCGGTCTCCTGCAGCTGTCGCTGCCGGCAGGGCCGCTCGAACACCTCTTCTTTTAAGAGACCGTCATGTCGACATTCGAATTCCTGCTCCAGGGCATCGGCATTGCCATGCAGCCGATGAACCTGCTCTACGCGCTGGTCGGCGTGACGCTGGGCACCGCGGTCGGCGTTCTCCCGGGCATCGGCCCGGCGCTGACGGTCGCACTCCTGCTGCCCGTGACCTACCGGCTCGATCCTGCGGGATCGCTGATCATGTTCGCGGGCATCTATTATGGCGGCATGTATGGCGGCTCCACCACCTCGATCCTGCTCAACACGCCCGGCGAAAGCGCCTCCATCGTCACGGCGCTGGAGGGCAACAAGATGGCCCGGAAGGGCCGGGGCGGACCGGCCTTGGCGACCGCCGCCATCGGCTCCTTCGTCGCCGGCCTCATCGCCACCATCGGCTTGGCGTTCATCGCACCCTTCGTGGTCAAGGTGGCCCTCGTCTTCGGGCCGCGCGAATATTTCGCGCTGATGGTTCTCGCCTTCGTCACCGTATCCTCGGCCTTCGGCGATTCCACCCTGCGCGGGCTGACCTCGCTCTTCATCGGCTTTGCCCTGGCCATCGTCGGCATCGACCAGCTGACCGGTCAGGCGCGCATGAGCTTCGGTGTGCCGGACCTGCTCGACGGCATCGAAGTGACGACGCTCGCCGTTGCCCTCTTCGCCATCGGCGAGACGCTCTACATCGCCGCACAGGGCGCGACGGGGCCGGACAAGGTCGAGGCCGTCAAGGGCTCGGTGTGGATGACCAAGCAGGACTGGTCGCGCTCCTGGAAGCCCTGGCTGCGCGGCACGTTGATTGGCTTCCCGATCGGCGCCATGCCGGCCGGCGGTGCTGAAATCGGCACCTTCCTCTCCTACGCCACCGAAAAGCGACTGACGAAGCACCCGGAAGAATTCGGGCACGGTGCGATCGAAGGTGTCGCCGGACCGGAGGCCGCCAACAACGCGTCCGCCGCCGGCACGCTGGTGCCGCTCCTGACGCTCGGCCTGCCGACGACGGCCACCGCCGCCATCATGCTCGCCGGCTTCCAGCAATACGGCCTGCAGCCGGGCCCGCTTCTGTTTGCCACCAACCCGCAACTCGTCTGGGGTCTCATCGCCTCGCTGCTGATTGCCAACTTCATGCTGCTCGTCCTCAATCTGCCGCTGGTGGGCCTCTGGGTGAAGCTGCTGACGATCCCGAAGCCCTGGCTCTATGCCGGCATCCTGCTATTCGCGACGCTCGGCACCATCGGCGCCAATCCGTCCGTCTTCGAACTCGGCATGCTGCTCGGCTTCGGCCTTCTCGGCTACATCATGCGCATCCTCGGCTATCCCATCGCGCCCGTCGTAGTCGGCCTCATTCTCGGGCCGCTCGCCGAACAGCAGCTGCGCCGGGCGCTGGCGATCAGCCAGGGCGATCCGAGCGTGCTCTTCACCTCGCCGATCGCGGCCGTGCTGCTGACCATCGCAGCACTGGCTCTGATCGTGCCACTGATCCTGCGGGCGCGCGGACGCGGACAGGTGCTCTCGCAACTGGCCGCCAGCGAAGACTGATCCGAGGTTTCATCGCGCATGACATCGAATGGCAGGATGCTCTTGGGGCGTCCGGCCATTTCCATTTCCGGCTTTGGACAGCGGCAATATAATCGGTTTAATTCCGGCGATACTTGTCTCTGCAAACGTCTTAGCGGCGGCCTCGCGAAGTAATAGTTTCTTAAGATGTCCGTCTTGCTTGCCGCGCATGGCTGCAATGAACTCTTGTGCATTGTGAAAGGGGCTTGGGAAGCCCATCTTCAGGTCACAGAAGAAGAGCAGGAGACGAAGACAATGACCAGCAAGCGTAACATTTTCGGCCGTGCCTTTGCCGTTATCGGCGCCGCATCCGCAGCAGCAGCAGCCATCGAAGGCGGCCGTCGCCCGCAGGCCCGCGACCTCAACACCCTCGGCATCGACCCGACCAGCTTCCCGGCTCCCTATCGCCGCGGCTGATACGACGACGCTGCGTACAGACTGTCGCAGTAAAAGATTTCGCCTGGGATCATTCATCCCGGGCCGCAAAAAGCCCGCAGGTCCATGATGGACCAGCGGGCTTTGCTTTTGGGGGATAGCGCGTAGACGAGACGTCCCTTCCCGTCACACCCACCGTCTCCATGACAGTCGATAAAAAAACCCGCGGTCCTTTCGAACCGCGGGTCTGTCTGCGAGGAGATGGACGGCAACCTTCGCCGCCAGCCTCGATATCAATGCGGGGCGACAGCGTCGGCCCCGACCGGGTGATGCTTCTTGTTGTACCGAATGGACGACCAGAGGGCGATGCCAATCAGCGTCGCGCCACCGAGACCGGTGATGACTTCGGGGATATGCACCAGCGTCTGGACGTACATGATCACCGAGAGGATCAGGATCGCGTAGAACGCGCCGTGCTCCAGATAGCGATATTCCGCGAGCGTTCCCTTCTCCACCAGCATGATAGTCATGGAGCGCACATACATGGCGCCGATGCCGAGGCCGATGGCGATGACGAACAGGTTCTGCGTCAGGGCGAAGGCGCCGATGACGCCGTCGAACGAGAAGCTGGCATCGAGCACTTCGAGATAGATGAACGCACCGAGGCCGCCCTTCGCCGCTTCGCTCATCGTCTTCTGCGACGCGTCGAGCAAACCGCCGATGACCTCGACCACGAGGAAGGTGACGAGGCCGTAGATGGCCGAGAAGACGAAGGTCGTGCTCTCGATATCCGGCGTTGCCGCATCGTCCGGGATCAGCGCGGAGAAGGCGAGGATCAGGACGAGGACGAAAGCGATTTCGACGCCCTTGATGCTGGCCGCCGCCGACAACCGCTTCTCGATGAAGGAGATCCAGTGGATCTTCTTGTCATGGTCGAAGAAGTAGGAGAGGCCGACCATCATCAGGAAGGTGCCGCCGAAGGCTGCGATCGGCAGGTGGGCGTCGTTCATGATGCGCGCATACTCGTCCGGCCGTGCGGCGGCGAGGATGATGGCGTCGATCGGACCGATGCCGGCCGCGATGACCACGATCAGCAGCGGGAAGACGATCCGCATGCCGAAGACGGCGATGAGAATGCCCCAGGTCAGGAACCGCTGCTGCCAGATCGGCGTCATGTCCTTGAGCTTGTTGGCATTAACGATGGCATTGTCGAAGGAAAGCGAAATTTCGAGCACGGCGAGCACCGTGCAGATGAAGAAGACGGTGGCCATGCCGCCGATCGTGCCGGTCTCGTTCCAGCCAAGCCAGGCGCCGAGCGCGAGACCGAGGCCGGTGACGATGAAGGCCCAGGTGAAATAGCTGAGTGTCGATGTCTGGGTGGAGGGGTTCATGCGCCCGCCCTCCCGCCGGCCGCGACGTTCGCGCCGGTGCTGATCGGATCGGGGGTAGCAAAAAGCGATGCCATGCCTGCACGGGCATGCATCGTCGTAGAGACGTTCTTTGTCATGGGAATTTACATCCGCCGGCTCGGTGTGCTGGCGGTACCGACATCGCGAGAGCGCCGTTAAAACTCTCGCCAGAGGGGCCCGGCACCAAATTCGTCCCGCGCGAGTGTCGATGTCGTATGCGCGGGATTGCTGAACTATCTAGCCATCCCTGATCCCCCGTCAAGATGCCACCCGTGCAACGGGGAAACTCATTTCCTTTTGTCATGAAGCCATCGTCAACCGGCACTGGATCGGGCAGGCCTTTTATGGCAACAGGCAGAGCCTCTTGCCGCGCCTGATCGAACGCGCATCGGCCCCATCCCCGATCATGCGCCCCGATCACGCCGAGCAGCCCACCATGCCCTCAACCGTGCCTCCGAAATCCTCCGCCATTCAACACGGTTCAGCCAGCCTGGGCATCGTCTTCATGCTCTTGGGCATGCTGATGTTCTCGCTGAACGACACGATGGGGAAATGGCTGGTCGAGACCTATCCGGTTCTGCAACTGATGGCGATCCGCAGCGTTGCCGCGCTTCTCGTGCTGCTGCCGCTCGTTCTCCGCCGCGGCATCATGACGGTGGTTCGGGTCGAGCGTCCCGGGCTGCAGGCCCTGCGCGCGCTGCTGTTTGCCATCGACGCGACCGCCTTCTACTTCGCCGTCGGCTACATGCCGCTGGCCGATGCGATGATCTACTGGCTTGCGGCCCCCATCTATGTCGCGGCGCTGTCGCCCTTCCTGCTTGGCGAAAAGGTCGGATGGCGACGCTGGACCGCGATCCTCATCGGCTTTGCCGGCGTGATCATCGCGCTCGATCCCTCGCGCGAAAGCCTGTCGATGCCCGCATTGGTCGCGCTCTTCGGCAGTGCCTGCTTTGCCTTTGCCATCATGCTCGGCCGCACGCTGCGCACCACGCCGGATACGACGCTGGTTGTCTGGCAGTTCGTCGGCTCGCTGGTCTTCTCGCTCATCGGCGTCGCCGTCGTCCCCGGCAGCTGGAAGCCGCTCGATCCCGCGACGATCCTGCTTCCGGCCCTTCTCGGCGTGGTCGCCATGCTCGCCCACGTGCTCGTCAGCCGCTCTCTGAAGCTTGCGGATGCCGCGACCGTCGTTCCTCTGCAATACACGCTGCTTTTCTGGGCGGTGGTCTTCGGCTGGATCTTCTTCGGAGATACGCCACGCCCGACCGTCATCATCGGCGCCGCCCTCATCGTTGCCTCAGGTCTCTTCATCTTTTTCCGTGAGCAGACGCTAAAGAAATTTCGGCAGGCCGACGAATAGCGGCCTTCTCCGTTGCCAAAACAGTTGCGATCCTTATGCTGGTCAACCAGATAGAGATCCGGCGGTCGTCGCTCCGAGGGCACCACGACGTCCCTTGGGAAGCCCGTCCGGAGCACGGGAAAAGAGCAGCCGCAACCAGAGCGGACGGCACAATGGGAGAGAGTGAATGGGACTGATCAGCCTTCGGCAATTGCTGGATCATGCGGCCGAAAACGACTATGCGGTACCGGCCTTCAACGTGAACAATCTGGAATATGTCCAGGCGGTCATGCGCGCGGCGGACAAGACCGACAGCCCCGTCATCCTCCAGGCCAGCCGCGGTGCGCGGGCCTATGCCGGCGATGGCTTCCTGCGGCACCTGATCCTCGGCGCGGCCGAGGAATATCCGCACATTCCGATCTGCCTTCATCTCGATCACGGCGACCAGCCCTCCACCTGTATCTCCGCCATCACCAACGGCTTCACCTCCGTCATGATGGACGGCTCTCTGCTGGCCGACGGCAAGACGGTGGCAAGCTATGAATACAACGTCGCCGTCACAGCCGAAGTCGTGAAGATCGCGCATGCGGCCGGTGTCTCGGTCGAAGGCGAACTCGGCTGCCTTGGCAATCTGGAAACCGGCGCCGGCGAGAAGGAAGACGGGCACGGCTTCGAAGGCAGGCTGACGCGCGAGGAACTGCTGACCGACCCGGAACAGGCGCTCGACTTCGTGAGCAAGACCGGCGTCGATGCGCTGGCCGTCGCCATCGGTACCAGCCATGGCGCCTACAAGTTCACCCGCGCGCCGGACGGCGACATCCTGTCGATCGATACCATCGAAAGAATCCACAAGGCCCTGCCCAACACCCACCTCGTCATGCACGGCTCCTCCACGGTGCCGCAGGACCTGCAGGACCTCTTCACCGCCTATGGCGGCGAGATGACCCAGACCTGGGGCGTGCCCGTATCGGAAATCCAGCGCGGCATTCCCTTCGGCGTGCGCAAGGTCAATATCGATACCGACCTGCGTTTGGCGATGACCGGGACGATCCGCAAGTGCTTCAAGGAGAAGCCGGAGAATTTCGATCCGCGCAGCTACCTGAAGCCCGCGACGGCCCTGATGACCGATGTCTGCCTGGAGCGTTTCGAGGCCTTCCGAACCGCCGGCAAGGCATCGTCGATCCGCATCAAGCGCATGGCCGATATGGCCGCCACCTACGCGAAGATGGCCTGATCCACGTGCCGGACATCGATAGCATAAACGGGGGGCCTTCCGCCCCCCGCACCGCCCCGCAGGAGGGGACGGTCGTTCACCTGCCCGTACCCGTCGTGGTCATGGGCGTCAGTGGCTGCGGCAAAAGCTCCGTCGGCGAGGCCATCGCCGGGGCTTTTGCGACCGACTTCATCGAGGGCGACGCCCTGCACCCGCCCGAAAACATCGCCAAGATGTCGGCGGGCACGCCGCTGACCGACGAGGACCGCTGGCCGTGGCTCGACACCGTTGGCCAGGCCCTGCATCAGGGATCCGACGCAGGTCACGCGGTCGTGGTGTCCTGCTCTGCGCTGAAGAGGGTCTATCGCGACCATCTGCGCAAAGCGGCGGGCGGCAGGCTCGCCTTCGTCTACCTCACGGGCACCCGGGCCGTCCTCGAATCCCGCATGGGCCATCGCACCGGCCATTTCATGCCCACCTCGCTGCTCGACAGCCAGTTCAGGACGCTGGAGGCCCCGACGGGCGAAGACCTCGTCGTCACCGTCGACATCGACCGGCCGCTCGACGCTGTCATTGCCGCCGCCCTGGAAGGCCTCGCCGATCTGCGGACCGCGTGAGAGCCTTCTTGCGGGATCTCCTTCGTCTCCGGCACCTGATCTGCGTCATTTTTGACGCAGCCCAACCCGGCCTGTCCTGAAGCGCACGCACCCCGTGACTCCGGCGGCAAAAGCGCTTTAAGGACATTCGGTAAGGCGGCACCTGTGATTCTCCGCCGCTCACAGGAACGGGAAATGCAGCCGAAAGACATGTGAGGCGGCAACCACAGGCGATGTCATGACGTCGTCACATGAGAATGACACGCGTGCCGCAAACGACGGCAAAGACCACATCCGCTTCGACACGCGTCTCCCGGTGCTCGGACGATGTGGAACAGGAACGACCGCCAAGGCTTTGCCGAATGCGCAAAGACCGGAAGCAGGCCATGATCGAGGATGCGATGCGCTACGCCCTTTATTTCACCCCACCGAAAGACGATGCCCTGACGCTGGCCGCCGCGGCCTGGCTGTCGCGGGACGCCTTTCTCGATGGCCGGGTGCCGACACCTGAGGTTCCCGGTTTTACGACGGAAGAGCTGGGCACGCTGACGGCCGAGCCCCGGCGCTACGGCTTCCACGCCACGCTGAAGGCACCCTTCGAGCTTGCGCCCGACCGCACGGAAACCGAGCTGCTGGCAGCTCTCGACGAATTCTCCGCCGAAAGCGAACCCTTCGAGATCCCGTCCCTCACGCTCGGCCAGCTTGGCCCCTTCTTCGCGCTCGTTCCCGGCGCCCCCTCGGATGCGCTCTCACGCTTTGCCGCCGAGACCGTGCGCCGGTTCGAGCCCTTTCGTGCGGCCCTGTCGGCGGAAGACATTGCCCGGCGAAATCCGGAAATGCTGCCCACGGCACAGCGAGAGAACCTGGAAAACTGGGGTTACCCCTATGTTTTCGACGAATTCCGCTTTCACATGACGCTGACCGGCACGGTTCCCGAGGAGCGGCGCCCGGCCGTGCGGGCAGCGCTCGAAGAGGCGTTCGCCGGCTTCCTGGAAAAGCCACTGCCCGTGACCGCACTCGCGCTCTTCATCGAGCCGAAGCGCGGCAGCCCCTTTACCGTCCACTCGCTGATGCCATTGGGCGATGCCGCGACCGAAGGAGACAGATGAATGGCCCTTGAGCAGATCTTCACCAATGCCAGCATTGTCCTGCCGGATGAAATCGTAAAAGGCTCCGTCCTCGTACGCGACGGAGAGATTGCCGATATCTCGACCGGCGCGCTTCACAGCGGCGAGGACTTCGAGGGCGATTACCTCATTCCGGGCCTCGTGGAGCTGCACACCGACCATCTGGAAACGCATTATTCCCCACGCCCCGGCCTGCGCTGGATGAAGATGGCGGCGATTCAGGCGCATGACGCGCAGATCGTCACCTCCGGCATCACCACGGTCTTCGATTGTCTGCGCATGGGCTCTGCGGAGGGCGACGACGGCTTTGCCACGGGCGAAATGCGCGCCATGGCCGATGCGCTGGCCGAGGCCGAGCGGGAGAACCGCCTGCGTGCCGACCACCGCATTCATCTGCGCTGCGAGGTCTCGACCGACAACGTGCTCGACCAGTTCGACGCCTTCCGCGACGATCCGAAAGTCGGCCTCGTCTCGCTCATGGACCACGCGCCGGGCCAGCGCCAGTTCCAGACGATGGATCAGTACATTCTCTACTACAAGATCAAGCGCGGCCTCTCGGACGAGGCCTTCGCGATCTATGTCGAGAAGCAACTCGCGCTGTCGGAACGCAATTCCGCCCGCCATCGGATCGCGCTCTCCGACATCTGCGCTGCCCGCGGCATCCCGATCGCCAGCCATGACGATGCGACGGCGGCTCACGTGACGGAATCGATCGACCTCGGCGTCAAGCTGGCGGAATTCCCGACCAGCCTTGAAGCCGCCGATCTCTCCCACAAGGCTGGTCTCAGCGTTCTGATGGGCGCCCCGAACGTCGTGCGCGGCGGCTCGCACTCCGGCAACATCGCAGCCCGCGATCTCGCCGAGCGCGGCGTGCTCGACGTGCTCTCTTCCGACTACGTGCCCTTCAGCCTTATCCACGCCCCCTTCCTGCTCGCCGATGCGATCGAGGGCTTCGGCCTGGAAAGAGCGATCGCGCTCGTCAGCGACAATCCGGCCCGCACGGTCGGTCTCGACGACCGAGGACGGATTGCGGTCGGCCGCCGTGCCGACCTCGTGCGCGTCGAGCGGCCGAGCGGCGTGCCGATCGTCCGCTCCGTCTGGCGCAACGGGCGGCGTGTCGCATGACCCCGGATCACCCGACGGGCGGCACCGGTGCCATGATCGTCGTCGTCGGCCCCAGCGGCGCCGGCAAGGACAGCGTCATCGACTATGCCATGGCCCGGCTGAAGGCCCGATCGGCCGAGGTCGAGCTCGTCCGTCGCGTGATCACGCGCGCACAGGATGCCGGCGGAGAGGATCACGAAGCGATATCGCCTGAGGATTTCAGCGCCCGTGCCGAAAAGGGCGCATTCGCCGTGCATTGGGAGGCCCACGGCCTTCATTACGGCATCCCCATCGCGTGCTACGCCAAGCTCGAGGAAGGGCGCACGCTGGTTGCCAATGGCAGCCGCGCCGTGCTCGACAGTTTTCGGGACGCGTTTCCGCGCGTGGCAGTCGTCAATATCGTAGCGTCGCCCGAGGTCATCGCGGCCCGGCTGATCGCTCGCGCCCGGGAAAGCGAAGCCGAGATCCGCCGGCGTCTCGCCCGCCAGGTGCCGGATATCGATGGAGATCCGCACCTGACCACCATCGACAATAGCGGCCCGCTGGAAGAGGCCGGCGAGCGCTTCGCAGCCTTCGTGCTGTCGCTGGCGAAAGCCGAAGCCAGTTAGTTTAGGCGAATGAGGGCGGATAACGCGCCCTCATTCCTTGTTCCTCATTCGATATCGAACGAGACGCCCTGCGCCAGCGGCAGCGCCTTGGAATAGTTCACCGTGTTGGTCGCCCGGCGCATATAGCCTTTCCAGGCATCCGAACCGGATTCGCGACCGCCGCCGGTTTCCTTCTCGCCACCGAACGCACCCCCGATCTCGGCACCGGACGTGCCGATATTGACGTTGGCGATGCCGCAATCCGAACCGTCGGCCGACAGAAACCGCTCGGATTCCTGTAGGTCGCGGGTGAAGATCGACGAGGAGAGGCCAGCGGCCACGGCATTGTGGGCCGCAATCGCCGTGTCGAAGTCGCTATATTTCATGACGTAGAGGATCGGCGCGAAGGTTTCCTCCAGCACCGGGCCCGCCTGCTCCGGCATTTCGACCAGCGCGGGCTTGACGTAATAGGCGTCGGTATGGCCGAGATCGACGCGCTCGCCACCCGTCACGCTGCCGCCATGCGCCTTGGCCTCCTCGAGTGCTTTCTGCATGCCCTCATAGGCCGGGCGATCGACCAGCGGGCCGACGAGAGCGGTGCTTTCGAGCGGGTTGCCGACGGACACGCTGCCATACGCCTTCTTCAGACGCGGCAGCAGGGCGTCATAGACGCTATCATGGACGAACAGACGCCGCAGCGTCGTGCAGCGCTGCCCGGCCGTGCCCATGGCGCCGAAGGCGATTGCGCGCAGCGCCATGTCGAGATCCGCAGACGGGCAGACGATGCCGCCATTGTTGCCGCCGAGCTCCAGAATGCCGCGCGCGAAACGCTTGGCAAGCCGCGGGCCGACATCGCGGCCCATGCGGGTGGAGCCCGTTGCCGAAACGAGCGGCACCCTGGGATGATCGACCAGAACTTCGCCGATCGTGCGGTCTCCGATCAGCACGGAGGAGAGACCGGACGGTGCGTCATCGCCGAAGCGCTTGATGGCATTTTCGAGAACGGCCTGGCAGGCGAGCGCCGTCAGCGGCGTCTTTTCCGAAGGTTTCCAGACCACGGCATTGCCGCAGACGAAGGCAAGCGCTGCGTTCCACGCCCAGACGGCGACCGGGAAGTTGAAGGCCGAGATGACGCCGATGACGCCGAGCGGGTGCCAGGTTTCCATCATCCGGTGGCCGGGGCGCTCGGTCGCGATTGTCAGACCGTAGAGCTGGCGGGAAAGGCCGACCGCGAAATCGCAGATGTCGATCATCTCCTGCACTTCGCCGAGACCTTCGGACGGGATCTTGCCGGCTTCCAGCGAAACGAGGCGGCCGAGATCGGCCTTGTGCGCCCGCAGTTCCTCGCCGAGCAGGCGGACCAGTTCGCCACGACGCGGCGCGGGGATCAGGCGCCAGGCCTTGAAGGCCTCATGCGCGGCTTCGATGCGGGCAGCGGTCTCGTCGGCCGAAATGGTCTTGAGGCGCGCGATTTCCTGGCCGGTGACCGGCGAGAAGGACGCCATGTCGCCACCGGTGTAAAGGGACGGATCGACGCCGAGAAGGCCGAGAAGGCGGCCCGTCTCTGCGACGACGTCGAGCGGCTTGTGAGCGATGTTCATGGGTTCAACTCCTGAAAGGGGATCAGCCGAAGCGGACGGTGCCGAGACCGCCGGGCGAGGTGAGGGTGAGAAGGCCGCAGGCCATGTCCTTGATCTTCTGCGGCGTATAAAGATCGTAATAATGTTGGTTCTTGCGGCCGATGGCGTGCTCGGCACTGAAGCTGCCGGCGAAGTCTTCAACTGTCACGGCGTAGACCCAGTCGCGCAGCGCCGTTTCCAGCGAACCGTCGGCAAGCCCCTCCGCGTCGCGCGGAAAGACAATGTTGAGATGGACGCCGCCATCGCCGATATGACCGAAATCGCAGATCCGCCCCTGCGGAAAGCGCTCCGGCATGTCGCGCTTCATCCGCTCGCAGAACGCCATGATGTCGCCGCGACGAAACGCGACGTCGAAGGCGATGAGACGGCCGGACTGCTTGACGCCCTCCGAAAGGGCATGCCGGAGCGCCCACATCTCGTGCGCCGGGCCGATGAAGGCATCGGCCAGCGGCGCAGCCTCTGTCTCGAAGATTTCGGCCAGCACGGATTCGAGCATGTCGCCGAGCGGCTCCTCGCTCTCACGCGCCTGCCACGTCCGGCTGACCTCGGCGAGGATCACATAGTCCGGGATCTCGCCGTTCTGGAACGGGTTGCGAAGCGACGGCACATGGTCAAGGGCCGCCGCAATGGCATTGCGCGACATGCCCTCGAAGGCCGACAGCGTGGTGCCGAGCCGTTCTTCCATCAGCCGCAGCAGCGGCATCACCGCCTCGGGCCCTGCCGGAACCAGATAGGCCGTAGCCGTCTGCAGCGGCAGGCGCTCCAGGTTGAGCACGCAGCGTGTGACGACGCCGAACGCGCCGGAGGTGCCGATGAACAGCTGCTTCCAGTCCACGCCTGTATTGTTCTTGCGTAGCGCCTGCCCGAATTCGAGGATCGTCCCCTCGGCATCGGCCAGCACCACCGTCAGCCCCAGCACGTTGCGCCTGACATCGCCATATTTCAGGAAACGGGAGCCGCCGGTGTTGGTGGCGATCATGCCGCCGAGCCGCGGATCGGCCCCGAGATCGATCGGAAAGAACAGGCCGGACGCCTCCAGCCGCCGGTTGACGTCCGACAGCAGCAAGCCCGCATCGGCCTCCAAGGAGCGATTGTCGGCATCGAGCGCGAAATGCCCGGTCATCCGGTCGAGGCTGAGCACCACCTGCCCGCCCGCCGCATCGGGCGTCGAGCCGGAGACGAGGCCCGTATTGCCCGACTGCGGTACGACGGCAAGGCCGTGACGCACGCAGTAGGAAAGGACAGCGGACACCTCCTGCGTGGTCTGCGGCCGCACCACGGCCAGCGCCCGGCCGGCATCATAGCGCGCGCCGGTCTCATAGCCCGCCATGTCGCCGGCGTCGGACACGAAGCCGCGTTCGCCCACCAGCGCCGTCAGCGCCCGCGCATGCTCGTCTGCGATGGCAACGCGAACGGTCACTCGGCCGCCTCTGCGCGCGATGTCGCCTGTCCCGACGTGCCGGACATGCAGGCCGCGATCGAGGCCGCTTCGATCGCCGCATAATGGTCGAATTCGTTCAGCACGGCCTGTCCGAGATCGGCCTCGAACTGCTGCTGGCTGGGGCTTGCGGAGAAATCCTGCGCAGCGGCATCGCCAAGATTCGACTGGAAAATGCCGGCAGCACTGACGGGAAGGAAATCCTCGTAGACGATCGGGTCGAACCGCACGAGCCCGTCACGCAACAGCGTCTCAAGGTCGCCCGACATCTCGGCACCGCGGCCGGCATCCGTCAGGCTGTAGGTGAAATAGCCAAGCCCCTGCACGCGAATACCGTCCCAGCTGTCCGGAAACGCCTCGAAGGCATCCGCCAGCGCCTGCTCGTAGGCCGAGGCATTGGAACCGTCGGCGGCCGGGCGGACATGTTTGCGCGACTTGTCGAGCAAGGCATCGTAAAGCGCCCGCCCCTTCGGCGTCAGGGCAATACCGCGTTGCTCGATCTCGCCGAAGCGGGCCGTGTGCGAACCCGCCACCCAGGCGCCGGTCTCGTCCTTGAACGACACCGGCTCGTCCAGCGCCTTGAACGAGGTCTGTCGCAAAAGGATGGGGCAGGCCCGCGTCGGAGGACCTTCGATGACGGCCTTCGGCGCAATGCCTTTTTCCGGCATGCGGGCCTGCACTGCGTCGATATCGAGGGTGCGCGGCGTCAGGTGGTTGATGTGCGGTCCCTTGAAGGAAACGACGTCGGCCATCAGGCGATGCGCATCGTGCAGCCGCTTGTAGAGGCCCGCATCCACGATGGCCTTGTCGTGCCAGCGGAATGTCTCCAGCACCGCCTCGACAAAGGCAGCGGCGTCCTCGGCATTCAGCCCACCCTCGGCCTCCGCCTTCTCGGTAAGCGCGACGGCACCAGGCGTGAAGATCGCGCGCGTCGAAAGCACGCGTTCGGCTTCCGCCCGCAGGTCCGCATCGTCGATCAGGTCGAGACGCAGCAGCGAGGTGAAGACGCGGAAGGGGTTGCGGCTGAGGGCTGCCGCACCGACCGGACGAAACGCCGTGGAATGGACGGGAACGCCCGCCGTGCTGAGGTCGTAATAGCCGACCGGAAACATGCCCATGACCGCAAAGACGCGGCGCATCACCGACAATTCCGCAGGCGTGCCAAGCCGGATGGCGCCATGCCGCTCCTGCGAAATCCGCTCCAGCGCATCGATCTCCGTCAACCGCTCGGCAAGGGCGGGCTCTGCGGCGAGCACATGCGCATTCACCTCGGCAACCAGATCCATCAGCGTGCCATAGGCCGGCACTTCCGCCCGGTACATGGCCGACATGGCGGCGGAAAAGGCGGAACGGATAGCGTCGTTCTGAACGAAGGTCTTCTCGGTCATGGCGGCTTGCCTCGCGATATGGCGTCACGATAGGATGTGGCGCGCTGATCATTCTGGTTTCGTATGATACTACCCCGAAATGCGCTTTGATTGCGACGGTTTTGACTATGATCATGCGGGGGCGGAATGAAGTTGAGCCGAAGACTGGTGCCCGACATCGCCACGCTGCAGGCGTTCGAATGCGCCGCGCGCCATGGCAGCTTCACGCAGGCCGCAGCGGAATTAAGCCTCACCCAGAGCGCCGTCAGCCGCCAGATCAAGGACCTTGAAGGCCAGCTCGGCGTGCTCCTCTTCGAACGCATCCGCCAGCGCGTCATCCTGTCGGATGCGGGGCAGAAGTTCCTGCCCGACGTGCGCCGCCTGCTGCGCCAGTCAGAGGAGCTGATGGTGCGGGCCATGGGCGCGGCCCGCTCCGACAATGCGCTGTCGATCGCGACGCTGCCGACCTTCGGCAGCCGGTGGCTGACGCCGCGCCTGTCCGATTTTCTCCGCCTTCACCCCGACACCATCCTCAACATCGCCGCCCGGTCGCAGCCGTTCGATTTCGGCGAGGAGAATTTCGACGTGGCGATCCACTACGGCCAGCCTGTCTGGGCGCATGCGATCTGCGACTATCTCTGCAGCGAGGTCATCGTGCCCGTGGCCAGTGCAGCCCTTCTGGCGCGCCACCCTGCCCCCGAACCAGCCGACCTCGACGGCGCGCCGCTGCTGCACCTCGCAACCCGGCCGAAAATGTGGGCGGAATGGTTCGAGGCAAACGGCACGACGGCCGGCAGCGCCTATCGCGGCAGCCGGTTCGACCAGTTCGCCATGGTGATCGAGGCGGCAATCGCCGGCCTCGGCTTTGCGCTCCTGCCGCGCTACCTCATAGAGCACGAGCTTGAAATCCGCCGCCTCGTCGTGGTGTTCGACCGGCCGATGAAGACCGAAAACAGCTATTACCTCGTCGTGCCCGAGGGCAAGATGGAGAACCGGGCAGGCCTTGCCTTCCGGGACTGGATCATGGGTCAGGTGACATGACGACAGAGCTTGAGACCTTCACGTTCAAGACACAACTTACGGAACAAAAGGCCGCACGCTGCGTTTCCATGGGGAGAGAAATGCCATGCTTTCGCTTTAAGCCCGGGAGGTGGCGGCCATCGAATGTCATCCGAAAAGACCTGTGACGACGATCTGTCCTCCCGCGCTCCACGCCCTGTGGCCGGCTGCGCCGACGCTGCGCTTTGCCTTGCAAGCGCACCGGCATCCCGCTAGAAAACAAAGCCTTTATTTCAGATACCTCACATCCGATCGGCAATCGCGCCTGTCGGCGATCGAGAGGGCGCTTTTCCGCACCCTCTCACGGATCGGCTGCCGCGATGCCGGCGGGGTCCCGAAGCCGGGTTTTCCCGGTCGCGGTCCACTGCAAACGATGCCGGCGCCGTGAAAGCGCCCGATTGAGAGGCCACGCCTCACGCCGACCGACTGCGCCTCGTGCAGTCGCCTTACCTCTTAACTCAACGGTTGGATCCAGAACCCGCTCCATGGCCCTGCAAGAAACAAACACGACCTCGCCGCGCGGAGCCCAGCCCGCCCTCCTCGACACCAACGACTCTATCCGTTCGACCTATTTCACGAACGAGGAACTTCGGGCCGCAGGTGCCGCACTGGCACGAGACGGTGCGACGACCCTGCCGAGCTTCCTCCCGTTCGAGTTCCAACAGCGTCACCGCGAGAACGAAGGCGAGATCTTCCGGGTCTACAAGATCACGGCCGCCGACGTGGAAGCCGGCGCCACCATCACGCCGGCGGCGGAGTGGCTGCTTGACAACCACTATGTCGTGGAAGAAGCGATCCAGGAGGTCCGGCGCGACTTCCCCCGCAAGTTCTACCGCCAGCTGCCCACGATTCCGGTCGCCGGTACGTCCATTCCGCGCACCATGGCGCTGGCCTGGCTCTACACGGCCCACACGCACTCCACCGTTTCGCGTGAAAGCCTGACCGCCATGGTCGAGGGCTTCCATGAGCATGCCACCTTCAAGATCGGCGAGCTCTGGGCCCTTCCCTCCATCCTGCGCTTCATCCTCATCGAAAACCTGCGCCGCATCGCCATCCGCGTCGAGCGCTCGCGCGCCATGCGCCACAAGGCCAACGACGTGGCCGACCAGATCGTCCGCCTGAGCGATCCGGAAAAGGCGGCGACGCTCCTGAAGGATTACGAAGGCCTGACGGCCGACAATTCCTTCGTCGCCCAGCTTCTCTACCGCCTGCGCGACGGCTCCCAGAGTGGCCGCGTCGTCATCGGCTGGCTCGAGGAACAGCTGGAAAAGCGCGGCAGCGATGTCGAGGAGGCCTTGGTCGCCGAGCAGAACCGCCTGTCATCCGGCAATGCGACGATGAGCAACATCATACGCTCGCTGCGCGAAATCGACGACAATGACTGGGCCGTCTGGTTCGAAAGCGTCAGCAAGCTCGACGCGGAACTGCGCGAGCACTCCGATTACATGGCGCTCGATTTCGGCTCCCGCAACAAGTACCGCACGACGATCGAGCGGCTCGCCAAGCGCTCCGGCCTGACCGAGCTGGAGGTTACCCAGCGCGCCATCGCCATGGCCGCCGAAGGGCAGAATATCGTGCCGATCCGGCCGGCAGCCGACGAGACGTCGGTGGAGGCCGGCATCGAGCCTGTGATCGAAGACGACATCCAGGTCCATGCCACCAATGTCGGCGATTTCCTGGTCGGCAACCGGACCGACGCTTTCGAGGAGGCCATCGGCTACCGCCCGACGCCCGTCCAGTCGGTGGTGCGCACGGCGCGCCGCATGGGCTGGCTCGCCATCGCTCTGCCCAACCTCATCCTCACGATCCTCGCCATCGTGCTCGTCTATGATTTCATCAGCCCCATGGACATGCCGACAGGCGCCAAGCTGATCATCCTGCTTCTCTTCGCCCTGCCCGCCTCAGAGGGTGCTGCCGGTCTCTTCAACACGGTCGTGACCTTCTTCCTCACCCCGTCGCGGCTTGTCGGATACGAATTCCTCTCCGGCGTTCCCGAGGACGCCCGCACGCTGGTCGTCGTTCCCTGCCTGATCTCCAAGCGCGATCACGTCGATGAACTCGTCCGCAATATCGAGGTCCACTACCTCGCAAATCCCAAGGGCGAGATCTATTTCGCACTGGTCAGCGACTGGGCCGACAGCCAGACCGAGGAAACCGCCGCCGACCTCGATGTCCTGGAATATGCCAAGGACGAAATCGCTACGCTTTCCAAGCGTTACGCCCATGATGGCCGCACCCGCTTCTACCTGCTGCACCGCCGCCGCCTCTACAACGAGGGCGAAGGCGCGTGGATGGGCTGGGAGCGAAAGCGCGGCAAGCTGCACGAGCTGAATCTGCTCCTGCGCGGCGACCGTGACACCACCTTTATTACCGGCGCCGACAAGGTGCCCGAGAACGTCCAGTACGTCATGACGCTCGACAGCGACACGCGCCTGATGCGCGATGCCGTCACCAAGCTCGTCGGCAAGATGTACCACCCCATCAATCGCCCCGTCATCGACGCCAAGAACCAGAAGATCCTGTCGGGCTATTCGATCCTGCAGCCGCGCGTCACGCCGTCGCTGACGACCGGCAGCGAAGCCTCGTCCTTCCAGCGCATCTTCTCGGCCAATCGCGGCATTGACCCCTATGTCTTCACGGTCTCTGACGTCTATCAGGACATCGTTTCGGAAGGCACGTTCACCGGCAAGGGCCTCTATCACGTCGATGCCTTCGAAGCGGCGATCAAGGGCCGCATCGATGAGAACGCGGTTCTCAGCCACGACCTTCTCGAAGGATCGTTCGCGCGCTGCGCCTTGGTGACCGACGTCGAACTCGTCGAGGATTTCCCGATCCGCTACGAGGTCGAGACCTCACGCCAGCATCGCTGGGCGCGTGGCGACTGGCAGCTCCTCCCCTACATCTTCAGCCCGTCCAACGGCCTTTCCATGCTCGGCCGCTGGAAGATGTACGACAATCTGCGCCGTTCGCTGATCCCCGTCGCGTGGCTGATCGCCTCCGTGCTCGGCTGGTACTACATGGAGCCGACGCAGGCGCTGATCTGGCAGGTCGTGCTGATCTTCTCGCTCTTCGTCGCCCCCACCCTCTCGCTCATCTCCGGCCTGATGCCGCGCCGCAACGATATCGTCGCCCGCGCCCATTTCCACGCCGTCCTCTCCGAGATCAGCGCCGCCAATGCGCAGGTCGCACTCCGCATCGTCTTCATCGCCCACTCCGCCGGCATGATGGTGGATGCGATCGTGCGGGCCGTCTACCGTACCTTCGTCAGCGGCAAGCTGATGCTGGAATGGCGTACGGCCGCCCAGGTCCAGAGCAGCGCCACCGGCACCGTGCTCGACTACTACCGCACCATGTGGATCGCCCCGGTGATCGCCGTGGTATCGCTCGGACTGGCCGCCGTCTCGGCCACCGGCCTGCCCTTCATCGGCATCCCCTTTGCCGTTCTCTGGGCGCTCTCCCCGGCCATCGCCTGGCTCGTCAGCCAGTCGGCCGAAACCGAGGATCAGCTCGACGTTTCCGACGAGGTAAAGGCCGAGTTCCGCAAGATCGCACGGCGCACCTGGCGCTTCTACGAGGATTTCGTCACCGCCGAGCAGCACTTCCTGCCGCCGGACAATTTTCAGGAAATCCCGCATCCGATCCTCGCGGAACGGACGTCGCCGACCAATATCGGCGTCTATCTGCTCTCGGTCATGTCGGCCCGCGACTTCGGCTGGATCGGTTTCGAGGAAACCATTCGCCGTCTCGAGGAAACCGTCGCGACCGTGGATGCTCTGCCGAAATATCGCGGCCACCTGTTCAACTGGTACACGACCAACCGCCTGGAAACGATGGAGCCGAAATACGTCTCGGCCGTCGACAGCGGTAACCTCGCCGGTCACCTCATCGCCGTCTCCTCCATGTGCCGCGAATGGGCGGAAGCGCCGTCCGCGCATGTGCAGGGCAGCCTCGACGGCATCGGCGACGTGGTGTCGATCCTTGCCGAAATGCTGGCCGCCCTTCCCGACGACCGCAAAACGGTTCGCCCATTGCGCCGCCGCATCGAGGAACGCCTGATCGGCTTCCAGAGCGCGCTGCAGGCGGTCAAGCGCGAGCATGAATTCGCGTCGATCCGCGTCATCAACCTCTCGGTCCTCGCTCGCGATATTCAGAAGCTGTCGCTGAACCTCGACCACGAGGTAAAAAGCGGTGCCAGCGGCGAAGTCGTCAAGTGGTCGGGCCTGCTCGTCCAGACCTGCGAAGCGCACATCGCCGACAGCGTCTTCGACCTCGGCGCCATCGACGCCCTGCGCCAGCGCCTCATCGTGCTGCGCGACCGCAGCCGCGACATCGCGTTCTCGATGGACTTCACGTTCCTCTTCCGCAAGGAGCGCCGCCTGCTCTCGATCGGCTACCGCGTCAACAGCGGCGAGCTCGACGAAGCCTGCTACGACCTTCTCGCCTCGGAATGCCGCCTGACCAGCCTGTTTGCGATCGCCAAGGGCGACCTGCCGACAGAGCACTGGTATAAGCTCGGCCGTCCCGTCGTGCCGATCGGCGCGCGTGGCGCGCTGGTCTCCTGGTCCGGCTCGATGTTCGAATATTTGATGCCTCCGCTCGTCATGCAGGAGCGCCAGGGCGGCATTCTCAACCAGACGAACAATCTGATCGTGCGCGAGCAGATGAATCATGGTCGTCGTCTCGGCACGCCATGGGGCATCTCGGAAGCCGCCTTCAATGCCCGTGACCATGAATTGACCTACCAGTACACCAACTTCGGCGTGCCTTCGCTCGGCCTGAAGCGCGGTCTCGGCCAGAACGCCGTCATCGCGCCCTATGCCTCGATCCTCGCCAGCATGTACGATCCGAAAGCCGCTCTTGCCAACCTCGATCGCCTGCGCGGCTTCGGTGCGCTGGGCGTGTACGGCTTCTACGACTCGGTCGACTTCACGCCGACCCGCGTTCCCGAAGGCAAGACCTGCGCGGTCGTGCGCAACTACTATGCGCACCACCATGGCATGTCGATCGCCGCGGTCGCCAACGTGGTCTTCAATGGCCGCCTGCGCGAGTGGTTCCATGCCGATCCGGTCATCGAGGCCGCCGAACTCCTACTGCAGGAAAAGGCGCCGCGCGATATCCCGATCATAAACGCCAAGCGGGAGCCGGAAGCCCTCGGCAAGGGCCAGGAAGACTTGCTCCGTCCCGAAGTCCGCGTCGTCAAGAACCCGCTCGCAAAGGATCGTGAGACGGTGTTCCTGTCGAACGGCCACTACGCGATCATGCTGACCGCCGTCGGCTCCGGTTACTCGCGCTGGAACGGCCAGACCGTCGTGCGCTGGAAGCCGGATCCGGTTGAGGATCGCACCGGCACCTTCATCTTCCTGCGCGACACCGCGACCGGCGACTGGTGGTCGGCCACCGCCGAGCCGCGCCGTGCGGAAGGCGAGAAGGCGACGACCCGCTTCGGTGACGACAAGGCCGAGTTCATCAAGATCGTCGGCGATCTCACCAGCGAAGTCGAGGTCATCGTCGCAACCGAACACGATGCCGAAGGCCGGCGCGTGACGCTCGTCAACACCGGCTCCGAGGACCGCTTCATCGAAGTGACCTCCTATGCCGAACCGGTGCTGACGACGGACGATACCGACAACGCCCATCCGCTCTTCGCCAAGATGTTCCTGAAGACGGAAATCGATGCCAAGGGCGACCTCATCCGCGTGATGCGCAACAAGCGCACGCCAAGCGAGCCCGACATGCAGGTCGCGCACCTGATCGTCGACAATGCCGGCACCGATCGTCCGACGGAGGTCGAGACCGACCGCCGCCGCTTCATCGGCGAAGGCCGCACGCTGGCGGAAGCCCGCGCTTTCGACGGCGATGTCAGCCTCTCCGGCACATCGGGCTTCACGCTCGATCCGGTCATGGCGTTGCGCCGCACCGTGCGCGTACCGGCCGGCAAGAAGGTCAGCGTCATCTTCTGGACGATCGCGGCACCCAACCGTGCGGATATCGATCGCGCCGTCGAGCGCTACCGCCACCCGGACAGCTTCAGCCATGAGATGATCCATGCGTGGACGCGCAGCCAGGTGCAGATGCGCCATGTCGGCGTGACCTCGCAGGAAGCCGCCAGCTTCCAGATCCTCGGCCGCTACCTCGTCTATCCCGACATGCAGCTGCGTGCGGACACGGCAACGGTGCGCGCCGGCCTCGGTCCGCAGTCGGCCCTCTGGCCGCTTGCAATCTCCGGCGATTTCCCGATCTTCACCGTCCGCATCAACGACGATGTCGATATGGGCATCGCCCGCGAAGCCCTTCGCGCGCAGGAATATATGCGCGCCCGCGGCGTCACCGCCGATCTGGTGATCATCAACGAGCGCGCCGCCTCCTACGCTCAGGATATGCAGCACGCGATCGACAGCATGTGCGAAAACCTGCGCCTGCGCGGCCAGTCCGATGGTGCGCGCCAGCACGTCTTTGCCGTCCGCCGCGATATCATGGAAGCCGAGACATGGGCAGCGCTGCTGTCCGCCTCGCGCGCCGTCTTCCATGCCCGCAACGGCAAGATCTCCGACCAGATGGCCCGTGCCGAAGCGCTGTATTCGACACCGAGCATCAAGAAGGACAAGCCGGCCACCGGTTCCGTGCCGCTGCTGGCAGCCCCGACCGCAACCGATGCCGCACCCGCCACGATTTCCGGCGATGGCCTCGACTTCTGGAACGGCTATGGCGGCTTCTCCGCGGATGGCCGCGAATACGTCACGCGCCTGCGCGGTGGCGAGGCGACGCCGCATCCGTGGATCAACGTCATCTCCAACGACATCTTCGGCTTCCACGTCTCGGCCGAAGGCTCCGCCTTCACCTGGAGCCGAAATTCGCGCGACTACCAGCTCACGTCCTGGACCAACGATCCGGTCGGCAACCGCCCCGGAGAGGCGATCTTCATCAAGGACATGACAAGCGGCTCGGTCGTCACCCCCTATGGCGCGCTCTCGCGTCGCAAGGATGTGACCTTCGAAACCCGCCATGGCCTCGGCGTCTCCACCTTCTCGAGCGTTCAGGACGGTCTGACGGTGGAAGCCACGCAGACCGTGCATCGCACGCTGCCCGTGAAATACACCCGCCTGCGCCTGACGAACGGCGCCGGCGAGGCCCGTCGCCTCCGTCTCTACGGCTATGTCGAATGGGTACTCGGCAACAACCGCGCCCGCACCGCACCCTTCGTCGTCAGCCATTATGACGAGGTCGCGGAAATGATGTCGGCGACCAACCCGTACAGCATCGATTATGCGGGGCGGACAGCCTACCTCGCCGTCAGCGAAACCCCGGCAAGCTTCACCGCAAGCCGCCGAGAGTTCCTCGGCCGCACCGGTGGCATCCTTGCACCGCAGGCTGTGGTCGATGGTGCCGTTCTCACCGGCAGCTCCGACATTGACGGCGATGCGTGCGCCGCGCTCTCGCTCGACGTCACCCTGAAGCCGGGCGAAACGCGCGATCTCGTCTTCTACATCGGCGACAGCGACAACCGGGCGCAGGCGCTCGAACACCTGGAAGCCGCCAAGGCCGAAACGTTCGATGCCGTTCTGGAAGCATCGACCGCCTTCTGGGAAGCCTTCACCGGCGTCTTGGAAATCGAGACCCCGGACAAGGCGTTCAACAACCTCGTCAACCGCTGGCTCCCCTATCAGAGCCTCGGCTGCCGGATTCTCGCCCGGTCCGCTTTCTATCAGGCAAGCGGCGCCTTCGGCTTCCGCGACCAACTGCAGGATACGCTCGCCTTCATCGTGCACCGGCCGGAACTGGCACGGACCCAGATTCTCAATGCTGCTGCCCGGCAGTTTGCGGAAGGCGACGTACTGCATTGGTGGCTGCCGGGGTCCGGCGCCGGCGTGCGCACGCTGATCTCCGACGACGTCGTCTGGCTCGGCCACGCCACACAGCATTATTGCGAGGTGACCGGCACCACGGACATTCTGGACGAGACCATTCCCTTCATCGAGGGAGCGGCGCTCGAGCCAGGCCAGCACGACAGCTTCTTCCAGCCGAAGGTCTCGGAAACCACCGCAAGCCTCTATGAGCATTGCGCCCGGGCTCTCGACCTCGCCATCAAGCGGACAGGCGAAAACGGCCTGCCGCTGATCCTCGGCGGCGACTGGAACGACGGCATGAACCGCGTCGGCATCGAAGGCCGTGGCACCAGCGTCTGGCTCGGCTGGTTCCTCGCCTCCACCCTGCGTGACTTCACGGGCATCGCAGAGGCGCGCGGCGACAGCACCCGCGTCACCGCCTGGACCGCCCATCTTGAGAGCCTCAAGCAGGCGCTGGAGACGGCAGGCTGGGACGGCACGCACTATCGCCGCGGCTACTATGACGACGGCACGCCGCTCGGCTCGGCCACGTCAGACGAATGCCGCATCGACTCGATTGCCCAGTCCTGGAGCGTGCTCTCGGGCGAAGGCGATCCGGCCCGCGCCACGCAGGCCATGGATGCGGTGCTCGCAGAGCTTGCCGATGACGAACATCGCCTGATCCGCTTGTTCACCCCGCCGCTCTCCGGCACCGAGCAGGACCCGGGCTATATCAAGGCCTATCCGCCCGGCGTCCGTGAAAACGGCGGGCAGTACACCCATGCAGCAACGTGGGTCGTACTGGCGCTCGCCCGCCTGAAGCGCGGCGACGATGCCTGGAAGGCCTTCCAGATGCTGAACCCGGTGACCCACGCGCTGAACCGCGAAGACGCCAATGTCTATCGGGTCGAGCCCTATGTCGTGGCAGCCGACGTCTACGGCCATGGAGACCTCACCGGCCGTGGTGGCTGGACCTGGTACACCGGCTCGGCCGCCTGGCTCTACCGCGTTGCCGTGGAAGGGATCCTCGGCCTGCGCAAGGAGGGCGAGCGGCTGATCGTCGATCCCGCCCTTCCCTCGGAGTGGCAGGGCTTCAAGGCCCGGCTGACCATCGACGGCAAGGTGCACGAGATCGCCGTGGCCAGAAGCGGCGGCGATAATGGTGCGTTTGAAGTTACGGTTGATACGACTGTCACAAAAAACGCGCATGATGGCGTTTTGCTCTAGCCACCAATGGCAGACCGGCCCGGTCGAACCCGGGCCGGTCTGCAAAGAAGCCTGAACGATATCGGCGAGGTTGAGGGGCTGGGGCGCCAAGATCCGCATGAGACCTCGAATGCTTCATGACACGCCTCCGGTGCTGCGCACCGCTCCTCCGGCCCTTCTGCAGCCCTTGCTGCAGCCGGTGTCCGCGTCAACGCCCAGTGTGCCACCCCCTCCGGCGCCCTCGCGGACGCCCGTTCCGGGCGAGCGCGATACGCGGCTGGATACCTATCGGGCCATCTGCCTGTTGATGATCTTCATCAACCATGTGCCGGGCCAATATCTCGAATATCTGACGACGAAAAACTTCGGCTTCTCGGATTCGGCCGAAGCCTTCGTGCTGATCTCAGGTCTTTCGGCCGGGCTTGCCTATGGGCGGAAGTTCCTGCCCGGCAACCGGCTGGCGCTCAGCCTGCGCATCTGGCGCCGCGCCTTCACGCTCTACATCGCCCACATCATGTCGAGCATCATCACGCTCGCGATCTTTGCCGGCGGTGCGCTCTACTTCCACCGGCAGGATCTGATCAGCGAGATCAACATCCGCCCCCTGGTCGACAACACGGAGCAGGGCGTGGTGGCGATGGTGCTGCTCGGCCACCAGTTCGGCTACAACAACATCCTCTCCATGTATGCGGTGATGTTCCTCATGCTTCCGGGCATGCTGCTTCTGCAGAAGATCGGTCCCGCCCTTCTTGTGGGCGTCTCGGCGCTGGTTTGGCTTCTCGCCGGCATCTTCCACATCGTGCCGATCAACTTCCTCGACCATAACTACTGGTTCCTGAACCCCTTTTCATGGCAATTCCTGTTCGCCATCGGCCTCGTCGCCATGATGCGCAGTCGCAAGGGCCTCTCCTTGCCGCGCCACCCGGCCCTCGTCTCGGTCGCGGCGCTCTATGTCGGCGTCTCTTTCGCCTGGGTGCTGTTTTCCTGGTGGTCGATCGATTTCTCCCACGGCCTCCCCGCCGTTCTCACCGGCTTCGACAAGACCTTTCTGTCGCTGACCCGCCTCCTCCATGTTCTCGCGCTCGGTTATCTCCTCGCCATCACCCCCGTCTTCAACCGGCTGTCACGTCTGCGTCTCGATCACCCCTTGGTCATGATCGGTCGCCACTCGTTGCCCGTCTTCATCTTCGGGACGATCCTTGCGATGATCGGCCAGGTCCTGCTGTTCGTCACCGGCAAGGACCCGATCATCGGCACCCTATTCGTTGTGGTCGGCATCGCGCTCCATTTCGCCTATGCCCGATATCTCGACTGGCTCGGCGGCCTCTCCACCATCGCGCCGATTAAAACCTGATATGACAGGTCTTATTCTTGGCGCGACGGCATTTTCCTGTCGGACGACATGCGGTAAGGAACCCGCAATCCGATTTATCAAAGCCATGGGAGGCCTTCTTGTCCACGCGCACACTTTTCCTTCTGCCGGGTGACGGCATCGGTCCAGAAGCCATGGCCGAGGTCGTCAAGATCATCGACCACATGAACACGGAAGCCGGCGCCGGCTTTGTCACGGACACGGGTCTCGTCGGTGGTTCGGCCTATGACGCCCACGGCACCGCCATCTCGGATGCCGACATGGCGAAGGCCATGGCAGCCGACGCCGTTCTCTTCGGCGCCGTCGGCGGCCCGAAGTGGGACGACGTGCCTTACGAAGCACGCCCCGAAGCCGGCCTCCTGCGCCTGCGCAAGGACATGCAACTGTTTGCCAACCTGCGCCCCGCCATCTGCTACCCCGCGCTCTCGGCCGCATCGTCGCTGAAGCCGGAGCTGGTCGAAGGCCTCGACATCCTCATCGTGCGCGAACTGACGGGCGGCGTCTATTTCGGCGAGCCGAAGGAGATCATCGACCTCGGCAACGGCCAGAAGCGCGGCATCGATACGCAGGTCTACGACACCTACGAGATCGAACGCATCGCCGGCGTCGCCTTCGAGCTCGCCCGCACCCGCTCGAACCGCGTCTGCTCCATGGAAAAGCGCAACGTCATGAAGTCCGGCGTGCTGTGGAACCAGGTCGTCACAGCGATCCACAAGGAAAAATATTCCGACGTGCAGCTGGATCACATGCTGGCCGATGCTGGCGGCATGCAGCTGGTTCGCCAGCCCAAGCAGTTCGACGTCATCGTCACCGACAACCTGTTCGGCGACATGCTGTCGGATGTCGCCTCCATGCTGACCGGCTCGCTCGGCATGCTGCCTTCCGCCTCGCTCGGCGCGCCCGACGAGACGACGGGCAAGCGCAAGGCGATGTACGAGCCCGTACACGGCTCGGCCCCCGACATTGCCGGCCGCGGCATCGCCAACCCGATCGCGATGATCGCGTCGTTTGCCATGTGCCTGCGCTACTCGTTCAACATGATTGCGGAAGCCGACCGTCTGGAAAAGGCGATCGCCAACGTGCTCGATCAGGGCATCCGCACCGGCGACATCATGGCGCCGGGTGCCCGCCAGGTCGGCACGAACGAAATGGGCGACGCCATCCTGGCCGAGTTCAAGGCACTTTCGGCCTGATATCTCCAGAAAGACACGTTAGATGCCCCGGCTCCCCGCGGAGACCGGGGCATTTTCATGTCCGGCAGTTGACTTCAGCGAAAGCGAAAACACTTTCCGGGGGATCGACCGGGCGGAAGAATAAAGGAACATCATGAACAAGCCGATCTCCTCCTCCGTCTGGCTGCTTCTGGGCGCCATCCTCCTCGTCGTCGCGCTCGTGCCCTTCGATCCGCACCTGTCGCAATCGGCGCAGGCGCTACCGGAACCCTTCGTCGCCTTCAATGCCCGCATCACGGATTTCGGCACCTTCGCCTGGATGATCTACGGCTCCGCAACCCTGGTCATCATCGCCTACATCCTCGCGCGCGTCGTCAGCAGCCACGGCTTCGCCGAGAAGGCGAGAGCGGCACGGCGCCTGTCGCTCTACTTCCTCGTGACGATCGGCACCGCCAGCGCTGTGGTCCATATCCTCAAATTCTTCATCGGCCGCGCCCGGCCGGAAGCCTTTTCCGATCTCGGTGCCTATAGCCTGACACCCTTCGCCTCCGAATGGCTGTTCCAGAGCTTCCCCTCGGGTCACTCGGCGGCCGTCGGCTCCTTCTTCGGCGCCTTTGCCATGCTGGCGCCGCGCCTGCGGATCCTCTTTGCGCTCGGCGCGCTCACCATTGGCGTCACTCGTGTCGTCGTCGGCGCGCATTATCCGAGCGACGTGGCCGCCGGCCTGCTGGTCGGTCTATGGAGCGCCCTGATGATTGCCTTCCTCTTTGCCCGGCAGAACTGGGTGTTCCGGCTCGACGACAAGGGCTGGCCACGGCCCAAGACGCAGTTTCCGACCCACGAGAACGTCTGACGAGAAACCCGGCGAGGAGGCCCGCCGGGTTCGTATCTTCTCCGATGAAGATCTTGCTCAATCCATGGCGTGGATATCGCGGTCCTTGGTTTCCGGCAGGAAGAGCATGCCGATGACCAGCGTGATGCCTGCAAAGATGATCGGGTACCAGAGGCCGTAATAGATGTCGCCCTTGGCCGCACTCATCGCGAATGCCATGGCCGGAAGCAGGCCGCCGAACCAGCCATTGCCGATATGGTAGGGCAGGGACATGCCCGAATACCGGATACGGGTCGGGAACAGTTCGACCAGCAGTGCGGCGATGGGGCCGTAGACCATGGTCACGTAGATGACGAGAACGGTCAGAACGGCGATCGTGCCGATCCAGTTGACCCGCTGCGGATCGGCGACCATCGAATAGGTACCGCCATTCGCCACCGTGTAGACCGGCATGGACGTCACGCCGGCGGCTTCCTCCGCCGTCAGCAGCTTGGCGGCCACCAGTTCGTCGGCCGTCATCGTTGCCGGCGCCGAGGCGCGTACCGTTGCCGGATCGAGCGAAAGCTCCGGATTGGCGGCGACGAAGCCGTCGAGCTTGCTTTCAGGCACCTTCGCCGCACCCCGCTGCAGCGGATAACCCGCATCGTGCAGCGCCATGTTGATACCCTTCTCGAACACCGAAGCCTTGGCTTTCGCATCCGCACCGGCAGCGACCGTATCGTAGCTCGGCACGGTCGCGTCGCCGATCTTGACGGCCGCAGCCTGGCCAGCAGGGCCGGGAACGATGTCGTAGGGTACGGAATTGCGGGTGAGGAACGCGGTTGCCACGTCGCAGGACGTCGTGAACTTCGCCGTGCCCGTGGGGTTGAACTGGAAGGTGCAGTCTGCCGGATCGGCGGTCACCGTCGCGCGGACGGTCGCCTGCGCTTCGGCGAGCGCCGGGTTTGCCGTCCAGGTCATGGCCTTGAACAGCGGGAAGTAGGTCAGCATGGCAAGCAGCAGCCCGGCCATGATGATCGGCTTGCGGCCGATCTTGTCGGAGAGCAGGCCGAAGATGACGAAGAAGCTCGTGCCGATCAGCAGCGAGATGGCGACCATGATATTGGCCGACTGACCATCCACCTTCAGGATGTTCTGCAGGAAGAACAGCGCATAGAACTGACCGCAATACCAGACGACGGCTTGGCCCATGGTTGCGCCGAACAGCGCGAGAATCCCGATCTTGGCGTTCTTCCACGTGCCGAAGGCTTCTTTGAGCGGTGCCTTCGAGGTCTTGCCTTCCGCCTTCATCTTCTTGAAGGCCGGTGACTCGTTCATCTTGAGGCGGATCCAGACGGACACGCCGAGAAGCACGACCGAAACCAGGAATGGAATGCGCCAGCCCCAGGCCGCAAAGGCTTCCTTGCCGAGCGCGAACTGGACGCCGAGAATGACGACGAGCGACAGGAACAGCCCGAGCGTCGCCGTCGTCTGGATCCATGACGTGAAGTAGCCGCGTCGGCCATGCGGCGCATGCTCGGCCACATAGGTGGCGGCCCCGCCATACTCGCCGCCGAGCGCCAGGCCCTGAAGCATGCGCAGGAGGATGAGGATGATCGGGGCGGCAATGCCGATGGTGGCTGCACCCGGCAGAATGCCGACGAGGAAGGTCGAGAGACCCATGATGAGGATGGTGACGAGGAAGGTGTATTTGCGCCCGACGAGATCGCCCAGCCGCCCGAAGACGAGGGCGCCGAAAGGCCGCACGAGGAAGCCGGCGGCAAAGGCGAGCAGCGCGAAGATGTTGCGCGTCGTCTCCGGATACTGGCTGAAGAAGGTTGCGCCGATATAAACGGCGAGCGAGCCGTAGAGATAGAAGTCATACCACTCGAACACGGTGCCGAGCGAGGATGCGAAGATGACCTTGCGCTCCTCCCCGGTCATCGGTGCGGCCTTCGTCCGGCCCACGGATGTCACATTTGCCATTCTCTCTGTCCTCCCAAAACTAAGGCGTGCATCCCTCCGATCCTCCTCGATCGGTTCAAGGGATGCACCGATGGGCAAGAATGGCAGATCGGGAGGGCATCGGGCAGCGATCCTTTCGGATTATGACTTTCGTCTAACAACAGGCCCGCTCCGACGGGTTTTGCCGTGTGAAGAACCTTGACTTTACCGGCAGAATGAATAAGAGAAGCAGCGGAAAGGGAAGGGTTCATGCTTCGTCAGATGTCCATCATCGACTGCGCAAACGGTCTTGCTTCGGCAGGAGCGCCTGAACCCATGTCCGCACTTTTCACAAACACGGCCAAAACGACGACGAAAACCGTCTGACGTCTCTGGCCCACCGCTCTCTCCCCGGCACGGCCGGGGACGCGAAGCCCGCGCCGAAGGCGATCCGGGTTTCTCCCCCAGCTTACGCGGAGAGAAGAGAAAGAGAGCAAGACAATGGGTTTCAAGATCGCCGTAGCAGGCGCCACCGGCAATGTCGGGCGCGAAATGCTCAACATCCTTTCCGAACGCGGCTTCCCGGCCGATGAGGTCGTGGCGCTGGCCTCGGCACGGTCGCACGGCACCGAAGTCTCCTTCGGCGACAAGACGCTGAAGGTCAAGAACCTCGAAAATTACGACTTCTCTGACACCGACATTTGCCTGATGTCGGCCGGCGGTGCCGTCTCGCTCAAGTATTCCCCGAAGATCGCCGCGCAGGGCTGCGTCGTCATCGATAATTCCTCGGCTTGGCGCTACGATCAGGACGTTCCGCTGATCGTTCCGGAAGTCAATCCCGACGCCATCACCCAGTTTACCAAGCGCAACATCATCGCCAACCCGAATTGCTCCACGGCGCAGCTCGTCGTCGCGCTGAAGCCGCTGCACGATTTCGCCAAGATCAAGCGTGTCGTCGTCTCGACCTACCAGTCCGTTTCGGGCGCCGGTAAGGACGGTATGGACGAGCTCTTCAACCAGACCCGCGCCGTCTTCGTGGCCGATCCGGTCGAAAGCAAGAAGTTCACCAAGCGCATCGCTTTCAACGTCATTCCGCACATCGATAGCTTCATGGAAGACGGCTACACGAAGGAAGAGTGGAAGGTTCTGGCCGAGACCAAGAAGATGCTCGATCCGAAGATCAAGGTCACTTGCACGGCCGTGCGCGTTCCCGTCTTCATCGGCCACTCGGAATCGGTCAACATCGAATTCGAAAACGAGATCACCGCCGATCAGGCCCGCGACATTCTGCGCGAAGCGCCCGGTTGCCTCGTTATCGACAAGCACGAAAATGGCGGGTACATGACGCCTTACGAAAGCGCCGGTGAAGACGCGACCTATATTTCACGCATTCGTGAAGATGCGACGGTCGAAAACGGCCTGAACATCTGGGTTGTGTCCGATAACTTACGCAAGGGTGCCGCACTCAACGCGATCCAGATCGCGGAACTGCTGGTCGCCCGCGGGCTGATCACGGCCAAGAAGCAGGCTGCCTGATCGGCAGCAAAGAGACGAGGGGACCCGCCGACCGGGACAGGGACGGCGGGTACTCGAACATTGAAGACGGACGGTGACGGACGGATTCACGTGAAACATCAAGGCGCTGCCTTTGCCAGACGGCAAGGTTGTCGGCCATCAGAAGCAGGGCTACGGGGTTTTTTATGCTGAAGAAGACGTTCGCACTGGCAGGTCTTGTACTGGCCGCCGCCCTCGCGCCGCAAGCGGCGTTTGCCACCAGCTGTGGCAACACGTCTGCCGGCTTCGACGCCTGGGTTCAGGACTTCAAGCAGGAAGCTTCCGGCCGCATCAGCCCCGCCGTGCTCGACCGCGCCTTTGCCAATGTGAAGTACAACACGGCCACGATCCGCGCCGACCGCGGCCAGAAGAGCTTCAAGCTCTCGCTCAGCGAATTCATGAAGAAGCGCGGTGGCGCGACCATCGTCTCGCGTGGGAAGAAGATGAAGGCCCAGAACGCGGCCCTCTTTGCGTCCATCGAACAGCGCTACGGCGTGCCGGCTGGCCCGCTGATCGCAATCTGGGGCATGGAAACCGGTTTCGGCAACTTCCTCGGCAAGGAGCACACGCTGTCTGCCGTTTCGACGCTTGCCTATGACTGCCGCCGTTCCGACTACTTCACCGACCAGCTCTACGCAGCTCTGACGCTCGTCCAGCGCGGCGATCTTGCGACGGATGCCCGCGGTGCGGCCCATGGCGAAATTGGCCAGACGCAGTTCCTTCCCGCAAACGTCGTGAAATACGGCGTCGACGGCGATGGCAACGGCCATGTCGACATGGTTCGCTCCAAGGCCGACGCCCTGGCCTCCACGGCCAACTTCCTGCGCGGCCATGGCTGGCGGGCAGGGGGTGGCTATCAGCCGGGTGAAGCCAATTTCGGCGCCATCCAGGGCTGGAACGCGGCCAGCGTCTACCAGCAGGCCATCGCCCAGATCGCAGCCGACATCGACGGCTGATCCTTTCGGATTTTGATATTAAAAAAGCCCCGGCGCGGATGCGTTCCGGGGCTTTTTCATGTTCATTGTCAAGAAAGGCTGCAACGGTTTGACCCGTGCAGCCTTTTTTGAAACGATAATTTGGCGTGTATCAGGTCCCAGGCCGGGAGAAATCACCCGACTTCGGATCCATCACCCACAGCTCCCCCGTCGAAATATCGAACCAGGCGCCATGCAGCTGCAGCTTGCCGCGCTGCTCGAGGATCTGAACGCAGGGGAATGTCCGCAGGTTGACGATGGAGTTGCGGATCGACACGTGCTCCATCGCCCGCTGCCGCTCCGCCGCCGTCATCATGTCATTGCCTGCGATCTGTTCGGCCGCCGGCTTCAGCATGTTCATCCATTTGCCGATGAAATCTCCGGGCGACAGAGGCTCGGCGCTGCTATCGAGCACCGCCTTGATACCGCCGCAGCGGCCATGGCCCATGACGACGATATCCTTGACACGCAGCGACTGGACCGCGAATTCCAGCGCTGCCGAGGTCGAATGATACTGTCCATCGGGCTCGTAGGGCGGAACCATGTTGGCGACGTTGCGCACCACGAAGAGTTCGCCCGGTCCGCTGTCGAAGATGGTTTCCGGCGCGGCGCGAGAGTCGCAACAGGCAACGATCAGCGTCTTCGGCTGCTGTCCGGTGTCCGCCAGCGTCTTGTAGCGAGCCTGCTGCTCGGTGAACCGGCCGTTCATGAATTTCTGGTAACCGCCCAGCAGGTGCTCGGGAAAATGATACATGTGCCTGTGCCCTTTTTGCTGCCTCGTGTTTAAGCGCCGAATGCCCGATGAGGCAAGAGTAACGCGGTCAGCTGGGTTAATTTGCGGCGCGCCGGGCACGACGCCAGCCCGCAAATCCCCGTATCAGCGCTTGCGCGTCTGCGACGGATGCATCAGATGCCGCATCTGCACCAGCGACATCGGCCCTGTCAGGCAATGCGCGTCCTGCTGCAGCGTCAGCTCGTCCGCGCCGCGCCGTGCCGAGCGGGCCACCATCTCGAACACGCTGGCGGTGGCAAGCTGCAGCGCCTTCTCCTCGCTCTGCCCCTCCAGCAGCCGTCCCAGAAACAGCGCGGCCATCAGGTCGCCCGTCCCGTTCGGCGGATTGTCCACCAGCCGGTGCTCGGCCAGCAGCGCATGATGTCCGGAGAGGTAGAGATTGCCCGTGCTGCCGTTCATCATGGCGATCGCCGACGTTACCAGCATGCGCGATGGCCCGAGCGCCAGGGCGGCATCCAGAATGGCCGCATTGCTGTCGAGCGCCGCATTCGAGAGCCAGGACAGTTCGAACCGGTTCGGCGTGGCGAGCCCCGCCAAAGGCAGCAGCCTGTCCCGGATGCCCGAGGCCACCGGTTCCGGCACATAGAGATCGCCCCGGTCGCCGATCACGGGATCGCAGGCATAGATGAGGTGAGGATTGCGCGCCTTCAGCGTCTCGACCAGCCGTGCCACCGCCTCGACCTGCTGCGCATTGCCAAGATAGCCAGACAACACGGCCCGAACCTCGCCCACCCAGGGGGACGCGGCAAGCTCGCCCAGCATCGCATCGAACGTATCCGGGTCGATCGCCATCCGCGTCGAGCGTCCATGGCCGGGATGCCAGGGCATGATGACCGTCGGCACGGCCCACACGGTAAAACCCAGCGTCTCCAGCGCAAAGACGGCGGCCCTATTGCCGACGGAGCCGCGCATGACGTGGCTGGAAATGACGATAACGGCACCGGCAGCGGTCTCGGACATGCAGCAGGTCTCTCTCTCGGGTTCTCCCGCCAGATCGCCTGACGGTCATGCCGCTGTCAACTGCGCATGGGAAGAGGAGCAGGTGCCTCGAGAGGACGAGATCACGTATCCGCTCTGCTCTACCCATCGTCTGCGGAGACCACGGCCGTGCTTTGGAAGAAACAGGCAGGCTTAGCGGTCGCAAATGCGAATTGTTCTGCTAGGTTCACGTAAAAATAACGGCTGGAGGACGAAACACCATGGGCACGCGACATCATCCGAAGAAAACCCGCTTGATCGGCGAGATCGAGCAGGCGGCAGAACGCCTCGGCCAGCCCTTCCTGTCGCCGGCCATCCTTTTCGGACGTGCGAGCCCTGACGATATCGCCGCCTATGATGCCGGCATGCTCGCCGCCGCCGCTGCGCACGCCTATAAGGAAGTGACCGCCCGCAAGAGAAACACATCCCGCGTCACCGTTACGGATCTGGAAAGCGTGAAGCCCGGCGGCGCGCCAGTCTCCGTTCTCTGCGTCACCGACCGCAACATGCCCTTCCTCTATGATTCCATCATGGGTGAGGTCACGAGCCGGCACCGTGATCTCTCGCTCGCCGTCCACCCGATCCTGGTGGTGTCCAAGGGCGCCGCGCCCGTGCTGTTCGATCCCGAGGAGGAGAGCGATCCGACGGATCGCGTCAGCCATATCCAGATCCACCTCAGCCACCTCGTGGCCGAGGAGGCGACGGCACTGGTGGGAGCGATCGAGACCGTGCTTGCGCAAGTGCATCAGGCCGTGGGCGACTGGGAACCGATGAAGACGCTTCTCGGCGAAGCCATGGGCGAACTGGAAGGGCAGACGGCAAGCGACCGCGACGCCGACCGCAAGGAGGCGCTCGCTTTCCTGAAATGGCTGCGCGACGACAACTTCACCTTCCTCGGCATGCGCGAATACAGCTATTCCGGCGATGGGCAGAAAGCGACGCTCGACCGCGGCACCGGCCACGGCCTCGGCATCCTTTCCGATCCGAACGTGCGCGTGCTGCGCCAGGGACACGACGCCGTCGTCACCACGCCGGAAATCCTCGCCTTCCTGCAGGGTCCGGATTTCCTGATCGTTACCAAGGCGAACACCAAGGCCCTCGTCCACCGCCGCGCCTATATGGATTACATCGGCATCAAGCGCTTCGACGCAAAGGGCAACGTGATCGGCGAACTGCGCGTCGTCGGCCTCTTCACCTCGACGGCCTATACGCGCTCGGCCTCCGACATTCCACTGCTGCGGCTGAAGGTGCGCCGCGTCATCGAGCATTTCGGCTTCGATCCGCACAGCCACTCCGGCAAGATGCTGATTAACACGCTGGAATCCTACCCGCGCGACGACCTGTTTCAGATCGATGTCGAAGAGCTGCAGGTGTTCTGCGAGCAGATCAACGAGCTCGCCGATCGCCCGCGCGTACGCGTCCTGCCGCGCATCGACCGCTTCGATCGCTTCGTCTCGATCATCGTCTACGTGCCGCGCGAACAATATGATTCCCGCGTGCGCGAGCGTATCGGCGATGTTTTCAAGGATGTCTACGAGGGCCGGGTTTCCGCCTATTACCCGGCCTTTCCGGCCGGCGGGCTCGCCCGCGTCCACTTCATCATCGGCCGTTCCGGCGGCACGACGCCGCGTGTCGCCCAGAGCACGCTGGAAGATGCCGTCCGCGAGATCGTCACGCGCTGGTCCGACCGTTTCCATCTGCTCGCCCGACGCGACGGTGTCTCGCTGAGCGTGAGCGAAGGCTATCAGGCGGCCTTCACCCCCGCTGAAGCCTATGCCGACCTGCCCGACATCGCGGCCGCGCAAACGGACGACCCGATTCGCATCGCCTTCTACGAGCGCCACCGACTGCAGGACACGCCATCGGAGACGGCCGGGGAGGACACGTCGAACGCCGATCGCCTCGAACTGAAGATCTTCCACGCCGACCGCGCCGTCTCGCTGTCCCAACGCGTGCCGCTGCTCGAAAATCTCGGCTTCCGCGTCATCAGCGAACAGACCCACGACCTCTCCGTTTCCGATACGAAGGGCGAGCGGCTGGTGGTCCTCCACGACATGGAGCTGATCCACCGTGACGGAAAGACGCTCGACGTCTCGTCCATGGGCCCACTGCTGGAAGAGGCCTTTCTCTCCGCCTGGACGGGCAAGATCGAGGATGACGCCTTCAACCGGCTGATCCTGCTGGCCGGCCTCAACGCACGCGACGTCACGGTTCTGCGTGCCTATGCGCGCTACCTCCGCCAGGCCGGCATTGCCTATTCGCAGGGACTGATCGCCGAGACGCTCAACAAATATCCCGCGATATCCGCCGATATCTTCCGCCTCTTCATCGCGCGAATGGATCCACGGACCGAAGAGAAGGCGCGAACGCGCGACGTCTCCAACCTCCAGACGAGCCTCGAAAACGCGCTGAACGCCGTTCCGAGCCTCGACGAGGACCGCATTCTCCGGCGCATGATGAACGCCGTGCTCTCGACGCTGCGCACCAACTATTTCCAGCGCGACGAAGCGGGCGAACCGCGTGTCATGCTGGCCTTCAAGTTCGATCCGAAGCTGCTCGACGGCCTGCCGGAGCCGCGGCCCTTCCGCGAGATCTTCGTCTATGGCGTCGAGGTCGAGGGCGTGCATCTGCGCTTCGGCAAGGTTGCCCGCGGTGGCCTTCGCTGGTCGGACCGGGCGCAGGATTATCGCACCGAGGTGCTGGGCCTGGTGAAAGCGCAGCAGGTCAAGAACGCCGTCATCGTGCCCGTCGGCGCCAAGGGCGGCTTCTTCCCGAAGCTGCTGCCGGCCGGGGGGCCACGCGACGAGATCTTCCGCGTCGGCACCGAGGCCTACAAGACCTATATTCGCACCATGCTGTCGATCACCGACAACATCGTCGATCAGGAGATTGTGCCGCCCGACAACACGCTGCGGCTGGATGGTGACGATCCCTACTTCGTGGTGGCGGCCGACAAGGGCACGGCCACATTCTCCGATACGGCCAACGGCCTCGCGCAGGACGCCGGCTTCTGGCTGGACGACGCCTTCGCCTCCGGCGGCTCGGCCGGCTACGACCACAAGAAGATGGGCATTACGGCACGCGGCGCTTGGGAAACGGTCAAGCGCCACTTCCGCGAGATGAACATCGACATTCAGACGACGCCGTTCAGCGTCGTCGGTGTCGGCGACATGTCCGGCGACGTGTTCGGCAATGGCATGCTGCTGTCGCGCCAGATCCGCCTCATCGGTGCCTTCGACCACCGCGACATCATCATCGATCCCGATCCCGATATCGCTGCATCCTTTGCCGAGCGCGAGCGTCTGTTCGCTTTGCCCCGCTCCAGCTGGCAGGATTACGACCGCTCCACGCTGTCGAAGGGCGGCATGATCATTCCGCGAACCGAAAAATCGGTGAAGCTGACCCCGGAAGCGGCGGCCGCTATCGGGCTAGAGAAGTCCCAGGCGACGCCCTTCGAGATCATGACGGCCATCCTGAAGACGCGCGTCGACCTGCTCTGGTTCGGCGGCATCGGCACCTATGTCCGCGGCCCGACCGAGAACGATGCCGATGTCGGCGACCGGGCCAACGACCCGATCCGCATCACGGCGGACGAGGTGGGCGCACGGGTCATCGGGGAGGGCGCCAATCTCGGCGTCACGCAGCGTGGCCGCATCGCCTTCGGCCTTGCCGGCGGCCGCTGCAACTCGGATGCCATCGACAATTCGGCTGGCGTCAATTCCTCCGACGTCGAGGTCAACATCAAGATCGCGCTGGCCTCCGCCATGCGCGATGGCCGCCTGACGCGCGCCAAGCGCAACACGCTGCTGTCATCGATGACCGACGAGGTCGCGTCTCTCGTCCTGCACAACAACTACCAGCAGTCCCTCGCGATATCGCTTACCGAAATGCAAGGCGCTGCCAACCGCACCTCGCTCGCCCGGCTGATGACGCGGCTGGAGGCGGAAGGGCTCTTGAACCGCAAGGTCGAGGTTCTGCCGAACGACAGTGCGCTCAGCGAGCGCTATCAGTCCGGTAAGGCCCTGACCCGGGCCGAAATTGGCGTGCTGCTCTCCTACGCCAAGATCGTGCTCTTCGACGAGATCATCGACAGTGATTTGCCCGACGATCCCTATTTCCACGAAACGCTGATCGGCTATTTCCCAGGCAAGATGCAGAAGGCGCATCAGGGCGACATCGAGACCCATCGCCTGCGCCGCGAGATCATCGCCACGCTGCTCTGCAACGACGTGATCAACCGTGGCGGCCCGGCCTTCATCTCGACCATGATCGACCAGACGGGCTTCCTGCCGGCCGATGTGGTGAAGGCCGCCGTGCTGACGCGCGATGGCTACGACCTGCCGCGCCTTTACCGTGCTATCGACGCGCTCGACAACGTGGTGCCCGGCACGGTGCAGAACGAGCTCTACCAGGATGTCGGCCGCATCTTCGCGATCGTCACAGAACGCACGCTGCGAACCCGGGCTATCACCGGGCCTCTGGGTCAGGCGATCGACAAGCTGCGCAAGGCGCTGGAGAAACTGACCACGGCCGCACACGGTGCCGTGCCGGAAGAGGCGGTGACGGAGATCGAAGCCCGCGCTGCTGCCCTTATCGAAAAGGGCGTTCCGGAAGCGTTGGCGCAGGATATCGCCCGCCTGTTCCTCATCACCCTCGTGCCGGAGATCATGCAGATCTCCTCGGTTGCGGGAACGTCGCTTGCCCGAACCGCACAGAGCTACTTCGCGGTGACGCAGAGCCTCAAGGTCGGCCGGCTGCTGGCCTCAGCCGAGCGCATCATCACCACCGACCCTTATGAGGCGATGGCACTTGCCCGCAGCACCAGCGATATCGCCGATGCCCGCCGCGCCATCACCATCGCCGCTCTCACGCAGCGCAAAGGCGAGAAGGAGCCCGTGCTCGCCTGGCAGGAAGGCGACGCCGACCGCTTCAACCGCGTCGTGACGCAGCTGGCGCAGATGACGGAGAAGGGTGAGACGACGCTTGCCAAGATCACCGTCGCAGCAGGCCTGCTGAGCGATCTGGCCGAAGACAGGGCCCGGTGATGGCGGAGACGGTGGAGGGGGCACCAGCGCCGGCAAGCCGAGACCGGGCAAGTCGAGGGCAAACCCGCCGCGCGGGCCTTTGGGGCTGGATGCTGTTCGATCTGGCAGCGCAGCCCTTCTTCACCGTCGTCATCACCTTCATCTTCGGCCCCTATTTCGTCTCCCGCCTGACGGACGATCCGGCAGCGGGCCAGGCGATGTGGGGCTATACGCTCACCGTCTCCGGCCTCGTCATCGCGGTGATGTCGCCGATCCTCGGATCTCTGGCGGACGCCACGGGCGCGCGAAAGCCTTGGATCGCCGGTTTAGCGGTCGTCAAGATCGCCGCCTTGTCGGCGCTCTGGTTCGCGGTTCCGGGGTCCCCGCTGATCCTGCCCTTCGTCTGCATCGTGCTGGCATCGATCGCGGCCGAGTTTTCCATCGTCTTCAACGACAGTATGATGCCGCGGCTGGTGCCGCCGGAGGACACCGGCCGGATCTCCAACATCGCCTGGGGCATCGGCTATCTCGGCGGCATGATCGTCCTGATCGCCGTCGTGGCGCTTCTCGCCGGTAGTCCCGAAACGGGCGTCACGGCGCTCGGCATCGCCCCGCTCTTCGGCCTCGACCCCGCAACCGGTGCCGATGCGCGTATCACCGGACCGCTGGCCGCCGCCTGGTACGCGCTCTTTATCCTGCCGATGTTCCTGTTCACGCCGGATGCACCGAAGACCACGATATCAGCGAGCCGGGCGATCGCAGAGGGCCTTGCGGACCTGAAAAGCGCGATCCTCGGCCTCCGCCAGCGGCGCGGCATCCTCAAATTCCTGATCGCCCGGATGATCTTCCAGGACGGCGTCAACGCTTTGGTTGTTCTCGGGGGAACGTTTGCGGCGGGCATGTTCGCCTGGCGGACGCTGGAACTCGGCCTCTACGGCATCATCCTCAACGTCGTGGCGATCGGCGGGTGCCTGGTGGCGAGCCGCCTCGACACGGCACTGGGCTCGAAGACCATCGTCGTTCTCAGCCTGCTGAGCCTGATCGTCGCCACCATCGGCATTGTCTCGACAGGGCCCGGCTTTACGCTGTTCGGCCTCGTGCAACTCTCGACCGCCGATAGCAACGGCCTGTTCGGCACGGCGGCGGAGAAAGCCTATATCCTCTTCGGCCTCTTGGTCGGCATCGCCTTCGGGCCGGTGCAGGCCTCCGCCCGCTCCTACCTTGCCCGCAGCGTCGCACCGGAGGAGGCCGGCCGCTATTTCGGCCTCTACGCGCTGTCGGGTCGCGCAACCTCTTTCCTGGCGCCCGCCAGCGTCGCGACCCTGACGCTGGCCACCGGTTCCGCACGGGTCGGAATGATGGCGCTGATCGCGTTCCTCGTCATCGGGCTCCTGATCCTCCTGACGACGCCCTATCCGGCCGACAAGGGCGACCGGATAGGATAGGGTTTTTCGGCCTGTTACGGCTTAATGCCGGAAATGGCGCATGCCGGTGAAGACCATGGCGACGCCCGCCTCATCGGCCGCGGCGATCACTTCCTCGTCGCGCATCGAGCCGCCCGGCTGAATGACAGCGGTCGCACCGGCCGCAACGGCGGACAGAAGACCATCGGCAAACGGCAGGAAGGCTTCGGACGCCACCGCCGAGCCGATCGTCAGGGGCTTGTCGAGCCCCAGAGCCCGCGCGGCCTCCTCGGCCTTGATGGCGGCGATGCGAACCGAGTCGACACGGCTCATCTGCCCGGCACCGATGCCTACCGTCTGGCCATCCTTGGCATAGACGACGGCGTTCGACTTCACGTGCTTTGCGACCTTGAAGGCGAACTTCATGTCGATGAGTTCCTGCGCCGTCGGTGCGCGACGGGTGACGACCTTGAGGTCGAGATCCTCGACCATGCCGTTGTCGCGCGTCTGCACCAGAAGACCGCCGGCCACCGTCTTGGCCGACAGGCCGGGCAGGCGCGGGTCGGGCAGGGCGCCGGTGACGAGCAGCCGGAGATTGGCCTTGCGGGCGATGATCGCCTTCGCCTCGTCGCTGACGGACGGCGCGATGATGACTTCGGTGAACAGCTTGACGATCTCTTCCGCCGTCGCACCGTCCAATTCCTGGTTCAGCGCAATGATGCCGCCGAAGGCCGAGGTGCTGTCGCAGGCCAGGGCGCGCCGATAGGCATCCACGAGCGTCGTCGCCGTCGCCACGCCGCAGGGGTTGGCGTGCTTGATGATGGCGCAGGCAGGCGCCGTTTCCGGCGGAAACTCGGCCACCAGTTCGAAGGCGGCATCCGTGTCGTTGATGTTGTTGTAGGAAAGCTGCTTGCCCTGCAGCAGCTTTGCTGTGGCCACGCCGGGGCGGTTCTCGCCGGTGACGTAGAAGGCCGCCTTCTGATGCGGGTTCTCGCCGTAGCGCATTTCTTCTTTCAGCACGCCGCCGATCGCGCGATGCCGCGGCATCGGCGTGTCCAGCACCTCGGCAAACCAGCCCGAGATCGCCGTGTCGTAGGCCGCCGTCCGCGCATAGGCCTTGGCAGCCATCTGGCGCCGGAAGGCGAATGTCGTCGCGGCATCGTCGCCGAGCTGCGCGATCAGCGTGTCGTAGTCGGAAGGGTCGGTGATGACGGTGACATAGGCGTGGTTCTTCGCGGCCGCACGGATCATGGCCGGGCCGCCGATATCGATATTCTCGACCGTCGTCGGATAATCTCCGCCCTTGGCGCGCACGTCCTCGAACGGATAGAGGTTGATGACCGCGAGATCGATCGCGGCGATCCCATGGGTCTCCATGGCCGCGACGTGTTCGGCATCGTCGCGGATCGCGAGCAAACCGCCATGGACGCCGGGATGCAGCGTTTTCACCCGGCCGTCCATGACCTCGGGAAAGCCCGTCAGCTCGGACACGTCGCGCACCGGCAGGCCGGCTTCCGACAATGTCTTGTGCGTACCGCCGGTCGAGACGAGCGCCACGCCCTTTTCATGCAGAGCACGGGCAAGCTCGACGATGCCGTTCTTGTCGGACACGGAGAGAAGGGCCGTGCGCAGGGCAACGCGGTCGGGGGCGGGAATGTTCTTGGAGGCAACGGCCATGACAGGCTCCTAGCAAGGAAGACGGGGCGAGGAAGGGAGGTGAGGACAGGCAGGCAAGCCGGAGGGCCACGCGAAAGCCCGGCCGGCCGGATGCCGCTGCCGTTAGCACAGCTAGGGCAGGGAAGGAACCGCACCGGCCTACAGCCCACGGCCATTTCACCCGAATCCTTGAGGCTTCCCCTTGCTTTCGGACAAAGACGTCACGGTCGCCGGGAAAGAATCCACTGGATTTCAGGCTGCTCTCCGGCAGAAAAACCGATCGTCAGCATCTGGGCCTTCCGCAGGCCCGAAGGGTCGGCAAAGAAGATATCCTCCTCCACCACGATCGCACCATCGCGGCAGGTCAGCACCCAGCTGTCGCCGTCCGGTGCGACCAGCTTGACCTCATGCGCATCCGCCTGTCGCAGGCTGATGGCAGGGTGAATATGGAAGCGCGCAACTGCGCTCGCCGTATGGGCGGGATCTGGATCCCCACCTTCTTCCGTCACCAGCCGGTCGCGACCGCGCAAGGTCGTGCCCGTGGCATTGAGGCTCAGATCCCGCTCATGCATCAGATTGAAGGCACCGGCATAGCCGTTGTGGCGCGCGACTACGCTGTCGCCGCCTTCACTGGGCGAATGCGTCACCGAGACCTCCGTCACGCCGCCGGTGATGATCGGCCCCAGAAAGCGCGAGGTCGAAAGCCGGGCAGACGAGCGATCCTCGACTGTAACCGTGGAATGCGCCGCGGTGACCCGGGCCATCTGGCGAAACCGCTCGCCGGCAAAGCGCGGCGCGCCGGAATTGATGATGAACCGATGACGGCCCGAAGACAGCTCGAACGAAAGACACCCGGCATGCGCCTCTCGCGAGAGGGCAGCCGAGAGTGGACAGCCTGTGTCCATGATGACAACGACATCTTTTGCCGCCAGCCGCTCGTACTGGCTGTCCGGCAGACCTTTGAACGGCTGACCGGCCGTCTCGTCGTAGCGCAGCACCGACATCAGTTCGTTTGCCTGCGCGGACGTCGCACCATTGAACAGCGCCAGCTCGCCGCCCTGATGGCGAAAGAAGCGCAGAGCTGGAAACATGCGGTCGATGGATGGGATCAGCTTTACCGGAACGTCGTGACCGAGATTGACATAGGTCTGGCGCAGCGGCAGCAGGTCGAGAAGGAGATCGAGCGCGACGCGCGGATTGCGCGAGGCATGGCCGCCATCGGGAAGGATCTGGCGATCGAGTTCGTCGTCGAGATGGCGCGCAGCCCGGCGGATAGCGGAACCCGAGGCGGGCATGGAGACCGTCGCGAAGGCGATGGCGATCCGGACCTGAAGCCGTCCCTCGCCATCCGGCACCGCATTGGCGACATGCCGGAGGTAGCGCACATGCACCGCGAGGCTCTTCAGAAACCGACGATAGAACACATGATCCGCCTGCTTCAGGATCACCGGGGAATGGGAGAGCCAGGCGATCAAGCGCTGTGCCGCGACATCCGGCTCCCACGCAATGCCCTTGATGCCACGACCATGTGTGGCCAGCCAGCGGCTGACGAGCTGGCGTGCGCGGGAAAGATCGTCTTCCTCCGTCAGCGCCCTGATGTGACGCGCCCAGCTGAACGTGTGCAGCCGGATCGCGAATTCACGGGAGGGAAGATCCACTTCGAACGGTGATTCGCCATCCGTTTCCAGAATGCGTCCGGCAAGCGGAAAGCGCCCGGCAACGATTTCACTGGCGACATGGGGGTCGATGACCCTGAGGTCCGTCGGCGCAACGATCAGCCGGTCGGGCGTCGTGCCGGAGAAGCGGATGAACGACATGCGACCGAGCACGAGGCGGCGCGACAGGCGCCACCAGGCTTCCCGAATGGTGAGAGAGATCAGCCGTCGACTGTCCGACATCCGCATGAATGAAATGAAGCCCCACCCCATTCCGACGACACGCCGGAATGTTCACGATCGATAACACAGTGACGTGTTTCCCTGGTCAGCACCAGTGGATGACCGAGGGAACGTGAGCGGTCAAGGTATGGAAACTCTTTCCTTACAACGATCTACGCAGGACTGTGGCATAAAAGCCGTCCAGCCCGCCGGCAAATCCCGGCTGCGGCGCCAGCATGGCAGGCGTCGTGCGCAGCTCCCCGAGGGGCGTAATGGCATCCTCCAGACCCGGAAAAGCATGGGGATCGACCGGAACACGCTCGCATCCGCCGTTTGCAACGACACGCGCGACCACCGCTTCACCCTCGGCCGGGTCGAGCGAGCAGTTGGAAAAGACCACGAGGCCACCGGGCTTGACGACCGTCAGGGCATGACGCAGCAGTCGCTCCTGCAGGCCCGCAAGCTTGGTGATGTCCTCCGGACCCTTGGTGTAGGGGACATCCGGATGGCGGCGGATCGTGCCGGTCGAGGAACAGGGCGCATCGAGCAGCGCGGCATCGAACAGCGTCTCCGGCCGAAAGTCCGCCATGTTGCATTCCAGCGTTTCGGCTGTCAGGCCGAGCCGTTCGAGATTGCCGTTCAGTCGCTTCAGCCGGCTGGCGGACTGGTCGAGCGCCGTCACCTCAGCCCCCGCATCGATCAGCTGCGCCGTCTTGCCCCCGGGAGCCGCACAGAGATCTACGACCCGCTGGCCGCGGATGTCGCCGAAAAGTCGCGCCGGCAGCGAGGCTGCAGCATCCTGCACCCACCATTCGCCATCATCGAACCCTTCGAGCGCAGAGACCGCACCCTGGAAAGATGCGAGGCGAACGCTGCCGGTCGGAAGCACGATGCCTCCGAGGCGCTGCGCCCAGCCGTCCGGATCGGACTTCACCGTGATGTCGATGGCCGCCGGCTCTAGAAGCGCATCCGCGATGCGCTGGGCATGATCCTGCCCATAGGTGGAGACGAGCCTTGCCATGTACCAGTCCGGAAGGGATGGGGTCGTTTCGGCAGCGATTCGAAGCAGTTCGTCCTTCTCGCGCGACAACCGGCGCAGGACCGCATTGGTCAGGCTCGCAAAGCGCCGATTGCGTGGATCGGCATTGGCCTGCTCCACAGCAAGGTCCACGGCCGAGTGATCGGGAATATCGAGATAGACGATCTGCGTTGCTGCGACGACGAGCTGGTGATGCAAGGCCCGCGCACCGTCCGGCAGAGGCGTCTTCAGAAGCTGGTCGAGCATGGCCTCGATGCGGGGAAGATGCCGCAATGCCGTGTGGAGAATAGCTTTGACGAGCGTCCGATCGATATCGGACAGCTGACGGTAAGCCGGGTTACCACCGATCGGATCAAGCATGCCGTCCAGCGAGATCTTCTTCTCGATCACCGCACCGAGAAGCTTGGCTGCCGCCTGCCGCGCAACGAGGCCGGACTTCTGAGGCCCCGGAGCTGGCTTTGGAGATCGTTGCGTTGCCGAATCGTTCTTTGTCTTCGTCATCAAGACCACGGGCCCTTTGGAGGTTCGGAGCGATCACGCCCCCAACCTGTACTGGGCACGGAACGCGTCTTTCGCGTCGCCGTAGCAGGCTGCGCCGCGCGCGTCGAGGGCCGCGAAAAGCTGGCGGCCATGTCTTCGAGAGCCGCAATACGGTTTTCCGTCGCGGGATGGGTCGAAAACAGGTTGTCCATCCGCTCGCCGGAGAGCGGGTTAATGATGAACATATGCGCTGTCGCCGGATTGCGCTCCGCCGTAGCGTTCGGCACTTGGTGCGCGGCACCTGCAATCTTGCGAAGCGCCGAGGCAAGAGCCAGAGGCTGCCCGCAGATTTCGGCACCGCGTCGATCCGCCGAATATTCCCGCGTCCGGCTCACTGCCATCTGCACCATCATGGCGACAAATGGCGCAATAATCATCGCAGCCAGCGTTCCGATGAAACCGAGCGGATTGTTGTTCTCGCGATTGCCGCCGAAGAAGAAGGCAAAGTTTCCGAGCATGGAAATGGCACCCGCCAGTGTCGCCGTCAGTGTCATCGTCAGCGTGTCCCGGTTCTGCACATGGGCCAGCTCATGCGCCATCACGCCTGCCACTTCATCGTAAGTCAGCGCCTGCAAGAGCCCGGTGGAGGCGGCCACGGCGGCATTTTGCGGATTGCGCCCCGTTGCGAAAGCGTTCGGCTGCGGATTGTTGATCACGTAAACCCGCGGCATGGGCAGGCCGGCATTGGCCGCAAGGTCCCGGACGATGCCGTAATATTCGGGCGCGCTGCGCTCATCGACTTCCTGCGCATCATACATGCGCAGCACAAGCCGGTCCGAATTCCAATAGGAGAAGAAGTTCATGGCAATGGCGATGAGGAGGGCGATCATCATGCCACCCCGACCGCCGATCAAAAGGCCAATGCCCATGAACAGCGCCGTCATGAAGGCCAGAAGCATGGCCGTGCGAATGAGGTTCATGCGCGTCTCCGAAAGCAATAGGTGCATTTTCGGCGGCGTTTCACGTGAATCATCGTGGGATTGCCGCGTTTCCCCCTATATGATGGGGCGCAGATGCCACGGATTCAACGGCGTAGTGAGGTCACACAATGCTGAACGACAATGACAACAACCAGGAAACACCGGGCAAGGTTCTCTCGCCGGCGGCACGCCGCGCCCTTGAGGAGGCGGCCGCGCGCCGTGAAGCAAGCGCAGCACTGGAACTGCCGACGGAAATCGGCGGTCGCGGCGGCGCGGAGCCCGTGCGTTTCGGAGACTGGGAAATCAACGGTCGCGCGATCGATTTCTGATCGAGACGCTAAGCAGAGACCGGCAGACACTACTGCCTGCCGGTCTTTTCAATTATTTCTTGTTCTGGCGGTTGGCGACGAGATCGTCCACGACACCGGGATCTGCCAGCGTCGAGATATCGCCGAGCGCGCCGAAGTCATCTTCGGCGATCTTGCGAAGAATGCGCCGCATGATCTTGCCCGAGCGGGTTTTCGGCAGACCCGGCGCGAACTGGATCTTGTCCGGCGACGCGATCGGTCCGATCTCGTTGCGGACGTGTGCGACAAGCGCCTTGCGCAGATCGTCCGATCCCTCCCGGCCCGACATCAGCGTCACGTAGCAGTAGATGCCCTGACCCTTGATATCGTGCGGGTAACCGACGACGGCTGCTTCCGATACCGCATCATGACTGACGAGTGCGGACTCGACCTCGGCCGTACCCATGCGATGTCCCGAGACGTTGAGGACGTCATCGACACGTCCCGTGATCCAGTAATAGCCGTCCGCATCGCGCTTGCAGCCGTCACCCGTGAAATACTTACCCTTATAGGTTGAAAAATACGTCTGGATGAAGCGCTCGTGATCGCCATAGACGGTTCGCATCTGACCCGGCCAGCTATCTGCAATACAGAGATTGCCGTCCGCGGCACCCTCAAGCACGTTACCCTCGTTATCAACAAGCTCCGGCCGGATGCCGAAGAAGGGCAGGGTTGCCGAACCCGGCTTCAGCGCCGTGGCACCCGGAAGCGGCGTGATCATGTGACCGCCTGTTTCCGTCTGCCACCAGGTATCGACGACCGGGCAACGACCGTCGCCCACCACGTCATGATACCACTGCCAGGCTTCCGGATTGATGGGCTCGCCGACCGTACCGAGGATCCGCAAGCTCTTGCGGGAGGATCGCGTCACATAGGCATCGCCGGCGCCCATCAGCGAGCGGATCGCCGTCGGCGCCGTGTAAAAGATGTTCACCTGATGCTTGTCGATGATTTCCCAAAACCGGCCCTGGTCGGGATGGTTCGGCACACCTTCGAACATCAGAGTCGTCGCACCGTTCGCAAGCGGCCCGTAAACGATGTAGGAATGACCCGTCACCCAGCCGACATCCGCCGTGCACCAGTAGATATCACCGGGGTGGTAATCGAACACATATTCGTGGCTCATCGCGACGTAAACGATATAGCCCCCCGTCGTGTGCAGCACGCCCTTCGGCTTTCCAGTCGAACCTGAGGTGTAAAGGATGAACAGCGGGTCTTCCGCATTCATCGGCACGGGTTCGCACGCGGTGTCGGCGGCCTGGGTTGCCGTGTGGTACCAGACATCGCGGCCATCCGCCCAGGTGATCTTGCCGCCCGTCCGGCGTACGACGAGGACGGTCTTCACGTCGATGCCGTTTTTTGCGGCGATCTCAACCGCCTTGTCCGTATTGTCCTTCAGCGGGATCGGCTTGCCGCCGCGCATGCCCTCGTCACAGGTGACGATAAAGGTGGAGGCACAGTCCACCAGCCGTCCGGCGAGCGCATCGGGAGAAAATCCCCCGAAGACGACGGAATGGACGGCGCCGATGCGGGCGCAGGCGAGCATCGCATAGGCGGCTTCCGGGATCATCGGCATATAGATCGTCACGCGATCGCCCTTGCCGACGCCCTGCGCCTTCATGACGTTCGCCAGCCGGCAGACATGCTGGTGCAGCTCGCGATAGGTGATCTTCTTGTCGATATAGGGGTTGTCACCCTCGAAGATGATCGCGACCTGATCGCCTCGTGTCTCCAGATGCCGATCGATGCAGTTGAAGGAGACGTTGGTCTGCCCGTCCTCGAACCATTTGATCGAGACATCGCCGGTAAACGAGGTGTTCTTGACCTTGGTATAAGGCTTCGACCAGTCGATCCGCTTGCCGTGCTCACCCCAGAACGCATCCGGGTTTTCGACGCTCTCGCGATACCACGTGTCATAGGTCGCCTGGTCCACGAGGGCGCGTGCCTGCGTTTCCTCCGAGACGGGGTAGGTCTTGTCGGACATGGTCTTCTCTCTCCCTGCTGTCGTGCTTGCGCATCCTCACGGCGCTTTTCACGGGATACATATCAGGTGCAGAGCCGGCGGCAATGAGACGAAAGTCAGGACGTCGAGAAGAATTGCAATTCTGCGACAAGAGGGGTATAGAAGCGCCCTATTCCCGGAAATCAGTGGTATTCCACGGCCCGCGACACCGGCGCGGCGGACAGAAGGACTATATCTATGGCTCAACAATTGCTGATGCCGAAAGCCACGGCGGTCTGGCTTGTCGATAATACCGCCCTGTCGTTCGAGCAGATCGCCACGTTCTGCAAGCTGCATCCTCTGGAAGTTAAGGCGATCGCCGATGGCGAATCAGCCCAGGGCATCAAGGGCCTTGATCCCATCGCCACCGGGCAGCTGTCGCGCGATGAAATTGTCCGCGCCGAAGGCAATCCGAACCACAAGCTGAAGATTTCCGAGCCGAAGGTTCGCGTCCCCGAGTCCAAGCGCAAGGGCCCGCGCTACACCCCGGTCTCCAAGCGCCAGGACCGCCCCAACGCCATTCTGTGGCTGGTTCGCAACCATCCCGAACTCAAGGACGCCCAGATCTCGCGTCTCGTCGGCACGACCAAGTCGACGATCGAGCAGATCCGCGAGCGCACGCACTGGAACTCGGCCAACCTGACGGCGAGCGACCCGGTTACGCTCGGCCTCTGCAGCCAGATTGATCTCGACCTTGAAGTCGAACGCGCCTCCAAGGGCCGCCCGCTGCCGACAGCCGCCGATCTCGGCGCCACGCTGGAACCGGCGCAGGAAACCCAACGCTTCAGCTATGGCTATGAGCGCGAGGAAGAGAAGGAAATGGACGCAGACGCCGTTTTCGCAAAGCTGAAGTCGCTGAAGTCCGCAACGCCGGACGAGGAAGAAGAGAAATACTGATCCGCAGAAGCGTCCTTGCGGCATTCATCGAAAACCCGGCCATACGCCGGGTTTTTTGTGACCTCAGGTTTCACGATTCTCAAGCAGGGTGAACAGCGGCCTCGCGCAGACCGAAGATCGCCGACCCCACGCGAACGCTGGTCGCCCCGAAGGCGATGGCGACATCGAAATCGCCCGACATGCCCATCGACAGCTTCTCGACCCCATTCTCTGCGGCAAGTTTTGCCAGCAGCGCGAAATGCGGGCCCGGATTCTCGTCCGCCGGCGGAATGCACATCAGCCCTTCCACGGGTAGGTTCAGCGTATCCCGGCACATCGTCACGAAAGCTGCCGTCTCTTCCGGCGCGATGCCCGCCTTCTGCGGCTCGAGCCCGGTGTTCACCTGCACATAGATCCGGACCGGCTTGCCCTGCCGTGCGATCTCCGCTGCTACGGCGCGGGCGATCTTCTCCCGGTCGATGGTCTCGATGACGTCGAACAGTGCAACGGCGTCGGCCGCCTTGTTGGACTGGAGCGGGCCGATCAGATGCAACGTGATATCCGGCGTCTCCGCCTTCAGCTCGGGCCACTTGCCCTGCGACTCCTGCACCCGGTTTTCGCCGAACACGCGCTGCCCGGCCGTAATCACGGGACGGATGGCGTCTGCATCGAAGGTCTTCGATACCGCAACCAGCGCCACGGAGCCGCGCGCGCGCGCAGCACCATCCTCCGCCACGTGGATGCGCGACAGCACCTCGTTCCACTGGTCCACTCGGGTCATAGGCAAGGTCTCCCTGGCAGTCATGTGGCTTGAAGCGCCACGGTCACGCGCGATTGCAGGCTCGATATAGACAATCCGCGACAGGCCGCCAAGCAAGCTTGCGGGGAATGCCGCAGGGCCCAAGCAAAGGCCCGCAAAACTTGACGCTACCGTTGTTTCATGATGAAGGTCACGCCACATAAGACCGAGCGGCAGCGCCCCGCCACAATTTCCGGAACGACGAAACACATGGCCACAGAACGCTATAACCCGCGCGATGCAGAACCACGCTGGCAGCGCGAATGGAACGAGAAATCCGTCTACAAGACGGACAATAACGACGCGCGGGAAAAATACTACGTCCTGGAGATGTTTCCCTACCCCTCCGGCCGCATCCACATGGGCCATGTGCGCAACTACGCGATGGGCGACGTCGTCGCACGTTACAAGCGCGCCCGCGGCTATAACGTTCTTCATCCCATGGGTTGGGACGCCTTCGGCATGCCCGCGGAAAACGCGGCCATGGAGCGCGGCGTTCATCCCGCCGAATGGACCTACCAGAACATCGCGTCCATGCGCGCGCAGCTGAAGGTCATGGGCCTCTCGCTCGACTGGAGCCGCGAATTCGCGACCTGCGACGTCGCTTACTACCAGCAGCAGCAGCACCTCTTCCTCGATTTCATGGAAAAAGGGCTGGTCTATCGCAAACAATCCAAAGTCAACTGGGATCCGGTCGATCATACCGTGCTTGCCAACGAGCAGGTGATCGACGGCCGTGGCTGGCGCTCGAACGCGCTCGTGGAACAGCGCGAACTGACGCAGTGGTTCTTCCGCATCACAGATTTCAGTCAGGACCTATTGGATTCCCTCGATACGCTGGAGCACTGGCCGGAAAAGGTCCGGCTGATGCAGAAGAACTGGATCGGTCGCTCCGAAGGTCTCTCCATCCGATGGGAGCTCGTCGCAGACGCACGCGCACCCGGCGAAACCGAGGTCGAGGTCTACACGACCCGTCCGGACACCCTGTTCGGCGCCTCCTTCCTGGCGATCGCCGCAGATCATCCGCTGGCGCGCAAGGTCGCTGCCGGCAATGCCGAGCTGGAAGCCTTCTGCGACGAATGCCGTCGTGCGGGAACCTCGCTCGCGGCCCTCGAGACGGCAGAGAAGCGCGGCATCGACACGGGCCTGCGCGTCCGCCATCCGCTCGATCCCTCCTGGGAACTGCCCGTCTACGTCGCCAACTTCGTCCTGATGGATTACGGCACGGGCGCCATCTTCGGCTGCCCCTCCGGTGACCAGCGCGATCTCGATTTCGCGCGCCGCTATGACCTGCCCGTGACGCCCGTCGTCATGCCGGCCGACGGTGATGCGTCGACCTTCAGCGTCGGCACGGAAGCCTATACCGGCGATGGCGTGATGATCCATTCGCGCTTCCTCGACGGCCTCACCATTGAAGCTGCTTTCGAGCGTGTGGCAAGCTTGCTCGAAACCCAGGAGCTTGGCGGTCGTCCTCAGGCCGAACGCAAGGTCAACTTCAGATTGCGAGACTGGGGTATTTCCCGCCAGCGTTATTGGGGCTGCCCCATTCCGGTTATCCACTGCGAAGTCTGCGGTGTCGTTCCCGTGCCGAAGAAGGACCTTCCGGTTCGCTTGCCCGACGACGTCACCTTCGACAAACCCGGCAACCCGCTCGACCGCCACCCGACCTGGCGCCATGTCGGTTGCCCGCAATGCGGCGCCGCGGCCCGTCGCGAAACCGACACGATGGACACCTTTGTCGATTCCTCCTGGTATTTCATGCGCTTCACGGCGCCGTGGGAAGAACAACCGACCAACCGAGCGGTCGTCGATCGTTGGGTGCCCGTCGATCAATATATCGGCGGTATCGAGCATGCGATCCTGCATCTCCTCTACTCCCGCTTCTTCACCCGCGCCATGAAGGCCGCCGGTCACGCAGGGCTGTCCGAGCCGTTTAAGGGTCTCTTCACCCAGGGCATGGTCGTGCACGAGACCTACAGCCGAGGAGAAGGCGCCCAGCGCGAGTGGATCAACCCCTCGGCCATCACCATCGAGGATCTCGGCACCGGCCGCAGGGCGACGCTGAACGAGACCGGCGAAGAGATCGTCATTGGCTCCATCGAGAAGATGTCGAAGTCGAAGAAGAACGTGGTCGACCCGGATGACATCATCGCATCCTACGGTGCCGACACGGCACGCTTCTTCGTGCTGTCGGACTCGCCGCCCGACCGTGACGTCATCTGGTCGGAAGCGGGCGTCGAAGGCGCCCATCGCTTCGTCCAGCGCGTCTGGCGCTTGATCTCCGAAGCAGCGCCCGCTTTGGCCGCTGCAAAGGCTGCCCCCGCCACAGAAGGCCCGGCTCTTGTCATCTCTCAAGTCGCCCACAGGACGCTGAAGGCGGTCGAAGCCGACTATGACAAGCTCGCCTTCAACAAGGCCGTGGCCCGCCTCTATGAGATGGTGAACGCCCTTGCCGCGCCGCTTACCGATGTCTCCGTGGGAACGGACGCAACGACCACCAACGCCATGCGCGACGCGGTCGAAATTCTCATTCATCTGATGGCGCCGATCACGCCGCATCTGGCGGAACAGTGCTGGAGTGTTATCGGCGGCGAGGGCCTTATCGCTCAGGCGGATTGGCCACGCTTCAACGAGGCGCTCGTCACGGTTTCCGAGATCGTCCTGCCGGTCCAGATCAACGGTAAGAAGCGCGCCGATTTGACAATCGCGCGCGATGCGGATCAGACTGCCGTCGAGGCTGCCGTACTCAGCCTCGATGCCGTGCGGACCGCGCTGGAAGGCCGGACGCCGAAGAAGATCATTATCGTGCCGCAGAGGATCGTGAATGTCGTCGTCTAAGTTCGATCCTCGCCGCCGCATCGCGCTCTGCTTTGCCGGTCTTTCCCTTTTGCTGATGGCGGGCTGCCAGGTTCGCCCGCTCTATTCCGATGGTCCGAGCGGCGCTCCGGCGACCGCATTGGCTTCGATCGGGATCTCGGAGGCGAAGGACCGGGTGGAGCAGCGCGTGCGCAACGCCCTGATCTTCCTGACATCCGGTGGCAAGGGTGAACCGACTGCGCCGCAATACCAGCTGGCGCTGAGCGTCAGCCACCAGACCACCGGCGTGCTCTTCGACGAGCGCAACGATAACGACACGGCCTCGGCCGGTCGTCTCGTCATCGAGGCGGACTATAACTTGACCCGCGTCGATACCGGCAAAACGGTGAAATCCGGTCATCGCAAAGCCGTCGCGCTGGTCGATTTCCCGATCCAGGAATTTGCCAAGCTTCGCGCGATCCGCGACGCGGAGAACCGGGCTGCCCGCGAACTCGCGGAAGTCATCCGCGCCGATCTCGCCGCAGCACTCGGCAACTGATCCGGCGCCGGCATGAGTGAAATCAAATCCCACGAGTTCGACAATTTCGTGGAAAGGCCGCTGCCCAGCCAGCGGCTTTACCTTTTCTACGGACCCGATCGTGGCCTGGTCGCCGAACGCGCCGCAGCGATCGCAGCGAAAACCGGCATTGCGCTCGACGATCCCTTCTCCCTCATCAAGCTGGATGGCAGCGACCTGTCTCCGGGCAGGCTTGCCGACGAGGCTAACGCACTGGGTCTCTTCGGTGGTGGCAAGCTCGTCTGGGTGCGGGCATCGGGAACGGAAAAGGCCCTGAGCGAAGGCCTCGCCTACCTCGCCGAGGAGCCGCCACGCGACGCCTTCGTCATCGTGGAAGCCGGCGACCTGAAAAAGGGCACAGCTCTCCGCAAGATAGGGGAAACCGCGCGCAGCATCATCGCCGTCGCCTGTTATGCCGACGACGTGAAGGCCATCAACGGCCTGATCGATAAGGAACTGGGTGCCGCTGGCCTGCGCATCACACCAGCGGCACGCGAAGCGCTCCGCGATCTTCTGGGTGCGGACCGGCTGGCGTCGCGTAACGAGATCGCCAAGCTCGCGCTCTACTGCCGCGATGAACCCGTCATCGAGGAAAGTCATGTCCTCGATATCATCGGGGATGCCAGCTCCACCTCGGTCGATGATGCCGTGGATGCCGTTCTCACCGGGGATATGGACCGCTTGATGACGTCGCTCCGCAAGGTCGAGGCATCGAAGACGTCGATGTTCCTCGTGCTGCAAAGCTGCCTGCGCCAGTTCCAGCAGCTCGACATTCTCAGGGCGGAGATGGACGCAAAGCGGCTCGGACCGTCGCAAGTCACCGCGACGCTCGGTCGAGGCATTCACTTCCGCCGCAAGCCCTTGATCGAAGCGGCGCTGAAGAACTGGGGACTACCAGCCATCCGGCGCGATCTGCAAAGACTCCAGAACGCGATCCTGCAAAGTCGCGGCCGCCAGATGCTTGAGGCCGACATCGCCAGCCAAGCACTGATCGCGATAGCCTTTCAAGCGGCAAGGCAACGATCTGCTTGAACTCCAGGCTCTGTCTCGTCGCCGATCAGCGCCGCTCGAGTAGCCGGCAGATATCTTCCAACTGTTCCAGCGTCTTGTAGCTGATCTTCAGCTGGCCGCCACTTGCGCGGTGATTGACAGAAACCTCAAGGCCAAGACTGTCGGTCAGGGAGCGTTCGAGGGCAACTGTGTCCGCATCCTTTTCAGGACGAGGCTTCGCACCAAAAGTCGGATCGTTCTGGGCCCGGATATCGTTCTGCGCAAGTTTTTCCGTATCCCGAACGGACAGGCCCTTTGCGATGATCGCACGGGCGAGCGTAGTCGGGTCGGACGTGGGGATAAGCGCGCGTGCATGGCCGGCCGAGAGCGTGCCTGAGGATAGCATGTCGCGCACCGGCTCCGGAAGCTTCAGAAGTCGAAGGCTGTTTGCCACATGGCTTCGGCTCTTGCCGATAATCTCGCCGAGGTCGTTCTGCGTGTAGCCGTGATCGGCAATCAGCAGCTCATACCCCATGGCTTCTTCAAGAGGATTGAGGTCGGAACGCTGAACGTTCTCGACAATGGCGATTTCGAGTGCCGTGCGATCATCCACATCGCGAACGATGACGGGAATATCGGAAAACCCCGCAAGCTGAGCTGCACGCCAGCGGCGCTCGCCGGCGATGATCTCGAACCGGTCACCGTTCACGGTGCGAACGACGACGGGCTGGACGATACCATGCTGCCGAACGGAGTTCGCGAGATCCTGCAATTCCGCTTCGTCGAACGTCCGCCGCGGATTTCGTGGATTGCGCGTAATATGCTCGATCGGGACACGCTGGTCTGCCGGAACGATTGGCGCGGGGGTTGATTCAGCGGCGATGGGCTGGTCCATCTCCCCGATCAATGCGGCGAGACCTCGTCCGAGACGGCGCCGTGCGGGATCTTCGTTCATGGCGTTCTCCTCATTATTCTGGAGCCGAATCGATTACGCCGCAGCTTTCCGCTGGCGCTCGCGTTGAATGACTTCCGACGCGAGCTGCAGATAGGCCTGACTGCCCGCGCATTTCAGATCGTAAAGAATAGCAGGCTTTCCATAGGACGGCGCTTCGGAAACCCTGACGTTGCGTGGAATGAGTGTATGGTAAACCTTTTCGCCCAGATGCGTACGCACGTCACTCACGACCTGTTGTGCAAGGTTGTTCCGGGAATCGAACATTGTCAGGACGATACCTTGGATATCGAGCTGCGGATTAACGCTCCTGCGGATCTGATCGACGGTTTCCAGCAACTGGCTGAGCCCTTCGAGCGCAAAGAACTCGCACTGGAGTGGCACGAGAACCGAATGTGCGGCGGCCATGGCGTTCATGGTCAGCAAGTTGAAGGAGGGTGGGCAGTCGACCAGAATATAGGAATAGGCCAGTGCCTCCGGTGTCCCGAGAGCCTTCTTCAAGCGAAAAACACGGTCGCTCTGACTGGAAATTTCCATTTCCAGACCAAGAAGATCCATGGTCGAGGGAATGATCGACAAGTTCGGAACGACAGTCGGATGAACGATCGTATCGATCGTATGCGTTCCCATCATCAGGTCGTAGGAAGAATACCGACGATCACGGCGCTGAATACCGAGCCCGGTGCTCGCATTGCCCTGGGGATCCAGATCGATGATCAAGACGGATTCACCGATCGCGGCTAGAGCGGTTGCGAGATTGATGGCCGTCGTCGTTTTACCGACGCCACCTTTTTGGTTCGCAATCGTAATGATTCGGTTTTTATCGCGCGACATTGATCGCTCCTGCGCCCTGGCTCAGCTGCTGCATCCGCGTGATCTCGAGAATGACGGAGTCAGCCTCGACAATGCTTTGGTGTTTTACCAGATCGACATCATACCGACCACGCGCATTCGCGACTTCCGTCTCGTAATCCCTGCCTTTGTGAAAGAAGGCGCGTGTCGCACCACTCGCCATCCAGGGCGCGATGAACTGCAGCAACAGGGATAGATCGGCAACAGCCCGTGCAGAGATCGCATCGCAAGTCGGAATTTTCGCCGGAGCGTCTTCGATACGCAGAACATGAACGGAGCCTCGTGCGCCGGTTTCCTGAAGGGCAACGCGAAGGAACGCTGCTTTCTTCTGATTGCTCTCTACGAGATGAACCCATCCCTCCGAGATTTCGGACAGAAGAATGGCCGTAATGACACCGGGAAATCCGCCGCCGCTTCCCAAATCGATCCACGTCTTCGGGCCGGGCGCGAGCGCATAGATCTGGGCACTGTCGCGGATATGCCGGTTGTCGAGGTCTCCAAGCGTTGAGGGAGCAACAAGATTGATCGTTTTCGCCCATTTCAGGAAGAGCTGGGTAAAATGTTGAAGCCTCTCGGTCGTTTCACGTGAAACACGCAAGCCGATCAATTCCGCGGACTGACTCGCCATCAGTGTACACCTTGTGCTGCATCACGCCGCTCATAGCGCTGCAGATGGGTTAGAATCAGCGTGGCGGCTGAAGGTGTCATACCATCGATGACCTGAAGCTGGGCAAAATTCCGCGGTTGTATCCGCGTCAACTTCTGTCTCAGCTCATTGGAAAGGCCGATGAGATCTGCGTAAGCGAAGTCGTCCGGTATTGTTCGCTCCTCTTCCTTGCGGGCTCGAACGATATCGGCAGCCTGCCGATCCATATACACAGCGTAGCGGGCGTCAATCTCGATGGCGTCGGCAAGCCTGGTCGACACCTCGGCGAGATCCGGCCAGATGCCTGAGAGACGGGCGAGGGTAATATCGGCATGCGATAGCAGATCGAAGGCGGAGCGTCTCTGTCCGTCCTTGTTGAGGTTCAAACCATGCGCGCCGGCTTCATTTGGCGTCAGCATCCGTTGATGAAGCATTTCCTTCCATCTGCCGAAGGAACTCTGCCACGCGGTGAATCGGTCCCGTCGCTCGCGAGAGACACAGCCGAGCGTGATTGCCGCCGGTGTCAGTCGCATGTCGGCGTTGTCGGCACGGAGAGACAGCCGGTACTCCGCGCGCGAGGTGAACATGCGATAGGGTTCCGCCACGCCCCTTGTGATCAGATCATCGATCATTACGCCGACATAGGAATCTGTGCGCGAGAAGATATGAGGACTCTGGCCGGAAACTTTGCGCGTCGCGTTCAGGCCGGCAACAAGGCCCTGTGCCCCTGCCTCCTCGTAACCCGTCGTCCCATTGATTTGACCTGCCAGAAACAGACCGGGGATCTTCCTAAGTTCCAAGCTCGCCGAAAGCTCGCGCGGATCGACATGGTCGTATTCAATCGCGTAGCCGGGCTGCAGGATCTTTGCATCCTCAAGCCCGGGTATTGTCCGGATAAAGGCTGCCTGGACTTCCTCCGGAAGAGACGTCGAAATGCCATTGGGATAGACGGTGTGATCATCGAGACCTTCCGGTTCTAGAAAGATCTGGTGGCCATCACGCTCCCCGAATTTCACAATCTTGTCTTCGATCGATGGGCAGTAGCGTGGTCCAACGCCAGAGATCTGTCCGGAATACATTGCCGACCGCTGAAGGTTCTCCTCGATAATCCGGTGGGTCGCATCGGTGGTTCGGGTAACACCACACGCGATCTGCCGCGTCGTAATACAATCCGTCATGAAGGAGAAGGGAACCGGTTCTGCGTCTGCTGCCTGGCTACCGATCCTATCCCATCCAATCGTCCGGCCATCCAGACGCGCTGGCGTTCCAGTCTTCAGTCGGCCCAATGTTACATGATGGTCTTCGAGCACATTTGACAGCCCGATTGACGGCGCCTCACCGACGCGACCGGCTGGAATCTTTTTATCTCCGATATGAATGAGACCACGGAGAAACGTGCCCGTCGTGAGGACGACAGCGCCACAGGATATAGTCTCTCCGCTTGCAAGGGCGACGCCGGCAATGGCAGCCTGGTCGAGGACGAGATCAACGACATCTCCCTCTATCACCGTCAGCGAGGAGAGGTTCGCAAGCTCCGCTTGCATCGCCTCCCGGTATAGACGGCGATCAGCCTGTGTTCGCGGCCCACGAACGGCTGGGCCCTTTTTGCGGTTCAGCAGACGGAACTGGATGCCAGCCTGGTCGGCAACCCGACCCATCAGTCCATCGAACGCATCGATTTCCCGGACAAGATGCCCCTTGCCCAGTCCGCCAATGGCGGGATTACAAGACATGACGCCGATCGTTTCGCGCTTATGCGTGACAAGCGCAACATTGGCACCGAGGCGCGCAGCGACGGCCGCCGCTTCACAGCCGGCATGTCCGCCACCGACAACGATAACATCATACTTCGCGATCATTTCGATTCCGATTCAATGTTTCACGTGAAACGTGCGGGACGACTCGCATGCGTTGCAGTCTATTTGCCGATACAGAATTCCGAGAAGATCACATCCAGGAGATCTTCGACATCGACCCGACCCGTAATTCGCCCCAGCGCATCTCCGGCTCGCCGAAGTTGCTCGGATTGGATATCGAGATCGACACTTTCAACAGCCTCATCCAGCGCAGTCAAACACTGCGTCAAATGATCAGCATGCCGACGGCGAGAGGGAACAGCGAATGAATCCGCTTTGGTTTGATCCGGAAGTCGCGCCGTTAGCGCCGAAATCAAAGCCTGCAAGCCTTCGGGCTGCTCGACGGAGACGAACACGTCGGCCGCGGCTCTATCCCATAATTCCGGGGAAATATCAATCTTGGTGGCAATTCGGAGGATCTCGATCTGGCTGTCGGGCGGAACCATAAATCCGTCCGGCGTGTCAGAGAGAGACAATATAAGATCGGCATCTGCCAGAAGAGCCTTCGCCCGTCGGATGCCTTCGCGCTCGACCGGATCAGCGGTTTCCCGCAAACCAGCAGTGTCAAAGAGCTTGACAACGAATCCGGCTAAAGAAATATCGACACTGAGGACGTCACGGGTGGTGCCCGCGATATCCGTGACGATCGCAATATCCTGTCTGGCGAGAGCATTGAGCAAACTGGATTTCCCGGCATTGGGTGGTCCTGAAATGACCACACGATAGCCATCCCGAATGATCGCACCCGTCCTTGCAGCAGCGAGATGTTCGGCGATTTCCGTTCTGAGTTTCTGTGTATCCCGCCAGATTGTGGCACTGACGGAACCCGGAACATCGTCCTCGTCAGCAAAGTCGAGCTCCGCCTCGATCATCGCTCGGGCGTGGGTCAGACGCTTCGCCCAGCGTTGATAAAGCTGTGAAACCCCGCCGCGGGCATGTTCGCCTGCAAGGCGCCGTTGCATCTCGGTCTCGGCAGAGATCAGGTCGGCGAGACCCTCGATTTCGAGGAGGTCCAGCTTTCCATGTGCAAAGGCCCGGCGCGAGAACTCGCCGGCTTCTGCATGACGAAATGTGGGGAACGTTGCGAGTTCGTCCAACAGGCGATCCACGACGGCCCGCCCACCATGAACCTGAAGCTCGACACAGTCCTCCCCAGTGAAGGAGGCCGGGCCGGGGAACGACAAGACCAGTCCCTGATCAACCACATCTCCGTTACGGGACCGAATCGTACGCAGCGTGGCCAGACGCGGAGGAACAGGACCGCCGCAGAGACCCTCGCACACCGTCAACGCCGATGGCCCGCTGATCCGAATGACGGCGACACCCGAGGGCAGACCGCCCGATGAAAGAGAATAGATCGTATCGCTGGCCGCTGGCATTCGAACCGTCCGTGAAAACTTCATCTGAGATAAACGAAAAAATCCCTGGAGGATGCCAGGGATTTTCAGAATGCGTCGAACGAAACGAAAGATCAGCTTCTTGTGAGGCCGATGATCTCAAGTGTTCATGGAGTCGAAGAAATCGCCGTTCGTCTTCGTCTGCTTCAACTTGTCGATCAGGAACTCGATCGCATCGGTCGTGCCCATCGGCGCGAGAATACGGCGGAGAACGAAGATCTTCTGGAGATCCTGACGCGGAACGAGCAGGTCTTCCTTGCGGGTACCGGACTTCAGAATGTCCATCGCCGGGAAGATACGCTTGTCGGCGACCTTGCGGTCGAGCACGATTTCCGAGTTGCCCGTGCCCTTGAACTCTTCGAAAATGACTTCGTCCATGCGGCTGCCGGTATCGATCAGCGCTGTCGCGACGATCGTCAGCGACCCACCTTCTTCGATGTTACGTGCCGCACCGAAGAAGCGCTTCGGACGCTGCAGGGCGTTGGCATCCACACCACCGGTGAGAACCTTGCCCGAGGACGGCACGACGGTGTTGTAGGCGCGGCCGAGGCGGGTGATGGAATCGAGCAGGATGACAACGTCGCGACCATGCTCGACAAGACGCTTGGCCTTTTCGATCACCATCTCGGCGACCTGCACGTGGCGCGTGGCCGGTTCGTCGAAGGTGGAGGAAACGACCTCGCCTTTCACGGAGCGCTGCATGTCCGTCACTTCTTCCGGACGCTCATCGATGAGGAGAACGATCAGATAACATTCCGGATGGTTGGCGGTGATCGAATGCGCGATGTTCTGCAGCAGCACCGTCTTACCGGTGCGCGGCGGCGCGACGATCAGGCCGCGCTGGCCCTTGCCGAGCGGTGCCACGAGATCCATGACGCGCGAAGAAAGATCCTTGGAGGTGGGAACCTCGAGTTCCATCTTGAAGCGCTCGTTCGGATAGAGCGGCGTCAGGTTGTCGAAGTGCACCTTATGCCGGATCTTCTCCGGATCTTCGAAATTGATGGTGTTGACCTTAAGGAGCGCGAAATAGCGTTCGCCTTCCTTCGGTCCGCGGATCGGACCCTCGACCGTATCCCCGGTCTTCAGCGAGAAGCGCCGGATCTGGGAAGGAGAGATGTAAATATCGTCGGGGCCGGGGAGGTAATTGGCATTGGCGGAGCGCAGGAAGCCGAAGCCGTCCTGGAGGAGCTCGACGACACCTTCGCCGATGATCTCGACATCCTGCGCCGCGAGCATCTTCAGGATGGCGAACATCAGCTCCTGCTTGCGCATCACGCTGGCGTTTTCGACCTCCACCGACTCGGCGAACGCCAAAAGGTCGGTTGCAGATTTGTTCTTGAGGTCTTGGAGCTTCATTTCAGCCATGAAGGAAAATCACACTTGCAGAGGGAATGGAAGGGCTGGCGCTGTGTGGGTCAAGGGAGCGGCAGGGGGATAGCCACTCGAACTCTAACGCGCGCCAGAAAGATGGGATGTCACACGCTAGCGACTTCCGGCCTGCACCGCAAGGGGGCTAGCGATGTGAGAGGCTAAAATGTCCGTGATGGCCTAAAACGGCTTTACGATGACGAGGATCACGATGACGATCATCAGAACGGTTGGCACCTCGTTCATCAGTCGCCAATAGCGCGCCGTGCGTCGCGCGCCATCGCGCGAAAAACGCCCGACGGCATCGACATAGTGCACATGCACGCCGGTCAGCAGGATCACGGCGAGGATCTTGGCATGAAGCCAGCCGCCCTGAAAACCGTAGACGCTCCAGGCAAGATAGAGCCCGAGCGTCCAGGTGATCATCATGGCCGGGCGCATGATCACCTTCATGAGCCGCTGCTCCATCACCTTGAAGGTCTCCGACGTCTGCGAGCCCGGCTCGGCGTCGGTATGGTAGATGAACAGGCGGGGCATGTAGAGGAGGCCGGCCATCCAGGAGATGACGGCCACGACATGCAGCGCCTTGATCCAGAGAATGAGATCGGTCGGCTGCCAGACGATCAGCCCGACGATAACAGCCCCAAGCACCGAAAGCGCCACAAAGGCCCGTACACGCGATTTACGGCCTGCCGGGGCATCCGTCTGCCGCTCGCCGCCTTCGTCGCGCTGTGGGGTACTCATACGCGGCTCCTGACACGGGCCACGAGATCAGCGACATGCGCGGGATCCGCTTGCGGCGTGATGCCATGGCCGAGATTGAAGATCAGAGGGCCTTGTCCGAGACGGTCGAGGATATGATCGATCCCTTCCTCGAGAGCTTTGCCGCCTGCAACGACACGCATCGGATCGAGATTGCCCTGCACCGGGCCTTCCTTCTGCAGGTCGGCCGCAAACGACAGCGGCACCGACCAGTCGAGGCCGATCGCATCAGCCTGCGTCTTCTGGCGATAGTCCTTGAGCAGCAGGCCCGCCCCTTTGGCGAAGGCGATGATCTTCGCGTCTGGTCGACGTGCCCGCACGCTTTCGATGATCCGACGCACGGGAGCGACCGCAAACCGCTCGAACGTATCCTCCCCGAGCACACCGGCCCAGGAGTCGAAGATTTGCACCGCATCCGCACCGGCGTCGAGCTGCGCGACGAGATAATCCGCGGACAGTTCGGCGAGGAGGGCGAGCAGCGCATCGAAGGCTTCCGGGTGCCGATAGGCGAACAGCCGGGCCGGTGCCTGGTCCGGCGTTCCATGCCCGGCGATCATGTAGGTCGCGACCGTCCAGGGCGCACCGCAGAAACCGAGCAGTGCCGTTTCCGTCGGAAGCTCCCGGCGCAGGCGCGTCACGGTTTCGATGACGGGACGCAGATGATCGGCCACGGGCCTTCCGTCGAGAGCCTTGATGCCGTCGACATCGATCGGATCGAGCTTGGGTCCGCTGCCTTCCTCGAAGCGGACATTGCGCTTCAGGGCATCGGGAATGACGAGGATGTCGGAAAACAGGATGGCCGCGTCGAAGGCATAGCGACGGATCGGCTGCAGTGTCACTTCCACGGCGAAGTCGGGGGAATAGCAGAGATCGAGAAAGCTCCCGGCCCTTGCCCGCGTCTCGCGATATTCCGGCAGATATCGTCCGGCCTGGCGCATCAGCCAGATGGGGGGAGGCGTCAGCGTCTCCCCGTTCAGAACACGGACGAGCTTGCGGTTTTCAGACGTCACACACAGCTTCCCTCTTAAAATAGAATCTTGAATCTAAGGGTTTCTATTTCTTAGAGTCGGTGACTATCAAGGATTAAAGGTTGTCCGTCCTTTGTCCCCAGAACGCCATTCCGTCCGAATTGGCGGGACGATGATCGGGCGCTTGAGGGACAACATAGGGAGCAAGTCGAAAAAATCCCGTCATTCGAGCACCTTGGCTGTCGTCCGATTTTTGCTCTGCCTGTGGATGACCTGTTGAGGATCGGCGGCGATCGGTCGCATCGCGAGTCTTTTTCACAAGTTCTCCGGAAAGATCGCCGGCGCGGGTCTCTTTGTGAATAAGTCGGAGGTTTTCCCCTTGCCTGCCGGGCCGGCTCCCCCCTAGGCTCGGTTTATCCACCATCATCAACAGGCGGCCAAGAATAGCGTGGACAATCACAAAAACTATTTCCACCTGCATCTGATCTCCGACTCGACGGGCGAAACGCTGATCGCGGCGGGCCGGGCAGCCGCGGCGCAATTCCAGACCTATCACGCGCTGGAGCACGTCTATCCGCTGATCCGCAATCGCAAGCAGCTGATGCAGGTGCTGGAGTCGATCGACACGGCGCCGGGCATCGTTCTCTACACGATCGTCGATCGCGAGCTGTCGGATATCATCAATGCCCAGTGCCAGCAGATCGGCGTGCCCTGTGTCTCCGTGCTGGAGCCGATCATCGATCTCTTCCAGACCTATCTCGGCACCTCGTCGCGGCGGCGGTCCGGCGCCCAGCATGTCATGGATGCCGATTATTTCGCGCGGATCGACGCGCTGAACTTCACGATGGATCATGATGACGGCCAGCTTCCGGCCGACTTCAACGATGCGGATGTCGTGCTGATTGGGATCAGCCGAACATCGAAGACGCCGACCAGCATCTACCTTGCCAATCGTGGCATCCGCACTGCCAACATTCCGATCGTGCCGGGGGTGCCCCTGCCGGAACGACTGCTGGAGGCGACGAAGCCGCTGGTCGTCTGCCTCATCGCGACGGCCGATCGCGTCTCCCAGGTTCGCGAACACAGGGTGCTTGGCACGACACAAGGGTTTCACGGGCAGGACTATACGGATCGTGCAGCGATTGCCGAGGAACTGAAATATGCCCGTGCGCTCTGCGCCCGCAACAACTGGCCGATCATCGACGTCACGCGACGCTCGATCGAGGAAACGGCCGCCGCCATCGTTGCCCTGAGGCCGCGCCTGCGCTAGTCCGCATCGCGATAGGGAGAGATCATCCATGACGCATCAGCTTGTCCTCGCCTCTGCGAGCCCGTTCCGGCGCATGCTGCTCGAGAATGCCGGCATCGCCTTTACGTGGCAGGCGGCCGAGATCGACGAACGCGCGCTGGAAGCGCCGCTCGAAGCAGAGGGCGCATCCCCGGAAAGGGTCGCGACTGTGCTCGCAGAGGCGAAGGCTGAATCTGTCGCCTCGGCGTCGCGCAAAGGGCAAGGGGTGGAGGAAGGCACCGGTCTCGTCGTCATCGGATCGGATCAGACGATGTCGCTCGGGGGTCGCGTGTTTCACAAGCCCGCCTCGAGGGAGGAAGCGCATGACCATTTGCGCGCCCTGTCCGGTCGGACCCATCAGCTGAACAGCGCCATCGCCCTTCATCAGGATGGCAGGACCGTGTGGTCACACGTCTCGACCGCCCGCCTGACGATGCGCCCGCTCGATGACGGGTTTATCGCGCGCCATCTTGAGCGGGTGGGGGAGAAGGCCTTGACCAGCGTCGGCGCCTACCAGCTGGAAGGCGAGGGGATACAGCTGTTCGAGGCGATCGACGGCGATTATTTCACGATCCTCGGATTGCCGATCCTGCCGCTGCTCGCCGAATTGAGAAGACTGAGTGTCATCGATGCATGATTCACGTGAAACATTTGTTAACCATGCCTTCGTCGCGGGCTATCCGGTCCGTCATTCGCGCTCGCCGCTGATCCATTCGCACTGGCTGAAGACACTGGGGCTGGACGGCAGCTACACCACGCGCGAAGTCACGCCCGCCATCTTCCCTGATTTCATCGCGCTTCTCAAATCCGGCCAATCCGGCTTCGTCGGGGGCAATGTCACCATTCCGCACAAGGAAACGGTGATCGCCCATGTCGATGAGGCCGATGCGCTGAGCCGGGAAATGGGTGCGGCCAACACCGTCTGGCTGGAGGAGGGCCGGCTGAAGGCAACCAATACCGACGGCCTCGGCTTCGCCGCCAATCTCGACGAGCGGGCACCGGGATGGAACAAGGCCGAGACCGCCATCGTGCTCGGTGCCGGCGGTGCCAGCCGCGCGGTGATTCAGGCCGTCCGCGATCGCGGTGTCCGCACCATCCATGTGGTCAATCGCACGCTGCCCCGTGCCCGCGAACTCTCAGACCGCTTCGGGCGCACACGCGTTATAGCCCACGCCATGGACGCGCTGCCGGAGCTTCTCACCGATGCAAGCCTCTTCATCAACACGACCTCGCTCGGAATGGACGGTACGCCGGTTCCCGAGTTCGATTTCACCCGCATGTCCGGCAACGCTGTCGTGACCGATATCGTCTATGTGCCGCTGGTTACGCCTATCCTGGCACAGGCAGAGGCACAGGGCCGAAGGATCGTAGACGGGCTCGGCATGCTGTTGCATCAGGCAGCGCCGGGCTTCGAAAAATGGTTCGGTCAAAAGCCTCTCGTGGACGAAAAGCTGCGCGCCCTCGTCATCGCCGATATGGCGGCACACGCATGATCGTCCTCGGGCTCACCGGATCGATCGGCATGGGCAAGTCCACGACGGCCGAAATGTTCAAGGCGCTGGGCATTCCCGTCAACGATGCCGATGCTGTCGTTCATGATCTCTATCGCGGTCAGGCCGTCGCACCCATCGAGGCGGTTTTTCCCGGTTCCACCAAAGACGGTGTGGTCGATCGCGCAGCACTCAGCGCGGCCTTGGCAAGGCACCCGGATGGCTTCAAGACGCTGGAAGCGATCGTCCACCCCCTCGTTAGGGAAAGGGAGCGTGTCTTTCTGAAGAGAGAGAAACAGATGAACGCGCCCCTCGTCGTCCTCGATATTCCCTTGCTTTACGAGACGGGCGGCGAGGGTCGGGTTGATAAGGTCGTGGTCGTCACCTGCGATGCGGACATCCAGCGTCAGCGGGTTCTCGCCCGTCCGGGCATGACCCCGGAAAAATTCGCCCTGATCCTGTCGCGGCAAATGTCGGACAGCGAGAAACGCGCCCGTGCAAACTATGTGATCGACACCGGTCACGGACTGGACGCCGCGCGCCAAAGAGTCGAAGAGATTGTCCGCGACCTCACTACCCGAGCGGGATAACATGTCCCCGGGTAGACAGCAGATCGTATTCGACGGAAGGAAAATGCCATGCGGGAAATCATCTTCGATACGGAAACCACCGGCCTCGACAATCGCCAGGACCGCGTCATAGAAATCGGCGGCATCGAGCTCAACGATCACTTTCCGACCGGACGGACCTTTCACCGTTACATCAATCCCGGTGACCGCAAGGTCCACCCCGATGCGCTCGCCGTGCACGGCATCACCGATGATTTCCTGAAGGACAAGCCGGTCTTCGCCGAGGTGGTCGAGGACCTCATGACTTTCTTCGAGGGCGCCCGCTGGGTCGCGCACAACGCCACCTTCGACATGGGCTTCATCAATGCCGAGCTGGCGCGTCTTGATCGCCCGGCGGTCTCGCAAGACCTCGTGACCGACACGCTGTCGATGGCCCGCCGCAAGCATCCGATGGGTCCGAATTCGCTCGACGCGCTCTGCCGGCGTTACGGTATCGACAATACCCACCGTACGAAGCACGGCGCACTGCTCGACTCCGAGCTTCTGGCTGAAGTCTATATCGAGATGATCGGCGGCCGGCAGGCAGCGCTTGGCCTGACCACTCAGGAAAGCCGCGCCCAGGCGGAAGCCTCCGACGACATGGTCGCCGTGCCGCGCGAGCGCCCCGTGCCCTTGCGTCCGCGCCTTGCCGAAAGCGACATGGCCGCCCATGCGGCCCTTGTCGAGAAGATCGGCGCAAAGGCCATCTGGTCGCATTACGAGGTCTGAACGCAAAACGCCCGGCCTTGTCGGACCGGGCGTTGAAAACAGTCGGCTTGAAGGCCGATCAGTTCGGGGTGGTGGAAACCTGGGCGCGGACGCGGTCTTCGGCCATGCGCTGCGTGAACATCTGCGCGAAATCGATCGGGTCGATCATCAGCGGCGGGAAGCCGCCATTGCGCGTCGCGTCGGCCACGATCTGGCGTGCGAACGGGAAGAGCAGGCGCGGGCACTCGATGAAGAGCAGCGGCAGCATGTGCTCCTGCGGGAAGCCGGTGACGCGGAAGACGCCGCCATAGGTCAGTTCGACCGCAAACAGAACCTTGTCGCCATCCTTGGCTTCGGCATTCAGCGTCAGCACCACGTCGAACTCCGTATCCGTCATCGGATTGGCGTTCACATTGACGTTGATGTTGATTGCCGGAGCCTTGTCGCGGGCCTGAAGCGAGCGCGGCGCACCCGGATTTTCGAACGAGAGGTCCTTGATGTACTGGGCGAGAATGTTCAGCGACGGATTTTCGCCGGTGTCACCGTTCGTGGGTGCTGCTGTGTCGGTCATGAGGCGCGTTCCTTGGAGGCGTTCGATAGAATGATGCGTTGAATGGAGCGGTTCATTGGTCGAGCGCATCTATCATTTCGGGCATGCCCTTACAACCCGAGCGGCCGGGCGGGACACCGGCGAGGGCGTTTCCGTCACCGCAGCCGGTCGTTCGGGTCGGTACGGTCGGGGTCCCTGGTAAATTCTGCGTCATCGAGATCGATCACGCCGGGGATGGCGCGGGGCCGTGTGCTGGCCGGATCGGGATGCGCACTGCTCGTGCGCGTCACCACGGTGATCCGCTTGCGCAGGAACTGCCAGACCGCTTCCCGCACCGCGGGAATGAAGAGAAGGATGCCGAAGACGTCCGTCAGAAACCCAGGCAGGATCAACAGAAAGGCGGCGACGACGATCATCGCGCCATGCACGATCTGTCGGCCGGGGTTCTCGCCCGTGCGTGATGCGGACTGGAGTTTCCGCAGGACACCAAGGCCTTGCGCCCTCAGGAGAAGCGCACCGACGATGGCGGACAGGAGAATGAGACCGAGCGTGGCACCCACGCCAATCTCGCGCCCGACGACGATAAAGGTGGCGATCTCCGCCATCGGCAGGAGCAGGAAGAAGAGCGGGATCAGGGAAAGGCGCATTCGGTCCACGTGTTGGTTGTAAGGGTTGTCGTCGGCCCGATGCTCTGAGGCAAAAGAGCGAAGAGGCGGCATTGGATCATGCGTCGGCGGTTGATCTGCTTCAAGATACCTGCCGATCTGCTTTCAACGCTTTGCCAATCTGCTCCTGGCCATTTGAATGATGGGTCCATCGCGTCTATATGGGTCTCTAAGATACATCATAAAAGCGGCATTGGTGGAAATGGGATCTTTCGACTTCGTAACATTGTTCTTTCTTGTCGCCGCGGTGATCATTTTCATCCAGCTTCGCAGCGTGCTGGGCCGTCGGACAGGCAATGAACGCCCGCCGACCGATCCCTTCTCCGCCCGTGAACCTGTGGACAGCGCTGACCCCACCGGCAAGGTCGTCCAGCTTCCCCGCCGCGACACCGTCGTGGACGAGGCGGCGCGCTATGCCGCGATCGATGCTTTCGCCAAGCCCGAGACCTCGCTGAACGCTTCGCTGCGCAAGATCGCTGATGCCGACACCGCCTTCGACCCGAAGGAGTTCGTGAACGGTGCGCGGATGGCCTATGAAATGATCGTGACCGCCTTTGCGGATGGCGACCGGAAGACGCTGAAGTCGCTCCTCTCCAAGGAAGTCTATGACGGCTTCGAAGCAGCGATCGCCGACCGTGAAGCCAAGGGCGAACTCGTCAAGTCGACCTTCGTCGGCATCGAGAAGTCTGACATCGTCTCGGCCGACCTCAAGGACGGCGAAGCGATCGTCACCGTGCGGATCTTCAGCCAGCTGATCTCGGCGACCTTCGACAAGGCCGGAACGATCGTCGATGGCGATGCGGAAGCCGTCTCTGAGGTCAACGACCTCTGGACCTTTGCCCGCGACAGCCGCTCGCGCGATCCGAACTGGAAGCTGATCGCGACAGAATCCGAGAATTGAGGTCTCGCCGTCTGGGCATTTGCAGAAGAGAGCGGGCGTTCGCAGAAGAGAGATAGGGATCGCCGATGGATTTCGCGCTCCGCAAGGTCGCCTTTTCGGATCTGCCCGGCTGGACGAGCGACGATCCATCGGATCTCCTGCCGGCACTCCGCCGGTGCCGGCATCATGTCGAGACGGTCAAGCCCCACCGGACCGGATCGCTCGGCATCTCCTCGCACGATCTCATGCCCGCCTATCGCGCTGCCGATGACGTGGAAGCGCCAGATGCCGCTGCATCCCGCGCCTTCTTCGAGGCCAACTTTCAGCCCTTCGCCATCGAGCGCCAAGACGGAAAGCCGGGCTTCGTCACCGCCTTCTTCGAGCCGACCGTTGCCGTCAGCCGCGAGCGCACCACTGAATACGTCTTTCCCTTCTATCGCCGGCCAGACGATCTGGTCGATCTCGATGCGACCAACCGCCCGGCATCGCTGGACGAGAGCTTCGCCTTTGCCCGAAGCGTAGAAGACCGGATCGAGGAATATCCCGACCGGCGCGCGATCGAGACCGGCTGTCTTGCAGGGCGCGGGCTGGAGATCGCCTTTGCCCGCTCGAAGACCGACGTCTTCTTCGCCCATGTCCAAGGCGCGGCGCGCCTCATTTTTCCCGACGGTTCTTCGAAGCGCATCACCTATGCCGCCAAAAGCGGCCACCCCTTCTCGGCCATCGGCCGGCTGCTGATCGACCGTGGCGAGATCGATGCGGCGACCGTGTCTATGCAGTCGATCAAGGCCTGGCTCGATACGCATCCTGAGGAAGCCGATACCGTGATGTGGCACAACCGCTCCTTCATCTTCTTCCGCGAGGCCGCGGTCGATGATCCCGCGCTCGGACCCGTCGCCGCCGCCAAGGTGCCCTTGCAGGCGGGACGCTCCCTGGCGGTTGATCGCCTGATCCATACCTTCGGCGTGCCGTTTTTCATCGCAAGCGACAGCTTGGCCCGTATCGACGACGGCCGTCCGTTTCGCCGGCTGATGCTGGCCCTCGACACCGGCACCGCCATCATCGGTCCGGCCCGCGGCGATATCTTCACCGGGTCGGGCGACGAGGCCGGCGAGCGGGCCGGCGCGGTGCGCAACGAGGCGGACTTTTTCATTTTGATTCCGAAGGCGGCAGCGGCAAGATACGAGGCATGACGAGGAAGAAGACGCTTTCGAGCGAAGACCGCATTCTCTGGGGCAAGGTCGCCCGCTCGACGCGCGCGCTCCCCGGACGCATGGAACTGCTCGCGCTCTTCGAAGGAGAGGAGGCGCCGCCGAAGCCCACAGAGCACTTGCCCGTTCCCGCAGCGAAGGTGACGCGCGCGCCGGCGCCCGTCGCCAAGGTCGAAACGCCGCGACATCACCAGCCGCTGGAAAAGCCGGTCAAGCGCAAGCTCGCCAAAGGCCACCTGCCGATCGATGCCCGCATCGACCTTCACGGCATGGCGCAGTCGGAAGCGCATGGGCTCCTCTTGAGATTCATCACGCGGGCGCACGATCACGGCCTGCGCCATGTTCTTGTCATCACCGGCAAGGGCACGTCGATGGGCAGCGAAGGGGCATTGAAGCGCGCGGTGCCTCTCTGGTTCTCCCTGCCGGATTTCCGTTCGCTGATTTCCTCCTACGAGCCCGCTGCCCGTAATCATGGGGGCGAAGGCGCTCTCTACGTTCGCCTGTCGCGGCACGGCGTCTCGCGGCATGGCTCCGGCTACACCGCATGACGCCCTTCGGTGAGGAGATGATCCGCCTGCGCGCCGAGCGTGGGGTGACGCAGAAGCAGATGGCGCAGGCGCTCAATGTGTCCGCCGCCTATCTCTCGGCGCTGGAGCACGGAAGGCGCGGCACGCCGAGCTTCGATTTCCTCCAGCGGGTTGCCGGGTACTTCCACATCATCTGGGACGAGGCGGACGCTTTGTTCGCGCTTGCGGCGCAGTCGAACCCGCGCGTCACCGTCGACACATCAGGTCTTCCCCCGGGCCATACGATCCTTGCCAACCTCCTGGCGGCCCGAATCCGGCATCTCCCGGACCAGACGGTTGTGGATATCACGCAACTTTTGGACAATGCGCAGAAGGGTGCTAAAGATAGTTCCTGAAACCCTCTCCGGCAAAAGAGCCTGGCGATCTTGCCTCGGGAGCTGCGAGACAAACGGAAGAACCCATCCCCCGATCCCGCTTTCGCCGGATCGATTTCAAGTCCCGTTTCTGGCCCGCAACCATCTGTCAGATTTGGAACCGGACCCGGAAATGCTTATATTCAGACGATTGCCAACAAGCTGATTCGCCCTCCCGGATTCCCGCATGGCCCGGATTCTCGTATGGCAAGCGTCCGAAACGACGCCGTAACAATGGAAAGACCCGACCTCTATGACCGAACTGCCTGATGCTGCAACCGGCGCGAATGCCGAATATGGTGCCGATTCGATCAAGGTTCTCAAGGGTCTCGATGCCGTGCGCAAGCGCCCGGGCATGTATATCGGCGATACCGACGACGGATCCGGCCTGCACCATATGGTCTATGAAGTCGTTGACAACGCGATCGACGAAGCGCTGGGCGGCTATGCCGACCTCGTGACGGTGACGCTGAATGCTGATGGCTCCGTGACCGTGACCGACAACGGCCGCGGCATCCCGACCGATATCCACAAGGAAGAAGGCGTGTCCGCTGCCGAGGTCATCATGACCCAGCTGCATGCGGGCGGCAAGTTCGACCAGAATTCCTACAAGGTCTCCGGCGGTCTTCATGGTGTCGGCGTGTCTGTGGTCAATGCGCTCTCCGTCTCGCTCAAGCTGAAGATCCGCCGCGCCGGCAAGGCCCATGAGATGAGCTTCACCCATGGCGTGGCCGATGGTCCGCTGCAGGTGACCGGCGACAGCGGTGGCACGACGGGAACGGAAGTCACCTTCCTGCCGAGCACGGATACCTTCACGCAGGTCGAGTTCGACTATGGAACGCTGGAGCATCGACTGCGCGAGCTCGCCTTCCTCAATTCCGGCGTCCGCATCGTTCTCACGGACAAGCGGCACTCCGACATCAAGCAGGAAGAGATGATGTATGACGGCGGCCTCGAGGCCTTCGTCGTCTATCTCGACCGCGCCAAGAAGCCGCTGGTCACGCGACCAGTCTCCATCCGCGGCGAGAAGGACGGCATCACCGTCGAGGTCGCGATGTGGTGGAACGACAGCTACCACGAGAACATGCTCTGCTTTACCAACAACATTCCCCAGCGCGATGGCGGCACGCACATGGCTGGTTTCCGCGGCGCACTGACGCGCCAGGTGACGTCCTATGCCGACCACTCGGGCATCACCAAGAGGGAAAAAGTGACGCTGCAGGGCGAAGACTGCCGCGAAGGTCTGACCGCCGTCCTCTCCGTCAAGGTTCCCGATCCAAAGTTCTCCTCGCAGACCAAGGATAAGCTTGTCTCGTCCGAAGTGCGCCCGGTGGTCGAAAGCCTCGTCAACGAGGCGCTCAGCACCTGGTTCGAAGAACATCCCGCCGACGCGAAGATTCTGGTCGGCAAGGTGGTGGAAGCTGCTGCTGCCCGCGAGGCCGCCCGCAAGGCGCGCGAGCTGACCCGCCGCAAGGGTGCGCTCGACATCTCCTCGCTGCCCGGCAAGCTTGCCGACTGCTCGGAGCGCGATCCGTCCAAGTCCGAGCTCTTCCTCGTCGAAGGTGACTCCGCCGGCGGCTCCGCCAAGCAGGGACGCTCGCGCGAAAACCAGGCCATTCTGCCGCTGCGCGGCAAGATCCTTAACGTCGAGCGCGCGCGCTTCGACAAGATGCTCTCCAGCCAGGAAATCGGCACGCTGATCACGGCGCTCGGCACGTCGATCGGCAAGGACGAGTTCAATGCCGACAAGCTGCGCTATCACAAGATCATCATCATGACGGATGCCGATGTGGACGGCGCCCACATCAGGACGCTGCTGCTGACGTTCTTCTTCCGCCAGATGCCGGAACTCATCGAGCGCGGCCACCTCTACATCGCCCAGCCGCCGCTCTACAAAGTTACGCGCGGCAAGTCGGCCCAGTATCTGAAGGACGAGAAGGCCTTCGAGGAATATCTCATCTCGATGGGCCTGGAAGAGGCACGCCTCGAGCTCGGTTCCGGCGAAGTGCGCGCCGGGCAGGATCTGCGCGAAGTCATCACCGATGCGCTGCGCCTGCGCGCGCTCGTCGAAGGCCTGCATTCCCGCTACAGCCGTTCCGTCGTCGAGCAGGCGGCAATTGCCGGTGCGCTCAATCCGGAACGCCTGCGCGACGACGAGAAATCCGCGGTCATCGCCCGCGAACTTGCCGAGCGGTTGGATCTCATCGCCGAGGAAACCGAACGTGGCTGGAGCGCGGAGATCGCCGGCGACGGTGGCCTGCGGCTCGAGCGCATGGTCCGCGGCGTAAAGGAACTCGCCTTCCTCGACATGGCGCTGATCGCCTCGCAGGATGCCCGCCTGATCGACCAGCTGAATGCCAAGCTGCACGACATCTACGCCATTCCGCCCGTGCTGCGGCGCAAGGAAGGCACGCAGGAGATCAGCGGCCCGCGCGCCCTGCTCGACGCCATCTTCGCCAGCGGCCGCAGGGGCCTCTCCATGCAGCGCTACAAGGGTCTCGGCGAGATGAATGCCGAGCAGCTCTGGGAAACGACGCTCGACCCGAACGTCCGTTCGCTGCTGCAGGTCCGCGTCAACGATGCGACCGATGCCGACAGCCTGTTCTCACGCCTCATGGGCGACGAAGTCGAGCCGCGCCGCGACTTCATTCAGGAAAATGCGCTGAACGTGGCGAACCTCGATATCTAACGGAATACTCTTTCCAGAGTTTCAAACCGAAAAGCCCTCGCAACCAACCGGCTGCGAGGGCTTTTTCATGTCGATCTCATGCTTTGAGATCGACGCCGATCAGTCGGCCTTGAAGCTGCCGTTGAAGGCGAGTTCGGAGAGCGGACGGCGGGGGCTCGGGGTTTCCCGCGCCTGCAGGCCTTCCGGTAGGACCGACTTGTCGCCGACCCGGCCGATCGCAACGCCGGCTTCGACGCGGTAGCCTTCGGGAATGCCAAGGATCTCGGCAGCCTTGTCGAAGTGGATGCCGGTCATGCCATGCGCCTGGTAGCCCAGCAGCATTGCCTGATGGGCGATGGCGCCCCAGGCCGAGCCCGCATCGAAGCTATGGCTGTAGGACGGCTTGGATTCGGTGGAGCCCGGTGCCGTAAAGTGCGTTTTGGAAATGATGATCACCAGCGCGGAGGCGGACTTCGCCCAGCTTTGGTTGAAATCGTTGAGGATCGGGAGAAGCGTGTCCCATTCCGGCGTGCCGCGCAGCGCGTAGGAGAAGCGCCAGGGCTGCGAGTTGAAGGCGGATGGCGCCCAGCGGCCGGCTTCGAGAATCGTCAGAAGCTCCGCTTCGCCCATCGTCTCGTCCTTGAAGGCACGGGGCGACCATCGGTCGAGAAAGCTAGCTTCGATCGGATGGTCTGCCTGTCGGAAATTGCTCGACGTGGTCATGGTTCTGGTCCTTCGAGTGGATCGGCCGCTGTGCCAGCGGTTGCCGATGGGAAAAGCATGGGCGCGACGGAGAGCGCACTGCACCATCTAGTAAGTCCGTGCCATTCCCGACAAGATGCTTTCAGCGAATAGAGTGTCTTCACCATGGAGACGATTGCCTGATGCCCTATCTGAGAAAGGGTGAGTGCGAGAAGGAGAGCGACGTGCCGGCACCGATCAACCCATTCAAGGCGGCGCTGAACGAGCGACGCTTCCAGCTCGGTTTCTGGGTGGCGCTGGCCAGTCCCTATGCCGCCGAGATTCTCTCCGGCAGCGGCTATGACTGGCTGCTCATCGATGGCGAGCACGCCCCGAACGACATTCCCTCGCTCGCAGCGCAGGTAAAGGCGCTGAAAGGCTCGCAGAGCCATGCGGTCGTCCGCCTGCCGGTGGGCGAGACATGGATGATCAAGCAGATCCTCGATGCCGGCGCCCAGACCGTCATGATTCCGATGGTGGAAACCGTCGAGGAAGCCGAGCGGCTGGTGCGGGCTGTGCGCTATCCGCCGCGCGGTGACCGAGGCGTTGGTGCAGCGCTTGGCCGGGCCTCCAGCTTCAGCCGCATCGGTGACTATCTGGAAACGGCGGATCGCGAGATCTGCCTGATCGTGCAGATCGAGAGCCGGGCGGGTTTGGCGGCTCTCGACCGGATCGCCGCGATCGACGGCGTGGATGGATTGTTCATCGGCCCGTCCGATCTCGCGGCCGATATGGGCCTTCTCGGGCAGCCGGGCCATGCCGATGTCACGGCAGCCATTCGCGATGCCTTCGCGCGGATCGCCAAGGCCGGCAAGGCGTCCGGCATCATGACGCTGAACCTCGATCAGGCAAGGTTCTATCGTGAACTCGGCGCGGACTTCATGGCGATTGGAACGGATGTGACGACGCTCGTGGAAGCAACGACCCGGCTGCGTCTGCAATATCAAGGCGATGAAACGTCCCATACCACAGGATCGTCCGGGTATTGATAGGGCTTATCGACTTGTCAATGCCTTCGGGCGCACACTTCGTCGAGGAATGAGGGAGGATTTCAAGATGATAGCAGAGGAAGGTCTTGCGACAGTTTCGCACCGGCCAACCGTGATACTCTAACGCACTTGCCGCACTGCACAATAAAGCGTAGCCTATCATATTAGAGGAATATGAAACGGAGACTTTACGCCAGAACTGTCTCCGCTCATGGTAAAAAGGAGTTTGTATCCAATGTTTTACCAGTTCTATGAGCTGAATCATGCGATTATGGCCCCCTGGCGTGCCGCAGCCGACGCCATGCGTCTGGCCTATAGCAATCCGCTCAACCCGCTGTCGCAAACCTATCTCGGCCGCACCGCAGCAGCCGGTCTCGAAGTCTTCGAACGCTCGACCCGCCGCTACGGTAAGCCGGAATTCGGCCTGCATGAGACGATCATCGACGGCCAGCCGATTTCGATCGACGAGAAGATCGTCTGGCGTCAGCCCTTCTGCAATCTCATTCATTTCGAGCGCGTTCTCGAAAAGCCGGCCCGGTCCGATCCGCGCGTCCTGATCGTCGCCCCGATGTCCGGTCACTATGCGACTCTTCTGCGCGGCACCGTGGAAGCGCTGCTGCCGACGTCCGACATCTACATTACGGACTGGATCGATGCGCGCATGGTACCCCTGACGGAGGGGACGTTCGATCTCGACGACTATATCGAATACATCATCGAGATCCTGCATTTCCTCGGGCCCGACACGCATGTCATTGCAGTCTGCCAGCCGGCGGTTCCCGTTCTCGCCGCCGCCGCCATCATGGAAGCCCGGGGCGATGCGCTCTCGCCGGCCTCGATGACGCTGATGGGCGGGCCGATCGATACGCGGATCAACCCGACCGCCGTCAACAAGCTCGCCAAGGACAAGCCGATCGAATGGTTCCGCGACAATGTCGTGATGCCTGTTCCCTTTCCGCAGCCAGGCTTCATGCGGCCGGTCTATCCCGGCTTCCTCCAGCTCTCCGGCTTCATGTCGATGAACCTCGACAGGCATATCAATGCCCAGAAGGAATTCTTCGACCATCTCGTCAAGCATGACGGCGATGCAGCGGAGAAGCATCGGGAGTTCTACGACGAGTATCTCGCCGTGATGGATCTGACCGCCGAATTCTACCTGCAGACCGTCGATGTCGTGTTCATGCAGCACGCTTTGCCGAAGGGCGAGATGATGCATCGTGGCGAGCGGGTGGATACGCACGCGATCCGCAAGGTGGCTCTGCTGACGGTCGAAGGCGAAAACGACGACATCTCCGGCGCCGGGCAGACGGAGGCGGCACAGACCATCTGTTCCAATATTCCGGACCATCTGCGGATGCATTACGTGCAGCCGGATGTCGGACATTACGGCGTTTTCAACGGTTCGCGCTTCCGTCGGGAAATCGCACCGCGCATCACCGCCTTCCAGCGCGAGCACGGCCACAAGGCTACAGCCGTCAAGGTCATCAAGGGTGGAAAAACCGCTTGAGAGCGGAAAAACGAACGGAAACATCAAAAAATGGTGAGATCGGGCAAGCCCTTGCCCGATTTTTGGTCGCATCGTCTTGTGATGGAATGGACCTGTTCCCACATCGAAGAGAGCGGGTTCGACGATCGAACCCCTCCATAGATGAGGACCAATCCCCATGAATCAGAATGCCTTGATCCGTCCCGACTGGACGCCCGCGACCATTGCGTTGATGGTTCTCGGCTTCGTCGTTTTCTGGCCGCTCGGTCTGGCCATGCTTGCTTACATCCTCTTCGGCGAACGCCTGAAATCCTTCAAGCGCGACGCGAACGCTTCCGTCGATACCGTCTTTTCCACCTTCAGGGGCGGCTTCGGCGGCTTTGGCAAGACGGGTTTTTCGCGCGGCACGTTTCGCGCCGGCAATACCGGCAACGTCGCTTTCGACGACTGGCGCGAAGCCGAACTGGCGCGTCTCGATGAAGAGCGCCACCGTCTGGACGATATGCGCGAAGATTTCGACGCCTATGTCCGCGAGCTGCGCCGCGCCAAGGATCAGGACGATTTCGACCGCTTCATGCGCGAACGTAACAACCCGTCGAACGGCCCGGTCACCGGCTACACCGGTAACTGATCCTCGACGCGCCGTGTGACCTCAGGCGCGCTTTGACGAAGAACAGGCCGGCCTTTCCTTTGCGGGGAAGGCCGGCTTTTTCATCTCCAACTTGCGGCATAAGGCCCGCGAATCATCTATCAGGAACCCATGTTTCCTTTGCTGCTCAAGCCTGTCCGCCGGAAGAAGCCGGTCGCAACTGTCCGGCCGGTGACGAAGACCGTCGTGAAGACGCTGACCGTCGATGGGCGGCCGCTTCCCCTGACGATCCGGCAGAACCCGCGCGCAACACGGATGACGCTGCGGATCGAGCCCGGCGGCCGCGCTCTCAAGATGACCATTCCCACCGGCCTGCCCGAACGCGAAATCACGCAGTTTCTCGACCGTCATCAGGCGTGGCTGGCCAGCCGGCTGGCACGCTTCTCCGGCGAAAGCGTGCTGGAGGAGGGCGGCGTGATCTTCGTGCGCGGCGTGGCGCATCGTATCGAGCGCACGGGGCGGCTCCGGGGTGTGACGGAAAGCGTCATGGTCGATGACGAGGCGGTTCTGCGGGTCAGCGGCGCGCCGGAACATCTCGGCCGGCGCATCGCCGATTTCCTGAAGAAAGAAGCCCGCAAGGATCTGGAGCACTTGGCACCTGCCCATGCGCTGCAGGTCGGCCGACGGATCAAGTCGCTGACGTTGCGCGATACGCGGAGCCGCTGGGGCTCCTGCGCCGTGGATGGCGCGCTGAATTTCTCTTGGCGTATCGTTATGGCGCCGCCTTACGTCATCGATTATCTCGCCGCCCATGAGGTCGCTCACCTCAAGGAAATGAACCACGGCCCGAACTTCTGGGCACTCTGCGAGCGCCTCTGCCCGCGCACGGCCGACGCCCGTCACTGGCTGAAGCGCAACGGCACGCTGCTGCACGCCATCGACTTCACCTGATCGCGTCCTTCGACAACGGCGCGGCCCCTTGTTTTGGCTCGACTCGCAGGCCGATTCATGCAAATGCGGTGCCTTATGACCATCGATGTCAAGATCTGCGGGTTGAAGACCGCCGAAGCCGTCGACAAGGCGGTTGCCTTGGGCGCGAACCATGTCGGCTTCATATTTTTCGAGAAGAGCCCGCGCAATATCGAGCCGGACGATGCCGCACGGCTTGCCGACCGGATCCGCGGCCGGGCGAAGATCGTCGCCGTGACGGTGGACGCGGATAACGACACGCTGGACGAAATCGTCTCGTCGCTCGACCCCGACATCCTGCAGCTTCACGGCCACGAGACGGCGAGCCGCGCGCTGGACATCCGGGCCATCTACGGCCGGCCGGTCATGAAGGCCTTTTCGGTGCGCGAGGCTGATGATCTGCGCGCCGTGGAGGCCTATATCGGCATTGCCGACAAGTTCCTGTTCGACGCCAAGGCGCCCAAGGGTTCCGACCTGCCGGGCGGCAATGGTGTGTCGTTCGACTGGACACTCCTCGACGCGCTTGACGCCGAGGTGGATTACATGCTTTCCGGCGGCCTGAACGCCGGAAATATCCGCGAGGCCCTGCAGATGACCGGCACGCGCGCGATCGACATCTCCTCTGGAGTGGAAAGAGCGCCCGGCGTCAAGGATCTCGGGCGGATGGAAGAGTTTTTCGATGCCGTTGCACAGGCTTGCGCAGAGCCTTTCCGGTCAAGGAGCACGACGTGAATCAGACCCCCCTCCCCAATTCCTTCCGTTCCGGCCCCGACGAGGATGGTCGTTTCGGCATTTTCGGCGGCCGCTTCGTTGCGGAAACGCTGATGCCGCTGATCCTCGAGCTTGAAGCCGAATGGGAGAAGGCAAAGACCGACCCCGCTTTCAAGGCCGAGCTGGAGCATCTCAACACCCATTATACCGGCCGTCCGAGCCCGCTCTATTTCGCCGAGCGGCTGACGGAGGAGCTGGGCGGCGCGAAGATCTACTTCAAGCGCGACGAACTGAACCACACCGGCTCGCACAAGATCAACAACTGCCTCGGCCAGATCCTGCTTGCCAAGCGCATGGGCAAGACCCGCATCATCGCGGAAACCGGTGCCGGCCAGCATGGCGTGGCGACGGCAACCGTCGCGGCCCGCTTCGGCCTGCCCTGCGTGGTCTACATGGGCGCGACCGACGTCGAGCGCCAGTCGCCGAACGTCTTCCGCATGAAGCTGCTCGGTGCCGAAGTGCGCCCCGTGACAGCCGGTCACGGTACGCTGAAGGATGCCATGAACGAGGCCCTGCGCGACTGGGTCACCAATGTGGACGACACGTATTATCTGATCGGCACCGCCGCCGGCCCGCATCCCTATCCGGAAATGGTGCGCGACTTCCAGGCCGTCATCGGCCGGGAAACGCGCGAGCAGATGCTGGCCATGGAAGGCCGCCTGCCGGACATGCTGATTGCTGCCGTCGGCGGCGGCTCCAATGCCATCGGTCTCTTCCATCCGTTCTTGGACGATGCCAGCGTCAAGATCGTCGGCGTGGAAGCGGGCGGCAAGGGTCTCGACGGCGAGGAGCACTGCGCTTCGCTGACGGCGGGCTCGCCGGGCGTTCTCCACGGCAACCGAACCTACCTGCTGCAGGACAAGGACGGACAGATCAAGGAAGGCCACTCGATCTCCGCCGGCCTCGATTATCCCGGCATCGGGCCCGAGCATTCCTGGCTGAAGGATGCCGGCCGCGTCGAATACGTGCCGATCATGGACCATGAGGCGCTCGAAGCCTTCCAGCTTCTGACCCGCCTCGAGGGCATCATCCCCGCGCTCGAGCCGAGCCATGCGCTCGCCGAAGTCATCAAGCGGGCGCCGACGATGGACAAGGACCAGATCATCGTGATGAACCTCTGCGGACGCGGCGACAAGGATATCTTCACCGTCGGCAAGCTGCTCGGAATGGGACTGTAAGAACATGAGCGCACGTTTCGACAGGACCTTCGCCAAGGCTGCCGCCGATCACCGTCCGGTGCTCGTCACCTACATCATGGGGGGCGATCCGGATTTCGACACTTCCCTGTCGATCATGAAGGCACTCCCCTCTGCCGGCGCCGATATCATTGAACTCGGCATGCCCTTTTCCGACCCGATGGCCGATGGCCCGGCGATCCAGCTTGCCGGCCAGCGCGCCCTGCGCGGCGGCCAGACGCTTGAAAAGACGCTGGAGCTCGCCCGCCAGTTCCGCAAGACGGATACGGACACGCCGATCGTTATGATGGGCTACTACAATCCGATCTACATTTATGGCGTGGACCGGTTTCTCGAAAACGCGCTTGTCGCTGGCATCGACGGCCTGATCGTCGTCGATCTTCCGCCGGAAATGGACGACGAGCTTTGCTTGCCCGCCCTCAAGAAGGGCATCAGCTTCATCCGGCTGGCGACGCCCACGACGGACGGACGGCGTCTGCCCAAGGTTCTCGAAAACACCTCGGGCTTTGTCTATTACGTCTCCATGAACGGCATCACCGGTTCGGCCCTGCCGGAGCCGGCACTGGTTGGCGGCGCCGTGGCGCGCATCAAGGAGCATACCAACCTGCCGGTCTGCGTCGGCTTCGGCGTCAAGACGGCGGAGCATGCGCGTGCCATCGGCGCCTCCGCCGACGGCGTGGTCGTTGGCACCGTCATCATCAATCAGGTCGCATCCAGCCTGACCGAAGACGGTCAGGCCACGGGCGCGACCGTTCCGGGCGTCGAAGCTCTCGTTCGCGGCCTTTCGGCCGGCGTCCGGGCCGCACGTCTTGCCGCAGCCGAATAATCGCCCACATTCAGGGCAATGACAGGCTGAACGATTTCAGGAGTTTCATGTGAACTGGATTACCAACTACGTTCGCCCGAAGATCAATTCGATGCTCGGCCGCCGCGAGGTTCCGGAAAACCTTTGGATCAAGTGCCCGGAAACGGGCGAGATGGTATTCCATCGCGATCTCGAGGAGAACAAGTGGGTCATCCCCGCCTCCGGCTTCCACATGAAGATGCCGGCGAAGGCGCGTCTGAAGGACCTGTTCGACGAGGGCGTCTTCGAGACGCTGCCGCAGCCGAAGGTGGCGCAGGATCCGCTGAAGTTCCGCGATAGCAAGAAATACACCGATCGCCTGCGCGACAGCCGTGCGAAGACCGAGATGGAGGACACGATCCTTGCCGGTGTCGGCACCGTCGAAGGCCTGAAGCTCGTGGCCGTCGTGCATGAATTCGCCTTCATGGGCGGCTCGCTCGGCATTGCCGCCGGCGAGGCGATCATCAAGGCCTTCGAGCGCGCCATCTCCGAGAAGTGCCCGCTCGTCATCTTCCCGGCCTCGGGCGGCGCCCGCATGCAGGAAGGCATCCTCTCGCTCATGCAGCTGCCGCGCACCACCGTTGCCGTGCAGATGCTGAAGGAGGCAGGTCTTCCCTACATCGTGGTTTTGACGAACCCGACCACGGGCGGCGTCACGGCGTCCTATGCCATGCTCGGCGACCTGCATCTGGCGGAGCCCGGTGCCGAGATCTGCTTTGCCGGCAAGCGCGTCATCGAGCAGACCATCCGCGAAAAGCTCCCCGAGGGCTTCCAGACGTCGGAATATTTGATGGATCACGGCATGATCGACATGGTCATCAAGCGCCACGATATTCCCTCGACGCTCGCACGCCTGCTGAAGATCATGCTCAAGAAGCCGGTCGATGCGGTCAAGCGGACCGTCGAGCCTGAGATCGTGGTTCCCCCGGCAGCGGTGCCGGTTGCGGCCAGCGTTTAAGTTCAGCGATGACCGTTGCGGCAAGCGAAGCCACGCAGGAGATCGACAAGCTCCTTGCCCTTCATCCCAAAGGCTTTGATCTGTCGCTGGAGCGCGTGACGCGCCTCCTCGACAGGCTCGGCAATCCGCAGGACCGGCTACCGCCCGTTATTCATGTGGCCGGCACCAACGGCAAGGGATCGGTCTCGGCCTTCTCCAGGGCGATCCTGGAGGCGGCCGGTCTTTCGGTCCATGTCCACACCTCGCCGCACCTCGTCACCTGGCATGAGCGCTATCGCCTCGGCGTCAAGGGCGGGCGCGGTGCCTATGCCACGGATGCGGTTCTCGCAGACGCCGTTCGCCGCGTAGCGGCCGCCAATCGCGGCGAGATCATCACCGTCTTCGAGATCCTAACCGCCGTCACCTTCGTCCTTTTCTCCGAGCATCCGGCCGATGTCGCGATCATCGAGGTTGGTCTCGGCGGGCGTTTTGATGCGACGAACGTCATCAAGACGCCGGCGGTAACGACGATCATGCCGATCTCGCTCGATCATCAGGCCTATCTGGGCGACCGCGTCGAACTGATCGCCGCCGAAAAGGCCGGCATCATGAAGCGCGGCTGTCCCGTCGTCATCGGGCAGCAGGAGGAGGAGGCCGCGCGCGACGTGCTGGTCACCACCGCCGAGCGGCTGCGCTGCCCCGTGTCCGTCTACGGACAGGACTTCATGGCGCACGAGGAGTTCGGCCGCCTGATCTATCAGGACGATGACGGACTGATCGATCTGCCGCTCCCCCGCCTTCCCGGCCGGCATCAATATGCCAATGCCGCAGCGGCGATCCGCACGATTCGCGCTGCCGGTTTCGACCCGTCCGATGAGGCCATCGAGAAAGGCCTGATGACCGTGGAGTGGCCCGGCCGCCTGCAGCGGCTGACCAGCGGACGGCTGGCGGAACGCGCACCGAAACGCGCCGAGATCTGGGTGGATGGCGGCCACAATCCCGGTGCCGGCAAGGTGATCGCCGAGACGATGGCAAACCTCGAGGAGCGCGATCCGCGCCCTCTGTTCCTCATCATCGGAATGATCAACACCAAGGATCCTGCCGGCTATTTCCAGGCCTTCTCCGGCCTCGCCGAACAGGTCTTCACCGTGCCGATCCGTGACTCGGATGTTGGTATCGATCCGGCGGCGCTGGCGGAAGATGCAGCGGCCCAGGGCTTCGAGGTCGAGCCCGTCTCCTCGGTCACCGAAGCATTGGCGATCCTCTCGGTCCTGTTCGAAAACCAGCCGATTGCCCCACGCATCCTCATCGGCGGCTCGCTCTATCTCGTTGGCAACGTCCTCGCCGACAATGGCACGCCGCCGCGCTGAAAGACGCCAGCGGAAGAAACGGCATGAAAAAACCCGGCTGCGAGGCCGGGTTTTTCAATTGTCGTATCTGATGACGCAAGCGCTTATGCAGCGGCGTTGATAATCCAGGAAGTCAGTGCGGTCTTCGGCGCAGCACCGACCTTGATGTCGGCAACTTCGCCGGCCTTGAAGATCGCGAGCGTCGGGATCGACCGGACGCCGTACTGAGCGGCGATCTCGGGGTTCTCGTCGATGTTGATCTTCGCGACCTTCACCTTGCCAGCCATCTCGTTGGAGATTTCCTCAAGGCTCGGCGCGATCATCTTGCACGGGCCGCACCATTCGGCCCAGAAATCGACGATAACCGGCTCCTGTGCATTGAGAACTTCATCCTGAAAATTGGATGTATCGACTTTCACGGTCGCCATGATGCGCTCCTGGTTTTTATGGTGCGGAGGACCCGCAGGGCATGATCAGGATGTGATGATCCGGACCCTTAATTTCAATGTCCGGTATCTCATTTTGTGGCGAGCTCCACAAGCGCGGCATCGAGCAGGGCCTCCGGCACTTCGATTGCCGATGGACCCTCGGTAAAGACGAGGATGCAGCGGAAACGATGGGCCGGATAGAGCGGTCGCAGGATCTCCCGATAGATCGCGAGTTGTGTCCGGTAGACCATCGGTACGGCGCCGGCGTCACCGGGCACGTCGCGGTTGGTCTTGAAGTCGGCAATCACCACGCAATCGTCGGTAACGGCCAACCGGTCGATCCGGCCGGACACCGCGTGTTCGCGCGCACCGAGCCGAAGCGTGCCCATGATCGACACCTCGGCGCGGCTGGTGCCGGAGAACAGTTCGGAAAGGGCGGGATCTTCGATGACCGCAAGAACGGAGCGCACGATGCCGTCTCGCTGCGCTTCGCTCCATGTGGGAACAGCGCGCGACAGGTAGAGCGCGGCATCCGCTTCGCGCGCCTCCTGCGCCCGTGCGGGCAGGACCTGCAGCAGCCGGTGCAGGATCGCCCCGCGCAGAAGGGATGGTCCGGTCCGCTTGTCCTCGAGAAAGAGGCGCGATCCCGTGATCGTGTCCGCTGCGTCGGCCTCGACAGTAAAGCCGGCCCCGGATGGGCTCAAGGGACGGGGAAGGTGGCGCTGCGGCGGCAGGGGTTCGAGCAGCGCCGTCGGCAGAACTCCGCCATCATCGGCCGTGATCTTGGCTTCCAAGGGTTCGATGTCGAAATCCGTCCGCTTCGTCAGCGCATGCCACCGCGCGCCGCTCCATTGCAGGCCGCCTAAGGCAAAATCGACGGGCATCAGACGGCCTTCCGCATCCGCCGCAAGACCGGCCTTAACCATCGCGTGCCAACTCTCAGGATTGTCGAGCTTGCCCCGATAGCCGCAGACGATCAAACGATCCGCCGCCCGCGTCATGCCCACATAGAGCAGCCGGCGATACTCTTCCTCGGCGCTTGCCTTCAGCCGCTGCGTGTCGCTGTCGATCAGGCTGTTGGAGGCTGCCCGTGGCGGTCGCCAGACGGGGATGGTCAGGGTCTCGCCATCGGGGCCTCGTCCGTTCGGGCCTTGTCCATGCGGGAAGGGCACCATGCGGAGTGCGGGAACATGCTGGTTGTTGAAGGCCTTGCCACTGCCATCGACGAGGAACACGACCGGCGCCTCCAGGCCCTTGGCCGCATGCACGGTCATGACGCGAACCTCGTTGCGCTCCTTGTCCTGCTCTCGCTTGATCGTCGGTGCTTCCAGTTCGAGCCCGGAGATAAAGCTTTGCAGACCGGGAAGACCGTTGGCCTCATGATCGAGACAGAAGGTCAGGAACTCGTCGAGGATATCGCTGACCTCGCTGCCGAGCCGCGACAGGAACGCCGCCCTGCCGCCATCGGCACCCAGCAGGCGTGCATAGAGGTCGTGCACGGAGAGCGTATCGGCAAGCGTCCGGTAGTTCGCCAGCCGTGCGACGACGGGCGTGAGGGCAGGATCGGTCGATCCCTGAAGCGCGGTCCAGAGGCTCTGGCCAAGGGGTCGCAAGGTTGCGGCGTCTGCCAGCATCTCCTCGGTCACCGCGAAAAGCGGGCTCTTCAGCACGGCGGCCAGCGACAGGTCGTCCTGCGGCAAAAGCAGGAACCGCCCGAGCGCCATCAGATCCTGCACCGCGATATGCGCCGTCAGCACCAGCCGGTCGGCACCCGCGACGGGAATGTCGTGCCGCGTCTTCAGGGCGCGCATCAGCGCATTGACGAAGGCATCGCGCTTGCGCACGAGCACGATCACGTCGCCCGGCCGCATGACGCGGCGCGTCGTTTTCTCGATGATGGTCTCGGTGCCGATCCAGCTTGCAAGCGTCGCCGCGATGCGTTCGGCCAGAATGTTGGCCGGCGCGTTTTCCGGCGTCGCATCGAAAGCCGCTGTCCAGTCCTCCTCCTCAAGGCTCGGCGCGGGCGCGATCGCGTCCCAGATCTCGACCAGACCCGGATGGCCGACGCGGTTGGAGGCATGCACCACGGGTTCGTTGCGGGCGCTGAGACCGCGCGCATGGGCGGGCTGGCGAAACACCGTGTCCACGGCGGACAACACGTCCTCCGTCGAGCGGAAGGAGAGCTGCAACTGCACGGGACTGAAGGCGAGCCCGCTGGCGTCGATCCGCCGCTTCGCCTCCCGCGCCTCTTCCGAGAAGCGCTCCGGTCGCGCGCCCTGAAACGAGTAGATCGACTGCTTCTCGTCGCCGACGGCAAAGAGCGTCCGGTGGCGGCCGCGGGCGCTGTCGCCGGTAAAGAAGTCCTCGGCCAGCGACCGGATGATCGACCACTGCACCGGGCTCGTATCCTGCGCCTCGTCCACGAGAAGATGGTCGATACCCTGATCGAGCTTGTAGTGCACCCAGGCGCCGACGTCCGAGCGGGTCAGCAGCCGGGCGGTCCGGTTGATCAGGTCGTCGAAGTCGAGTTGGCTGCGGCTTTTCTTGATGTCCTCATAGTCCTGCGTCAGCCGCTCGGCGAGCACCATCGCGGCCTGTGTCGCCTCGAACATATGAAGCAGACTGAGCCGGTCGGAGAGCGTCAGAACCTGATCGTAGGCGGCCTGAACCTTGTCCTCGAGATCGGGTGCCGCCTTGCGCAGCGGCGCGGAAAAGAAGCCCGACATGGCTTTCGGTTTGCCCGAGGACGGGGAGAAGAACAGGTCCCGAACGGCCTGATAGCGCTGCAGCGGCGTCTTGAGTTCTGCCGCAACCGCCAGCCCGTCGGCAAAATCCCGGACCTTGGTACCGCCCGAAGTGCGGGCGATGTCGATATAGCGCGTGAGATCCGGGCCGTTGAGGCCGGCAAGCGGCCAGAACTGCGCGATGACGCTGTCCGCCGTCTCACTTTCGTCCAGTCCCAGCGCCCCGCGCAGGACACGATCCGTGCCGCCCTGCTGCTCGGCCTCGGTCAGAAAGGCCTGAAGCGCCGTCCGGTTGGCGACGATCATCGACAGCAGGCTTTCGAGCCCGGTGTCGTCGGCGAGCGCCAGTACCGTCTCGAACGCGCCGGTCAGCACCGGATCGCCCTCGGTCGCCGCGGCCGTCAGGAGAAGACGGCGCGCATCGGCGAGCAGGATCGTGGCCGTCCGGTCGTCCAGCACGGAGAAATGCCCGGCGACATTGGCTTCCAGCGGAAACTGATGCAGCAGCGCTTCGCAAAAGGCATGGATCGTCTGGATCTTCAGCCCGCCCGGCGTTTCCAACGCGCGCGCAAACAGGCGCCGGGCTTCGGCGATCGTGGCAGCGCTCGGTGGCTGCCCTTCGAGTGCCGTGATCCGCGCCGAGAGCGTCGCGTCATCCAGCGTTACCCATTCGGCCAGCCGCTCGAACACGCGGTTCGACATTTCGGCGGCCGCCGCTTTGGTATAGGTCAGGCAGAGAATGGCCGACGCGCGGCATCCCGAAAGCAGCAGCCGGATGACGCGCTGGGTTAGGACATGGGTTTTGCCCGACCCGGCATTGGCCGACACCCAGGCCGATCGTTTCGGATCCGAGGCGATGGCCTGCTGCTCGGTGGTCCAGTTCAGCCAGTCGGCCGGTGAGCCGCTCTTCGGTGCGAGATCGTCAGGCATCCCCCGTCTCCTCTTCGCCATCGGCCGTCGACCATTCGGCAACGCGCGCCAGATGATCGTATTCCCCGCCATAGGATTTCTCCTTCTGGACGATCACCCGCGAAGCAAAGCCGCGCTGGCCCGATTGCAGCGCGCGCAGCAGGCCTGTGAACTGGGCAAGCGATTCGTCCGCCAGCATGTCCGCCGTCTTCGGCTCGACATCGCCCCGCGCACGCCCCTCATTGTTGACCTCGTCCACCTCGAACCGGTCTCCGGGCTTCAGCCGGACATAAAGGAGCGAGGCGGGATGGCGCCTGCCGACCGTGTCGAAGGCGCCAGCCTTCAGTGCCGCGGCTTCGAGCGGCAGCTGCGGGTCGAGCAGTGCGCGGGCTTCCTTCACGGAGGGGTTGGCGCCGGTCTTGTAATCGACGATCACGGCCTCGCCATCGGGCCCGATGTCGATCCGGTCGGCCATGCCGGTCAGTTCGATATCGGCGACGCCGACCTGAAACTTGGCATATCGCTCCAGGAAAGATTGCCGAATTCCGTCCTTGCGGGAAACTTCCCAATCGATGAAGGCCCGGCCGACGGCCGCAAACCGGGGCCGCCAGATGACATCGATATGCACCGGCAGGCGCTGTTCGTTAAAGGCCGCATCGATCAGCTGCTGCATGACGGCCTGCGCTTCTGGGCTCGCCGGATCGACCTCGCTTTTGGCGAAGCGCTCGACGATGGCGTGGTAGATGGTGCCGCGCTCGGCCGCACCCGGGTCGGCATTGAATCCATCGACCGGCTGGAGGCGCAGGATGCGCCGGGCATAGATGGAGTAGGGATCGCGGCGCAGGCGCCCGACCTCGCTGAAGGAGTAGCGCCGCGGCTGCAGCGCGAAATCCGGCTTCGGCTCCGGCCGCCGGGCAAGCGGCGTGTCTGGCCGCGCATCGAGAAGCGCGGCATAGCGCAGCCGGTCGCGACCATTTTCGCGCAGACGCTGTCCGAGATCCTTGCCGCCGACGGCGAGAAGCCGCTGCAGCCAGCGGGATGCGACCGTGGGCGTCGCGCCCTTGCGCAGCGACCGGCTGAACACCAGCCGCCGCGTGCCGCAGGCCATCTGGAGATCGTGGGCCAGCTGGCCAATGCGCCGTTCCGGCGGCTCCAGTCCGATGCCGGTCTTCATGCTGCGCGACAGGAACGGATCATTGGCACTCTGCCCCGGCCACGTCCCTTCGTTCATACCGCCGAGGACGACGAGATCGACGCTCTGCAACCGGGCTTCCAGCGCCCCGAAGATGAAGACGCGCGGATGCCGCATGGCGCGCGGCTTGACGGCCGAGCCGGCCATCAGTGCTTCCACCGCCTCGCACCACTGTCCGCCATCCGCCTCGATCTGCCCGTCCACCTCGATCACGGCGCGCAGCAGATCGGCAAGTGCGGCACCCGCCTCGCCGGACCAGAGAGCGCCGAGGTCGCCGGTCTCGGCCATGGCTACACCTTCCAGCGCCCGGCCGGTCCGCTCGGCCCAGTCGGACAGCGTCAGCGACGTGCTGAACCCGCCGGCACCCTTTCGCCGCCGCACCAGCATGGCGACAAGCGGCTCGACGGCCGTGGCAATGGCACCAGCCACGAAGCGGGCATCCTCGATATCCGCATCGATCACATGCGCCAGCCACTCCGGCGCATGGCGATCGGCCCGCCTTCGCACGGCCGCCTCGTCGAGCAGCGGCCTGAGGTCGGCAATATCGGCCGGCACCGTGCCGCCGCGCAGAGCCAGCAGCTCCAGCAGCGTCGCAGCCGGGCGGAAGCGCTCGAGCGACACCCCGAAGAGGGCGAGCGGATGCTTCATCAGTGTGGTGATGGCGACGGGATCGCCGGGGCGCAGCGTCACGTCAAGCATGAGACGGAGAAGCGTGCCCTGAGGCGTGGATGCGAGCGGCGTTCCCGCCGAATCGTCCGCCTCGATGCCGAAGCGCTGCAGTTCCGCGGCAACCCGGCGGGCGAGATCGCGGTCGGGCGTGATCAGCGCGGCCTGGCATTCCTCGTCCTTCTGCAGCGCCAGCCGAAGCGACAGCGCGATCGCCGTCGCCTCCTCGCGTTCGTTAACCGCCTCGATCAGCGCCGCATCGCAAAAGGCAGCCTCGACACGCCGCGCATCGAGCGAGCGTCGCACAGCGTCCCAGGAACTGGTCGCTTCCACCGGCAGGAAAGCGTGCGACAACGTCTCGGCCCGGTCGGCGAGATCCGTATCGACAGTACCGATCGACACGACCTCCGTCCGTGCGATGCCCATGCGCCGGAGGAGACGCACGAAGCCGTATTGCGGGTGGCTGCGGCTGGCCGAATCGTCGCGGCGGGCGGCATCCACAGGCGGCGGATCGATGAGGCTCCAGTCCGCCTCGGTCATCGTTTCGTCGAGGCCGGGCAGGACGATCGCGCCTTGCGACAGCTTTTGCACCGCGAGGATCAGCCGGGCGGTGGCGGGAATGGAACCCGTTGACCCTGCGATGATGACCGGGCCATCGATGGCACCGGCGGCGATCCGGTGGCTTTCCGCCTCGAGGATCGCATTGCGGTGGCGGGCGGGCGAGGAGCGGCTGAGTTCGGCAAGCCGGGCCGGCCAGAACTGGCTGGCGATCTGTAGAAACTCTAGCGTCAGCGTCCACCATTGCGCATAGTTGCTGGCATCGAGCGTGCCCAGGCTCTCCCAGTCCAGATCCTCCGTCTCGATATCGTCGATGATCTGCACGAGGTTGCGCGCGAGCCACAGGGCGTCGGCCGGGCTTGCCGGCGCGATCAGCGGGCTCTCGCCGTGGAGTTCGGTGACGATGCGCGGCAGCGTGTTGCGCCAGGCGAGAATCAGTCGCGACAGCTCGATCAGTCGGGCCGGGCCGGTCAGCGGCGGCGCCAGATCGAGAACGGCCGGCATCTCCGCATCGAAGAAGCCGCTATCGTCGTCGGTCTCCCCCAGCGCCCGGATGACCGGCAGAATGGCCGAGCGGGCGCCGAGGCAATCCACGAATTCCGAGCGCAGCACGCGCGCCGCGCGCCGTGTCGGCACGAAGATCGTCACGCCCGCAAGCGACAGCGGATCGGCCGGATCGTATCGGTAGTCGGGCACGATCGTCCCGTCGCAGATCGCATGAACGAGCGTCTTCAGGAAGGGCACGCCGGCCGGGATGGTGAAGACGTTCTGTCGTGCGGGCATCATGGTTTCTTCCCTCAGGCGCGTTCCGCCAGCCGCGCAAATTGCGCTTCGGCCTTGCCGATCGCATCCGGCGTGCCCACGGTGATCCATTCGCCTTCGAGCATCAGACCGTAGAGACGTCCGGCCGCGATCGCCTTGTCGAAATAGATGTTGAGATTGAAGGCGTCTTTCGGCGCATCGTCGAACAGCGTGCTCATCATGGCGATGGCGCCGGCATAGACGACGGGCTGCGGCAGTCCTTCGGCGTAGCGCACGAGTTGCCCGTCGGCCTGAAGCGAGAAATCCTTCTTGCCGTCATGCCCGGTCGTCCGGTCGAGATCGACGCAGAGAAGCAGCATGTCCATGCGGGTGGGATCGAAGGCCTCGGCAAGCCGGGCCAGATTGCTGCGCCCTTCCGGCTCGCCGATCCAGAAGAGGTCGGCATTCATGACCAGCACCGGGCCGGGATCGAGCCGTGCCAGCCCCTTGGCGAGGCCTCCGCCCGAATTCATCAGGGCCGCGCGCTCGTCGGATATCCGGATCGCCGGTGCCGCGCGGGCATGGAGATGCGCTTCCATGCGATCGGCGAAATGGTGCACGTTGACGGCCGCCGTCTTGATGCCGGCAGCAACCAGAAGGTCGAGCACATGGTCGATCATCGGCTTGCCGGCAATCGGCACCAGCGGCTTCGGCATCGTGTCGGTGATGGGACGCAGCCGTGTGCCGAGCCCCGCGGCCAGCACCATGGCATTTTCAATGAGCATGTCGCCCTTTCCTTGATTGGCCCTTGATTCGCGATCGAAGCCTCGCATCATTTCCGAAATGCGGCGAGGTTCAACAACGGATGCCGTGTGGGATGTCATGTCGCCGGAGCCTTCTCAAGGCGTAACGCGCCGAAGCGTCAGATTGATACGGCCACCATTTTTCAGAAGCGTCGATGTCGCGGGGTAGATCCGGTCGACGCCATGAAAGGCGAGCCGGCTTTCGCCGCCGAGAACGACGATGTCGCCGCTCGACAGCTTGAAGGAGACCGTCCGGTCGTTGCGCTCGCGACCGCCGACGCGAAACAGGCAGGCATCGCCGAGCGACACCGAGACGACCGGTGTCTGCAGATCCTGCTCGTCCTTGTCCTGATGCAGCCCCATCCGCGCGGTTTCCGCATAGAAATTGACGAGACAGGCCTGTGGCGGCTTGGATGCACCGGCAACCGTCTGCCAGAGATCGAGCAGGCTTTGTGGAATGGCGGGCCACGGCTCCTGGCTTACGGGATGCTGAGGTTGATAGCGATATCCGAGAGCCTTGTCCGTGACCCAGCCGAGCGTGCCGCAATTCGTCATCCGCACCGACAGTTCCTTGCCGGTTTTCGGCATGGCTGGGCGATAGAGCGGGGCCGCGGCAACGACGGCTCGGATCTCCTCGACAAGGGCTTCCTGCCGATCGCGATCGAGAAAGCCGGGAATATGGCGGAAGCCTTTCGGCAGGACCAGCATGGCCTCCTCCTGTTCGCGTTGCTGCCAGCCGCTCATGGCAGGGTTCTTTGCCGGATTCCGACCGCGACATTTACCGGTTCGAGCGTTGCATTGGCATCTTGCCCGGCGATCGCATTCATCTATTCGCCATCCGGGCGGCCACGCATCTTTTTGACCTCTCCGCGCCCGCTCTTCGCTTTCAGGCGGCGCTCCACCGAGCCGCGGGTCGGCTTGGTCTTGCGGCGGGGCGGCGGGGGCGGTTCGGCGGCTTTGAGGATCAGCGCCTTTAATCGTTCGCGCGCGTCCTCGCGATTGCGATCCTGGCTGCGGAAGCTGTTCGCCTCGATCATCAGCACGCCCTCTTTCGAGACCCTGCGACCGGCAAGGCCGATCGCGATGTCGCGGATGCGCTCGGGCAGGGAAGGGGACGCCGCGATATTGAAGAACAGCTGGACAGCGGTCGCGACCTTGTTGACGTTCTGCCCGCCGGGGCCGCCCGCCAGCACGAACTGCTCGCTCAGCTCCCAGCCGGCAATGACGATCCGGTCGTTGATATAGAGGGGGTCGCTTGCCATGCCGTCGCCTTTCGTTCCCTGTTTATTCCAGCTTTGCGTGCTTTGCCAAGAGAGCAATTCCAGCAAAAGTGCACAGCGGTTTTGCTGGAATTGCGTGAAGACAAAAAGATAAGCTGAATGACAAAACCCGGCGCTGTTGCCAGCGCCGGGTTTCACGTGAAATCATCGATCAAGCATTTCGGCCTGAGGTTTACTCCGCAGCGATGGCCAGTCCCGGTGCTGCATCGCGGACGCCGCCATCGACGTGGCTCTCGAACTTGGTGAAGTTCGCCACGAACATGTTGGCGAGCTTGCTGGCCTGCGCATCATAGGCTGCACCGTCCGCCCAGGTCGAGCGCGGATCGAGGATACCGCCCTCGATACCGGCGACTTCGACCGGTACCGCGAAGCCGAAATTGGCATCGGTGCGGAATTCGGTCTCGGCCAGCGAGCCGTCGAGCGCTGCCGCGAGCAGAGCGCGGGTCGCCTTGATGGGCATGCGGCGGCCCGTACCGTAGGCACCACCGGTCCAGCCGGTGTTGACGAGCCAGCAGGTGACGCCGTGTTCGGCGATCAGTTCGCGCAGCAGGTTGCCGTATTCGCTCGGATGCCGCGGCATGAAAGGCGCGCCGAAGCAGGTCGAGAAGGTGGCTTCCGGTTCGGTCACGCCCTTTTCCGTGCCGGCGACCTTGGCGGTGTAGCCGGACAGGAAGTGGTACATGGCCTGATCGGCGGTCAGCTTGGCGATCGGCGGCATGACGCCGAAGGCATCGGCCGTCAGCATGATGATCGTTTTGGGATGACCGGCCGTGCCCGTTGCGCTGGCATTCGGAATGAAGTCCAGCGGGTAGGCGCAGCGGGTGTTCTCGGTCAGCGAGCCGTCGTCGAAGTTGGGAACCCGGTTTTCATCGAGGATGACGTTTTCGAGCACGGTGCCGAAACGCTTCGTGGTTGCGAAGATTTCCGGCTCGGCTTCGGCCGAAAGACGAATCGTCTTGGCATAGCAGCCGCCTTCGAAGTTGAAGATGCCGTCCTTGCCCCAGCCATGCTCGTCGTCGCCGATCAGCGTGCGCTTCGGGTCGGCCGACAGCGTGGTCTTGCCGGTGCCGGAAAGGCCGAAGAACACGGCGGAATCGCCGGCCGGACCGACGTTCGCCGAGCAGTGCATCGGCATGACGCCCTTTTCCGGCAGAAGGTAGTTGAGCGCCGTGAACACCGACTTCTTCATTTCGCCGGCATAGGACGTGCCGCCGATCAGAACGAGGCCGTTGACGAGATCGCAGGCGATGACGGTTTCCGTGCGGCAGCCATGACGGGCCGGGTCGGCGCGGAAATGCGGAAGGTCGATGATCGTCAGCTTCGGCGCGAACGTCGTCAGGCTCTCGCGATCCGGACGGATCAGGAGGTTGCGGATGAAGAGGGAGTGCCAGGCGAATTCGGTGATGACGCGGGTCGGCAGGGCATTGTCGCTGTCGGCACCGCCGATCAGGTCCTGCACATAGAGCGAACGGCCACGGGCATGGTCGAGCATGTCGTTGCACAGCGTTTCGAAATGCGCGGGCGACATTTCCTTGTTGTTGTCCCACCAGATCTGGTCGGTCGTCGTCGCATCGCGAACGACGAATTTGTCCTTGGCGGAGCGGCCCGTGTGCTGGCCGGTGAGCGCACGAAGCGCGCCATCTGCCGTCACCTGTGCTTCGCCGAGCCGCAACGATTCCTCGTAAAGCTCTGCCGGTGTCAGGTTGTAACGGACGGCGACAAGGTCTTCAAAACCGAGTGCAGCGATTCCGAGATCCGGATTGCGAATGCCAAATTCTTCCATGAGCGCTGCTCCCCTGCGTTGTATCGATGGCCCAACATTAGCCGGAGTTACAGAAAACGCAAGATAGCACCAGGAAAAAGATAATAAATTCAATATATTAATCGATTTAAAGGAAATTGTTCAATGTTCAATCGGTTTAAATTCACAATTGAAAATCTTGGAGGAGGCCGCTGCCAGGCCATTCATCCACGATTGTGCTTCCCGGTGACGTTTTCGCTTCGCCACAATTTGTTCCACCTTTATACTCATGAACGCGCGCCGGCCCTGGCAGATCTCCGTATCGGGAGGTCTGTCTTTCCGGGCCGGCCTCTGTCGATGATGTCCCGTTTCCTGCCGGAGATGGGATCGAGGAGAGAAGGCGCGAAGATATGATGGAGCGGAATACGATGCAGACCATTGCACTTGTCGATGACGACCGGAACATCCTGACATCGGTCTCGATCGCGCTGGAAGCCGAAGGCTATAAAGTCGAGACCTATACGGATGGCGCCTCCGCGCTCGACGGGCTTCTGGCCCGGCCGCCGCAGCTCGCGATCTTCGATATCAAGATGCCGCGCATGGACGGAATGGAACTCCTGCGCCGCCTGCGGCAGAAGTCTGATATTCCCGTCATCTTCCTGACCTCGAAGGACGAGGAGATCGACGAGCTCTTCGGCCTGAAGATGGGCGCCGACGACTTCATCACCAAGCCTTTCTCCCAGCGCCTGCTGGTCGAGCGAGTCAAGGCCATCCTGCGCCGCTCCGCCAACCGGGAGGCCGCGGCGGCTGCCGGTCCTGCCGGACTGCAGAAGATGAAGGACGACATTCAGGCCCGGTCTCTGGAACGCGGCCAGCTGTCAATGGACCAGGAGCGCCACACCTGCACCTGGAAAAACGAGCCGGTGACGCTGACGGTGACCGAGTTCCTGATCCTGCATTCGCTCGCCCAGCGACCCGGCGTCGTGAAAAGCCGCGACTCCCTGATGGATGCCGCCTATGACGAGCAGGTCTATGTGGACGACCGCACCATCGACAGCCACATCAAGCGGCTGCGCAAGAAGTTCAAGATGGTCGACAACGACTTCGATATGATCGAAACCCTGTATGGCGTCGGTTACCGGTTCCGCGAATCGGCCTGAGGTCCTGAACATCAAGACGAGCGGGAGAGGCTGAGCGTCCGACGTGGCTGATATCACGAGGCATGCGGCGATCGAGGAAGCGGACGGAGCCTATCGCTCCGGTCGACGCTGGGCGCATCCCTTCACGCTGATCCGCCGTATCTTCGGCAATGCCGTCTTTTCCAGCCTCACACGCCGCATCCTGTTCTTCAATCTGGTAGCGCTCGTCGTTCTCGTCGGCGGCATCATGTATCTCAACCAGTTCCGCGAGGGGCTGATCGATGCGCGCGTCGAGAGCCTGCTGACGCAGGGTGAGATCATTGCCGGCGCGATCGCGGCATCGGCCTCGGTCGATACGAACTCCATCACCATCGATCCGGAAAAGCTGCTCGAACTCCAGGCCGGGCAGAGCATCACGCCGCTGCCACGCGACGAAGACCTCGAATTCCCGATCACGCAGGAGCGCGTGGCACCCGTGCTGCGGCGGCTGATTTCGCCCACCCGCACCCGTGCCCGTCTTTTCGATGCGGATGCCGACCTGCTGCTCGACAGCCGCCACCTCTATACCGGCGGCCAGGTGCTGCGCTTCGACCTGCCGCCCATCGAGCCCGAAAACCAGACGCTGACCGCCAAGCTCAACACCTGGTACAATCGCATGCTCCAGCCGGGCAATCTGCCGCTCTACAAGGAGCCGCCGGGCGGCAATGGGTCGATCTATCCGGAAGTCATGAATGCGCTGACAGGCGTGCGCGGCGCGGTGGTGCGCGTGACGGAACAGGGCGAACTCATCGTTTCCGTCGCCGTTCCCGTGCAGCGCTTCCGGGCCGTGCTCGGCGTGCTGCTTCTCTCAACCCAGGCCGGCGATATCGACAAGATCGTCCATGCCGAGCGGCTGGCGATCATCCGGGTGTTCGGCGTCGCCGCCCTCGTCAACGTCATCCTGTCGCTGCTCCTGTCGAGCACCATCGCCAATCCGCTGCGCCGCCTGTCGGCTGCCGCCATCCGCGTGCGCCGGGGCAGCGCCAAGGAGCGGCAGGAGATCCCCGACTTCTCCTCCCGCCAGGACGAGATCGGCAACCTCTCGGTGGCGCTGCGCGACATGACCGGCGCGCTCTACGACCGCATCGCGGCTATCGAGAATTTTGCCGCCGATGTGAGCCATGAACTCAAGAACCCGCTGACCTCTCTGCGCAGTGCTGTCGAGACCCTGCCGCTCGCCCGCACCGACGAATCCAAGAAACGGCTGATGGATGTCATCCAGCACGACGTGCGCCGGCTCGACCGCCTGATCAGCGATATCTCCGACGCCTCGCGGCTGGATGCGGAGCTTGCCCGCAGCGATGCGCGCGGCGTCGATCTCGAAAAGCTGCTCGGCGACCTCGTCGATATCTCGCGCCAGGTCCGCAACAAGAAGAAGACGGTGCTGCTCAACTTCGTCGTGGAGCGGAAGGACAATCCGAAGGCGCGTTTCGACGTCAGCGGCTATGAACTGCGCATCGGGCAGATCATCACCAACCTTATCGAGAACGCCCGGTCCTTCGTGCCGGAGGAGGGCGGGCACATTATCGTCCGGCTGACGCGCAACCGCACGCGTTGCGTCGTCTATGTCGAGGACAACGGCCCGGGCATCCAGGCCGAGGATATCGACCGTATCTTCGAACGCTTCTACACAGACCGGCCGGATGGCGAGGATTTCGGGCAGAACTCCGGCCTCGGCCTCTCGATCTCGCGGCAGATCGCCGAAGCGCATGGCGGCACGCTGCGGGCCGAAAACATGACGGATGCGCAAGGCGCGATCACCGGCGCGCGCTTCATCCTGTCGCTGCCCGTCGGCGAGGCGGCGTGAGCCTGAGGCAAGATTCAACGGGCCATGGTTCCCCAGCCGATGACGAGGCCGCGCCCCGCAACATCCACGCGACGGCCGTCGTCCTTGGTAGTCTGGGCTATCTCTTCGTCGGCCCCTCCGGCACGGGCAAGACCAGTGCCGCCCTTGCCTGTCTCTCGTCTGCCGCCCGCCGCGGCTGGAATGCGGCGCTCGTTTCCGACGATCAGGTTCTCGTCAGCCTGCGGAGCGGCCGCCTCGTCGCCCGCGCCCCGGTAACCATTGCGGGCCTCGCGGAGTTGCGCGGCGTCGGGCCCATCCCGGTTCGCACGGTCAAAGCTGCTGTCATGTCCTACGCCGTCCTGCCCGTTGCCCCGCCGTTCGACATGCGGGTCGCACCGGAGGCCGAGACGTGGGACGCCGGCCTGGCTGCGCTCCCCTTGCTGCGGCTTCCGCTCCTTCCCGGGCTTGACCCGCTGGATGCACTCAGCCGTTTTTCGGCTCTTTGAAATGTCGCAGTCTGCACAGTTTTTGCTCATGTGATCCCTGTTTTAGGATTTTTGACTTGCACTCCGGCATTTCCTCGCCAAGATGACCGCCCCAAGGCGGAATGAAATTGTTGCATTGCGGCATGGCATGGCTATCGTCCGCCGAAGGGAAAAGGCAGTTGGAGCAAAGACACATGATCGGACTTGTGCTTGTCACGCACGGCAAGCTGGCTGAAGAGTTTCGTCATGCGCTCGAACACGTCGTAGGGCCGCAGAAATTCATCGAGACCGTCTGTATCGGGCCCGAAGACGACATGGACCAGCGGCGTCAGGATATCCTGACCGCCGTCATCGCCGCCAATGAGGGCAGCGGCGTCATCATTCTCACCGACATGTTCGGCGGCACGCCGTCCAATCTCGCCATCTCCGTCATGCAGAGCGGCACCGTCGAGGTCATCGCCGGCGTCAACCTGCCCATGCTGATCAAGCTGGCCGGTGTGCGTGGCGAGAGCGACATGGACAAGGCGCTGGTCGAGGCATCCGAAGCCGGGCGCAAGTACATCAACGTCGCCAGCCGCGTTCTCAGCGGCAAATAACGGACCCGATCCTTCATGACCCTGTCGCGGGACCTCCAGATCATCAACAAGCGCGGTCTCCATGCGCGCGCCTCCGCCAAATTTGTGCAGACGGTGGAGGCCTACGATGCCGATATCCATGTGACGAAGGACGGCATGACCGTCGGCGGGCTCTCGATCATGGGCCTGATGATGCTCGCTGCCAGCACCGGCAGCTCGATTGCCGTCACCGCAAGCGGCAATCAGGCGGAAGAAGCGCTGGAAGCGCTCGACGCACTGGTCAAAGACCGTTTCGGCGAGGAAATGTAGGCATATAAACATATAAAGACGTCTTTATGTGTGTGTTGCCTGCGATCCGCTTTCCTGCTAGAGGAAGATCGCGCCCTGGCTATGCCCGGGCAACGAGATCACGCTCGCCAGCGGTCCCGGAGCTTGCAGCTTTCGACCCGGCGCGCCATCAGCGGAGAGCTTCATGAGCACGACCAACGACTATCTGGTAGCCGATATCGGCCTGGCCGACTTCGGCCGCAAGGAAATTACCATTGCCGAAACCGAAATGCCGGGCCTGATGGCCTCGCGTGAGGAATTCGGCACGTCGAAGCCCCTGAAGGGCGCGCGCATCACCGGCTCGCTGCACATGACGATCCAGACCGCCGTCCTCATCGAGACGCTGGTCGCGCTCGGTGCCGAGGTTCGCTGGGCTTCGTGCAACATCTTCTCGACGCAGGACCATGCGGCTGCGGCCATCGCTGCCGCCGGCATTCCGGTCTACGCCGTCAAGGGCGAGACGCTGACGGAATACTGGACCTACACCGATAAGATCTTCCAGTGGACCGACGGCGGCGTCTCCAACATGATCCTCGACGATGGCGGCGATGCCACCATGTACATCCTGCTCGGCGCGCGTGCCGAAGCCGGTGAAGATGTGCTGTCGAACCCCGGCTCGGAAGAGGAAGAGATCCTGTTCGCGCAGATCAAGAAGCGTCTGGCTGAAACGCCCGGCTTCTTCACCAAGCAGCGCGACGCGATCCAGGGCGTCACCGAGGAAACCACCACCGGCGTCAACCGCCTGTACCAGCTGCATGCCAAGGGCCTGCTGCCCTTCCCGGCGATCAACGTCAACGACAGCGTCACCAAGTCGAAGTTCGACAACAAGTACGGCTGCAAGGAATCGCTGGTCGACGGCATCCGCCGCGGCACCGACGTGATGATGGCCGGCAAGGTCGCCGTCGTCTGCGGTTACGGCGATGTAGGCAAGGGTTCGGCAGCCTCGCTGTCGGGTGCCGGCGCACGCGTCAAGGTGACGGAAGTCGATCCGATCTGCGCCCTTCAGGCCGCCATGGACGGTTTCGAAGTCGTAAAGCTCGAAGACGTCGTCGCCAGCGCCGACATCTTCATCACCACGACCGGCAACAAGGACGTCATCCGCATCGAGCATATGCGCGAGATGAAGGACATGGCGATCGTCGGCAATATCGGCCACTTCGATAACGAGATTCAGGTTTCCGCGCTTCGGAACCTGAAGTGGAACAACGTCAAGCCGCAGGTCGATCTCATCGAGTTTCCCAAGGGCAACCGCATGATCCTTCTGTCGGAAGGCCGTTTGTTGAACCTCGGCAACGCCACCGGCCACCCGTCCTTCGTCATGTCGGCCTCATTTACCAACCAGGTTCTGGCCCAGATCGAGCTCTTCACCAAGGGCGAGCAGTACGAAGCCGGCGTCCATATCCTGCCGAAGCACCTCGATGAAAAGGTCGCGCGCCTGCACCTCGCCAAGCTCGGCGTGAAGCTGACGACGCTCTCCGACGAACAAGCCGCCTATATCGGCGTGACGCCGCAGGGCCCGTTCAAGGCGGATCATTACCGCTACTAAACAGATAATACGCTCATCCACAGGTGAGAGGAGGCCGTGCGCTTGACAGCGTGCGGCCTCTTTTTTGTGTCGGCGCTTCCCGCTCGCCGGGGGAGTGGGTATGCTGCCTGTATCGATTCGGGACGAAGATGCGGCACTGACGCGGACCGAATCGGAGAAAAGCGTTGGTTTTCAGGACGGAACGCAGTGCGTCGCAAGCGGCGGGCAAGCATAAGCGCGTAACGATCCCGAGGAAGACGATATTCGTTCAGGCGGCCTTACCTAGAGACCGCGTGGGACGGCGGACGTGCGCCCTGTCGGTTGATGCCTTTTTGGCGCAACGCCGGTCAGGACGCCGTGCAACGGGGACAGGCACGCGATGACGAAAGCTTCTTGGAACGCGGGACGGACGGGCGCCGAGCCGGTAAAGTCCTGTATGGTGTCCGCCCAGGCGCCAGAACACCAGACGTCCCCATCCTCTTCGCCTGAACCCTTTACCATTCCGCGCCACGGGCGTTTGTCCCTTCTTGTTCGTCGGTTGGCAGCAGGCTCCGCGCTCGGGCTTCTCTCCGGCGAGGCCATGGCGGCCGAAGGCGTCGCGAGCGTCTTCCATTCCTCCGAAATCATCACCTTCTCGCTCCTGACCGGTGCCATCGCCGCGGCCATGATCTCCGCTGTCTGGGTCATTCGCCAGCGCAGCACGGTCGAGATCGACAATCGCGACCTGAAGACCGCGCTTGCGGACGCCCGCCAGAGCATTTCGCGCTTTCAGGCGCTGATCTCCGACAAGAACCGCAGCATCGTCGTCTGGGACGGACCGGCCGAAAAGCCGGAGTTTCTCGGCCAGCTGCCGCCCGAGACCGGCGCGCCGCAGGACGACCGGGATTTTCTCGCCTTCGGCCGCTGGATCAAGGCGACATCCGCCAGCGAACTCGAGCGCGCCATCGACCGGCTGCGCACCTATGCCGAAAGCTTCGACCTCATCGTCCAGACGAATCGCAACGAAATTCTGGAAGCACAGGGGCGCGTATCCGGTGGCCGTGCCTTCGTGCGCTTCGTGGCGCTGAACAATCTTCGGGAAGAACTGGCCGAACTGACGCTGGAACGCGACCGCCTGCGCGGCGATCTCGCCAGCTTGCAGACGCTGCTGAACGCCGTTGACATGCCGGTTTGGCAGCGTGGCCGGGATGGCCAGATCAGCTGGGTCAACGAAGCCTATTGCGACGCCGTAGAGGCGCCGAGCGCCGATGTGGTGGTTCAGGAAGGCCGTGAGTTGCTCGCGACCGTTTCACGTGAAAAAGCCAAGGCGCTTTCGACCTACGATTCCCCTTTCCGCGACAAGATCTCAACGGTCGTGCGCGGCCAGCGCACCTTCTTCGATGTCGTCGATGCGAAGACCACCTACGGCACGGCCGGCATCGCGCTCGATGTGAGCGCCATCGAGGCGGTGCGCGAGGAGCTTTCGCGCACGCTGAAAAGCCATGCCGAAACGCTCGATCATCTGGCGACGGCCGTTGCTACTTTCGATGGCTCGCAGCGTCTGCAATTCTACAATCAGGCCTTCCAGACCCTGTGGAACCTCGACACCGCCTTCCTCGCCCGCCGTCCCGGCAACGGCGAGATCTTCGACCAGCTGCGCGAGAGCGGCCGTCTTCCCGAGCAGCTCAGCTGGAAGCAGTGGAAGGAACAGGCTCTCTCGGTCTATCAGGCCATCGAAACCCAGACCGACATGTGGCACCTGCCGAACGGTCAGACCTTGCGCGTCTTCGCCACGGCCCGTCCGCAAGGCGGCGCCACCTGGGTGTTCGAGAACCTGACCGAACGTGTCGACTTGGAAACCCGCTACAACACGCTGGTTCAGGTCCAGGGCGAAACCATCGACCATCTCTCCGAAGGCGTTGCCGTGTTCGGCCCGGATGGGCGGATCAAGCTATCGAACCCGGCTTTCCGGGCGCTCTGGGGCGTAACCGAGACGGAAGTCGCGCCCGGAACCCACATCCGCGCCATCGAGCAGGCCTGCGCCGTCTCTTATGACCAGCCGGATGGCTGGAAGCAGTTCGCCCATGCCATCACCAGTTTCGAGGATGAGCGGCCGTCGAGCCGCGGCATGCTGGAACTGCGCACCGGCCTCATCCTCGACTTCGCAATCATTCCGCTGCCCAATGCGCAGACCATGCTGACCTTCGTCGATATGACCGACAGCGTCCGTGTCGAGCGGGCCCTGACGGAGAAGAACGAAGCGCTGCGCATGGCGGACTCGCTGAAGAACGATTTCGTCCAGCACGTCTCCTACGAGCTGCGCTCGCCGCTCACCAATATCATCGGCTTTGCCGACCTCCTGAAGACGCCTGCCTTCGGCGAGCTTTCGACGCGCCAGGCGGAATATGTCGATCATATCTCCACCTCGTCGTCGCTGCTGCTCACCATCGTCAACGACATTCTCGATCTCGCTACCGTCGATGCCGGTATCGTCGAGCTCGACCTCAGCGAAATCAACCTCACCGATTTCCTCGATGAAGTCTCCCACCAGATGGCCGACCGCCTGCAGGAAAGCGCGGTGACCCTGCGCATCGATACGCCGGATATGCTCGGCACCTTCGTCGCCGATCATCAGCGCCTGAAGCAGATCTTCATCAAGCTCCTGACCAATGCCGCCAATTTCGCGCCGGAAGGCAGCCTGATAGGTCTCTCCTGCGCCCGCGAAGGCAGCGATTTCGTCTTCACCGTCAGCGATCAGGGTCCCGGCATTCCGAAGGATGTGCTCGAAAGCGTCTTCCACCGCTTCGAAAGCCATGGTCAACGCGGGGGCGCCGGCCTCGGCCTCTCCATCGTCGATAGCTTCATCACGCTGCACCATGGCAAGGTCCGCATCGTCACGCGCGAAGGCGAGGGGACGGAGGTCGTCTGCCGCATTCCCTCGGGCGCGCTGCCAAAGGCCGAAGCGGCAGAATGAGCGACATGCTGCGCCTGCCGCTGCCGGACGAAGCGTCCACCATGACGCTCGGTGAAGATCTGGCGCTCGCGCTCAAAGCCGGCGATACGGTCGCACTCTCTGGCGATCTGGGTGCCGGAAAATCCACCCTCGCCCGGGCGCTGATCCGGGCTGTCGCCGACGATCCATTTCTGGAGGTGCCGAGCCCGACCTTCACGCTCGTCCAGTCTTACGACCTGCGTATTCCCGTTTCCCATTTCGATCTCTACCGGCTTGGCGATGCGAGCGAGGTGCTGGAACTCGGCCTCGACGAACTCTCGGCAAACGGCATCTGCCTGATCGAGTGGCCGGAGCGAGCGGAAGGCTACCTGCCGCGACAGAGCATCGTCCTGACGCTCGAACAGGATGGCGATGGTCGCATGGCCATCTTTTCCGGCAGCGAGCCGATTCTGTCGCGCATCCGGCGCAGCCTCGCGATCCGTCAGTTTCTCAATGATCAAGGCTATCAGGGCGCGGCGCGCCGCCATCTCAACGGCGATGCCTCGGTACGCGGCTATGAGCGTATCCGCGAGGCTGCAAAGCCGGACCTGATCCTGATGGATGCGCCCCGCACCACCCCGGGACCGATCCTCGAAGACGGCAAATACTACCAGCAGATCGCCCATATCGCCGAGGATGTCGGTGCCTTCGTCGCCATCGATCTCTATCTGCGCAAGCGCGGCTTCGGTGCGCCGGAAATTCTTGCGCAGGATATCGACGCCGGCATTCTCCTTCTGGAAGATCTCGGGGCCGAAGGCGTGCTCGATACGGAAGGCGCGCCTATTGCAGAACGCTACATCGAAACAGCGCGTCTGCTCGCCCGTCTGCACGCGCAAGCTCTGGGCGACCGGCTGCCTCTCCCCGGCGGGCAGGTCCATGTCGTCCCGCCCTTCGACCGCGCGGCGATCAAAATCGAGACGCGGCTGCTGCTCGACTGGTTCCTGCCGCATCATCGCGGCACGCCGGCGACCCCTGAAGAGCGCGAAAGCTATGCTGCCGTCTGGGACCGGCTGATCGACCTGTCGGACCGCGGCGAAAAGCACCTTCTCCTGCGCGACGTTCATTCGCCCAACATCCTCTGGCGCGAGGACAGGACCGGCATCGACCGTGTCGCCCTCATCGATTTTCAGGATGCGATGATCGGCCCCACGGCCTACGACGTCGCTTCGCTTGCCCAGGACGCCCGCGTCACCATCGCGCCGGATCTCGGACGCGCCATTCTCGAGGCCTATATCGCCGAGCGGCACCGTCTCGGCCCGTTCGATGACGCGTCCTTCCTTGAGCATTTCCATCTGATGGCCGCGCAGCGAAACTGCAAGCTGGTCGGAATCTGGGTTCGGCTGATGCAGCGGGATGGCAAGTCGGGCTATATGAAGCACATGCCGCGCACCTTCGCCTATCTCCGCGAAGCGCTCGACCATCCCTCGCTGGCGCCACTGGAGACATGGCTTCGGGAAGCCGGCCTCTTGTAGCTTTACAGCTTGCGAAGCGCGACCGTCTGGACGAGGTGATCGGTACCCTTCTGCAGGATGAGGTCCGCGCGCGGCCGGGTCGGCAGGATATTGCGGCGCAGGTTCTTCAAATTGGTGTTCTGCCAGAGCCCCTCGGCGATCCCCAGCGCCTCCTCTTCGCTCACCTGCGCATAGCGCTTGAAGAAGGATTCCGGGTCCTTGAACGCGGTCTGGCGCAGCCGCATGAAGCGGTCGACATACCAGGAGTGGATCAGGTTTTCGTCGGCATCGATATAGATCGAGAAGTCGAAGAAATCCGACACCATCGGCACGATCTTGCCGTCCTCGGGCAGGTCGCGCGATTGCAGCACGTTGATGCCCTCGAAGATCAGGATATCCGGCCGGTCCACCACCTGAAACTGGTCGGGCAGTACGTCATAGACGAGGTGCGAATAGCTCGGCGCCTGGACGTTCGGCTGCCCAGCCTTTATGGCCGAGAGAAAGCGCAGGAGCGCGCCGATATCGTAGCTTTCCGGAAAACCCTTCCGGTTCATGATGTTCTCGCGCATCAGTACGGCGTTCGGATAGAGAAATCCGTCGGTCGTCACGAGATCGACCTTGGGGCTGGACGGCCAGCGCGACAGGAGCTCGGCGAGAATACGGGCGGTGGTCGATTTGCCGACTGCCACCGATCCCGCGATGCCGATCACGAATGGCGTCTTGGTCTCATCCGAGATCGTCAGGAAGCGCTTGCGCTGTTCGTAGAGGATCTGCGACGCCTCGACATGGGTAGAGAGCAGGCGCGACAGCGACAGGTAGATCCGCCGCACTTCGTCGAGATCGATCGGATCATTCAGCGAGCGCAGCCGGCGAACCTCGTCGCCGGTCAGTGTCAGGGGCGTGTCCGCGCGAAACTGCGACCACGCCTCGGCCGAGAAGAAGTGGTACGGGGAATAGTCTCGCCTGCCGAGATCGTCCGGCATATCCGCTTCCCCCCTGTTCTGCGCCGCGATGGTCACGTCTTTCGGCTCGCCTTCTCCTCAAGGCCTGACCGGACAGTGCGTCCCTCAAGCTCCTCCAAGACCTCCTGTAACGGAACGTCGGCAATTTTCAATACCACCAGCAGGTGATAAAGCAGGTCGGCACTCTCGGAAACAAGCTCCTGACGGTCGCCGGAGACGGCGGCGATAACCGCTTCCACGGCCTCTTCCCCGAGCTTCTTTGCAGCGCGCGCCTGTCCCTTTTCAACGAGTTTGGCCGTCCACGACGTCTCAGGCGAGGCCTTTGCCCGCTCCGCGACGATGGCTTCGAGATCGGAGAGAGAAAATCCGGTCACAGGTTGCTCTCCTCCTGCGCTGAGCCGTCGAGCCGCATCGGAATCCCCCGTTCGGCCATGTAGCGCTTGGCCTCGCCGATGCTGTAGGTGCCGAAATGGAAGATCGAGGCCGCGAGAACGGCCGTCGCATGGCCGTCGCGAATGCCTTCCACCATGTGATCGAGCGTGCCGACGCCGCCCGAGGCGATGACGGGGACGGACACACGGTCGGCGATGGCACGGGTCAGCTCGAGGTCGTAGCCGATCTTGCTGCCGTCGCGATCCATCGAGGTCACCAGCAGTTCGCCGGCTCCCCGCTCGACCATGCGCGCTGCGAAATCGACTGCATCGATGCCGGTCGCGGTGCGGCCGCCATGGGTGAAGATTTCCCAGGCGCTGGTGCCTTCCGCCCCGGGCGTCACACGCCGCTTGGCGTCGATCGAGACGACGATGCACTGGTTGCCGAACTTGTCGGCCGCCTGCGCCACGAAATCGGGATCGCGCACGGCGGCCGAGTTGATCGAGACCTTGTCGGCGCCGGCGAGCAGAAGCCGGCGGATATCGCCGACGCTGCGCACGCCACCGCCGACGGTCAGCGGCATGAAGCAATGTTCGGCGGTGCGCTCGACCACGTCGAAGATCGTATCGCGGCCATCGGACGAGGCGGTGATGTCGAGGAAGCAGAGTTCGTCGGCACCGGCCGCATCATAGGCCTTGGCCGATTCGACAGGGTCGCCGGCATCGATCAGATCGACGAAGCTGACGCCCTTGACGACACGGCCGTCCTTGACATCGAGGCAGGGGATCACGCGGGCCTTGAGGGTCATGCTGCACGTCCCCTTGCACGGTTGAGAACGGCAAGCGCCTCGGCCGGATCGATCCGACCGTCATAAAGCGCCCGTCCGGAAATCGCACCTTCCAGCTTGGCCATCTCGGGTGCGGCGAGGCGATGAATGTCTTCCATGGAGGCAAGCCCCCCCGAGGCGATGACGGGAATGGCGACCGCATCGGCAAGCGCCAGAGTGCCCGCCCAGTTGATACCGGCGAGAATGCCGTCGCGATCGATGTCGGTATAGATGATGGCCGCGACACCGGCGCCTTCGAAGCGCTGGGCAAGCTCGATCACGCCGAGTTCGGACGCTTCCGCCCAACCCTCGACGGCGACCTTGCCGCCCTTCGCATCGATGCCGACAGCGACCTTGCCCGGGAACAACCGGCAGGCTTCCTTGACCAATGCTGGATCGCGCACCGCGACGGTGCCGAGAATGACGCGGGCGAGACCCTTGGCGAGCCAGCTTTCGATATCGCTGAGCGTGCGGATGCCACCGCCAAGCTGGACCGGATTGGTGGTCGCCTGGAGGATTGCCTCGACGGCCGCACCATTCACCGTCTCGCCGGCAAAGGCGCCGTTGAGATCGACCACGTGCAGCCATTCGAAGCCTTGATCCTGAAAAGCTTTCGCCTGGGCGCCGGGATCCGGATTGTAGACGGTGGCCTCTGCCATATCGCCGAGCTTCAGGCGCACGCAGGCGCCGTCTTTAAGATCAATCGCGGGAAAAAGGATCATGTCAGGGCTTCCAGCGCAGGAAATTGGTCAAAAGGGCAAGGCCGAGCGTCTGGCTCTTTTCCGGATGGAACTGAGCGCCCGCCTTGTTCTCGTGGGCGACGAAGGCCGTCACGGGCTCGCCGTATGTGGTGGTCGCGACGAGGTCATCCGGGTTCTCAGCCGCAAGGTGGTAGGAATGCACGAAATAAGCATGCAATCCATCCGGCCCGGTTGGAATGCCGTCAAACAGCGCGTGCGGCCGGTTGAGCGTCAGCGTGTTCCAGCCGATCTGCGGAATCTTCAGCGTGGTATCCGCCGGCTTCATCTCGATGACGTCACCTTTGATCCAGCCGAAGCCCTGCGTCGTTGCCTTCTCCAGCCCGCGCGAGGCCATCAGCTGCATGCCGACGCAGATGCCGAGGAACGGCTTTCCGGCCTTCTCGACACTTTCGATGATGGCTTGGCTCATGCCATCAACAGCGGAGAGGCCGGCCCGGCAATCGGCATAGGCGCCGACACCGGGCAGCACGATCCGGTCGGCACTTGCCACCCGGTCGGCCTTGTCGGTCAGATCGATCTCGGCATCGATGCCGGCCTCGCGGGCGGCGCGCTCGAAGGCCTTGGTGGCGGAGCGAAGGTTTCCGGATCCGTAATCGATGATCGCAACGCGCATCAGCGGCTCCCGTAGGTGTCGAACAGGCCGAAGCCTGGATTGGCAGGGTCGATGGTCTTCACGCCGTCACGGCCGGGCCCGAGGCGCGGCAGTGGCGGGACGGGATCGCTGGCAAGATCGTCGAGCGTCGCGCCATACATCGCCTCGGCCGTCTTCAGATCTGGTGCCGGCAGGACGGCGGCGAGCGTAAACCCGCGTTTTTCCAGCCGATGCGCGAGATAGGTCGGGCCTTCCAACGCTACGAGAAGCCGCAGTGCCAGTTCGATCAGGATGGCGGCCAGCGCGGCACCGGCAAGTCCGCCGGCTGCCGTCATCGCGCTTTGGAGGATGAAGACGGCGATACCGGCGGCCCATTGGCGCTTGAAGAGGAGCCAGAAGGCGGGAAAGACGAAGGCAGGCCAGGCGAAGCGATCGGCAACGAAGACCGCATCCGCACTGTCGGGCCGCGCGCCGGGCGGGAGATAGACGAGAAACGGTGTCATAAGCAGCCTGCTCTCAACAGAAGGATCTTCTCTCAGGAAGACGTGTCTCGACGTGGCCGATACCACGCCTGCTCGGCGTCCGCTGCGGAAGGGTCCGGCTTAAGCCAGCGTTCCCTTGGTGGAAGGAATGCGGCCGGCCTGGCGGGGGTCGATCTCGGTTGCCGTGCGCAGCACGCGGGCAACGGCCTTGAAGCATGTCTCGGCGATATGATGGTTGTTCGCGCCGTAGATGTTCTGGATGTGCAGCGTGATGCCGGCATTTTGCGCCAGAGCGTGGAAGAACTCCCGCACCAGCTCCGTGTCGAACGTGCCGATCTTCGGCGAGGAGAACGTGACGTTCCAGACGAGGAACGGACGCCCGGAAACGTCCACTGCCGCCCGCGTCATCGTTTCGTCCATGGCAAGGTCGATCGAGGCATAGCGCGTGATGCCGCGCCGGTCGCCGAGCGCTTTCGCGATGGCCTGGCCGATGGCGATGCCCGTGTCTTCGACGGTGTGGTGATCGTCCACATGCAGGTCGCCCTTCGCCTCGATCGTCATGTCGATCAGGGAATGGCGCGACAGCTGGTCGAGCATATGGTCGAAGAAGCCGACGCCCGTCGAGATGGTCGAGGCCCCGGTGCCGTCGATCGCGACGGACACGGAGACGGACGTCTCGTTGGTCTTGCGGGATATGCTGCCGCTGCGGCCTTCTGCCTCTGCCATCGGGAACTCCGGTCTGTGAAAGTCGCCTGATATCAGGCCGGCCGGAAAATATCCAGCTTCGATTATCCAGGCGCGATCGCTCCCCATAAGGCGCGCGTCCACCCTCTGCAGCACCCTTTGCAATCGCTGTGGTCATTCTTACATAGATCGCGACATCAAGCATTCGAACGCCCCGGGAACAGAGCCGGGAGCGGAAAGTGACAGGACGTTTATGAGCGAACATAACCCTTACGGAACCATGCATGCGACCACGATCATCACCGTGCGCAAGGGCGGCCAGGTGGTCATGGCCGGCGACGGTCAGGTCAGTCTCGGCCAGACGGTGATGAAGGGCAATGCCCGCAAGGTGCGCCGGCTCGGCAAGGGCCAGGTCATCGCAGGCTTTGCCGGCGCCACGGCGGACGCCTTCACCCTTCTCGAGCGGCTTGAAGCCAAGCTGGAGCAATATCCCGACCAGCTGATGCGCGCCGCCGTGGAGCTTGCCAAGGACTGGCGGACGAACAAGTACCTGCGCAATCTCGAAGCCATGATGCTGGTCGCCGACAAGACGATCACGCTGGCGATCACAGGAAACGGCGACGTGCTGGAGCCGGAGCATGGCACCATCGCCATCGGCTCGGGCGGCAACTACGCCTATGCCGCGGCCCGGGCGCTGATGGATTCGGACCGCACGGCGGAGGAGATCGCCCGCCGCGCCATGGAGATCGCCGGCGATATCTGCGTCTATACCAACGGTAACATCGTCGTCGAGACGCTGGATGTCGCCTGAACCGGGCGACCCTTACGTCTTTCGCGCCCTGCGCCACGAGGATTTTCCGCGCCTGGCCCAGTGGCTCGCCGAGCCGCATGTCACGAGATGGTGGGATGCGGCGGAGGTAGAGCTCGCCGCCATCGCGCAAGCGATGAAGACAGGGGAAACACTGCCGATGATCGTCGAATGGGAGGGAAGGCGGCTCGCCTACCTCCAGACCTACGATCCGCACCGCGAGCCGAACCATCCCTATCGCGACCAGCCGGTGGGAACGCTCGGCCTCGACATGGTGATCGGCCTGCCCGATGACATCGGGAAGGGTCATGGCGGGAAGATAGCCGCAAGCCTTGCGGCCCGGCTTTTCGAGGCAGGCACGAAGCGGATCGTCATCGATCCGCACCCCGAGAATTCCCGCGCGATCCGGGCCTATGAGAAAGCCGGATTCCGCTTCATCGACCAGCGACACAGCCTTTACGGTCCGGCCCATCTCATGGCGCTGGATGCCCAGATTGAAGAAACGGACACACCATGACCACCTTTTCCCCAAGAGAGATCGTTTCCGAACTCGACCGCTACATCATCGGCCAGCACGATGCGAAACGCGCCGTCGCCATTGCGCTGCGCAACCGCTGGCGCCGCCAGCAGCTTCCCGACGAGTTGCGCGATGAGGTGATGCCGAAGAACATCCTGATGATCGGGCCGACCGGTGTCGGCAAGACCGAAATCTCGCGCCGCCTCGCCAAGCTTGCCGGCGCGCCCTTCATCAAGGTCGAGGCCACCAAGTTCACAGAAGTCGGCTATGTCGGCCGCGATGTCGAACAGATCATCCGCGATCTGGTCGAGGTCGGCATCGGCCTCGTGCGCGAGAAGAAGCGCGGCGAGGTCAAGGCGAAGGCGCACCAGAATGCCGAGGAACGCGTGCTCGACGCCTTGGTCGGCAGCACCGCGTCGCCCGCGACCCGCGACAGCTTCCGCCGCAAGCTGCGCGACAACGAGCTGGACGACAAGGAAATCGACATCGAGGTCGCGGATACCGCAAGCCCCGGCGGCGGCTTCGAGATTCCCGGCATGCCGGGCGCCAATATCGGCGTGCTCAACCTCTCGGACATGTTCGGCAAGGCCATGGGCGCCCGCACGAAGAAGGTGCGCACGACGGTCAAGAAGTCCTACGCGCTCCTGATCGACGACGAATCCGACAAGCTGCTCGACAATGAGCAGATCCAGCGGGAGGCCGTGCGCTCGGCCGAGAACGACGGCATCGTCTTTCTCGACGAGATCGACAAGATCGCTGCCCGCGACGGTGGCATGGGTGCCGGCGTGTCGCGCGAAGGCGTGCAGCGCGATCTGCTGCCGCTGGTCGAGGGAACGACGGTCGCGACGAAGTATGGGCCGGTGAAGACCGACCATATCCTCTTCATCGCGTCCGGCGCCTTTCATGTGTCGAAGCCGTCGGATCTCCTGCCCGAACTTCAGGGTCGTCTGCCGATCCGGGTGGAGCTGAAGGCGCTGACCAAGGAAGACTTCCGCCGCATTCTGACGGAAACAGAGGCGAGCCTGATCCGCCAGTACAAGGCGCTGCTGGAAACAGAAGGCGTGACGCTCGACTTTTCCGACGATGCGCTCGACGCGCTGGCCGATGTCGCCGTCATGCTGAATTCCAGCGTCGAGAACATCGGCGCGCGTCGCCTGCAGACGGTCATGGAACGCGTGCTCGACGAGATCTCGTTCGCGGCTCCCGACAAGTCGGGGGAGGAACTCAACATCGATGCCGAATATGTGCGCAAGCATGTCGGCGACCTCGCGGCCAACACCGATCTGTCGCGTTACATCCTCTGATGAACCGCATCGCAGCTTTCTCTGCGCCGCTTCAAAGGCGTGGAGGAGGCGGTTGCGGGGACAGACGGAATGGCAGAGGAATGACGGATGGCATGATTCCGACACCTTTACGCCGCATCACCTAAGCGAACCGCCGCACCCTCTGGAGACTGAAGCCTTGCGCAAACTCGTTCCCGCTCTCGCCCTTATCACCGCCCTGCTTGCTTCGGGCGCACCGGCCAGAGCGGAGATACGCGTGATGCCGGAGGGCAACCGCAATGCCGAGCAGCCGTCGGTGCCCGGCGCATCGGTCCGCCGCACGAAGGCGGGAAAATCGAGCTTCGACGCCAAGTACGAGAAGGTGCGGCAGCTGCTCGCGACCGACAGCAAGCTGATGGGCAAGATTAAGTCGACCGCTCGCGCCTATGGCATCGACCCGATCCACATGGTCGGCGCCATCGTCGGCGAGCACACCTATAATGTCGACGCCTATGACCGGCTGCAGTCCTACTACGTCAAGGCCGCGGCCTATGCCGGCAACAGTTTCCGCTTCGCCTATGATGGCGAATCGATCGCCGACTTCGTCGATCGCCCACAATTTTCCATCTGCGCCGGCAAAAAGGGCTCCTACGCCCTGTGGAGCTGCCGCGAGGGCGTCTGGGACAAGGACTTCCGCGGCGAAACGGTCGGGGGCACGTCGTTCCCGAACAACCGCTTCTCCGCCGTCTTCTTCCAGCCCTTCTATGCCGGCCAGACTTTCGGCCTCGGCCAGATCAATCCGCTGACGGCGCTGATGATGACCGACACCGTTGCGCGGGTGTCCGGCTATGAGCGGCTGGACGAGAACAGCGCGGCCGACGTCTACAAGGCGATCATGGACCCCGACCAGTCGCTCGCCTATATGGCCGCCGTCATCCGCCACTCCATCGACGTCTACCGTTCGGTGGCCGACGTCGATATTTCCGACAATCCCGGCATCACGGCGACGCTCTACAACATCGGCAATCCCGACCAGCGCGCAGCAGAGCTCGCAGCGAAAAACCGATCGGGCGCCGCACAGTGGCCCGAGGAAAACTACTATGGCTGGCTGGTGAACGAGAAGCTGACGGAATTGAAGGCGCTTCTCTGAAACCCATAAGACCGGCCCCCGCAATCAAAGGCCAGAACTGCCCATGGATATGATCTCACGACCCTTCGAGCCGCCGGCCCCTGTTCCGCGCGCGCAGGACCTTTCCAAGTTCGAGGTCCTCCGGACGGTCCTGCGCAATCCGCTCGAGCTTTGGAGCGAGCAGTCCTACACGCTGCCCTGGATCGAGACGCGGTTCGTCAACCAGCAGACCCTGATCGTCAACGATCCCGGCCTGATCCGCTATATCCTCGTCGAAAACGTCGCGAACTACGAAATGTCGGAGGTTCGCCGCCTCGTTCTGCGGCCGATCCTGCGCGATGGCCTGCTGACGGCCGAAGGTGCCACTTGGAAGCGGACCCGCAAGGCGGTGGCGCCGGTGTTCACGCCACGCCACGCCAAGGGCTTCGCCGACAAGATGCTCTCGACCTGCGAGCATTATGCCGGCAGCTACGATCGCGCCGTCGATACGCATGGTGTGGTCGATATCGCCACCGACATGACGGAACTGACATACGATATCCTGGCGGAGACCTTGTTTTCCGGGCAGATCGCCGCGAAAACCGAGAGTTTCACCAAGGATGTCGAGACGCTGCTCGGCAGCATGGGACGTGTTGATCCCATGGATATGCTGCTCGCCCCCTCCTGGGTTCCGCGCGTCACGCGCTGGGGCAGTGGCAGGCTGATGCGCCGCTTCGGCACGGTCGTGGCTGCCACCATGGAGGAGCGCCGCCGGCAGATGCGCGCCCATCCCGATACGGTGCCGCAGGATTTCCTGACGCTGCTTCTGGAGCGGGAAGGCCCGGACGGTCTGCATGCCGACGAGATCGCCGACAATATCCTGACCTTCATCGGCGCCGGGCACGAGACCACGGCCCGCGCGCTCGGCTGGACGTTCTACTGCATCGCCCACGCGCCGGAATTCCGCGCACTGATGGAAGCCGAAATCGACCGCGTCATCGGAAACGGCACGGACCCGGTCGATTGGCTGGAGAACATGCCGCATGTCCGCGCCGCGTTCGAGGAATCCATGCGGCTCTATCCGCCGGCGCCGTCGATCAACCGGGCAGCTATCGAGGCGGACAGCTGGACGTCGCCGACCGGCGAGCGCATCGATATCGCCAAGGGCGTCTCGGTCCTCGTCATGCCCTGGACCCTGCATCGCCATACGCTCTACTGGGAGAGGCCGCGCGCCTTCATGCCGCAGCGCTTCATGCCCGGCAATCGCGAGAGCCTGCACCGCTTCCAGTATCTGCCCTTCGGCGCCGGCCCGCGCGTCTGCATCGGCGCGACGTTCGCGCTGCAGGAAGCGGTCATCGCGCTCGGCGTGCTGATGAAAACCTATCGCTTCGACGTGACGCCGCAAACACGCCCCTGGCCCGTGCAAAGGCTGACGACGCAGCCTCAGGGCGGTATCCCCATGCGGGTCACGCGGCGGTAAAATACCCGCAGGGGTTTCCTTCGATATGAGAAAACGTTGACTTCACGGCGTTCGTGAGGACATTGCAATGCACGAAACGGGGAAAGAGTGAGGAGACGTCATGAGCCGCATCGACACACAGGGTTTGCAGATCGAACAGGGCCTTCACGCCTTCATCGTCAACGAGGCGCTGCCGGGAACGGGGATCGAGGCCGACCGATTCTTCGAAAGCTTCTCCGCGATCGTCCATGATCTCGCGCCGAAGAACCGGACCCTGCTGCAGGTTCGCGATGCGTTGCAGGAGAAAATCGATGCCTGGTACCGGGAGAACGGCGTTCCGGTCGATCTCAAGACCTATACCGACTTCCTGACCGAAATCGGCTACCTCCTGCCCGAAGGCCCGGATTTCACCGTTTCCACCTCAAACGTCGATCCCGAGATCGCCGCGATCGCCGGGCCGCAGCTCGTCGTTCCCGTGATGAATGCGCGCTATGCGCTGAACGCTGCCAATGCGCGCTGGGGTTCGCTTTATGACGCGCTCTACGGCACGGACGCGATTTCCGATGAGGGCGGTGCGGAGAAGGGCAAGGGCTACAACCCCGCCCGCGGCAGCAAGGTCATCGCCTGGGCGCGCAATTTCCTCGATTCGAGCGCTCCACTCGCAGGTGCCAGCTGGGCCGATCTGCGCTCGATCTCGGTCGCCGACGGCCGGCTGGTCCTCAACGACGGTTCGCTGTCGCTGAAGGACCCGGCCCAGTTCGCCGGCTTCAAGGGCGATGCCGCAGGGCCCGCGTCCATCTTCCTCAAGCGCAATGCACTGCATGTCGAGATCGTCATCGACGCCACGACCGCGATCGGTGCCGATGATCCGGCGCATATCTCCGACGTCGTGCTCGAATCCGCCATCACCGCGATCATGGATTGCGAGGATTCGGTGGCCGCCGTCGATGCCGACGACAAGACGCTGATCTACCGCAACTGGCTTGGCCTGATGGACGGCACCCTTGCCGAAGAGGTTGCCAAGGGCGGCCGCAGCTTCACCCGCAGGCTCAATCCGGATGTCGCCTTGACCGCACCGGATGGCAGCGACACGACGCTCAAGGGCCGGGCGCTGATGCTCGTGCGCAATGTCGGCCACCTCATGACCAATCCGGCGATCCTCGACCGGGACGGTAACGAGGTTCCCGAGGGCATCATGGATGCCGTGATCACGGCTCTGATCGCGCTCCGGGACATCGGCCCGTCCGGCCGCCGCATGAACTCGCGTGAAGGCTCGATGTATGTCGTCAAGCCGAAGATGCACGGTCCCGAAGAAGTCGCCTTCGCCTGCGAGATCTTCACCCGTGTCGAGCAGGCGCTGGGCATGGCGCCGAACACGATCAAGATGGGCATCATGGACGAGGAGCGCCGCACGACGGTCAACCTCAAGGCCTGCATCCGCGCCGCGCGCGAGCGCGTCGTGTTCATCAACACCGGCTTCCTCGATCGCACCGGCGATGAGATCCATACGTCCATGGAAGCCGGCCCGATGATCCGCAAGGGCGATATGAAGCAGGCGGCCTGGATCGCAGCTTACGAAAACTGGAACGTCGACATCGGCCTCGCCTGCGGTCTGGCCGGCCATGCCCAGATCGGCAAGGGCATGTGGGCCATGCCGGACCTGATGGCGGCCATGCTGGAGCAGAAGATCGCGCATCCCAAGGCCGGCGCCAACACCGCCTGGGTTCCCTCGCCAACGGCGGCGACCCTCCACGCGACGCATTATCACACGGTCGATGTCGCAGAGGTTCAGAAGGGCCTTAAGACCCGTCCGCGTGCCAAGCTCGATGATATCCTGTCCATTCCAGTGGCCACCCGCCCGAACTGGACGCCGGAAGAAATCCAGCGCGAACTCGACAACAATGCGCAGGGCATTCTGGGCTACGTTGTGCGCTGGATCGACCAGGGTGTCGGCTGCTCCAAGGTGCCCGACATCAACAATATCGGCCTGATGGAGGACCGTGCCACCCTGCGCATTTCCGCCCAGCACATGGCGAATTGGCTGCATCACGGCGTCGTCTCGGCCGATCAGGTGACCGAAACCCTGAAGCGCATGGCAGGCATCGTCGATCGGCAGAATGCGGACGATGCGGCCTACCGCCCGATGGCCACGGATTTCGACGGTTCCGTCGCCTTCCAGGCAGCCCTCGATCTCGTCTTCAAGGGTCGCGAACAGCCGAACGGCTACACCGAGCCGGTCCTCCATCGCCGCCGCATCGAGCTGAAAGCAGCATCGCGATAGCGATGCCTGCCCGGCCAGCGTCAATGACGGGATGAGATGCCCATAAAAAAACCCGGAGCGATCCGGGTTTTTCTTTGAAAGGCGATGAGGCCGTAATCGGTCCGATTACTGCTGAACGACGACCAGCGTGCTCTTGCCCGGGCGAACGCGGGAATAGAGATCGATGATGTCCTGGTTCATCAGACGGATGCAGCCCGAAGACGCGGCTGTGCCGATCGAGTTCCACTCCGGCGTTCCATGCAGGCGGAACAGCGTGTCCTTGCCTTCATCGTTGAAGAGATAGAGTGCACGCGCGCCGAGCGGGTTGCGCAGGCCCGGGCCCATGCCCGCCTCGACATATTGCGCGACGTCGGGACGGCGCTGCGCCATTTCCTTCGGCGGGTGCCATGTCGGCCATTCCTGCTTCCACGCGACATAGGCGCGGCCCTGCCAGGCGAAGCCCTGCTTGCCGACGCCGATCCCGTAGCGAACTGCCTTGCCGCCGGGCAGCACGTAGTAGAGGAAGCGGTTCGGCGTGTTGACCACGATCGTGCCGACCGGCTCGTTCGTCGCGTAATCGATGATCTGGCGATGGAAGCGCTGATCGACACGGTTGATCGGGATCGCCGGAAGCGCATAGCCGTGATCTTCGACCGGGCCGTAGCCGTCGGAGAAGATCTGGTTGGTCGCGACATGCTGGATCGGCGTGTTGGACGCGGTGACGGGCGCCGTGGAGCAACCGGCCAGAGCGACGCTTGCCAGAAGGCTGCACAGGAAGAATGCGTTGCGGGTGCGCATGAGAATCTCTTAAAAGGAAGCGAAGGACGGCTCGAGTGGTTCGACCATCAGCCACTACGCTTATTTTCCATTCGCCGGGTCCTTGCAAGGGAATGCGCTGCAGCATGAAGTTCTGCGGATTCAAATTCGCCATGGATGGTTTTTTTGCAACAAAGACCACTATCCCAAGCATTTGAAGCGCATGCCAGACAGGAAGATGCCATGCCGATCGTCTCGCTCCACGCCACCACCCCGCTCGTCGACGGACGCCAGTCCCGCCGCGCGATGCTCGTCCGCCGCGGCCTGCAACGCTATCTCTACGACCTGCGTCATGCTGTGATGCCGGAACTGACGCTGGCAAGTGGCCGCAGGGCCGATCTTGCCTCGATTTCCCCGAAAGGCGAAATCTGGATCGTTGAGATCAAGACGTCGATCGAGGATTTCAAGGTGGACCGGAAATGGCCGGACTACCGGCTGCATTGCGACCGGCTGTTCTTTGCCACCCATGCGGAGGTGCCGCTCGACATCTTCCCGGAGGATTGCGGCCTGTTTCTCTCCGACGGCTACGGCGCCGACATGATCCGCGATGCGCCGGAGCATCGTCTCTCGGCCCCGCAGCGCAAATCGGTCACGCTGAATTTCGCCCGGGCCGCAGCCCAGCGGCTACTGCTCGCGGAATGGTGCGTCGGCGGCACCAGTGATGCCTCGCCGCTGCAGGACATCATGTCAGGCGCGCAGGACAGCGATCTCTGAAAGGCTATTTTGGGGCCCGCTTGGCAAGGATCCGCTGCAGCGTCCGCCGGTGCATGTTCAGCCGCCGTGCCGTCTCCGACACGTTGCGTTCGCAGATCTCGAACACCCGCTGGATATGCTCCCAGCGCACGCGGTCGGCCGACATCGGGTTCTCCGGCAATTCCGCCTTGTCGCCGTCGCTCTGGACGAGGGCATTGTAGACCTCGTCGGCATCCGCGGGCTTCGATAGGTAATCCACCGCACCGAGCTTCACCGCGTTCACCGCCGTCGCGATATTGCCGTATCCGGTCAGCATGATGATGCGCGTGTCGTCCCGGCAGCCGCGGATCGCCTCGATCACGTCGAGTCCGCTGCCGTCGCCCAGCCGGAGATCGACCACCGCATATTTCGGCGGATGCCGTTTCGCCTGGGCGATGCCGTCGGCAACCGATTCGGCGATCTCGACGGTGAAGCCGCGCTGCTCCATCGCCCGCGCCAGCCGGCGCACGAACGGACCGTCGTCATCGACGATCAGCAGCGACGGATCGAGCCCGATCGCATCGTTCAATGGGGTTGCAGCAGTTTCGCCGGCCGCCCCGGCATCGGCTTTCTCGCTCATGGCGCGATCCTTCATGTCTCTCTTATGGGTTAGATAAGGATCGGCCATCCCGGGGGAAAGGCGCAACCGCTCATTTCGCCGGCTTGGTGTCCATCAGATGCCGCGGCCATTCGACGCTGACGCGCGCGCCGGGCTTCTCCGGACCCCCATTCTCGAAGGCAAGCGTCGCGCCGGACCGCTCCAGCAGCGTCTTGGCAATGAACAGCCCGAGCCCGAGCCCGCCAGCGGTATCGTCCCGCTGCCGCCGCGTCACATAGGGTTCGCCGATCCGGCTCAGAATATCGGGCGCGTAACCGTCGCCATCGTCCTCGATCGTCACCGAGACGCGCCCGGCCGAATGCTTCACCGTCACGACGACCTCGGTCTTCGCATAATCGACGGCGTTTTCGACCAGATTGCCGAGCCCATAGAGAATGCCGGCATTGCGCGTGCCCACCGGCTCGCCCTTGCGGCCGGACGCCTCGACCAGCTTGATCTCGATGTCGAATTCCCGATGCGGCGCCAGCACCTCCTCGATCATCGAGGAGAGCGGCAGATAGCGCATATGCGCTTCGTCGTTGGAAGAGAGCGTCGTCAACCGGCGCAGGATGTCGCGGCAACGTTCGCTCTGGCTGCGCAGAAGCTGGACGTCCTCGCCATATTTCGGATCGTTGCCAAGCTCGCGCTCCATTTCCTTCGCGACCACGCTGATCGTCGCAAGCGGTGTGCCGAGCTCGTGCGCGGCGGCGGCTGCCAGTCCGTCGAGCTGCGACAGATGCTGCTCGCGCTGCAGCACCAGCTCGGTCGCGGCCAGCGCCTCGGCCAGCTCGCTCGCCTCCAGCGAAACGCGATAGGTATAGAAGGCGGCAAAGGCCGTGGTGGAAACGATGGCAAACCAGAAGCCCACCATGAGCGCCGGTGGCACCACGAGCACCGCGCCATCGTACCAGGGCAGGGGATAGGGCGAAAAGGCGAGCGCCGTCACGCCGGCCACGGCCAGAAGCGCAAGCGCAACGCTGTACCATTTCGGCTGCGAAGCCGAGGAGATGATGACCGGAACCGAGACCAGCGGCGCAAACGGATTGGCGATGCCCCCGGTCATATAAAGAAGCGCCGTCAGCTGCGCGAGATCGATGCCGAGAAGCGTGAAGGCTGCGACCGGATGCAGCCGGTGGGCGGGGGGATAGCGCAGCGTCAGGTAGATGTTGACGACGGCAAGAAGCGCGATCAGCAGAAAGCAGGCGATCAGCGGCATCGGGAACCGCAGCCACAGCGCCACGATGATGATCGCGATCGACTGACCAGCCACCGCCAGCCAGCGCAGCCGCACGATGGTCTGCAGCCGGAGCGAGCGGCTGGCGGTCGGGTCGTCCGGCTCGCGCGATCCGGTTGCCGCGGTCTCCAGGGCCGTGTCCTGATGTGCCATCACGTTCCCCTTGGTTTCGCGCGGGCTGTCGGCGCGGCCTGCGCCGGGTCTTCCGGCCAGGCGTGCCTTGGATAGCGCCCGCGCATGTCGGCTCGCACCTCCTTCCAGGAGCCCGCCCAGAACCCCGGCAGATCCCGCGTCGTCTGGATCGGCCGCTGGCCCGGTGATACGAGTTCCAGAAGCAGGGGTATACGCCCCCCGCCGATCGCCGGATGCACGGTCAGCCCGAACAGCTCCTGCACCCGGATCGACAGAACCGGCTCGTCACCATCATAGCGGATCGGATGACGGTTGCCGGTCGGTGCTTGGAAATGCGTCGGCACCAGCGCAGCGAGATCCCGCGACGCGCCGGGAACGAGAGACATCAGACCCTGCGTCAGGCTGCCCGGCTCGATCTCGCTCAATCCGCGCGCATCCGTCTGAAAGGGCACGAACCAGTCGTCGAGGTTTGCCAGAAGCGCCGTATCGGAAACATCGGGCCAGGGGTCTCCGAGCGTCCGGTGCAGGAAGCCCATCCGGTCGCGAAGCTGCCGTCCCTCCTTGGAGAACGGCAGCACATCCAGCCCCAGCATCTGCACGCCTTCCGCCAGAGCACGCGCCGCATCCGCGCCGGCCGGACGCGCCATTGGCGTTTCCTCCAGCACGATCGCACCGATCCGCGTCACGCGCCGCGCCCGAACCTGCCGGCTCTGGCGGTCGAAGAAGGTCTCGGTCCCGGTCGTGATGGCCGACGGCAAATGCGCCTCGACATCCTCCAGCCGAATTTCTGCGGCCGAGAGAATCCGGTGCCGTCCGGCGGACCCTGTCACATCGGCGATGACGAGCATGGTGGCGCCGGAAAGGCGCTCCGTCTCGGCAAGCTCCGCGCCGCGCCCGTTCGCCATCACGAAACGCCCGCGGCCGCCCCGCTGAAGGGCGATCCGGTCGGGGAAGGCGCGGATCAGCAGGGCGCCGGCCAGCACCGGCCCCGCCGAGGCATTGCGCCGGACGCCGAGCCCCGCTGCCATGCGCCGCGCAAGCCCGCGCGCCGCTTCGCCCCGCGGGCTTCGGTCGCTGCGAAACTGCCGCAGCCGATCCTCCAGATCGACCGACGTGCCGCCAAGACCCTGCTCCGTCAAAAGCACTGCGATCTCGCAGGCCGCCATGCCCTGGCCTTCGGTGGCGGCACCCACCGCCATGGCCGCCAGCCGCGGCGGCAAGGCAAGCTCGCGAATCTGCTGTCCCCCCTCCGTCAGCCGTCCCTCGGCATCCACAGCGCCGAGAGAGGCAAGCAAGGCCCGCGCCTCCCGCCAGGCCGGTGCCGGCGGAGCATCGAGAAAGGACATGGAGGTAGGATCGGTCACCCCCCAATGGGCCAGATCGAGCACGAGACCGGAAAGATCGCTCGCCAGGATCTGTGGCGGCGTGAACGCAGGCAACGCCGCCGTCTGGCCCGGATGCCACAGCCGGATGGCGATGCCCGGCTCCGTTCGCCCGGCACGGCCGGCCCGCTGATCGGCCGAGGCTTTGGAAACACGCACCGTTTCCAGCCGCGTGATCCCGGTCGCCGCCTCATAGGCCGGCAGGCGCTGCAGCCCGCTATCGACGACGATCCGCACGCCATCGATGGTGATCGACGTCTCCGCGATCGACGTTGCCAGCACCACCTTGCGCTGTCCGCCGGCGACGGGCCGGATCGCCCGATCCTGCTCGGCCTGGCTCAGCGTTCCATAAAGGCCGATAATATCGGTCGATGCAGGCAGACGCCCCTCCAGCCGCTCGATCGTGCGCTTGATTTCCGCCTGCCCGGGGAGAAAGGCGAGTATCGACCCCTCTTCGCTGCTATGCGCCTCGATGATCGCCCGCGCCATGGCATCCTCGATCCGCTCGTTCGGTGACCGGCCGCCGTGGCGAATATCGATCGGAAAGCTCCGGCCGTGGCTTTCGATGATGGGGGGATGGCCGAGCAGCGCCGCCACTCGCTCCACGTCGAGCGTTGCCGACATCACGAGAATGCGCAGATCCTCGCGCAAGGCGGCACGCACATCGAGCGCCAGCGCCAGCCCCACATCCGCATCGAGCGACCGTTCATGGAACTCATCGAAAAGAACGGCCGCAACACCTTTCAGCTCGGGATCATCGAGCACCATCCGAGCGAACACGCCTTCCGTCACCACCTCGATCCGCGTCCGCGCCGAGATCCGGCTGTCGAGCCGCATGCGATACCCGGCCCGTTCGCCGATCGCCTCGCCAAGAAGAGACGCGATCCGCCCGGCCGCGGCTCTTGCCGCAAGACGTCTCGGCTCAAGAAGAATAATCCGCCCGTCTCCCCTCCAGGCAGCATCGAGCAGGAACGGCGGCACGAGTGTCGTCTTTCCGGCACCCGGCGGTGCCGAGAGAACGGCCAAGCCCTGGGTAGAGAGAGCAGCGCCGATCTCATGCAGGACGGCTTTGACAGGAAGGTCGGGAAGGGAGGCGAAAACAGGGGATGTCATGGCTCCATAATACAGAGAGCCGTGGAAAAGTGCACGACACCACGAAGCGATCAAAAGATCCCGCGGCCGATACGATCTGGAGGAGGGCTTTGAATGCCAGAAAGATTGATTCCTCTGGCGCTGGGCCGCGCAGTACGCGCCAAATCATAGCCAAGAGGTTGCGCACTCATGAAAACCCATGTTTCACAATGACTTAGAAGAAATGTCATTTTTTTGAAACATGGCTGTTGACGAACTGCGGTTCAGAGATCTATAAACCGCACACCAACGAGGGCGGCGGCGCTGCTGGCGACCAACGAACTCGCTCTGAAGTTTCTTGACTTTGTAGCGACTTGGCGGTCTTAGGCAGAACAGCTTGAGGCTCTTGCGGGAAAGATTTTGCGGTGATTGTGGCTTTAAGCTTTGATCATTCAGCGATGTGACGGACCGGTAAGGTTTGTCTGTTTTTTGACAATTGAAGATGAGAAAGAGAAACGTGGGCGGCGGACGTTGCG